>NZ_JAVRID010000007.1:0-267264 GCF_031846205.1 Alteromonas sp. W364 | reverse complement strand
GTTGCCTTTTGGGTGGATTAAAACCAAATTTTGCTTTGACCATAGATTTTTCTGACAGGCAAGTTAACGGCAATTGCAGACACACGCCGTTCAAATTCGTATGCGAGCTTTGTGGACATTGCGGTCATTGAGTACCCTAGACTAAGCACTGGGTGGTAAATTAACGCGTCTATGCTTAGCTTTTTAAAGGACTATTTCCATTTCACGATTGCTGTAGCTTGACAAGACGTGATTCCGGAAATTCCGTTTCGTCCCATGGATATTCGAATGCGCTGGTCATTCACGGTTTCAATGGGCTTACCGACTTTATCTGAGTGCTCCCAAGCAATTGCTGTTAATTGGCTTCTACAAGCGGTAGCGACAGCATCACTTTCAGGTATAAACTGATATCTTGAATAGTAAACTGTAATTCCGAACCCATCCTCACGATCTTCTATTCCGTACTCTGTATCTTTATCATATGTGGACAATGGGATGTTCGTATGACTGACTGGTGTTGCACAACCTACAAGTAAAAAACTTAAAATAATTGAAAGTATTAGTTGCATGCTCAATCCTTTTTTTTGGGCTTATAACGCCGCATTCTGCGGCAAGAAGTTTGGGCGACCCCGGAAAACTAGTCTGACAGCAATGCCTTTTTAAGAGTGTATAGGCGATGTGTGCCCACTAGCCCAATGTGCCCCGTAAAAATCAAACAACCATAAGGAATGCCTCGGGTCATCTTCAAAGATAATATATTTGTAGGTGACTTGATTATCACCAAGCACAACCTCTCTAAATAAATGAATTTGAGGAAGTATTTCCTCGGGAACACCACTTAGCCACTGCACTGATAACTGTGCATCATGCGTTACTGACGACCCCGAATGATGAAAATATAAACCTCTTATTGTTCTTTCGATAACAGCATCGTGAGCTGCTGAGTTCCATAGCACACCCCTGCGTGTCTCCAGAAGTCCTTGATTATTTACTACTTCAACCTCGGTTGATTCTCGGCGAATCGCTGAAAGTAAAGACTGGTTTCTTTGTAATGTTCGAACAGTCTTTTCTTGAAATAGCCTTCTCGCTATTTCATTATTGCCGGCCGCCTGCATGCTAAGAAAAACTTTGAAGAGGTCATCATTATCTGATGCGCCATTATTGCAGTCAGGGCATGCAGGGACCGTAACCAAATTAGCTGGTCGAGGTTTAGGGAAAATGGCTTTTGGAGGAACATGATCTCTTGTAGTTCCTTCACGTTCACCGCAAATCGCGCATACCGGCATAGCACTCCTTACCCTTTAACACCCTATTATCGTGCCTTCAGAATAACACTCATTACGTTTGATACAAACAAATCTATATTCGTATTCATATCAGTAGGTTATCCTGATCAAAATAAGTGTGTGCAGGGTGTTTAAAAGGATTGCGTCCGTAGCTCAAAAAACTAAGAAATATGCGCAATTTTAAGCATCCCTGACTGTCCGAAAACTGCACAAAGCTGTACTTCAGTGCAGGCTTAGCGGGGACCCGATTATCGCACGAAAATGCTCGTTCATAATTAATTTCCGACCGTCTGCTATTGGATGCTTTGAGACGGTCTTTAACCAAGCAAGTCTTATGCTATTGATACATTAGAAATATCTGGTAAGTTTAAGTTACATGTATTTTATACGCTTTTAATTAATGAATAAAAAGTTATTCTCGCCCTACTACCTAGTCGCCAGCCTATTGCTCGTTATAGCTTTACTAGTCGTATCGATATTCTTTTTTACTTCATCCGAGCTAAAGTTAGTTCCTAATGATTCCCCTTCAAAACAACACTTACCTCATCAGGATTCAAACGCACCACTAAATCCTCAATCAAATACAAATCAGAGACAACTATTACAATCATGCGAATCTTTAGTGGAAGATATAAACGAAAATTACCCACTCGACCTTCATCAATTTAATGACTTTAAATCTCTTTTTAAACTCCTTGTTGAGAGTGACCCATTGTTTACCGGTGACTTGCTTAAAGAAGCAAAATTACGATTGATACCTTCTACACTGAGTCCTGCCCATGTCAGCTTTTATAAAGCAGGCTCGGCAAGGAAAATGCCTTTAACGTTTGATATCAGGGAAGCAAGGAAAAATGGCTCTAACATTTATAATCTCGGCCAATTGATAGAATCAATCGAACGTATACATATAGAACATGCTGAATCTTGGATTTTCAACATAGTAAAGGCCAACCCTAATTCACTATTGCTAAACGGGCATCAAAACGAATCCTTATTGGTGTATTTCATTCGTGAATATATTTTCAACCATGGATTTAGTGAGCAAAGTGTTAATAGCATCATCGACATGTTTTATCGTTCGGGCTATAAAATTCATTTTTTTGATCTTTTTTCAATTACCAATTCGGACCCAATTATTTCAGACGAATACGCTGAGCAAGTCACGAGAATAGCCAAATTACTTTATGCCAAATACAAAGGTAATATTAATCACGTTTTCGATTACTCTATAACCAAGGCAACTAACTTAGTTGAGCTATCAATATCTAACGAGAATTATCTACTAGCAAAATTTTGGCAAAATCAAGGTGTGCCTGTAAAAACAAATTTGAGCGATGAAGTGCTCTTCCCATTATTCTTAGAGTACGATAACAATAGTCCTCAAACGCAAGCATTGCTTAGTTTGCTAGAGTCAGGTGCGCTTACCTTTAAAGGCAGGCGATACAACGAAACTAGACTTAACAAGTTTCTACCACAGAATAACGCTGACGAATACTATAAACGTTTCGAGAACTTCACTTTGTTACCTCAACATAAAATCCAACTCATGGAAGAGAAAAGTCTTCGGTTTGCAAAGCGTTTTTTATCGCTTCAAAGCAATGACGCGGCTGAATTGCCAAAAGAATGCTACGAGGAATATATTAAGCGAACAAATATCATATTTAGTGAAATTCACCCTGATGCATACAGCGAAAGCCATTTTATTATGAACGTTAATGAAGATGTGCTGGAGAAAATTAAAAGAGTGAAGGACGATTCAGTAGCGAACGATAAAGAAAAATTTCAAATTATCAGCATGATTGATGACAGAATAGCTAAGGAAATTATAGAAAGTATGCTATTGCGAAGGAATGTGCATGGCGAAGAAAGGAGCTTTGAATTAGACCCTTGGGAGTCACTCAATGAAGAAGATAAAGCTATTATAGAAAAAATCTTCAACGCTTCTGAGCGCGAGGGTTACGATGGTGTAATAGAGCTTTTATCTGAGTTAAATAGTTTAGATAAAGAGCTTATATCGTCTATCACGCTTAATCTTGCGATTGAATTGAATGCGAGTCCAGAACAAATCAAAAATATACTAGGCGATGGTGGTGTACCCAGTTTTTCTATATTCAGTCATGTACTTTACAACGAAAATATAGAGTTACTTGAAGTACTTATCAACCATGGCACCTCTGTAGATTCATACGCTCTGGAGGGGCAACCGCTCTTAAAACTAGCAGCAGTTAATCATTCAAGGAAAGGGTTTGAATTTCTACTAGATGCTGGAGCCGACCTTGAACTACCAATTGTTGGTTTTGATGCTCTTGATGTTGCATTAAAACGAACAAATGAAGGAACTGATAGTTATTTTTACATAGAAAAACTACTTGAACGTGGCAAAAAAATTGAAGAAAGTCACCGACAAGTATTAAGGGAGCTCGTGATAAAGTATCCCGACAGAACTAAGTCGCTGCTGGATAAGTACGGTATTAATTTATAAATACTTAACGACTTATTTGATACTGAACCCTCCAATGCATTCTCTTTTCTTTTCATCAATAAAGTCGAAACAACAAATTATCTAATTGTTGTAATAGATCCAAGAAAAGTTTAATTAATCGGTTTGCCTCTTGTAGGCTTGGATTAGCTTGAATGGGTGAGGCTAAGCAAAAGATAATACTCTAAGAGTTTCAATCAAAAACGGTCACTAAATGTGACCGTTTTGGTTTCGAGTATTATTTAACGTGCACAGCCGACTCGCAGTATGGCAACTACTCTACCGTAACCGACTTCGCCAAGTTTCTAGGCTGGTCGACATCTGTCCCTTTAATTACCGCCACATAGTAAGATAATAACTGTAGTGGGATAGTATAAATAATCGGTGCGATAGGCGATTCACAATGCGGTACGTTGATGACGCGCATAGTCTCGTCACTTGCGAAATGTGCATCTTTATCTGCAAATACATACATGATGCCGCCACGAGCGCGCACTTCTTCTACGTTTGATTTTAATTTCTCTAATAACTCATTGTTTGGCGCTACGACAATAACAGGCATTTCATCATCAATTAACGCTAATGGGCCATGTTTCAGCTCGCCTGAAGCATAAGCTTCCGCGTGAATGTATGAAATTTCTTTTAGCTTAAGAGCACCTTCCATTGCGATCGGATACTGGTCGCCGCGACCTAAAAACAAGCTGTGATTTTTATCAGCAAATTCTTCAGCTAAGGTTTCAATTCCAGCAGTCAGGGTCAAAGTCTCTTCAAGCTTACTTGGCAGACTATGCAAACCATCGATAATGGCTTTTTTATCTTCTGGGCACATGTTGTTGTATCGGCCTAAAGCCAATGTCAGCATTAGGAAACCCGTCAACTGAGTTGTAAATGCCTTAGTTGACGCCACACCAATTTCAGCACCCGCTAGCGTCATGAAAGACATGTCAGATTCTCTGACCAATGACGAGCCAGGGACATTACAAATGGTCAAGCTAGACATATAGCCTTGTTCTTTAGCAAGGCGAAGTGCAGCCAGCGTATCGGCCGTTTCACCCGACTGTGAAATAGTCACTAGCAAACTGTTCGGGTGCACCACTGATTTGCGGTATCTAAACTCAGATGCAATTTCGACGTTACATGAAACATTCGCATACTGCTCAAGCCAATAACGCGCCGTCATGCCAGAGTGATAACTCGTACCACAAGCGATAATCTGAACATGTTGAATATCTTTTAGAATATCCTCTGAGCCAGCACCAAAAATACCACTTACGATATCGGTTTCACCTAAGCGGTCTTGCAAGGTATTGCGCACAACCGTTGGTTGCTCATGAATTTCTTTTAGCATGTAGTGGCGATATCCACCCTTGTCGCCAGCGTCATGCTCTAATTCTGAATCAAAGACTTCACGTTCAACACTGTCACCGTTTTCATCGTAAATAGAAACCGACGTTCGTGTTATCTCAGCAACATCACCTTCTTCTAGGAAGATGAAACGACGCGTCACTGGCAATAGCGCCATTTGATCAGACGCGATAAAGTTTTCACCAATGCCCAAACCAATCACAAGCGGGCTTCCTGAACGAGCAACGACCACACGCTCTGCGTCTTCTTTATCCATGATCACTGTGCCGTAAGCACCATGGAAAAGCTTCACCGAGTCTTGAACGGCTTGGAGTAGATCTTTTCCTTTTTTCACTTCTTCGTGCACGGTATGAGCAATCGTCTCGGTATCTGTGTCAGAACCGAAAGTATAACCTTTCGCCTGAAGATCACTGCGCAAGGCTTCATAGTTTTCGATAATACCGTTATGTACAACGGCAATGCGCTCAGAGGAGAAATGTGGATGCGCATTCTTTTGGTTTACACCACCATGTGTTGCCCAGCGCGTGTGAGCAATACCGGTAGAGCCTTTTATTGGGTTGCTTGCTATTGCGTCACTGAGCGCTTTTACTTTACCAACCTGACGCTCTCTGCGCAGATTCCCATCACCATCGAGCAATGCAACACCTGCCGAGTCGTATCCACGGTATTCGAGGCGTCTCAGGCCTTCCAATAAAATTTCTACCACGTTTCTTTCGGCAATCGCGCCAACAATTCCACACATAATTTTGTCCTAATCTGTCTTAAATTCTATTTGGTTTCAGTATTACTCTGCTGAAACCTTTGCGCACATAACGGTAACGCCATGCGCCTCTATTCGTTTTTTCGCCTCAGGAGGAATTAAACTATCAGTCACTAACACTGAAATACTTTTCCAAGGCAACTCTATATTCGGTATCTTGCGCTCAAGTTTCTCTGACTCGGCCAGTATAATGAGCGACTTACTTACATCGGCCATTGTTCTGCTAAGTGAAACCAGTTCATTGAATGTCGTTGTGCCGCGCTCGACGTCTATTCCCGCTGCACCAACAAAAGCTTGATCAAAATTGTAGGCTTTAAGCATGTTTTCCGCCATCTGCCCTTGAAAAGAATGCGACTGCGCATCCCATGTACCGCCTGTCATCAGTACTTGAGGTTCATTCTCTGCTTCGAGCAAGGCATTAGCTACATGTAAAGAGTTAGTCATAACGACCAAGCCTAGTTTTTTCAGGATATGAGGGAGAAGCGCTGAGGTTGTGCTACCACCATCAACGATGATGCGATTATGATCTTTGATCAAGCTTGCCGCTAAAGTAGCAATTGCTTTCTTTCGACTCGAAAGCTTTTCATTTGAAAGCTCTGAAGACTCAGCAGGCAGTAAAACTGCGCCACCAAACTTTCGCAGTAACAAACCGTTGTTCTCTAGTTCAGCTAAGTCCTTACGAATCGTAACTTCTGACGTAGAAAAGTATTTTGCTAATTCATCAACTGCTACTTCGCCGCGCTCATTAAGGCGTTCAATGATCGCGCGACGACGCTGTTGAGTGTTTCTTTTTTGCAAAACGCAAGGCCTTAAATTTCAAATCGAAAGGCATTATAGTTATTTTCTTTCGATTTGCAAATTCGCAGCCAAAACCCTTTAAGATAAAAAGGAGTGGAGGGGGTATTGGCTTTGACCTATTTATTCCAAGGCAGTTTGGCCATGATCATTGCAAGATTGCACTTGCCAGTCGCGCCAGAGAACAGAAGACCTGCACCAAAAAGTGCCGGAATTACAATGAATGCAGAGTCGATAGCGAACGTTGCTATACTTCCCAACAAAACAAAACCGCCGATAGTCAGTTGTACTTGCCTGTCTAGGGGTAAAGTTGAACTTTCGCCAATTTGAGTATCAAAGCCTGCATTTTGCCATGCTTCAATACCACCCATTAAATTATAGACGGTGACAGACTCATCTTGATCCGTCACTTTAACGCAAGCAGAATTTCCCCGTGCCCCTTTTTGGCAATATATAACGACTTTCTGCTCAGTTTGCGGTAAATCACTCGATGTAATCTTACCCAAGGGTAGTAAAGTGGCTCCTTGTATATGGTTAGTGGAGAACTCGGCTGGCTCGCGCACGTCAATTAAAATAGCATCTTCATTGTCTAGCCAGCGTTTAACTTGTAGTGCATCGATATTTTGGAACTTCATAGTTACCCCAGTTTGTTTACTGACAAAGATATTAGGCACACCTAATATCTAATCTTTACAATATATCAAGTATAAGGTTGATAGAATTGCATTGGCTTCAATACTTGCGAGTCGATAGTAAACCATCTGACCTTTTTTCTCAGTTGCGACTACTTCGGATTCGCGAAGCTTCGCCAAGTGTTGTGATAAAGCTGATTGCGAAATATTCAGAAGGGATTCTAGCTCACCGACGCTGCGCTCCCCTGCTACTAGTGAACATAAAATTTGAAGTCGATATTGATTGGCGAGCAGTTTCAAGAACTGTTCCGCTTGCTTAGCATTTTCAGCTAATTTTGTGTTTTGAGATTCGTTTAGCATACGCAACCTTATATTAGACAAACCTAATATATATCAAAGGTAGTGTTTAGTGAACGTAAAGATCAAAAAAGGCCAGTAAAATGAATTCTACTGGCCTCATATAGCTAGGTTTACTTGGGTAAGTCTATTTTTTCTTAGGTCGTTCCCAGCCAGCAATCGAGCGTTGCTTACCACGAGCAATAGCCAGTTCTTCTGCATTTACATCTTTAGTAACCACAGAACCGGCGCCGACAGTTGCATTCGTGCCAATAGACACTGGCGCTACCAGCGAGCTATTACTACCAACAAACACACCGTCACTAATGATCGTCTTGAATTTGTTGACACCGTCGTAGTTGCAAGTAATCGTACCCGCCCCTACATTCACACCTTTGCCAATTTCAGCATCGCCGATATAGGTCAAATGATTGACCTTTGAACCTTCTCCGATAACTGATTTTTTCACTTCACAGAAGTTTCCTACTTTGGCGCCATTATGTAGGTCTGCACCGGGTCGTAGACGAGCGTAAGGGCCAATAGTGCAGCTATTTGCAACCGTTGCGTCTTCAATTAATGAAAATGCTTCAATCACTGAACCGTCGCCAATTGTGCAGTTTTTCAAAACACAATTTGGCCCGATGGATACCTTATTTCCAATAGTGACATTGCCTTCGAAAACGGCGTTGATGTCTATTGTCACATCTTGTCCAACCGTCAGTGAGCCTCGCACATCAATGCGATGTGGGTCAGCGAGGCTGACACCTTCCATCATTAATGCTTCAGCATTGCGTAATTGATAAGCGCATTCTAAAGATGATAGCTGAACACGGTTATTTACACCTTCTACTTCTCTTTCCCATACTGGGTGTGCAGCTCGAATAGTCAGTCCTTCATTAGCTGCCATTTCAATAACGTCAGTTAAATAGTATTCACCTTGCGCATTGTCATTGGATAGGGCGCCTAACCAGCGTTTTAAATCGCTACCAGCCATCAACATCATGCCTGTATTAATTTCTTTTATTTCTCGTTGTGCGTCACTTGCATCTTTGTGTTCAACAATCGCTTTGATATTGTCACCGTCACGAACGATACGGCCCATTCCGGTCGGATCATCAAGATGTACTGTAAGCAGTGCTAGATCTGCAGAAGCTTTTGCATCAACCAAGCGACGCAGAGTATCTGCACTGATTAGTGGTGCGTCACCCACTAAGATCATCACATCTTCATCATCCTTTATGTGTTCAACTGCTTGTTGCACGGCGTGACCTGTACCCAATTGTTCAGCCTGTAAGCACCAATTAACTTGGTGGTGATCAAGCGCCGTTTTTAATAGGTCAGCACCGTGACCATAAACTAAGTTAAGGCTTTGGCAATCGAGCTCTTTTGCTGTATCGATGATGTGCTCAACCATTGGTTTCCCTGCAATTTTATGCAAGACCTTAGGGAGCGAAGATTTCATTCTAGTACCCTTACCGGCAGCTAGGATAATAACGGATAGTGACATGTAACATTCCTTTTTGATTTGCGCAGTAGTGTAACTGAGTGGGCACACCTTGTCAGTAGACCTTGTTTAAATATTAAGCTATCATGCGCGCTAAATTTACAGGACGTTTTTTACTTTGAAAAAATGAACATTTTTCGTACGCTACATCGCAGTATTCTTATTCTTTTCGCCGTGGTCGTGATATCAATCATTACCCTTGTGCACTTCAGTATGACCAAAATAGTGGCTGAGCAAAGCAGAGCTCACCAGGCGTCTCTCTCACCTGCAGTACGTTTAGTTGTAGAGCAAGTAATAGAGCCACTTCATGTTGCCGAGACACTTAGCCAATCGCAAGAACTTATCAATATTGTGAGAGATTCGGCAGTTTCTGAAAACGTAAATGAAACCCAAATATTTTCAACCCTGAGTCGCCTAGAACGTGAATTCGACATGGGTTTTTTTGTTGCCCTAGAGAAACAAAAGAAACAATTCAACTCAGATGGCACTACCTTAGAGTTGGTCGAGGGTGAGGTAAGTTGGTATTTTAAATATCGAGACAGACCTGAGCTTTCTGTTGGTGACATTGGTAAATGGGAAGACACGCACTTTTTTATAGATATCAAAATATTTAGCGAAAAAGGTGAGTTTCTTGGCTTCTTTGGTGTCGCGCAAAGCCTTGAAAAATTCATTGACGTATTCAAACAACATAAAGCCAAATACGGCCACGATTTTATTTTTGTCGACCCTGAAGGCACGATCATGCTTTCTTCCGCTCCTGCTTTAAATGCGAGTCAGTCCAAATTCAATAAACTACAAGATTTAAGCTGGTATCAAGCGCTTCTAGCTGAGAGTTCAGAACCAATAGATGAAACCACAACTCGACCGATAGATATCAATAACCAGCTAATTACCGTAAACGAAGAAGATGTGCTCATCGCACAAGTAAACCTAGACTTGTTCGATTGGACGCTACTGTTGATGTCACCTCTCGAAGAACAACAAACCGAAATCAGCCGAGGCTTCATTTTTTCAGTCATCTCGGTTTTGGCCGTGATCTTCATACTGTTTTTAATTATCTACAATTTACTTTTCTATTTCCGCAAGGATCTGCAGAGCGATGCCATTGTATTGCCTTACTGTAAGATGCCATCGGATGAAACAATCAAATATATTATCGACGCGAAGTCCTATTCTGATGATGCCTATATAGCACTAATTCAGTTAAACGATTTATACCAAAAACCACTTACCGCAGAATGTATACCTGCACTCAGTAGTGTCGGCACCAAAGTATCTGAATTTTTAATTGAGTCACTGGATAAATTCAGTACCGAAGGCTATTTAGGAAAGGTGAATGAGAGCCAATGGTTGATATTGCTCCAAAACACCAATGCCGACAAAGCCTCACTATTTATGGAAAATGTGAGACATGGTCTAGCGACCATTCAATCAGAGTGTGAAAAACAGCAGGCGATGTTGAAGTTTTCTACGTGTAAAGTGAAGTTAGAAAATGACGACAACTTTGTATCTGCAATATTGAGACTCAAACCCGCTCTCGACAACATTGATACGGCAAAAACCACTGCACCACCAATCGACTTTTAAAGCGAAGGGATCTTCCGGCGTCGCCTGACGATCCCTGTCGTGATCATCACGCCAAGTATTATCATGCTACCTCCCGTAATCGCATACGCAGACAGTGTTTCGCCCAGTACAACCATGCCCCAAAATATGCCAAATACTGGTACTAAATAACCCACAGTCATTGCTTGAGAAGCGCCAACTTTAGCAATCAAATCAAAGTACATGATGTATGCAACGCCAGTACAAAGAACGGCTAAGATGAGGGCAGCTCCCCATGTGGTGAGATCAGGACTCACGTTTGGCCAGGTATAGACTGCCAATGGCATGAGAAGTAAAGCAGCAAAGACCTGGCTTCCTGCGGCGATGGCAAATGGCTTAACACCACTCAAATGTTTTTTCATATAACACGCAGCAATACCGTAGCAACATGTCGCAACCAGCGCAGACAAAACTGGAATCAACGTCACGGGGGTAGTGGATTGATTGTCTTGGCTGATAACAACAACGCCTAAAAATCCAAGGAAAATGCCGATAACACCATGCAAGCCAATACGATCTTGTAAATAAAAGAACGCGATAATGGCACCAAACATAGGTGCCGTTGCATTCAATATGGCGGTTAAACCTGCGTCTAAATGAACGCTTGTATAGGAAAATAAGCAAAAAGGAATTGCGGTATTCACTGCACCGACAAACAACAACTTAGCCCAGTTTGCAGTTAAATCAGCAAATTGCTTTGTAAAATAAACCACCGGCAACAAAAATAGGGCAGCTAAACTTGCTCGTACTTCTACCAGCGCGAACACACCAAAGGAAGGCACGGTCGCTTTCATCAGCATGAAAGACGCTCCCCAAATGGCACCCAATAACAATAATTCAAGTAAGTGAGAAGTCTTCAATGTCACCCTTAGATTCTAGTGCTAACAAATATGTTTTACGCTGCAAGCCACCCGCATAGCCTGTTAATTTGCCATTGGAGCCAATAATTCGATGACAAGGGATTACGATAGGGATGGGGTTTTTACCATTTGCTGCGCCGACTGCTCTGCAAGCCTTCACGTTCCCTATCGATTTCGCTATATCCAAGTAGCTTGCTGTATCGCCAAATTTTACTTCAAGCAAACTCGCCCAAACCGCTTTTTGAAAATCGGTTCCGTCAGGCGCGAGAGGAAGTGAAAACTCAGTTCTTTCACCGGCAATGTATTCTTTTAGCTGCTGAGCTGCAAGCCTAGAAACACTATTTTCATTTTCAGCTGGGTGTGTGTCGCTAAAATCGATAGCTTTGACAGCGATTTCATCAGCAAAGATGGTCAGCGAACCCGCGGGGCTGGTCACAACGCTTTTATACAAATGGTCGTATTGTGGGTATTTACTACTTTCTAATTGTGTATTCATTGGTCCCTATAACTCCATATTCCATAAACTTAGCGTCAAATAACTGCGCCACGGAGCAGCAGCCATCGAGTTAATTTCGACACCTCTTTGCGCTAAGGCTTTTATACGATTCTTTATAATCAAATCAGTATCTAAAAAGATATCGGGAAAGTCTGAGTTTCGCATAGCAACATAATTTACCGTCCAAGGACCGATACCTTTAATGTTCAGCCATTCTTTAATATCCGCGTCGAAGTGCTGACACATAAAGTGTGCAAATGCTTTCAATGTCGCTTTGCGTGCATTCGGCATTTTTAAGAACGATAAATCGGCATTCGCTACCTGTTCTGGACTCACAAATGGACGTAAAGCTTTGTAAGCATCGCTTTCCTTACCATTACTATTCTCAAATTCGCCCAATAAATTGTGTTGTAATAAATTAAGTTGTCCTATGGCTGCTTTTACTGTTACCTGTTGACCAATAATGGCACGGCAGCCTGCTTCGAAGCGATTAATGATACTTGGTAAACGAATGCCATGAGTCAACAAGCCTTCAGGCACTCCCGATTGTTTAATGCCTTGTTGAATAAAAGTAGCATCAGAATCTAAATCTAACATCTTCCTAACCATTCGAATGCTGGCCTTTAGTACAGAAATATCAGATAGATCAAAGTAAACCCTAAAGCGATTATGTTCTCCTTCATGCACCGCGCAAAAACGCACTGCCTTGCCAGCAATCTCTAAGGCTTTACTAATACTATTTTGCGTCACTATTTCATTGCTTTGCAATGCTCTTATATCGAAGAAGTCTCGAACATACGCCCAATTGTAAGGCGGTCTATAGCTCAACAGCACCGTGATTGTCTCGCCGTCATTATGTTTACTGAATGATTTGGCTTTGCGAATTTGGCTTGGTGACAAACCCGTATGTTGTTTCAAATGACTTTGCATTGGCTTTGCAGCATTGAAACCGCTCGCTAGAGCAACCTCTTCGATAGGAAGAGTTGACTCATGCAGCAGTTGTTTAGCAAACAACAGGCGGTGATAAACCTGATATTTTTTGGGTGCCACCTGCAAATGCTCATTGAAAAGCTGATTAAAATATCGAGTCGATATTCCCAACTTTTCTGCGATATCGGCAATACTTAAATCCAAATTTTCAGCCAATAAACGCGCGCCTCGTTCCACAGTCGTTTCGACGCCTTTCCAAGCAAATGAACCTGGCGCACTGTCTGGACGGCACATTAAACAAGGTCGAAAGCCATGTTTAATAGCATTTATAGCAGTATCATAGTATTCCACATTCTTTTCGAGCGGCGCTCTCGCTTTGCAAATCGGACGACAAAAAATGCCTGTTGTTTTCACCCCTATAAAAAACAAACCATCAAAGCGTGGATCACGAGCTTCACGCGCTTTTCTAATTTGTTCAATACTCAGGTTTTGCATGTACATAAATAATACCGCTAAATTGCAATGAGCAGAGTGTAGCGCGTCTAAGATCAAAAACACGTCATTTTCGGAACTGCTCATTAATTATTCGAATAAGGAAAAGAACAACGACATCATCAATGCATCTGCACAAAGAACGAACATGGCTTGAACTTACCAGGGCATATGGAGGATAATACGGCCTGGAAAATAATAAAAATAAGTAGTTAATTTGTCTCTATTAAAGCAATCCTTGGCCTTTACTCTGTTAGCAATTTCGTTCGTAGCACCCGCTGCGCAGAGCGAGTGGGTAGCCAAGTACACCCAAGAAATAAAGGCTCAAGCTAAGCAAAAAAAGTTGCCTGGCTTCGCCTTTGTCATGGTTGAGAGAGACCAAGAGAGCACATTTACCTTCTATGGCAAAACAGATCGTCACGGTACCCCAATTGATAAAGAGACCGTCTTTCGTTTAGCGTCTGTATCTAAAACGTTTACTGCTGCTTTCGTAGCAAAAGAAATTGAAGAAAATAAATTCACGTGGGAAAACAGCCTTCAAGACTTATTACCCGACTATCAATTCGATAACTACGCTGATACCCCGATTCTTTTAGAGCACCTTATCGGTCAGTCAACTGGTTTTATACCAAACGCTTACGACAACCTCATTGAAGCCAACTACAAATTACCGCGCGTTTTACAACATTTGGAAAAACTCGACTCCTTATGTAAACCAGGCGTGTGTTACACCTACCAAAACACCTTTTTTGGCGTGCTTGAAGAATACTATCGAGGCAAAGAAACCAGCTTTGCAGACGAAATTACAAATAACCTGATCAAGCCGCTAAAAATGCCAACTGCCAGTGTGGGTATGGAAGCCTTAATGGCATCCAAAAAATGGGCAAAGCCACACGCAGCAATAGATAAGAATCGCTGGGTAAGCGTAAAGGTGAAAGATAACTACTATAAATATAACCCTGCTGCTGGCATCAATGCGAGCGCAGCCGACATGGAGATTTGGCTAAAAGCCATGCTAGTTGAATACCCTAAAATCATTAACCAAGACCTCGTGACGGCGATCACCACTCCACGTGTGAAAACCAAACGTGAGATGTATCGTCGTGAATGGCGAAAAGTCATTAAAGACGCCCATTACGCTCTGGGTTGGCGTGTTTATAATGTGGATGATATTGAGATTATTTATCATGGCGGTTGGGTGCAAGGATACCGAGCTGACGTAGCATTTTCGCCTGAGTTAGGTGTGGGTTATGCCATGCTGATGAACGCAGAATCGAACCTCATTAATGAAATCACCGCTGATTTCTGGAAAGGCCAAATAAAGGCCTACCGCGCAACAAACAACGCAAACTAGTCACACCTAAAGCAGGGCAAGGGCCTTGCTGTGGTTGTACACTTGTTGAATTAAGACGAAGAACTAGCAAAGCGCTCTCCCCTTAAAAAGTCGCTTCAAGGCCATCCATGGCACGCTCGACACTCGGCGTCCTGCCGAGTGACGCTTTTTAAGAGGAGAGCGCTTCACTATTCCTTCTTTCGTTCCATTCAACGAAAGAGGCTGATATTCACTTGGGAACAGCAAGGCCCTTGCCCTGCTTTTGGTTTGAGTTTAGCTTGTTTTAAGGTAGGTATACCCTTCTAAGCAATTTTCGTAGAAATCAGTCCATTTCACACCTTCGCGCGGTGGAATTTGACCGTTCGCTACTTGCTTATCTATCTGGCGCTTCACATCCATTGCCATCGCACTCGGATGGTACTGCATAATAGATAAGACATTTTCTACAGACGAACCTTTCACGACTTCCTCTATATAGAAGTCTTCAGGATCATCATCGAAGCTAAAAATATGCACTTCATTTAGTCGCCCGAACAAATTGTGCATATCGCCCATAACGTCTTGATAAGCGCCTGTTAGAAATAAACCTAAATGGGCTTTCTCATTTTTCTCAAGTTGGCGAATAGGCATGATGTTTTGTAGATTGCGGTCAACAATAAACTGATCAATTTTGCCATCGCTATCGCAAGTAATATCGACTAGTGAGCAATTGATATCAGGTGCTTTATCCATGCCAGTTAATGGTACCACCGGCAGTAATTGGTCGATTGCCCAAGTATCTGCAGCAGATTGGAATATAGAGAAGTTACACAAATATTGTGAAGAAAGTGAAAAGTCGAGATGCTGCAAACCTTCAGGAACAAATTCCACATCACGATATTGAACTTGAACCCAGCGTAAAATTTGCCAGTAAATGGTTTCAATTTTACCCAATTCTTCTAAAGAAATAACACGCAGTTTAAACGCAGATACAGCCTGTTCTTTCCACTCAGACGCATCGTTGTAGATCTCTTGTAGGTTTCTGGCACCGTCTAAGCTCAAATAGAGTTCACGCATATTTTTTAATAGTACATGCTCATTCTCCACTTCCGTGGTGTCGAGCCTCGCTCCATCAGCTTTGATTTCACCAACAATCTCTGTGATCACGCAGCTGTGATGCGCGGTAATGGCTCGGCCGCTTTCAGTCACTAAGTTGGGATGAGGAACACCTTCTAAGTCACATACTTCTTTCATGCCGTAAACAACATCGGCAACGTATTCGGCTAAGCTGTAATTACGAGAAGAATCGTTAGTTGATTTACTGCCGTCATAATCGATGCCTAAACCGCCACCTACATCAACATACTCTAGCGCGAAACCCATTTTATGTAGCTCTGAATAAATTCGTGCACCTTCGTTCACAGCGTCTTTAATTGCTCGGATATCAGGGAGCTGACTACCAATATGGAAATGCAGAAGCTTAAGCGTGTGGGACATGCCTTCCTGTTCGAGGAAGCGCGCAGAGTTAATGATTTCAGGTACTGTTAAACCGAATTTTGCGCGATCGCCGCTGGAGCCTTGCCACTTTCCGCGGCCCAAGGCGGTCATTTTTGAACGCAGACCAATGATCGGCTCAATATTTAATTCTTTAGAGACTTTGACCAACATCAGTAGTTCGGAATACTTCTCAATGACAACGACCACTTTGCGACCGAGTTTTCTGCCAAGCAAAGACAAACGAATAAATTCTTCGTCTTTATAGCCATTGAGAATCGTGAGAGAGTCGAGATTAGTATTTAACGCCAATACAGCGAGTAACTCAGATTTAGAACCAGCTTCAAGGCCGTAGTTGTATGGTGCCCCTGCGTCAACGATCTCTTCAACCACTTCACGCATTTGATTTACTTTTATCGGGTACACACCATTGTATTGGCCTTGATAATCAGCATCTGCAATCACTTGATTGAAGGCTTCATTAATACCAATGACCTGAGAACGAAGAATATCGTGAAACCGGACTACCACAGGAAACTGGATGCCTTCCTGTGAAATCTCATCGATCACTGACTTAAAATCGATGCGTACGTTTGGATTTTTAGGATCCGGAGATACCTTTACATTGCCATTTTCACCGATACTAAAATAACCGCCACCCCAGCTTGAGACACCATAAGTGCGCTCAGCATCGTCAATTGACCACTCGACCTTATTTTCTGTCATATCCGCACCCTATTACTCACGCTTCAAATAAAAAATTCGCCCACCCACATTCGGGGGCGGCGTATTATAATCAAGTTTAGCTTCCTGACTAACAATTTCGCTGTGTAAATAAAAAAAACTGTATAGTAGTTGAGCAGTTTCAGTGCTAATGTTATACCAATGTTAAATTTATTTAGCAGTTAAACAGAGTAACATGCTTGATCTGGCACTTAAATGCCCTTCGTCTTTGCGCACAGTATTGAGTTGTTTGAGAAGAAAATATACTACTGTCGTCATTTCACGTTTGGGTAAACGAGGACAATCGATATGGGTAGCGCACTGCAAGTAGATAGCGATATGGAAAATTCAACAAAGCGAGTTCTTGTCATTGACGACAATGAAATGGAACTGAAGTTGTACTTCAACGGCTTAGGTAAACATTTCGACGTCTCTTTCGCGCCGAATGCTCGTACTGCATGGGAAATGCTAAATAGCGCTCCTTTGCCTGACGCTATTATTCTCGATATCATGATGCCAAATGAAGATGGCCTTAATCTATGTAACAGAATCAAAGAAACCCAATTTATCCAAGACGTACCTGTTATATTTGTGTCCTCATTAACCGGTCCCTCAGTAAAATCACAGGCGTTCGAACTCGGTGGTGCAGATTTTGTTACCAAGCCTCCTATGATGACTGAATTGATAGCGCGGCTTCATCGGCATATCGCGCTATATCGCAAAACTAAAAAGCTAGAATCCTTAATATTCATTGATCCGCTGACACATCTTCCGAACGAAGCTAAGTTCAAAGAGGTACTAGGAATTGAATGGGCAAGATGCGCTCGTTATTGGCACCACATGACTTTGCTCATTGTGCGTGTAGAAAAGATACAGAATATTCAAGAGATGCAAGGCAATGATCATTACTTCGCTGTATTGAGTGCCGTCGCGACTACGCTGTCTACCGCTGGTAATCGTCCAGGTGATTTAGTTGCCACTTTAGGAAACAACGAATTCGCTATATTGCTCTCAGATTGTGGGCACGATGGGGCGGCAATGAAGGCTAAACAAATTGAAGATTTATTCAAAAATGAGCAGATAGCCAATAGTCATCTTGGCTGCACAGTCAGCTATGCTGTTGCTGCTCCAGCAGGCGGGGGGTCGCCTGAAGAGCTGTTTAGTTCAGTCGATAATCGTTTATTTGAATCTCATCAACTAGGTGCTGGTAAAATCTATCCGGTTAACGGTGTGATTGGAATAGACCAGTAATTGACTATACCGATAAATCTACCGAAACCGGGCAGTGGTCCGAGCCAAAAACGTCATTATGAATGTGCGCATCTTGTACCATTGGCATCATGTCTTTAGACGCTAGGAAGTAGTCTATTCTCCAGCCCACGTTGCGTTCGCGAGCACCCGCTCGATAGCTCCACCAGCTGTATTTAACTTCTTCAGGATGATGGAAGCGGAAGGTGTCTGTGAAACCTGCGTCGACAAAATTATCAATCGCATCGATTTCAGCCTGTGTGTAACCGGCGCTTTTATTGTAGTTCGGCTTTGGTCTTGCTAAGTCAATGTCTTTATGAGCAACATTAAGATCGCCACACACCAACACGGGTTTAGTTTCTTCCAAGCCTTTTATATAGGATAGGAAAGCAGCATCCCACTCTTGTCGATAAGGTAAGCGTTTTAATGTGTTGCCTGAATTTGGCGTATAAACAGTGACCACGAAGAAGTGCTCAAACTCTGCAGCAATAACTCGCCCCTCTTGGTCATGCTCCTCGATATCAATCCCGTATTTCACCGACACAGGCTCTACACGACTGAGAATAGCAGTGCCAGAGTAGCCTTTTTTCACGGCGGAATGAGATAAAAGGTGAAAACCCTCTATATCGCCTATCGCTTCAGCTACCTGATCACATTGCGCCTTAGTTTCTTGAAAGCACATAATGTCGGCATTCAAGTGCTTAAAGGAAGTGGCAAAATCTTTCTTCAATACTGCTCTGATACCGTTTACGTTCCAAGATACTACTCGCATTTTGATTCCTATTATTTATTTTATTTCGATGTATTTCACGCGCTGTGAAAAGTGTCCATCGCGTGGTTCTTTGATGCTACTTATTCTAACGTTTAGCAAGCATTTTGTCGTGATGTTTGTACTTTGTATTATCTCCTTGCTATATTAATTTTCTGTTAACAAAGTCCGTGCACAAAATGAATTACCAAATTGTCATTCTTGCTGTATTTATTCTTTTTGCCTTGAAAGAAGCCATCAATGGTGGGTTATTTAATAAAAAGACGGAAGAGAGCTCGGATAGTATTGTTGAGGCAATGAGTACGGTACTTCTGTTTGCTGTTTCTCAACCTTTTGCCTTATTCAGCGCTGCTTTTTTGATGAGCTTGGCATTTCCTCAATATGAAGGAGCGCTTGCGGACACCTCGATTTTCTTGCAAATACTGTTGCTGCTCATCTTTGATGATTTGATGCAATATTGGTGGCATCGCGCTAGCCATACATTCATGTGGTTGTACAACCTTCATCGCGCTCACCACAATGCCAAATACATGAGTGTTCGTATCGTTTTCCGCAATAACTTTTTCTATTACGCGATGATGCCTTCGCTGTGGTTCTCAGGCGCGCTTATTTATTTAGGCCTAGGCTGGGTTTATGCGTTTTACTTAATAGTTAAATTGACGGTGATTATTGGCGCACACTCAGAATGGAAATGGGATAAACCATTATATGAAAACCAATATACCAGTAAGTTTATGTGGATAGTTGAGCGTTTGATATCTACCCCATCAACCCATAGTGCACATCATGGTTACAATGACGAAGATGGCGTGACCACATACAAGGGAAATTATGGCAATTTGCTATTCCTATGGGATGTCATTTTTGGTACTGCAAAGATCACGCGACGTTACCCTGTGCGCTATGGCGTCAAAGGTATGCTTAAAGCGCAGTGGCAGGAGCAGCTATTTTGGCCGTTAGTTCCTTCTGCATTGCAAAAAAAGCGCAAGGCCAAAAAAAAACTAGAGCAGGATGCGCAGTCGCCACAATGATGAATAACGCTGGTCACACACTCGTTTCTATTTCATCGTTTTGAGCCATGCAGTGATATTTGCTCAACAGCAAACCAATGCTTACAAGCGACAACAACATGATCATGAACCAAGGTAGATTGATGTTGAAGGTGTATCGCAATATTGCTAAATAACCAAAGTAAGCGATTACGGAGTATTGCAGCCATAACAAGCTAAGATGTATTTTTTGGCTTTTCAACATGATCGGTTCAAGCACCCGAGAAAAAACCACACTCGAAATCGCTAATAACGAAACGGCAACTCCCACTAAGATAAAAGACACCCAGACAAGTAGCTCTGGCCAACCGATAACTTGTGCAGACTTCGCTGGACCGGACCACAACGCATCCCAACTCACAGCCAAAATCAAGCCTAAAGACATCAGTAAACGCTGATTGTCCCCCGAGTTATCACTAGCAATGCCATCACCACTAAGTGAGCGTAACTCATTGTGCAAAAACCAGAAAATACATGTTGCCGCAATAATACCAACAATGGGCGTTAAAAAAGGCAAGACTTGTACAGAAAAGTACGTCATCAGATAACCCAACATTGGAAACAGTGTGTGGGTGAGTGACACGCCAATGACCCATACCAAAATAGTTCGCATCGATTTGAGTTGATTTGCTCTAGCCAGCGTTGCAAGTGCCACATCGGTTCCGATGCCAATCCCCATTAACAGGCAAGCAAAGCTAAAATCTATTAATGAAACATCCATGTTAGTCTTCCTTCGCCAACGTCACATCGCTGTCCACATGCCAGTCCAATCGCATATCCCATTGAAATTGGTGCTCATCAAGTAAAGGTGGTTGCTCAGCGTCGATGCTTTCTAAGACATTACTTGCTTTAGTCAATGTCGCATCACGACCAAATAAATAGCTTTGCTCTTGTACAATCGTAAAATAGGCTTTATTTAAATCTCTTGCACGACTTTGTGAAGGCACAATCAACTCATATAAATTGTCAGTGTGTGCAACTTTATGATCATCTAGGTCGCCATTTTCATCGAACCAAATGGATAGCATTTCAGTGTTCTGTCTAAACTCATCGCCACCACCTACACGAGACATATAAGTAAGGTACTCGCCCACAGTTTCGCCAATATTGGGCGCATCCTTTAGTTTTTTCAGATTGATGTAACCCCATCCTTTCGAACCCGGTGCTTTACGCGCAAATGAAAAGGTTTGGTCAAAGGTCGCCCCCACTGATTTATGACAACCGTTACAATAAGCGAGTTCTTGCTCGTGTTGTGGTCGTAGTTCACCGTCTTCATTCTCGATGAAAGCATTGATTGTCCAACCAAATCCGTTATCGATGCCGCGCTCCCCTAAATATCGTGTTTGCGGCAGCTGTTCGAAATGTTTGTCTTTTGCTTCAGCATAATAGGCTGAGGCTAAACTCTCTCGAGTCCTGAATAAATGCTTCTGCATATAGCGCACTTCTTTCATCCGAGCAGACGGAACAAGTTCACCGTTTTCATTTTCAGCCAAGTAACGGACGGTGTGTAAAAATTCACTGCCTTCTGGATACAGCATATGGCTTAGCTTAAGGTGCTTCGCATCACCAAAATAGTGAGTCGGTCGCTTCAGACGAGTCAGGTGTTTTGATAAATGGCCATCGCCATCGACATCAACACCATGTAGCTGCTCATCAAACGGAAAAATAGGGATACTTGGGAGGTCTTTCATCGCCATCTCAACTGCTGCGAGATTTAAAAAGTAAATATCTTCGTTTTCTTTACCGTTCACTTGGCGAAAAATATCCGGTAGTCGGATCATAGCGTCACCAAATGAGCCATTCGTTGGCCAAAAGGTACTTGGAAAAGGTTTATAATTGTAAGCTACCCAGTTGCTGCCATCGTTTGCAAGCCCTCTATCTGAAAACGCAAGCGCCGGCTCCGCTAAATTAGCCAAATGCATATTTTGCGGCAAGACTGCTGTTGATTGCTCCAAGGCCACTTGGTAATTATCTTGTGCTACCCAAGCGTCGATTTGGTGGTCTGGGATGTCCTTGATCAAAGTTCGCCTATCTATAAATAAGTTCTTCCAACTATTTTTCAGGCCCACCTCGGAGAATTCATAGTTGCCTTGCAAGGTACCATCGCCCATTTGATTCGGGCGTTGCTCACTTCTGTCATAGCTTTGATGACATGCGTAACAAGGATTATTGACCCCTTCTGTTTTGGTATAACACTGAGGAGGGATAACCGCTTCAGGATTATAAACTTCATCATGTTCTATGTAAGCTAAGGCTGGAATCTCATCTCCCTCTGCATATGGATAGGTAATACTGGGAGATTCGTTGGAGCAAGCACTTAGGCAAAGCACCATGATGAATAAACAACTTAGCGTTTTCGACGAAGGATAGGTGATAGTCATAAAGGATCTCAATACGTACTTGTGTTAGTAATATCTGTCTTGGCTGTATTGCTGAGCAACTTTTAACGAGGCTTTCTAAACCGAAAGCAACATAAAAGCGCTCAGCTACCAATCCAATGCTTAAGTTTGTATTTAGCTTAATCAGCGGCTGGTTGATACATCCAAAGGGTATTGTTCTCTTGGAAACCATCTTCACCAATCAAGATGCGACCATCTTTCATGACTATCACGTTGTCTGGCTGAGAGAGGTTATTAACGTCACAACGTTCTGCTCCCGTTAGACTAGAGCGATATGTAGAACCCATTACCACCGGTTCAATGCGACTGATGTTGTAGCCTTCGCCTAAACGAGCGCGATAAACACCGCCACAATCTTTCACTCGCGCAGACAACTGCATATCACCTTCATCGTCGGTCATTGTATTATCAATATCAGCAATACCAATATACAGATATGCATCGGTGACTATTTCGTCCGCAATTAAGTCAACACCTTCAACAGCTTCTTTTGCTCGGTCGTGGTTAATGCTGATACCCTCAAGCTTTCTCCACTCTGCTGTCGCACCTTTTAATTTAGCGGCGGCACGTGATTCTAGGAATGCCACTCGATCATCCATCGGATCACCTGCAGTAACAGCGCTACCACCAACAGCTTCTGTCGGATATGTTGCGTCACCATCAACCCACGCCTGAACATCTGCTAAAGTAATATATGAACTTTGGCCCTCGACGAAGTCATCAGTTCCGATACCGTTATACTCATTGATCCAAGCTTGAATGGTGGTGTTGTCGCCTGACGCAATCTCAACCCATGTCACGTCAAAGCCCGTTGTTGCAGGATCATTTTGACCAACGTCTTGAACCAATTTTGCACCGTATAAAGTGCCTGCTGATAGATCTTCTGCCGTGTCTGCGACGAATTTGAAGAATACACCTCCAGTGTCATCTTGCGACAGATATACCGTCTTTCCATCTGGCATAACAGTAGCATTTTCATGCTCATAACGGCCCATGGCAAAATGTTTTACAATAACAGGTGCAGCCGAAACAGCATCGGTCACTTCCGCAATATAACCATAGTTATAAGGATTTGGTGCGTCCGGCGCGGTCATTGCCCACATACGCCCTAAGCGGCTATTATTTGCGACTTCATCTGGATCGTTCCAATCTGCATCAGTGGTGCTGTTAACGCTTGAATCAACTACCCACTCTTCTGATGTTAAAGGCGTATTCCAAGGTGTCATTGACCCGAAGCAATTAGCAGCAGTACCCCATACTGAAGAAAAATCTAGCATCATTGCTTCACTAACAGTCCAAATACCCCTGTCATCTTTTTGGACTTTCATTCGGCTCATTCCCCCTGGCAGTTCTTCCCAGTTGGAGAATAAGTAGCCTTCACCATCACCAGTTGAAACAAAACCATTGAAATCAGGCATGTCATTTTCAAGAATTAAGGTTTCATTGTCTAAAGTGTAGATGTGTCCTAGACCTGCTGGCAACATACCATCAAAGGTATCACCTGTTTGGCCTAACACTTGATACTGGCCATAGGCACTCACTACCGTTTCTCTTTCTTCCTGACTCGTTGGAACAGGTGAGTCAATCAAGGTAGCAGGTAAATTGTTAAAATTGACACCCGCTAGCACCCCAACAGTCCCTGTGTTAATTGGCGATGGACTCAGATCTGTTGTCGCAGTATTTGCGCCAGAAGGATGCTGAACATTGAAAAATAGGTCGCCTTCGTCCGTTAGGAAGATTCCCGTAACTTCCGCACCGTCTGGTACTGTTGCAATGCGTGTTAAGACACCTGAACTTTCGCCAGAAGGACCTTGATCACCCGTTGGACCTTGACCACCTGCAGGACCCTCTGCGCCTTCCGGACCTTGTGCACCATCGGCACCATTAATGCCATCAGCGCCGTCGTCACCCTCTAAAAAACAACCTGATAAGCCTAGAGACACTGCCAGTGCGAGTGCCGTGAATTTGAGTGTTGTTTGCTGTTTGTTTCTCATTGTCGTTCCCAGTTTTTTGAGTATGGCGAAACATTCTTGTTTTGCCTGATTGAAAGCCGACGCGACTCGGCGGTTTCGAGATGCCATATTTGGCTTTTTTAGTTTGGGAGGGGCTTGTGACAAATCCGTGACGTTAAGCTTTCAAAAAAATGAATGTTTCTTTACACGCCAATCATCAAATCGTCATAAAACGTTCATTTTTTAAACACCCATTCAAAAAAATAAGTTTTATGAAAAAAGAATCAAACAGACTCACTTTGGTTAACCAATTTCAAGAATTACAAAAAGCACCGACAAAAATAAGCGAAAAAAATTTTTTAATCGCTTAATAATTATACTGAAATGCAGGCAAACAATAGGGAGAGAGGCAAGGTGGAATGGGCAAAACCTCGTACTATTCACTTTGATAAAAATTAGACTTTAGGCGTATTAATCAGATAATTAAAGAAACCTTTCATATTGGTAATACAAACATTTAACAAATTAATTACCACAACATATTACCAAAAGGTTGACCTTTATGTTTTAAATTGTAAATATATCGTAAACTCCATGTAATAATAAATCACTCACAAGAGTAATAATGGCAAGAACTCAGAACGGGCGAAGCCAACTTACCAATAAAGCATAGATGGTAAACAGCAAGTATTTTTAGCAACACTTTTAAGCAAGCAACAACACACACACGGGAAGGACATATGGGACATAAACTATCAAAGGTCACCTTAGCGCTGTTATCAGCCGGTGCAATCAATATGAGCATGACAATGGCTGCTCACGCTCAAGAAGAAGAGAAAGAGGCGGCAACCGACGTAGAGGTGATTGAAATCACTGGTATCCGCAGCTCACTTTCGAGTGCTCTGGCTGAAAAGCGTGATAAAAACAACTTAGTTGAAATTATCCAAGCGGAAGATATTGGTAAACTACCTGACCAGAACTTGGCAGAGGTACTTGAAAACGTCACTGGTGTTCAGATTACCAGAACCGCCGGTGTGGGAACTGGCGTACAAATTCGAGGTACTAACGCAAACAGAACAGAGATTAATGGTGTTTCTACTGTAGGTTCAGGTTCAGGTCGTAGTGGTATTAACTTCGAAGATGTATCTGCCTCCATTATTTCTGCTGTTGAAGTGATTAAAGCGCCATCGGCTAAAACAATCGAAGGTTCTGTTGGTGGTACTATCAACCTAAGAACAATTCGTCCGCTAGAACTTGATGGTACATTGGCATCATTTAGAGTGCAGGGTGAAAATAGTAGCCTGACCACTGATAGCACATTCACTCCTAGACTTTCTGGTACTTTCGGTGATAACTGGGAAACAGACAACGGTGATGTAGGCATCGTTATTAGTGCCAGTTACATAGAACAAGACGTTACCGCTTTCCGTCCACGAGCTGACCGCGATAACTCTATTGCATCTGATAGTGGCGTTGCAAGTGCACAGTCTTTCAACTTCTTACCTATTCAGTTCTTCGTACAAGATTATGATAACTTTGAATATGAAACAGTTAACCTTGCCGGTACTATCGAATGGGCGCCAAGTGATGAACTGAAGTTCTTCTTTGACGCAGTGATCAACGATCAAGAAAGACTACAAGAGAGTTCAAGAATTCAAGCTTCTGGCGTGAGCAGTTTGCGTAACTTTGCTGTGCCAGATGAATTTGAAACAATTAACTTTGGTTCATTAGGCGGTACAAACCTAGGTTCTATAGAGGCTGCATTAAGTGGCGTTATTCCTGTTGACCTTGGTACTGATGATGATGATCCTAACTTGCGTTTCTCAAGCGATACAAACTCACGTATCACCAAAAGTGAAATTTTCAGATTAGGTGGTGAATATGAGCGTGATACTTATAAAGTGAGTGCGGAAATTTCATCTTCTAGCTCTGACACTACTACGCCTAGTTTCAATACAACACTGAACTTCATTAACCCTAATGCACCACTTGATCCAGGTGGCGCGAATGATAACAGCACACCATTCATTTATGATTTGTCTGGCGGCGCGTTAACATTTGGTGTTGCTTCAGATGCACCGTTTGGCCCATCAAGTGCTCAACTTCTTGACCCAGCAAACGTTGTTTTACGTGACGTTAACATTGGTAGAAACGTAGCAGAGAACAGTGAAGACGCGTTTCGTGTAGATTTTACTTACTACTTAGAAAATGCGATTACTTCTGTAGATGTGGGTTACCGTTATAGCAAAACGAATAGCTTACGTGACCAAATTAGCTCAAGTGTTGGTCTAAGAAGTCTGTCTGACAGCCCACGTGGTAATTTATTCGCAGACCTATTAGTTGCAGGCCCAAACAACTTTAACGAAGCAGACGGACGTGAATTGTTTGTGCGTGACTTCTTGCTCATCGACCCTGAGCAAGTTGCATCTAATCCAGATGGCGTTCTAGCGACACTACAAAATGCGATCAACCAAATTGGCGGAACGCGTAATATTAACGCACCGACTTCAAGTTCATCAGGCTTCTTCGATATCGAGGAAGAAACTAGCGCATTATATGCACAGGCAAACTTTGAACACGGCATCTTCCGCGGTAACTTCGGTGTCCGTTATTTAGAAACTGATGTTAGCTCACTAGGTAACTCAATTACTGAAGATGATGCTGGTAACGAATTGATCTCACAAGTTGTGACTGAAGGAAGCTACGATTTCTTCTTACCACGTATTAACTTGGTAGCTGATTTAGAGAATGATGTTGTTATCAGAGCAGGTTGGGGCAAAGACATTCGTCGTCCTGATTTCGATGACCTATCAACGTCAGTGACCTTCTCAACCAGTCCAAACCCTCCAGTGGCTATCGGTAACCCTGGTTTGTTGCCTGAAGAAGTGACTTCTTTCGATTTGTCTGCTGAATGGTATTTCGCCGAAGCAAGCGTGCTCAGTGTGGGTATCTTCCATAAGAAACGTAAAGACTTATTTGTTAACCAAGAAGTCAGTCCGTTTGAAGATCCAGTCACCGGTTTCCGTGATACTACAGCGCCATGTGAAGCTGGCGGTATATTCAACCCAATTGCTGACGTAAACGTATTTGGTGCTGATGGTGGTGTAGGTGTTTGTGTACCTACTTCAACGAAGATCAATGATTCTGGTGAAACCACTCAGAAAGGTATTGAAATCGCAGTTCAATATGACTTAGCTGGATTCGAGGATGAACTAGGTTGGGCATCAGGTTTTGGTGTGCTAGCTAACTACACGAAGCAAGAATTCTCTGGCGGTACAGCAGAAAACTCTGCAACCAGCCGAGCTGACGGTGTTTTTGCACTTTCTACTGGCGTTGCTGGTATAGACGTAACAGCGGTACAAGGCTTAATCGACTTGTCTGAAAATGCCTATAACTTCACTGTTTATTATGAAAAATACGGTTTGTCAGCGCGTATGCGTTACACATGGCGTGAAGCTTATCGCTCAACAGACTTTGGTAGTACATCTAGCTTCCCTTGGGGTTTCCCAGTGGTTCAAGACGACAGAGGCCAGTTGAACGCTAGTGTAAGCTATGACGTAAACGAGCAATTAAACGTCGGCATCGAAGCTGTTAACGTAACAGAGTCTGATGTCACACAATACTGTGTAAATGAAGGTGCATTACTGTGTTACCAAGGTCTAACAGACCGTCGTATCACACTTGGTGCCAGCTACCGTTTCTAAGCAGAACCTCAAGTAACACCTAGAAAGGATGCCAATAGCATCCTTTTTTTATGCCCGTCTCTTTCTTGTCATCCCAGACATTGCTAATCATCCCAGACATTTCTTGTCATCCCAGGCATTTCTTGTCATCCCAGGCATTTCTTGTCATTTCTGCGCAGGCAGAAACCTAAAAGCCACCACTTATTGCGTTACTAGCGCTTTCAGTCTACTCTGCTGGTGTGTACAAATAACACACAATATGCAGCGTATTGAAGCTGGCAGCATGTCTTCTACAAGGGCACTAGCTTTAGCAGTTATGCATCATATGGTTTTCAATAAAAAAGGAAATATGATGAATAGCAATATAATAAAATTGGCTCAATCAGAACTTAACCGGCTTTTCCATGCCAACATTGGCGTTGATGGTATCGCTGGAAAAAATACAAAAGCAGCCTTACACAGAGTCACTGTTTTACCCACCGAGTGGAATACAAAACGAAAGATTGTGGGGCTCATTCAATATGTTGCCACAATGGAAAACATCGACGCAGGTGCCATTGACGGAAAATGGGGTCCTCAAACCGAAAGTGCATATGCTGATCTTTCTTATAAGCGAGAACACGGCCGCTTGCCCGAGCCTTGGCGCCAAGATGAATTCACTGGCAGTAGTGAAGGGCAATGGCCACTTCAAAATGAAGCAGCGATGAATGCTTTTTATGGTGAAGTAGGGACCAATCAGGGCAAAGCAAACTCACCCTACCCTCTAAAACTTGCATGGCAAACTAATAAAATAGTGAATCGATTCACCTGCCACGAAAAAGTAGCGCCAGCAATTGAAAGAGTGCTTCAGAAAGTACTCACCCACTATGGATTAGAAGAAATTCAAAGACTGCGGCTAGATCTCTGGGGTGGAGCGTTAAATGTCAGAAAGATGCGTGGGGGGAGCAAATGGTCAACTCATGCTTGGGGCACATCTATAGATTGGGATCCTTCAAACAATCAACTGCGTTGGAATAAGCAAAAAGCGACACTTGCTGCACCTGAATATGATTTTTGGTGGAATTGCTGGGAAGAAGAAGGTGCGGTCTCTTTAGGCCGGGAGCAGGACCGCGATTGGATGCACGTGCAATTCGCTCGCTTGCGCTAGAGTGCCGAATGACAAACTAGCGAGGGTAAGTATCAGTGGTATGGTAGCGTATTCGCAATAATGCGAATACTACTCGCCATCTATCGCTGCTTGTACACTACGATAAAATGCGGCACGTTTGGTCGTCCACTCGCTTCCGACGGCTTTCGGCCAGTTCCCATTAGTTGCAATGATTAATTCGCGATTAGGGTCAATAAAAATACCTTGTCCAAATATCCCTTTACCTTCAAAACTACCGTCATTATTCGTCCACCATTGATAGCCATAGCCCGAAATAGAAGACCCCGTATCAGCTTGTTTGGTCACAGCAAAGTCGAACCAGTCATCAGGCACAATACTCTCGCCGTTGACTACTGCACCTTGCATGATGAATTGGCCAAAACGTGCAAAATCTCGAGTACTGGCCTGAATGCAGCAACCGCTGATTTCATGCCCTGTTCCATTTAGCACCCAAGTAGCATCTTGTTCGCTACCAATATGCTGCCAGACCTTTTCTGATAAATATTGAGACAGTTGCTTGCCTGTTGCTTGGCTAACCAGCAATCCAATTAAATTAGTTTCGCCAGTGCTATACAACCATTGTGTTCCCGGTTCAGTGGCTCTTGGCAACTGCCTGAGATAACTTGCACTAACATCAACGCCCTCAGACGGTACGTGAAAGTTAAAGCGAGAAACATCAGAATTGGGATCGCTGTAATCCTCATTCCATTGCACGCCAGATGTCATCGTTAACAATTGCTCCACAGTGACATCATCATATGCACTACCAAGCATGCTAGGAATATAGTCTGTCACCTTATCGTTGATGCTGTTGATGAATCCATCTTTAATGGCTGCCCCGACCAAGGTAGAGGTAAATGACTTTGCAACAGAAAAACTTGTCCACTTGCCTTCCTTACTGAAGCCAAGTCCATAACGCTCCAATCTGATTTTGCCTTTGTGTAAAATCACAATACCAGCCGTACGTTGTTGCTGCATATAGGCATCTATACTTTGTGAGCTCATTGGCATCTGATCGCCGACGGCTAGCTCACTCACCACTTCACCTTTTTCGATTGTGTTGTATGCCAAAATCGGCAGTTTATCGATAGCCCTGAAACCTGCATCGCGCTGAGGTACGCTCCAAAACATGACGTTTTGGTCACTGGGTAGATTCATCAGTAAGTTTTTCGTGTCTTTATCAAGGCTAAGCCAAACACCGCCAAGCGCCAACACGAGTATCAAAAAGATACCGCCAATCCATTTTTTCATTATATTTTCCAATGTTGATGATGCGAATCTACTAAGAAGTATCACCTCTAGTCGCATAGCGCGTCAACTGACTTGCCAGCCTAAGTAGCCATGAACGAAGACAAGCGTTTGGAAAGCGAGAATTTATGTCGTAGTATCTAACAGCCTATCGAGCAAGGTCAAAACAACTCTGAGATTGGAAATAGACGATATCATGCAAATTGCAGAACACAGTACACTACCCGCCGATTCTCTGCACTACTCGCAGCCTAACAAGCAGTTCTGGACACTCCAGATTGGTGCTTGGTTAGGATATTGTGCTGTGGTGTTTTTAGCCATTATTCATCCTCAGTTTGAACAGGAAAATTTCAACTTCAGTGGGCAACTTATCAACTTAGCTATTGAAACCGTCAGCGGCTTTGCATTATCAAGTGTTCAGTGGCTTATGCTCAGAAAAATAGTCCATTTACCTTTACGACTGACTTTATTCTTTAGCTTTGCGTTAGCTGCAATACTGGGCTGCGTATTCAACGTCATCAAGCTAGCTTCTTACAAATCAATTATTCACAACCAAGTATGGTACGAGCAGCTTGATATGCTTGAATTTGGTGGTTGGTTATTATTTTCCGTAGCGACTATGTATGTGTTTACCGCTATCTTTTTCATTATGTTGTACAACAACCGACTACAGAACGAGCATGAAATGCTATTGCGAGCGCAAACCTCGGCAAAAGAGGCCCAATTGGAAATGCTCCGCTATCAATTAAATCCTCACTTTATGTTCAACACGCTAAATGCCCTTTCAACTTTGATTTATAAGAATGAAAACGATAAAGCAAACGAAATGTTGGACAAACTTTGTTCCTTTTTCCGTTACTCATTGATCTCAAAGAGTGATCAGAAGAGTACTCTACAAGAAGAACTAGAGTTACTTGAGCTTTATTTATCAATAGAAAAAGTGCGCTTTGAGAGTCGTTTAAACGTTATTTTCAACATTGATGCTGAAACCAGAAAAGCCAAAGTACCTGGCTTGTTTCTACAGCCCATTGTTGAAAACGCAATAAAGTTTGGCGTCGAGGGTCGAAAGTCACCAGGCAACATTGTGGTCAGTGCCAAGAAAAAAAAAGGCACATTGATAATTGAAGTTGTTGATGATGGTCCAGAAAATAAATTAGATATATCAAAGGGATTCGGTATAGGTTTAAAAAACACGCAAGAGCGACTAAATACTATGTTCAATACGAAGTGCAATGTCAGCATTAATGAAATGGCCAATACTGGTACCAAAGTCAGTTTAAGCATGCCATTTGTCGTTGGTGATACTAATGAGTGAGAATTTGATAAGCGCAGTCATTGTAGATGACGAACCGCTCGCCATTGAGGGCTTGAAGCTGCGCCTGCAGAAAATTCCTGAAATAAACGTCATCGGTGAAGCGCAAGACGGTGACGCAGCCATTGCGCTGTGCCAAGAATTAGAACCTGATGTGCTATTCATTGACTTACAACTTCCAGGAATTAATGGCCTAGAAGTGGTTCAGGCTATTCAGGCGGATGTTATGCCGCTTGTGGTGTTTGTCAGCGCTCACAGCGAGTATGCCGTGGATGCATTTGAACTGAATGCAATTGATTATATTCTCAAGCCCGCGAATCTCGGCAGACTCCAACAAACCATCGAGCGCATTAAAGAGCGTCTTTCACCTCATGAACGTGAAGAAGAAAAGTTCAAACTCATGCGAGCATTAGGCAAAACATCCGGCCTACCCATTTCTGAGTTAGAGGAGTGGCTTGCCACTGACGGCCCATTGCCTAGCGCTTTAAAGCAAGAACTAGTGATCAAAAATTCTGACAACCAACGCGTATTTGTGCCAATGCATGAAATCAATTGGATAGATGCTGCGGGCGATTATATGTGTGTGCACACATCAAGTGAAAACTACATTGTGCGCATTACAATGAAGAAATTAACTAGCCAACTCGATGAGCGAATCTTTCAGCGCATTCATAAGTCGACAGTCGTTAATATCCATCGAATCAAGCGCATCGAAACCTTGCGCAATAATCAGAGCATTGTTGATTTGGGTGATAATATTAAGTTGAAAGTCAGTAGAAACTATAATTCAGCTATCCAGAAAATTATCAATAATCGAGGCCCAAATTAAGGAAAGTCATAAGCAAATTCATAGGGCACTGCTAGTGCTGTCTCTTCCTTTTTTCTAGGTCTTCTACTTCAACCCTGAACACTTCAGAGCGTTGATGTATAGGTAACAATTGTTGTTCGAATTCTTCGTGTGTATTCTTCAAAGCTGATCTTTCGAGGCTCATTAAGAAGTCTTTATCGTCGATAGTTGCACACCCGGATACCAAAAACGCAGCAGAAAGAGAGCATTTCAAGAATATTTTAGCTTTGAGCTTCAAATCAAATCTCCTTAGGTTATCCAGCAATACATGGAAAGCGCACGCACACTATAATGCAAGCTCAAGAGGCTCGCAAGTTTAGCTCATTCAGCCTTTATGTGATGTCTTACCGCACCCCATGATATCGCTTATTGCGGATCTGCCTGACTCGTCTGTACTTTAAATAGGATCGTAAATCTGCAGCTTAGACAATCCCATACAGATAAAAGCGCCCTTCGGGTCGTTTACAGTCAATTAACAAACCCAACTATACGAAAAACACAGCGAAAATCCACTTATCGCAAAAATGTACCCTCTTATCTTAAAATCGAAGGTACTATCACGCTAAACGCAAATAATTTTCACTATGACGCATTTGAATTGTATCTATTTGTTACATAAAGCACTATCACGTCGCAAATGTTATGAATGTGTTAATTTTAAACGACAACTCGATCAACACTTACTGACGTATGCAGCAACACAACCGTTAATGAAAGCGCTTATGCCTTGGGGCAATGCAAGGTCTAAGCGCTTGTAATTAATGTATTTGAAAGGACATTCTCCAACTGGGGTTTAACACGATGAGTATAAAAATGAATAGAATCACCATATTGGCAGGTACTGTCTCGGTTCTGGTTTTATCAGCTTGTGGCGGTGACGTAGAAACCGAAACAAATTTAGAAGCTGTAAATCCAAGTATTCCAGATGTACAACCTGTAGGCGAAGATTATACCAATAGCGATTGGCGCTTGGTTTGGAATGATGAGTTTGACGGCACATCTATTAATACCAGCAATTGGAACTATGAAGTCAATTGTGATGGTGGTGGTAACCAAGAATTTCAGTGTTACACCGACTCAGAAGAAAATGCGTTTGTGTCTGATGGCACATTAAAAATTGTCGCTAAGCTCACCGAAGGTGCGAGTGGTGAAGATGATGACTTCACTTCTGCTCGTTTGACCACTCAAAATAAAGCAGACTTCAAATACGGCCGCATCGTTATGCGCGCTAAATTGCCGATGGGTCAAGGTTCATGGCCTGCATTTTGGATGATGCCAACCGATTCAGTTTACGGTGAATGGCCGAAGTCTGGCGAAATCGATATTATGGAAGCCGTTAACCTTGGCGCGATGCGTGAAGATGGCACGCCAGAAACCAATGTTTACGGTACGCTTCACTACGGTGGTGGTCCATCAAGTGATTTTTCAGGTGCAGCTTACTCTCCTGAAGTAAGCCCGGCTTCTGATTTCAATACTTATGCAATCGAATGGCAAGAAGGCGAAATTCGTTGGTACTTCAATGACATTTTATTTGCAACACAAAGACAGTCAGAGCTCAACATTAGCTCTACTGGCGAAGTTGTTGGTTTGAATCACCGCGGTTGGTACGCAGAGCTATACAACATTGCAACCGGTGAGCTAGAAACTAACTATTCACCTGCTCCTTTCGATCAAGATTTCTTCCTCATTCTTAACTCCGCGGTTGGTGGTAACTGGCCAGCATCAGTTAATGAAACAGGCATTGATACCAGTGCGTTTGCAGGTGCTGGTCAAACATATGAAATCGATTTTGTGCGCGTTTACGAATGTACTGCTGACGCAGATACAGGACGCGGCTGTGAAACGATTAGCCCAGGATATGAAACTGACGTTGCTGATGGTGGATTTTTGGTTGAAGGCCAAGCTCCTGCTCCAAGTCTAGCGGCGGGTGAAGCAAACCCAATCACAATCTTTGATGATGTTATTGACCAAAACTGGGTTGCATGGGATTGCTGTGGTGGTTCTACTCCAGGTTTAGTTGCTGACGATGAAGATCGCGGCAATGTATACGAGTTTGAAGTACAAAATGGTAATAATGGTACGGTATTTGGTTTTATTACTCGGGCGGCATTTCTGCCACAAGATCCAACATCGGGTTCGAGCCCTACTCCTCATAATGCACTAGGCATGATTGAAAGCGGCTATGTTACCGTTGACGTGAAAGTGACTTCCGCTCCTCTAGACCCAGACTCAGTATGGCTATTTAAAATCGAAGCTGACGAGGGCAACGGTGGCGCTTGGGAAGTACCTTTAGCGAACTTCGGTCCTGAGCCAGTGGTTGGTGAATGGGCGACATACATAGTGCCTTTGCAAGAAATTGCTGATGCGGGCGTAGATTTAACATTGCTAGATGTCATTATGGTGTTCCCAGCATGGCAAACGGGCGATGGCGCTGTATTCCGTATGGATAATGTTGCGATTGAAAGCGGTGAAGAAGCATCAGGCCCGATGTTTGCAGAATTTACTGAAGGCTTCGGCGGCGCAAGCATCGACGGCGTGACTTATAGCTTCCCACTAGGTTCAGAAGTTTGGGGTGGTTTTGCTAACACTAATACTGACCTATACCCACTCAATTTTGTTAACGGTGGTACCTTAACGTTCACTGCGTCAATTCCTGATGGAGCGAATGATACTAGCATCCGCTTTGTATTCGAAAATGCACCATTCCCAGATGTAGATCCAAACTTTGCAACGGCAAACGTAGACATCGTTGGTAATCAAGCAAGAACGTACACGGTAAATATACCTCCACAAGATGCAGAAAATACCTACAGCTCATTCTTGTTGTACATCAATGAAGCCGGTAATTCAGTGAACATCCAAGATGTGAAAGTAGAAGCAAACAACCATGCAAGCATGGAAGGCTTTGGCAACGTCACATTTGATGCTGCCACTAGCACTTACACATTCCCATCAAATGCTGAAGTTTGGGGTGGTTTTGCGAACACAAACACTGATTTGTACCCCCTCAACTTTGAGCGCGGCGGCAAAGTCACTTTTACTGGTTCTATTCCTTCTGGTGAATCTGATGTAACTGTGAACTTCCGCTTCGAAAAAGCCGCGTTCCCAGATGTTGACCCAGCGTTTAGCACCGACAATGTCGTGGTGTCAGGCTTAACTGAGAAAACGTACACGGTATATATTCCACCTCAAGACGCAGAGAATACTTACAGCTCATTCCTGCTGTACTTGGTTGAGCGTGACTCACCAGTCATAATCAAGAATATTGTTGTTAGTCAGAACGAGGATGTAGCTACTTGGGAAGGTTTTGGTAACGCCACCATCGATGCAGATACAGGTGAATTTAATTTCCCTAGCAATGCAGAGGTCTGGGCTGGTTTTGCGAATACAAACACACGTGCTTACCCACTCAATTTTGAAGCTGGTGGACGCGTAGAATTTACTGCAGCTTTACCTGGTGGTGGTGCGGATACGAATGTCAGATTCCTATTCGAGAAAAACCCCTTCCCAGATGTCGATCCAAACTTCGGTGTGGGCCCGGTGACGGTTACCAGCACAACAATGACTCGATACGTGGTTGAAATTCCACCACAACCAGCAGAGAACACATTTAGCTCTTTCTTGTTGTACCTCAATGAGAATGATTCACCTGTGATTATCAAAGACGTTGTTGTAACAGCTGATCGCCCACAATAAGAGAGTAAAGAATATGAAAAACATGACTTTCCAAAAAACAAAACTAGCAACGACTATGTCGTTGCTGCTAGGGCTTTCAGTTGCAATGCCAACGATGGCTCAAGAAGATGACGCCGATGCGAACCTCGATCCGAACGTTGAAGTAATCACCGTTAAAGGAATTCGTGGTTCATTGGTGAAATCAAGCGATATCAAACGCAGTAACCAAGGTGTTGTTGACGCTATAGTTGCCGAAGAAATGGGGAAGTTCCCCGATACCAACTTGGCAGAATCGTTGCAGCGCATTACCGGTGTGTCGGTAAGCAGAGCAAACGGTGAAGGTAGTCAGATTACAGTTCGTGGATTCGGTCCAGACTTTAACTTGGTCACCTTGAATGGTCGTCAAATGCCTTCAACCGGCTTCTCACGTTCATTCAACTTTGAGAATTTTGCTTCTGAAGGTGTCAGTGCGCTTGAGGTCTACAAGACTGCTCGTGCTGATATTCCAACAGGTGGTTTGGGTGCAACAGTTAACATCGTGACTGCGCGTCCCCTTGCGCAGCCAGGTCAGCAAATATCACTTACTGCGAAAGCAAATTACGATACATCAAATGTTGAAGGCGAAGATGTCACACCTGAAATAGCTGCCTTAGTGAGTAAAACATTTTTAGATGATCGATTGGGTGTCGCTTTAACTGGATCGTTCCAACGTCGTGACTTCCAGAAGCAACAAGCAAACATTCAGGGCTGGCAGGCTAACGTTGCACTACCTGACTTAGATGCATCTCAATTCACTGACGCTCGCGCAGTTGATGAGAGTGGCGCGCCGATACAAAACTTTTTCGCACCAAATGCAGATGGCGTACTAGAAGCAACTTCCGCACATTTCTTCCCGAAAGACTTGAACTACGGAATTGAAAACGTACAACGCGAAAGAACCAATGCGCAGGCAACTATCCAATTTGCAGCAACGGATAATCTTACTTTAACCGCTGATTACACTATGAGTAATGTCGTTGCCGGTAGTAATAGCATTGGTTGGGGCATCTGGAACAACTTCGGTGGTAACGTTAATAGCTATCAACTTGATGAAAATGGTACCGCGTTATTTGCCAACATTTCTGGTGACGATGGTTCATTTACTGCGTCAAGAAGTACAACTGAGTTCGATATGGAATCTTTTGGTTTCAATGTTGATTTCCAAGCAAGAGACGATCTCAAAATAACGCTTGATTACCATGACTCGAACTCAACTATCGATAATGGTATCGACCCAGGTCTGCGCAGCGCTGGGCAAGTTATTCTTGGTTCTGCAGCATTGGACTATAAAGAGTACTCGTACTTAGAAGGCGATATTCCACAGTTTGTTATCGGTTGGAATAACGGTACTAATCAGTTAACGGCTAACGAAATCGACTCGAACTTTAGTCAATTCATTCATTCGCCGGGTGAATCAGATATTCAACAAGTACAACTTGATGTGGAATATCTTCCAGAATTTGATTTTGCAGAGTCATTAGTGAAATTAAGTGCGGGTGTGAGCAACACTCAACAAACCCTAATTGGTACAAGCGGTTGGTCAGGCTTACGTGGTGGCCCGGGTTTCAACCCTAGCTTCCCTCAGATCTTCCCTGACAACATGTTTACCTTGAATGGCACGGGTAGTTTCTTAGATCAGTTCGCCGGTGGCGGTTCAGCTTTAAGCACTGACTACTATTGGACTTACGATTTCGACGAAGCTGTGGCACGTCAAGCTGCTTACCTTACTGCTGATGTAGTGGGTAGCAATGAGTATGTAGTAGATCCTTACTACACGACTAATACCACGTCTAGCGTTGAAGAAACGACCACGGCTTTCTACATCAATTCACTTTGGGAATTTGACGTCAAAGACGTGTTTGTACAAATCAATGCTGGTATTCGCTATGAAGAAACAGATGTTATCAGTCCTTCACAAAGCAACATTGCAGAGCAAGTAAACTGGGTGGCATCTTCAGAGTGGATTACCTCTTTCTCTGGTATTCAGGAAGTGTCAAATGAAGGCGGTTACGACCTGCTATTACCAATGGTCGATATTCGCGTTGATTTAACGGATGATTTGGTTTCACGTGTTTCTTTCGGTAAGAGTGTGACTCGTGCACCATTAGGCAATTTGTTAGGTGGTTTATCACTTTCTGGTAGCCCGAAGATCGGTTCACGAACAGGTTCTCGTGGTAACACTAACTTGAAGCCTTACCAATCAACTAACTTTGATATCTCATTAGAATACTACTATGACGAAGGCAGCTATGCTTCTGTCGGTTTGTTCTGGAAACAAGTAGACGATTGGATTGAAACTTCTACGGTTGACGTGGAAATTGATGGTCTATATGACGTTTACTTAGGCCCACGTTGGAACGAAGCGGTTGCAAACATCACTAATCGCGGCGACCAAGCAACAGATACGGCTATCTTTGATGAAATGTTAGCATTGGGTTATGGCAATGCCGATGGTCAAATCGAGCCAGATCCAGCAACGGATTCATTAATAACTTGGCGTTTGAGTTCTCCAGAGAACGTTGAAGAACGTAAAACAAACGGTATTGAACTCGCAGTGCAACACTTGTTCCAAGACACTGGTTTTGGTATAGCTGCAAACGCGACGTTTGTTGACGGTGATGTTGATTACAATCCATATGTGCTTGCTGCACAAAAAGCACTATCGGGTTTGTCTGACTCAGCTAACTTCCAAGCATTTTATGAAGACGAAAAACTTTCTGTCCGATTAACCTATGCATGGCGTGATAGCTACCTTATTGGCCAAGGCCAAGGTCAAGGTACATCCGATGTTCCACCTCAATTTGCAAAAGAATATGGGCAGTGGGATATGAGTGTGAACTACGACATCGATGAAAACTTCACGGTGTTTGTAGAAGGCATCAACTTGAACAACGAAACTGAGCAACACTATGGTCGTTTTGAAGAGCAATTCTTATTTGCTGGTCAGTACGGCCCGCGTTACTCCGTTGGTGTTCGGGTAAGTATGTAACACCCTTAGCTTAAAATTAGGGCGTTTACCATAAGTAGACGCCCTCACTTCCTAACATTTAACCGCTAAATGAATAAGCCATTTACATTTTATGGAGCGTAACTCATGGCGTCTAATATGCCTAACTACGAACAAGCTGAACCACCTGTAAACAGCACTGGCAATGCAAACTCGTATGCCTTCCCCTTATTTGCGCTAACGTCTTTATTTTTTATGTGGGGTTTTATTACCTGCCTAAACGATATTTTGATCCCTTATTTAAAAGGTGCATTTGACCTTTCTTATACTCAAGCAATGCTTGTACAGTTTTGCTTTTTTGGTGCCTACTTTGTTGTATCTGTACCTGCTGGCTTCTTAGTCAGTAAAATTGGTTACAAAAAAGGGATTGTGACCGGGTTAATCATTGCAGCTGTCGGCTGTCTATTGTTTTATCCAGCTGCAGAATTGCATGTCTATGCCATTTTCCTATTTGCCTTATTTGTACTGGCCTCTGGTATTACTATTTTGCAGGTTGCTGCAAACCCTTATGTCACGGTGTTAGGCAAACCAGAAACGGCGTCGTCTCGACTCACTATGACGCAAGCATTTAATGCCTTGGGAACGACTGTTGCCCCTTTCTTTGGTGCTTTCTTATTGTTTGGCGCAACACACAACCCTGAGGCTGAAGCAGTTGCTGCTGCAGGTTCTGACTTAGTTCAATTACCCTATCTCATTCTAGCGGGTGCACTGTTGTTGCTTGCCGCTATTTTTATGTTTTTGAAACTGCCAGATCTAGGTCGCAGAGAAGAAAACAGCACACATGTTGCCGATGCTTGGAAACATAGACATTTGCGCTTTGGTGTTATCGGTATTTTCCTTTATGTAGGCGCAGAGGTTGCCATTGGTAGCTTCTTAGTGAGCTTCTTAAGTCAAAGTTCTATTGCTGGCCTAAATGAAGCGCAAGCTTCTAAAGTTATCGCATTTTACTGGGGGGGCGCGATGGTAGGCCGCTTCATTGGTGCATTAGTCATGCAGAAAATTGCAGCGGGTAAAGTACTCGCGTTCAATGCCGGCATGGTGATATTGCTAGTATTAGGTGCCATTATTTTCGATGGTAAGTTAGCAATGTGGTCATTGTTATCGGTTGGCCTTTTCAACTCCATCATGTTCCCAACCATATTTAGCTTAGCCTTAAATGGCTTAGGTCAAAGTACAGCACAGGCCTCTGGTTATTTGTGTTTAGCGATTGTAGGGGGCGCGTTAGTTCCTTTGCTACAAGGCTTTTTCGCCGACACCATGGGGCTTCAAATCTCCTTTATCGTGCCAATGCTATGTTATCTATTTATCGCGTACTACGGCTTGAAAGGCTCAACACCTCATAGAGATTAATTATTGAGACATTTTATGAAAAATTACATAAGACAAACTAAATCATTACTTTTCCTAGGTGTGACAGCCGCGATTGTTTTTGCATCAGGATGTAATCAATCGGTCATGACCGCCGGCAGAGATACAGCGCCAAGCCAACAAGAAAACATCGATGTCTGGCCAACTTTGGATATCGAAGTAAAGCGTTCAGCTGAGGACGAAGCCCGCGTGAAAGCGTTGTTGGCCGACATGACACTCGAGCAAAAAATTGCGCAAATGATACAACCAGAGATCCGAGACATTACCGTTGAAGATATGCGTCAATATGGCTTTGGTTCTTATTTGAATGGTGGCGGCGCTTTCCCTAACAACAATAAACATTCAACGCCACAAGATTGGATTGCATTGGCAGAAAGCATGTATCAGGCCTCGGTCGATGCAAGTTTAGATGGCTCAAGCATTCCTACTATGTGGGGAACCGACGCCGTGCATGGTCACAATAATGTGATCGGTGCGACCTTGTTCCCACACAATATTGGTCTAGGTGCCGCAAACAACCCTGCTCTGATTGAAGAAATTGCACGGGTAACGGCGACAGAAGTCATGGTAACGGGTATCGACTGGGTATTCGCACCTACCGTTGCCACGGTGCAAGATGACCGCTGGGGCCGAACCTATGAGAGCTATTCAGAAAACCCTAGAATCGTACACGATTATTCAAGAGCGATCGTGAGAGGCCTACAAGGTGCGCCTGATGACGACTTCCTAGGGGATAGCAGAGTCATCAGCACCGTTAAGCATTTTATTGGCGATGGCGGTACTGTTGGCGGTGACGACCAAGGTAATAATGTTGACTCTGAGAGAGACTTGTTCGAAATTCACGGTCAAGGATATGTTGGTGGATTAAGTGCCGGGGCTCAGTCGGTAATGGCCTCATTTAACTCTTGGCATGGTAAAAAGTTACATGGTGATAAATACCTTATTACCGACGTGCTGAAAGATAAAATGGGGTTTGATGGATTTGTGGTAGGTGATTGGAATGGCCACGGACAAGTTAAAGGCTGTGACAATACTAGCTGCCCGCAAGCAGCGAACGCAGGTTTGGATATTTATATGGTACCAACAGATGCTTGGAAACCTTTGTATGAAAACCTCATTCAACAAGTCAAAGATGGCGTTATCCCAATGTCACGTATCGACGATGCGGTGACTCGTATTTTGCGAGTAAAAGTAAGAGCAGGTTTGTTTGAAAAGCCGAGTCCAGCCAAGCGTCAGTTCTCTGGTAAAACTGAACTCATTGGTCAGGAAAGTCACCGCGCAGTCGCCAAACAAGCTGTTAGGGAATCTTTGGTTCTGTTAAAAAACACGAATCAAGTATTACCTCTTAGTCCTAATATGAATGTACTTGTTGCTGGTGATGCTGCGCATAATATTGGTAAGCAATCTGGTGGTTGGACAATTACATGGCAGGGTACCAACAATACAAATGAAGACTTCCCAGGTGGTAGTTCAATATTTGATGGTATTCAGGAACAAGTCAATGCCGCAGGCGGAACAGCGACATTAAACGAAGCGGGTGAATATACCGTTAAACCTGATGTGGCTATTGTGGTCTATGGTGAAGAGCCGTACGCAGAAGGTCATGGTGATAGAGAACACCTAGATTATCAGCGTGGGAGCAAGTCAGATTTAGCCTTACTGAAAAAACTGAAAGCCGAAAACATCCCTGTCGTATCAGTATTTATTAGTGGTCGTCCTATGTGGGTGAATGCTGAATTGAACGCGAGTGATGCTTTTGTGGCTGCTTGGCTACCTGGTTCTGAAGGAGATGCCGTTGCAGACGTGTTGTTCACAGATCAGCAGGGTCAAATCCAACATGATATGAGCGGTAGACTCTCGTTTTCTTGGCCTGCAACACCTACTCAGGCGACAGTAAATTTAAATGACGAAGATTATGCCCCATTGCTACCTTATGGCTTCGGCTTATCCTATGGCGACGAAAATACGCTATCTTCAAACTTAAACGAAGACTACGAAGTGAGCGCAAAAGACAGTAGTGGTCGTGCTATCTTCACTGGCACGCTTCAGCAACCATGGGAGCTGTGGTTAATGTCCGGTTCGAGTAGATTGCCAGTTACCGCTAGTACGGCAAGCCTAGATGGCCTGAAATACCGAACTGTTGACCGCTTGGTACAAGAAGATGCCTTTAGACTGTCATTTGACACAAGTGAGACAGGTGCGGGTGTTCAAATAGCAAGTAAGAGCTTTTTCCGTGAAGATATGTATGCTCAAGGCAAAAACAATGCAGTGCTGTCGGTTATGTTCAAAACAGAATCAGCTATTCCAGATGAAGTACTCTTGGGGATGAACTGTGAAAGTGAAGGCGACCCAGTTGGCAGTTGTAATGGCCAGGTAGATATTTCTGATTTGCTGAAAAACCTCGCACCAGAAACTTGGTCAGAGATCAGCATTGATGCTCGTTGCTTTACTGAACAAGGTGTTAAATTTGAAAATATGGTGGCCCCTTTCCAACTAACAAGCAAAGAAAAGCTAAGTCTTAGTATCAGTGACATTGCCTTTAAATTTGAGAAGGCCGACACGGCAGATATGATCTGCCCATCGGCTTAGCTCTCAATTTACAGCAGGCAACTACCTAGCTTTACGTTTAGGTTGTCGCCGAATGAGGTACATAATAAGCCCTGTTATCATCAAGATAACGGGGCTTATTCCTATAATGCACCACACTATTTTTGACCAAATACCCGCAAAATATCCAAAATGCAGTTTACGTGTACTATCGTCAAACTTGCGCAAGAAACCGGTATCACGAATATCCGAAGCCATTACCAAGTCACCTGTTTTGTGATGATAAGTTACCATGCTGGCGTATTGGCTAATCAAGGGATTGGGAGTATCAACCTCACCAAAAAAAGTTATGTCCATTTTAGGCTCATTGGGAATAGCGAGGTAGGTCGCGCGAAAACTATCTATCTGCATTGATGCATTCTCTCGCAGCGATTCAAATGAAATCGTCTCGGCGTGATAGGGCTCTGTGATGGCTGGATGAGCCTCTTCAAAACCGTGTTCTAGCACTTCATGCAATACAATAGATATATTCCAATACACCCCTGTAAAAGCAATGATGATAAGCACTGGGCTGGAGAATATCCCCACCATTTTATGCACATCACTGAACAAAATTCGCTTAGCCGAGCCCCATCTGAGGGTAAACAATTTGCGCCAAAATTTACGGTACAAAATGATACCGCTGATACCTAAAAATAACAGTATCAGTCCAAATATTGCGCCAATCACCGTTCCGCTAAAATGTAGCAAAAAAGCGTAATGCAGTTCCAATAGCCAATCCGTTATGTAGTGCTCCATATGCTTCGGTTCGGAAAGGATTTCACCCGTATATTGATTTATGTAGATTTTGAACCAAGTTTCGGTGTTCTTTTTGATGGCATAGGCGGTATCTGAACGCCCATGTTCTTCTATCACAGCATTGTCATCGGTACCGAATAACTCCCAACCTGACAGAATATAATCTGGGTATGTCGCTTGGATCCTAGACATCAAATCATCTAAGGCCAAACGCTGTGTTGTTTGGCTAGTGTCAGTTATTGTCGGATTCACCACCATATGATGTGGCCGAAGTAAACTGTCTATCTCGACTTTAAAAACAAGGATGCTACCGGTGATAGAAATCACTAACACCGGGATCATCGCAATTAAAGCAAGGTAAGAATGCCACTTAAAGAGTGTTTTACGCATATCGTATCTCCTGTCGTTTTAAGACCGAGCTTGGTTTAAAACAACCACGAAACACTAGCGCTAAAAGAACGTGGGGAACCATAATATGATTGAGCCCAATACAAACTCGTTAGATACTTTTCATCACTGATGTTGAAGACGTTAAAGTTTAGCGAGACAGCATCATTTACTTGATATTTTACGAGTAGATCGGCAATGGCATAGGCATCTTGCTCAGTCACTATATCAGCACCAGCATTACTGAAACCGTCTGCTACCGTGCCTTGTAATCGAGAAATGCTGCTTTGCCAGCGAACATTCAAACCAAGAGACAATCCATTAAGTTCACTCGGTTCATACAAAGCCGCTGCTTTTACCATCGTACTGGGCGTAAAATCAGCGACGGTTTGCTCACCGCTAACTGAAAAGTCAGTAATACCTAAACTAAGGTTCAAACCCGTTAATACTTCACCTGCAATATCAAATTCAAAACCGTGACTACCGATGCCTTCACTTCCAACATAACGCACTAATTCTGGCGGTAAGTTAACGGTGCTAGGGTCGACAATGGCTAGGTTCGTTTGCTGAACATCAAAATAGGTCAAGTTTGCAATTGCACCGTCGTCGAATAAACTCATTTTAAAACCAACTTCCTGACTTTCACCCACCACAGGATCAAGTTGCTGGTTGTTGATATCGAGTTCATTTTGCGCTTGGAATGTTTCAGTGTAGCTAGCGTAAACATTCAGGTCATCGGTAATGTCATAAACGACCCCTGCGTAAGGAATAAAGTCAGAATCACTTACATCTCTGTCGACGCCGTAAGACTCGCCCTCTGCTTCCCAATCATTGTGTCGGCCACCTAGCATCACGTGAAAACCTTCAAACAGATTCAAGCGCGTTGTGAAGTACACTGCCTTCTGACTTTGGTCAACCTTACTTCCATTTTCACCATCTATCAAAGTAGGAAAAACCGCATTGCCATCCCACGTGTTTAAATTGGGGATTGCTGGAAAACCATTGCCTGTTGTGAAGTCATACAAGGAGCGGTCGGTATAACTTAGGCTAGAATAATTGACACCAAGCACCAATTGGTGATCTCGACCAAAAAGAGCAAATTCACCATCTAGGTACAGGTCAAACAGATCATGCTCATCATCAAGAATATATTCACTAGCGTAACCTGTTAAGCCCAACTCAGTTTCGCGGTCTGGCGTGCCGAACACATAGAACAATTCACTATCTTCATCAGTCGTTTTGCGAGAATAAGTTGCTCTTAATCCCCAATCACTGGATAGTGCATGATTCAATTCAAACACCGAGTTATTCGTTACCACTTGCCAATTCGACCAATTCGCAGAAGTGCTGGTACCTCGATCATAATCTGTCGCGCTACCGTCGGTATAATATAGAGGTAAGGCTCCCCACAAATTACCGGTCGCATCACTGTTGTTGTAGCTATGACTGAATGATATTTGAGTGTTTTCGCTTAAGTCAGCGTTCACAAAGACATATGCGAGTTGACTTTCCCGGCCATAACGATCCAAATATGAGTTTTGGTCCTGCTGAACTAAAACACCACGAGCAGACACGCTATCACTGATCTGATAGGTACCGTCAGCTTCCAGTCGGTATAAATCATAGCTACCCAGCGTACCTCTAACTTGTAACTCATTGTCTTGGCCAGGACGTTTACGAATATAATTAACCGTTGCCGAAGGGTTGCCAACACCTGTCATCAAACCGTTTGCGCCGCGAATAACTTCAATTCGATCATACACTGCCGTGTCATCGCCAGCGTGATTGTTACCTGAGGTCAAGGGTAATCCAATGCCGTCAATTTGGAAGTTGGTAATGTCAAAACCTCGGGCAGTGTAATAAGTGCGGTCAGTTTCAATTCTTTCCACATTGACACCTGTCGCGGTGTCTAAAGCAAGGTTGACATCGGTAAGTTGAAAATCTTGAAGCTGTGCGCTGGTGATCACTGATACCGATTGAGGAATATCTTTTATGGCCAATTCCATGCGCGAGGCGCCACTTGCGCTGTGTGCATTATAGCCTTCTAAGTAGCTTCCAGTGACCGTTATTTTTTCGACAGATGAAGCGTTGGTCTCCTCACTTTCTTCAGCGCTCACCACCGTTTGAATACCGAGGGCAAGAATAATAGTGAGCGAAAGTGGGTGAGCTTTTTTATGTTGTAGCATGAAGTTGTATTCCATTTTGAGTAAGACAAGGCTGTTTTTAACTTGCCGAGATCATACAAAACGCAACACCTTAATGCAAATGATAATCACTCTTATTTACATTACCATAAAAGGAGCTATTCAAGGTGATGGCTTTCAGCTCCTCTATCGCTTGTTTAACGATGTCTGCGCAATGTTTGAAAAAGACAACTTTTGTACATAGCTCATGCTGTTTCAAAATATCAGCTTGTAAACGATCTTGAGTGCATTCAAGCACCCACATACTTGCTTGGTAATGTGAGGTTTCTTTGTATGCATCGGCTAACATAATGGCATTAGAGGTCATAGTTGTGATGAGTTGCGGCGACCTAGGCACTAAATTGAATATGACTTGTGTGGTTTCATAAGCAGTCGACTCCTATCCTTCACGCTTTGGTGATTGCTCATCACGTGTCATCGTATTTTGAGTGGTAAGCGGATGAAGCTCTTTCTTGTCTTTCAAAAAGTAAGTGTGCAACAGTTTTACATCAGCAACACGTTGCCAATAATCGTCTTTATGCAACAATTCGAACAAAAGAGGCATCAGTTTTTTTATCCACTTGTAACAAGCAGTTCGCCATCGAAGTGATAGGCAGTCGTCACACATCGTTTCAAGCAGTGTATTGACCACTCGTAAGTGTGCACGCTTGGTTTGCTCAACACTACCGAAAGACTTTGCTCGCTCAAGGCCAAGATAAACATATATATTGATAGTATTAGCTTCTGGCATTTGTTGTTCAGCCTTAACCGCTAACTCTAAAGATGAAAAAGTAAGTTGTTCCAAAGCGAATCCTCCCCAACACTTAAATGATAATGATTATCATTTACGTTATGCTATTTTAGAGTAATGTTCAAGTGATTATTAGGGTGTGTTGAGTCATCCTGCGAAGACAAGATCTAAGCTAGCGAGGCGGATCCACTTTATCAGTCGTGCTGCTATTCAAACGGAACCAGCCAGCTATAGAGTATCGGTCACGCGTGGCCGCTTTCACCTCGTGCTCAAACTCCTCACTTAAAAAAACAGCGAGAGTGCCAAATTCAGGAGAAACGCTTCGGCCAACCGTGTCGCCAGTGTTTTCGTAAATCACCAGCTCACCCCCATCAGATTTTGACCATTCTGGGTTTAAATATGTAACCAATGAAAGCACTCGATTTGCTTCGCCCTTGAAAGCGTCAAGGTGACGCTTATAAAAGTGCCCGGGTGCATAATGGGCAAAGTGACTCTCGAAAGAGAACAAGCCTAAAAACAAGCGCCTGTTCAGATAAACTTGTAGTGCTTGAGTCCATTGCAACCAAAGCGCGCCAGCAGGACTATCCCCGTGAATCCATGCTTTATAAGATCTTGGGCTATTCTCTCAAATAGTGCATCAAACGGAGATTCACTGTGGCCTAGGGTAAGGCTCTGTAGGGCTTGCATTTATGCATTCGTTAATAATAAAAAGGATCAGCGCGGTATACGCTAGTTAGACTTAGAGCGCAATATAAATCGTTACACGTATTTAGAAAGCGATTGATGTTCACAAGTAAAACGCGTCAGGTAAATCATTGCCTTAGACTAAAACTTTGGTTGCAGCGTAGGTATTTCTCGTATATTTTTTACGCATCACGGATTAAGGTTATCCCTAATGAAATATTCATTACTACTTTGTGCCATTACTATGAGCTTTTGTTTCGCTTCACCCGCTAAATCGAATGATAGGAAAAAGATAAGGCTTGCTGTTTTCAATGTGAGTATGGAAGCAAGCAATTACGTAGAAAGAGGGCAAGAGCCGCAAGGTAACGAGCTCTCTAAGCACCTGCAAAGTGGTCAGCATTCCCAAATCAAAAATATTGCTGAAATTATTCAGGGCATCCGTCCAGATATCATACTTCTCAACGAGTTCGACTACAGCGCAAATGCGCCACAAGATATAGCATGGTTTATCGAGAACTACCTTAACCAAGCACATGCAGGCCTTGACAGTATTGACTACCCCTACGCTTATTCCGCACCGGTCAACACTGGTGTCGATTCTGGCCTTGATTTAGACCGAGACGGTGTTGCTAGCGGTGTTCGTCAGGACGCTTTTGGCTTTGGCTTATACCCTGGTCATTATGGTATGGCCATTCTCAGCAAGTATCCAATTAAGACACAAGACGTTCGAACTTTTCAGTACTTTTTGTGGAAGGATATGCCAGGCAACCTTTTGAATGATGTCATTAATGAGGATGGTAGCCACTACTATAGTGAAGAAGCGAGAGATATCTTACGTTTATCGTCTAAATCTCATTGGGACGTACCGATCCAAATAGGTGACAAGACAATTCACCTATTGGCAAGTCACCCTACGCCGCCTTCTTTTGATGGATTTGAAGATAGAAATGGAAAACGCAATCACGACGAGATCCGATTTTGGGTAGACTACATCACTGGGTCCACAAAAGCGTCTTACATTACCGACGACCAAGGTAAACAGGGAGGCCTTACAGGTGACCATTTTATTGTGGCTGGCGATCTGAATTCATCACCGAATGAAGGCAGTAGTATAAAGCGCGGCATTATTGATTTATTAAACCACCCCCTAGTTAATGACTCGAAAGCACCGACAAGTGAGGGTGGAGAGCAACACTCTCCGGACAACCCTTACTCTGCATCACACACCGCAGCGTGGAGAAGCCGAGTTGATTATGTTTTACCGTCTACTGGTCTGAACGTTTACGATAGCGGCGTATTTTGGCCTAAGCGCGAGGATCCACTCTTTCGCTTAGTCGAGGACAGGAAAAGCTCTTCTGATCACCGTCTTGTTTGGATAGATCTAATGCTAGACTAGGGAGTGGAGCGTAGGTAAATGTCGAAAAATCAAGCTCGCAAGAACTGAGAACCAAAGGTTTCACGTTCCCACGAGACCCAATAGAACTATTGCAAACTACTCGTTGTCAGCGGCGTCTTGAACTGCTTCACCTGCAGCTTCAATGTCTTTACCTGCACCTTCTATAGTTGCGCAGCCTGCAGATAGTAGAAGCAATAATACGCTACTGACGATGCCTAATGTTTTCATTGTCTTATTCATTTTATGGTCCTTTTATTTTGCGATTAATAAACTGGGTTTGTGCAGTGACTTTCCACTGCGCTTCAAACTTTAGTAAGCGTAATGCCAGAAAGATACCAAGATTTAACCTTCTGTTTTATATTGCTTTTTACTTCAGGAGGGCAAAGTAATTTGTAATTTATACACGGTAACAGGTAAGTTCGTCTCATTTTTACCGAGTAAAATGCAGTGTTTGATTATTGCGCTCATTCCATCACGCCCAAAAAACCATAAGCAATTGATTATATTGGACTTTTAGAAATAGCTTATGGTCCACGGATTATTCCAATTATTGGCTTAAGTATTGCTGATACATCAGATATCAAGTACATGAGTGATCAAGTACTTGAGTCATCAATTAAATAAGTAGTAATAAACGAGTCGTCTGATCATCAAGGTTGATGTGTTCGAACTTTGGACAGAGCATTTGATGGCAGGCACAAAACGTATACATAAATATTAGGGATCTACATGCAAACCAAGGGTAAAACATTCATCGGTCAACATCTTCGAAACACCGTACTTTCAGTTTCAGCTTTAATCATCGCATTCAGTTCATCACTTGCAATTGCAGAGCAGCAAAATACAAATACCCAAAAAGCGTCAATAGAGTATATGACGGGGACTTCGGACATGCATGGAATGCGCATCGCATATCGTCCAGACATTAAGCATACTTTTGATCTCCCCTTAATTGGAGAAACAAAACTTGAGTGGGAAGCGAGTCTTAATCTTTTTGATATACATGGCAGCGCAAAGAACGAAGCGACCTATGGCCTATCTTTATCACCAGTATTCCTGAAAAGTATTCCTAGCTTCTCAGAGCGCTACCCACTGGCAGTCGAATTTGGTATTGGCGTAGCATATGTTCATGAAGAAAAGTTTGGTGGGGTTAATATCGGAAGTTATTATCAATTCGAGGATAGAATTGGGTTGGTCATGAGTATAAACGAAGAGGAAACAGCGCAAGTTGCGTTACGCTACATTCATTATTCTAATGGTGGATTCAATACAAAAAACCCTGGGCTAGATTTTATCACCTTGGCCTATCTGCATTCGTTCTAGCTATGCACTTTATATCCTCACCGGCATTACAGACATAGCAGTCTGTAATGCGTCTCAAAGTCATATCGGTCTTCGTTACATCTTTTTACCTATGAATCTTAAGACCTTGCTTTTACCATCGTGAAACTTACCTTCAAGCAGCTTCACTTCGCACTCTTCTAACAATAATTGGGTGAATTCGGGGAAATCACGCTTTATTAACTCTGTTGTAAAAAGCATATCGGTATCTTTTGGACCACCAGCCTTTGGGTTTGAACGCTGGAACTCCTCATGACCTAACGCAAAAGCTTCTAAACAAATGAAGCCGCCGGGCTTTACTGTTTTCGCAATTTTGCGATGGTATTCGTGAAGATGACTAGAAGGAAAATGTGCAAAAACAAGCGCGACTGCATCGTACTCGCTATCTTTCAATGCAATATCACTCATATCTAATACTTTATAATCTATACTTACTTTTTCGCGTTGAGCAAGCGCTAGCGCCTTTTTCTTACCCTCTTCGCTGATATCAAATGCAAACACACTCAAGCCGATTTTAGCTGCATAAACAGCGTTTCTTCCTTCACCTTCGGCAGGCAGTAGGATATTGCCGCGAGGCTGATAAGTGTCTAAAAACTGCTTAAGAAACGCGTTTGGCGCTTCACCGTATGCATACTCTTCAGCGGCATAGCGCTCATTCCACATTTGTTTCATAGTGCCTCTTGTTGTTTTCCCAGTTCATTCATAAAGCATAGATTAATTCACAAAAAAGCCCGCAGAATTTTGCGTTCTGCGGGCTTTTATCATTTACATATTGCAACATTGCGAAAGCGTTTGCTACAAGCTGAATGCAATCAAATTGATTACATCATGCCGCCCATACCACCCATTCCGCCCATGCCGCCCATATCAGGCATTGCAGGTGCATCTTCTTTAGGTAGCTCAGCAACCATCGCTTCAGTTGTAATCATTAAGCTAGCGATAGAGGCTGCAAATTGAAGTGCTGAACGAGTTACTTTAGTTGGATCTAGGATACCCATCTCCAACATATCGCCGTAAGTATCGTTACCAGCGTTGTATCCGTAGTTTCCTGAACCGTTCTTAACAGCGTTGGTCACAACTGATGCTTCTGCACCGGCGTTAGAAGCGATTTGACGTAAAGGCGCTTCCATTGCACGAAGTGCTAGTTTAATACCTAGCGTTTGGTCTTCGTTGTCGCCAGTCAGTTCAGCTAGTTTTGCTGCAGCTCGCACCAATGCAACACCACCACCAGGGACAACACCTTCTTCAACGGCTGCGCGTGTTGCATGCAATGCATCTTCAACACGAGCTTTCTTCTCTTTCATTTCAACTTCAGTTGCTGCGCCAACTTTAATTACCGCAACACCACCTGAAAGCTTAGCTAAACGCTCTTGTAGCTTTTCTTTGTCGTAGTCAGAAGTTGATTCTTCAATTTGTGCACGAATTTGATTACAACGACCTTCGATACCGTCTTGCTCGCCAGCACCATCTACAATAGTCGTATTGTCTTTAGTGATAACAACGCGTTTTGCTGTGCCTAAATCTTCAAGTTGAACTTTTTCAAGCTCAAGACCAATCTCTTCGGAAATGACCGTACCGCCAGTTAGTGTAGCGATATCTTGAAGCATTGCTTTACGACGGTCACCGAAACCAGGGGCTTTAACCGCTGCTACTTTCACAATGCCGCGCATGTTGTTCACAACTAAAGTGGCTAATGCTTCGCCTTCTAGGTCTTCAGCGATGATAAGCAAAGGTTTGTTAGCTTTTGCGACAGCTTCTAGTGTTGGTAACAACTCACGAATGCTGCTGATTTTTTTATCAACTAACAAGATGAATGGCGCTTCAAGTTCAACTAAACCGCTTTCCTGGTTATTGATGAAGTACGGAGAAAGGTAACCACGGTCGAACTGCATACCTTCAACAACGTCCAACTCATTTTGCAGAGCCTGACCTTCTTCAACAGTAATAACACCCTCTTTACCCACTTTGTCCATTGCTTCAGCAATGATTTGACCGACAACTTCGTCAGAGTTAGCAGAGATAGTACCAACTTGGGCTATCGCTTTAGAGTCAGCACACTCAGTGGATAGCGCTTTAAGTTCTTCAACCGCTGCAATAACCGCTTTGTCGATACCGCGCTTAAGATCCATTGGGTTCATACCCGCAGCAACTGATTTCAAGCCTTCAGTTACGATAGCTTGTGCTAGAACGGTTGCAGTAGTTGTTCCGTCACCGGCTTCATCATTGGCTTTAGAAGCAACTTCTTTCACCATTTGAGCGCCCATATTCTCGAATTTATCTTCTAATTCGATTTCTTTAGCAACTGAAACACCATCTTTAGTAATGGTTGGAGAACCAAATGACTTATCCAAAACAACATTACGACCTTTTGGCCCTAACGTTACTTTTACTGCATTAGCTAAAACATTTACGCCGTTAAGCATTTTGTTGCGAGCATCAATACCAAAACGTACTTCTTTCGCTGACATAATTATCTTCCTCTATATTTGTTTCTTTGGTTTGGCTGTTTCGTCGAAACAACCGACCTAAATCACTGTATTTTGTTTACTGAGTCTTACTCAACAATTGCCAAGATGTCGCTTTCACTTAGGATAAGCACTTCTTCACCTTCTAGCTTTTCAGTTTTCACGCCGTAGCCTTCACTGAAAATTACTAGGTCGCCTACTTTTACGTCTAAGGCTTTTACGTCGCCGTTTTCTAAAACGCGACCATTGCCGACAGCGATAACTTTACCGCGAGTTGATTTTTCAGCAGCAGAGCCAGTCAGTACGATCCCGCCAGCTGATTTGCTTTCTTGTTCTTCGCGTTTGATGATTACGCGGTCATGTAAAGGACGAATTGCCATTTTCAAATCTCCTGAAAATTCCAATATTGGTAGTGTTAAGTTAAACATTCAGGCGCACCCGAATGCGTTTTTAGTGCTTGATTTTCAAGCCCTCGAACTGTGAGTTGCGAATTAAGTGGGGTTAAGCTTAAAGAACTCAAGGTCTTTTCAAAAAAAAAACCTAATTCAGACGATTTTTTGATTGTCTTCATTGTTCCGAGAATCGCTTGTTGACGGCTCACCTTGGGTTTTATCTTCATACTCTCCATCAATAACGTCGTCATCTTTATTCGCGTGCTCAAACGGAGAGCGGCCTTGCGATTGGAAGCCTTGTTGATGAAACGAGAATTGTCCCTGAACTTTTCCTGATTGCATAAACGATTTCACGATTGCAGCCGCAATGGGTGCGCGAGTAAAAGGGAGAGTGAAAAGAAGCCCCAGAATATCGGTAATAAAACCTGGCGTTACGAGCAGTACACCAGCGACGAGTAATAACAAGCCTTCACTTAACTCTTTACCCGGCATCTGCCCTTGAGCCATTTTGACTTGCACGTCTTGCAAGGTTGCGGTGCCCTCTCGGCGCACAAAGTAGGCGCCCAAAAATGCCGTGATCAGTACCAAAGCGAAGGTATTCCATCCCCCAATATTGTCGCTAACATTGATAAGCAGCATAATTTCCAGAATGGGGAGCACTGCAAATAATATAAATAATCGTCCGAACATGCTTTCTCCACTCAATTTAAGTCTGCGTTAATATTTTTAACGTATATCTAAGGATGTTGGGATACTCGACGCAAAAAAAAGGGGTCAGAGTTAATTTCCACATTTCTCCTAGTTTGAGCAGCTCTTTACCAATAGAAACGTTCAAACGGCAAGGATGCCGTTTGAGAGCGGGCAGGACGCCGAAAAGCGTGTTTCTATTGGTAAAGGGCTGCTTAAGCTTGAAAGAGAAATGTGGAAATTAACTCTGACCCCCTTTTTTGTGAAACGTATGCGAAAGAAGACGCGGTTACGGCGGGTCTTGTTGCATGCAACACCCATAACAATACATACTTGCACACAATTGGATAAAAGGTTTAAGCCAAATATGAAGTTTTTTCAGCAATTTAAAATGTCACTAAGGTCGTGGATACTTGTCGCAATGACAGCGGTAATGCTGTATCCACAGGCGTGTAACGCACAAATTGATGCCTCGCCTCAATCATTATTCCAAGATACCCCTACGTTTTTGAAAGTCGAACAGGCTTTTAAAATGGACTTCGAGCAACGCGGAAATGAGTTGGTCGTGAAATGGGACATTGCTGATGGCTACTATTTATATAAAAAACAATTCAATATCGATACTGAAGGTGCAGTGCTTGGACAACCCGTCTTTCCTCCTTCTGTTGAAATTGAAGATGAATACTTTGGCTTGTCTGAGGTGTTTAAGCAAGACATGGAAGTGGTTTATCCCATTACCCTAGCTGAAAATGATGCCGTCGTTAACATTCGCTACCAAGGCTGCGCAGAGGCTGGATTATGCTATCCACCTAAATCAAATGAGATTTTTCTTACCGCAGTAGCGAGCGGAAATAGCGAAGTTGCACAAACGAAAGCAGATCCATTACAGGCCTTATTTGAAGAGCAAGCTACTTTTTTGAAAGTTGAGGAGGCCTTTGGTTTCGAATATGAGCAGGTCGATGGCAAATTGCTTGTTCATTGGGATATCGCTGAAGGCTACTACCTGTACAAAAAACAATTTAAGACTGTGGTCAAAAATGCGGATATCGCAGAACCAATCTATCCAGAGTCGACTGAAATTGAAGACGAATTTTTCGGTGTGTCGGAAGTTTTCTTTGACGACATGACCGTCGAGTATTCAATTAATAATGCTGAACAAGACGCTGTCTTCAAGCTTCGCTATCAAGGTTGTGCCACTGCGGGCTTGTGCTACCCACCGACGACCAAAGTCATTTATTTAAATGCTTATGGAAACGACAGTGGCGAAACGAACAACGCTTCAAGTGGAGCTAGCAATAGCAATGCACCGCAATCAGAACAGTTTGAGCTTGCCGATCGCCTTTTATCGAATGAAAGCTTGCTCATTACGCTGGGCTTATTTGTACTACTTGGTTTGGGCTTGGCCTTCACACCTTGCGTATTTCCCATGTATCCGATCTTATCCAGTATTATTGTTGGGGCTGGCAAAAATAAGCTCACCACATCTCGCGCCTTTTTCTTGTCGTTTGTTTACGTGCAAGGCATGGCTATTACGTACTCATTATTAGGCTTAGTCGTAGCATCAGCAGGTGTCCAATTTCAAGCAGCATTGCAGTCACCCGTAGTATTAATCGTATTCATTATTCTGTTTGTGGCGCTAGCGATAGCGATGTTTGGTGGTTATGAAATTCAGTTGCCATCAAAGTGGCAGGAAAAGCTTAACGGTGTGAGCAATAGTCAGAAAGCAGGCAACCCTGTCGGTGTGTTTATCATGGGTGTTATATCAGGCCTAGTTGCCTCACCATGCACCACTGCCCCTCTCACAGCCATACTGTTAGTCATTGCCCAAAGTGGTGACCTCGTACTTGGTTTTACAGCGCTCTATGCCTTAAGTTTAGGTATGGGTATTCCTCTTATATTATTTGGCATGAGCGGCGGTAAGCTACTGCCAAAAGCGGGCCAGTGGATGAATGTAGTTAAAGTTAGCTTCGGTTTCATGATGCTTAGTGTGGCAATCTTGTTTGTTGAACGCTTTATTATTGCAGATTGGACGCTGTTGTTATGGGTAGCGCTTGGTTTGGCCACATTTACATATTGGTTTGTGGTTAACCAAGATACACAAACTACCTTCTTGAAAGGCATAAGAACCCTAATCATCATGATTGGACTCGTTTCGTCGATTGTGTTTGGTTTAAGTACAACAGCCAAACTCGGTTGGCATTCGCTTGCTTTCAACAGTGTCTCCGCAAGCACCGCCTCAGGCACGGATGGTGGCTCAAAGCTGAACGAAAAAGGCCACCCTGAGTTTGTGGTGGTTAAGAACTTAGAAGATTTGTTTGGAAAGGTAGCTGCTGCCAGCGCCGAAGGCAAATCAGTGATGGTCGACTTATACGCAGACTGGTGCGTCGCATGTAAAGAGTTTGAAGCACGCACTTTTCCTGAGCCTGAGGTTATTAAAGCCCTTGAAAACACCGTATGGATGCAAATCGATCTAACCGATAACACCCCTGAAGGACTAGAATTTCAAGAGTATTTTGATATTACCGGATTACCAACCATACTTTTCTTTGACAAAAATGGGTATGAACTGCCTCGGTCTCGTGTAACCGGGTTCATGAAAGCCGAACCATTTGCACAACATGTTGAAAATTCACTGAATCAAGGCTAAATGTTTTCTGTTTCTGCACGATAACCTAAAGACCAGTGAACAATAAATAAACACCACTTCCGCGAGCCATACGGTTCGCGGCATACGTGTCAAATTATTGGCGAAATCCGCCCTATATTTGTCGTTGATCCCATGTGATTTTAGGTTTATTTTGTATGAAAATAATAGTTGGAAAACCATGAGTAGCCTGTCTTTAAAAACTATCTCACTGATCGTGCCGATAGTTGCAGCCTCAGTTCTTTTTGTTTCTTTTGACCTTGCGTATATAGGTATTTTACTCAATAGCGTAGGGCTAATCGCGATCTTTCTTTTCTCGCAGGGAGCCAATTTGGGCTCAGATGCCGCGAATGACACAAATGACGCAGAAGCAAGCGCTTCGAACAAACTGAATCAATCCTTTGGTCATTTGGAGTCGCTAAAGCACGAGTTTGTGCCAACATTGTCTGAGTGTGAAAAGAACTTAAGTGACATATACAGTACTCAAGATGATGCTGTAACCACCTTAAGTACCAGTTTTACTACTTTACAAGATTTGGTTGAAGTGCAGACGAATACCATTCAGAAACTCATTCAGGCAGATGTGGACGAATTAGCTACCGATGATGGAAGCACCGAGATGTACAGCGAACGTATGCGTTCATTTGCTGACAACACTGCGGTAACACTGGACAAGTTCATTCAATCCACAGTAGAGATGTCGGCCTCCTCAATGGAACTTTTAGAAAGGGTGACGCAAATATACGAAAGCGTTCCCCAAGTCATGAAAGCACTCAAAGATATCGATAGTATTGCTGACCAGACCAACCTATTAGCATTGAATGCAGCAATAGAAGCCGCTCGCGCCGGTGAGCATGGCCGAGGATTCGCTGTAGTAGCCGACGAAGTTCGCTCTTTGTCTAATCGCTCTTCAGAATTCAGTGACGCTATTCAAGCCCGGCTAAAAAACATGACCCAACAAATTGAATCATTGACATCAGAAGTTGGCGAGCTGGCTTCTTACGATGTGAGCTACGTGATAGACGCTAAGAAAGAAATTAACGATGCACTCACCAGTATTATCAGGAAAGCGGAATCTGATTCAGAAGTCACTAGTGGCCTAGAGGAAACAGCCAGACAGCTTGAAGACTCTTTAGGAACTGCAATTAGAGGGCTTCAGTTTGGCGATATTAATGGACAAAACTTAGAATTTACTAGGCGTTCACTGGCCTTTATCCGCGAACACATAGAATCTTTATCATTGGATAATATCGACACAGTGACAGAAGAAATACACGAGTATTTAGAAGAAATGAAAGCGCGGAAGATGAACAATCACAACCCCGTTTCAGCCACCAGCATGGACGCCGGCGACATCGACTTATTTTAATGAGAGGCACACATGAGTGAAAAAGCATTGCAAATTCCTGAACGTTTTGATTTTGGTTATCACAAAGAGTTCACAGAGCAGTACCAACAAATACTTGAAGATAAAAGCGTCACGCGAATTGCTTTAGATTTCAGTCGTGTAGGTTATTTGGATAGTTCAGCCTTGGGTATGATGGTGCTATTTCAAAAGAAAGCCAAAAGCCAAAATATATCTGTGAGAATTCGTGGTGCCAAAGATAACGCCAAAGAAATTTTACAGATAGCCAATTTTGACCGTTTATTTGAAATTTCGTAAGAAGCCCACGCATGCGCATACTCATTATCGAGGACGACCCCTTATTTGCTGAAATATTGCAGGTGTTTTTGGAAGAGAAAGGGTGCAAAACAATTGTTGCTGATCACTTGCAAGCAGGCAAAGATCAGCTTCTGATTTCCGCCTTCGATTTTATTTTGCTCGACAACCACCTTCCAGATGGCGACGGTATCAATTTCGTTCCGTTTATTAAGGAGCTGCCGTACAAACTTCCGGTAATGATTATCACCGCCGAAGACAATCAAATTGTCATGTCTGAAGCGTTTGACAAAGGCGCTGACGACTTTTTGATCAAGCCAATAAGTGTCGATTTACTCTGGCATAAAATTAATCGATGTCGCGGCCTTTATGACAAAGAAGAAGAGGTCATTCAAAAAACCGCTCGCCTCGAAAAATTACTAAACCAACAAGAGCAAGAAGAAAGTTTAGCAAGATATGTTTATGAGCATGTTGCAGCATCACTCGTCAGTGAATCGGAGTGTATTGATACTTATATTCAATCCTCTAGCTCATTTAATGGCGATGTCTTTATTTGTGATACCGCACCAAACGGCAACCGCTTCGTTATCTTAGCTGATGCAACGGGGCATGGTCTGGCCGCGGCAATCAGCATATTGCCGCTTGTGGCAACGATTCGTGCAATGATTCGAAAAGGTTTGTCACTTGCACATATTGTACACGAGGCAAATAAAAAGCTTGCAGTGGAGCTACCTGATGACAAGTTTGTTGCCCTGATTGGTGTTGAAATTAATTTTCATAGACAACATTTACAATTATTCAACGGCGGCATGCCTGACGTCTTGGCGTTAAAAACTAATAAAGAGTTAGAGTTTTATCCGTCCACTTCGATGGCATTGGGTATTCTTGATCCTGAAGATTTTGATCCTGCAATAGTCACCATCCATACAGGCGCTATCAGAAACTTATTTTTCTTCAGTGACGGTTTGATCGAACAGCCTAACCCGCTAGGTGACCTTTTCGGCATGGACCGTTTAATCGACATTCTGACTCGTTATGATTCGAAAGAGCCCCTGGTCAGTCGGGTAGTAAATGAATTTACGGTCTTTAATGACTTAGGTGAGCTAGTAGACGATTTATCTATGTGCGACTTACAAGTCGAAGCGTTAATGGATAAACACTTATACGACGATAAGAAAAAAATGGTGGCCGCTACTGCAGGAAAAATAACCGCTTCCATCGAAATTGAAGGCGGATTGATCGCCAGCGCCGACATCGTAGGTTGTCTCGACAGTTTAATGCGCAATGTCGACATGGTGGGTGACTTGCGACAAAAAGCATTCACTGTTTTTGCAGAACTTATCAGTAATGGCTTAGATCACGGCATTCTGGATCTCGATTCAAAACTCAAAAATGACTTTGCTGGGTTTGCCGAATATATCGAGATGAAAGAAGAAAGATTAGCCAATATTGACGAAAAAGAAAAACTTAGCATGAAACTTGCTTTCACACCGGATACTGGCGAAATCGAATTCGATATCACAGATTCTGGCAACGGATTTGATATGAACAAAGATAAAGATGTCGACGAAGATGCGCTGTCCGGCAGAGGATTGGAATTAATCAATAAATTGTGCACAAACGTTGAAGTTATTGCACCCGGTAATAAAACTAAAGTTAACTTGAAGAGAGACTATTAACCAATGAGTAAACATATTTTGGTAGTAGATGATTCACCATCAATCCGTCAAATGGTACAGGTGACATTGAAGTCAGCTAAATACCAAGTGACAACAGCCGAAGATGGGCAAGCTGCACTCGACTTATGCAAGCGTATGCAATACGACTTCGTCATAACCGATCAGAACATGCCGCGAATGGATGGCCTAACGCTTATTAAGTCTTTAAGAAGCATGGCAACCTATCGTACAACACCTATTGTCGTTCTCACTACTGAGGCTAGCGATAGTATGAAAGCGCAGGGTCGCGCTGCTGGGGCCACCGGATGGATGGTAAAACCGTTTGACCCTCAAAAATTATTGAGCGTCGCGGCGAAAGTTCTACCTTAAGCAATCACTTAAGAAAAAAAGGCGACCTCAATGTCTGTAGACATGAGCCAATTTTTTGGCGTTTTCTTTGAAGAGAGTCAAGAGCATTTAGAAGAGATGGAACATCTATTGATGGAACTGTCACTAGATGAGCCTGATCCTGAAGATCTCAATAGTATATTCCGTGCAGCTCATTCTATTAAGGGTGGGAGTGGTGTTTTTGGTTTCGATGCCTTAACCGGCTTAACCCACGTGATGGAAAACATTCTCGATCTTGCTAGAAAAAACGAACTCGTCATTACTAAGCCTATTGTTGATCAGCTTCTTATCACTGTTGATACGCTCAAAAATATCCTTGAGTGTTATCAAAATGAAGATGACATTGATTGGGGTGCAATTGAGAAAGGGACAGTTGAATTAGAAGCACTGCTCAAGAGCGAAAATGCCCCTGAAAGCACAACGGAAGAGGACGATGGTTTTGGATTCTTCGATGTTCCTGTGCAAGATGATGATGATGATTTTGGCTTTTTTGAACCTCTACCCTCTGAAGAAAATACCGCTCAAATCGAAGAAAAAGGCTACGGTATTTATGCGGAAGAAGATGCATCCAACGCCGCGAAAGGTCCAGCTGATACCACAGATGATGATGGTTTTGGCTTTTTTGATGATGAACCTTTAGTTCAATCGGAAGACACACCAAACATTGAAACGCCCGACACTAATCAGCCAACTGTCGCAAAGAATACTCCCGAAGCTTCAGATTCAAATGATAAACCAGATAAGGCGACAGCCAGCAAACCAACGACAAAAAGAGCCGCAGATAAACGCCCAAGTAAAAAAACCGAAACAAAAGAGTCATCGTCAATTCGTGTCGATACCATGAAAATTGATTCGCTGGTGAACCTAGTTGGTGAGTTAGTCATTACACAATCAATGATCAAGATAGTTGGTCGCGACGTGCATGGTGAAGTGGAAGAAAAACTCGAAGGTGCGATTGGAGAGTTATCGCGAAATATTCGTGAAATTCAAGAAGCCGTTATGTCCATGCGCATGCTTCCCATGTCTTTTGCATTTAACCGCTTCCCAAGAGTTGTTCGTGACTTAGCTGACAAGCTAGGAAAAGATTTAGAATTAATTATCGAAGGCGGTGCTACCGAAATCGATAAAGGCATGATCGAGAAACTGGTCGATCCCCTTACCCATTTGATCAGAAACAGTGTTGACCATGGCGTTGAAATGCCCGATGTGAGGGAAGCTGCGGGCAAACCTAGAAAAGGCACTGTTGTGTTAAATGCCGAACAACGCGGTGGCAGCATTATTATCACGATCACTGATGATGGCGCGGGCCTCAATAGAGAACGTATTCTGGACAAGGCGATCACCAACGGCTTAGACGTTTCCCCAGATATGCCTGATAGCAAAGTATGGCAACTGATATTTGAACCCGGTTTTTCTACTGCTGAAGCTGTCACCGATGTATCCGGACGCGGCGTCGGTATGGATGTTGTCAGACGGAACATTGAATCAATTGGCGGTGCTGTAGAAATTGAATCAACGGCAGGTGAAGGATCCGTATTCAGAATTCGTTTACCACTCACATTGGCTATTGTTGATGGCATGTGTGTGTCTGTCACTGACCAAACCTTCGTTATTCCACTCACGAATATCATCGAGTCGATGCAACCAACAGCTGAGCAAATCAAGACTATCGGGAACGATCGCTTGTTATGGGTCCGCGAAGAATATTGGCCTTTGGTGCCCCTGCATGAGTTGATGCAAATTGACGGTGCAAACCCAGATCCCACTACGGCAATTGTTGTACTTGTCGAAACCGCGCGTAAGCGCTTCGGTTTATTAGTAGATGCCCTAGAGGGTCAACAACAAGTCGTTATTAAGAGTTTAGAACAACATTATAAACGTGTAGCAGGTGTCGCAGGCGCAACCATTATGGGAGATGGCGGTGTTGCCCTCATCTTAGATATAGAGTCCATTGCATCTGTTGTCACTATTCCACATCAATCGGAGGTGTCCGTTGTCAGCTAATCAAAAAGCCAACGACCTACAAATGTCTTCAGGTTCTCAGCAGGAGTTTCTTACCTTTGTATTAGGTGACGAAAACTATGCCTTGGACATTATGACGGTAAAAGAAATTCGCGGTTACGAAGCAGTAACCAAAATTGCTAACGCACCAGATTATATTAAAGGTGTGTTAAACCTTCGTGGCGACATAGTACCCATTATCGATTTACGAATTAAGTTCCAAGTCGGTGAAGCCACCTATGACGAATTTACTATTGTGATCATGTTAATGATTGGCGATAGAGTCGTTGGCATTGTAGTCGATGAAGTAAGTGATGTTATCAAAGTGGAAGATGACGATATAAGGCCTCCGCCTGAGTTTGGCGTTGCCTTCGACAGTGCATATTTGCACGGATTGACCACAATCAGCGAACAAATGATTATTCTGGTTAACATCCAAAAATTAATTTCAAGTGATGAACTTGGCCTATTTGATCCAGGCCAAAAAGCGGAGCAAGAGTGATATGAAAATCTTTAATGTGTTTGATAACATCAAACTGCCAATCAAAATGTCAATTATTGCTCTGCTTGCGCTTGTCGGCTTAGCAATACCGACTTATTACTACACGCAACTTTCACTCGATGGTCAAGCCTCGGATGAAACAGAGCTATTGGGCATAACACCAGCTTCAGAAGTTGTCATGTTGAAAAAACTCTTAGCTGAGCACCGTGGAATGTCTGCTCGATTATTTGGTGGCGATGAGTCGGTCTCAAGCAACCTAAACACCAAAGCAAATGAAATAGATAGACAAATCACGCAAATACGAAATGACCTGAAAGAAGCTGGGGCGGACAGCACGGTTATTCGGGAACTAGACAATCTCGAAAGTGCTTGGGAAACAGTGCAATCTAAAGTGAATTCGAGACAGTACAATAAAAGTCAGTCTTTTGCCGAGCACTCAGCACTGTTATCTGATAGTGACGGTGTCATTTCAAACATACTGAAGTTTTTCTTATTAAGTTATGATCCTTCTGCCGCCAGTTACCACGTCATCATAGCGAATTTTGAAAATCTGCCACGCCTAGCGAATGCTTTGGGTAAAGTCAGAGGCTCAGCTTCTGGCGTATTGGCAAGTGGCACTATTACTGATGCCGAAATTGGCGTTATTAGAGGCTTTGTCAATTCCATAGATTCGCCATCGAGAGACTTTGACTACAACATGCTTTCAGCTTCAGATGCAGACGACAGATTGAATAGTCTTAGACAAACCAGCGCATCGATCAAAAGTGAAGTAGACAGTTTAGTCGCGTTAACTGAACGTGAAGTCTTGGTCGGCGGCACCTTGACTTACTCATCTGGTCGATTCTTCGATGAATATACAGCAACAATCAACCAGTTATATAAGCTACACAACACTAGTATTAGTCTGCTACGCACCATCATTGAAGAGCGCGTAGAAAATACGGCAGCAGAGCGCAGAACAACGCTTCTCACTATCGGTATTCTTTTCCTCATCAGTATGCTGATCGGATTTATCATTATTCGCTCAGTTAACTCCTCCGCTAGCAAGTTAATACATTCTTTCAAGAAAATTTCTACCGGTGACTACGACTTAACATTCAACGTTGATCGCAAAGATGAAATGGGTATTTTAGAACACGAGCTTTCGTCTTTAAATGAACAATTAAAAGAAGCTGCCTTAATCGCAATAGAAGCGAGTAAAGTCAAGCAGGCGCTTGACAAAAGCTCCATGTGTTTCATGATGTCGAATGCAGACCGTGAAATTGTCTACATGAATGACTCCGTGAAAAAACTAATGGAAGACAGTGAAGCGGAAATCCGTAAAACGCTTCCACAGTTCAATGCTGCCACCTTAATCGGTACGCGTATTGATAGCTTCCACCACAATCCTAAACATCAACATGCCGTACTTGACCAACTGACGGGCACACACAAGGCTCGCTTAGATCTTGGCGGTAAGTCATTTATGCTTGATATCAATCCCATTCGAGATGAAGAAGGCAATGATTTAGGTAATTCGGTTGAATGGGTAGATATGACAGAAATCTATGAAGAGGAGCGCCGCGTAGCCCGTGTACTCGAGGCACTAGATTCATCTTCAACGAATATCATGATCGCCGATGCAAACCGCGATATTATCTACATGAATCGTTCTCAATTAGCAATGCTAAAAGAGGCTGAGTCAGACTTGCGTAAAGTCATGCCTCACTTCGATACTAACGATATTCTCGGCAACAGCATAGATCGTTTCCATAAAGATCCATCTCACCAGAAAGCAGTTCTAGAGAAGATAACTGAAGCATTTGTGTCAGAAATTACTGTTGGGCGTCGCCACTTCCGCCTCACTGCCAACCCAATTGTATCGAAGGACAACGAACGCCTTGGCACAGTAGTCGAATGGTTAGACAGAACGAAAGAAGTCAACTCTGAAGTAGAAATAGCAGAGATGGTTGAAGCCAGTGTGCGCGGTGACTTTACCAAACGTATAAACGAAGAAGACAAAGACGGTTTCTTCTTAAACATGTCGAAAGGCCTAAATCAGTTGGTCAAAACGACTGAGGCTGGTTTGAATGAAGTGAGCAATGTCTTGTTAGCTATCTCAGAAGGTGACTTAACCAAACGTATTACGTCTGAATACGAAGGCACATTCAACGACCTGAAAAATTATAGCAACACCACCAGCGCTAACCTTGCAGATGTGATCAGTAAAATTCGAGAAGCATCTGATACTATCAATAATGCCTCGTCTGAAATCGCACAGGGCAACTCAGACCTGTCGACTCGAACTGAACAACAAGCTTCTAGCCTAGAAGAAACAGCGTCAAGTATGGAAGAAATTACCAGTACCGTGCGACTGAATGCTGAAAATGCTAACCAGGCAAATGGTTTAGCTTCACAGGCAGCACAAGTTGCGGGTAGCGGGGGTGATTTGATTCAAGAAGTCGTCCAAACAATGGCCTCTATCAATGAATCATCTAGAAAAATCTCTGACATCATTGGTGTGATTGATGGCATTGCTTTCCAAACTAATATTCTTGCCTTAAACGCGGCCGTTGAAGCCGCTAGAGCCGGAGAACAAGGTCGCGGATTCGCAGTAGTAGCCTCTGAAGTAAGAACCCTAGCACAACGTTCAGCGAACGCAGCAAAGGACATCAAAGATTTAATTTCTGACTCTGTTTCGAAAGTGGAAACCGGTAACAGTTTAGTTAATCAATCTGGTGACACCATGAAAGAAATTGTGGTTTCCATCCAACGCGTGAATGACATCATGAGCGAAATCGCAGCTGCTTCCGCCGAACAAGCGAGTGGCATTGACGAAGTGAGCAAAGCGGTCACACAAATGGATGAAATGACGCAACAGAACGCCGCACTTGTTGAAGAATCTGCAGCAGCAGCAGAAAGTATGCGGGCGCAGGCAGGTGAATTAACTGAGCGAGTAGGTACATTCCGCCTAGATCAAGAGGATCGTAGTTCAAGTAGCGCGATTGGTCATCGCAGTAGTATAGCTGAAGCACCAAGAGAGATGAAAAGTCCGTCGACGGCGGACCCTTTGTCTCGCCAGTTTGAAGAATTACCATCTGTGATGAGTACTTCTGAATCAAGAGAAGCAAGTCGCAAAGTGATTCCAACACAATCAGATGATGATGAGTGGGAAAGCTTCTAAGCAATGGCTATGACGGCTGAAAAAAAAGAGTTTGCTTTTAGTACCGCCGATTTTGAGGCGGTGCGCACTAAACTCAAGAAGCTTACTGGCATTAACTTAGCCGATAGCAAAGATAGTATGGTTTATAGCCGTCTTGCACGTCGCATTAGAGCCTTAAGGCAAGCTTCATTTCTTCAGTACCTGAACTACCTTGATAATCATCATCAAGAACAAGAGGAATTCGTTAATGCATTAACGACTAACCTGACTTCTTTTTTTCGTGAGAATCATCATTTCGAAGCATTAGAAGCACACTTGAAAAAACACCCCAAGTCCACCAAAATTTGGTGTGCAGCTAGCTCAACTGGCGAAGAGCCATACTCTATCGCGATGAGTGCTGTAAATGCTTTCGGCCGGTTTAACTGTCCTGTCGAAATTATTGCATCAGACATCGATAGCAAAGTTCTACATACTGCGAAACAAGGTGTGTATCGAATCGATCAGGTTAGAGACTTGAGTACCGAAATGAAGAAACGATATTTTCATCGAGGAAGAGGTAACCAGGACGGCAAAGTGCGTGTTGTATCTGAACTTCGCAATATGGTGCATTTTCAAAAGCTCAACTTGATGGACGATAGTTATTCAATCCCTAAAAATATAGATATCGTATTTTGTCGAAACGTCATGATTTACTTCGATAAACCTACGCAGTTAACGATTCTCCAGAAAATAATCAAACATATGGCACAAGACAGCTTATATATTGCTGGTCACTCTGAAAATTTTGCACATGTTAGCCAACTGCTTACACCCTTAGGTAAAACTATCTATAAGCCGAAGCGGGGCTAAAACATGAACATCTTTGATAACGAACACATCGCTCCAAACCGTTATTTTGATCGGAACTTCAATACTGATGCGGTAAAAATACTGCCCGGTGAATATTTCGCCACTAGCGAGAAAACAATGATTGTGACGGTATTGGGCAGCTGCGTATCCGCTTGTATTCGCGATCCCATTACTCGTATTGCTGGAATGAATCACTTTTTGCTACCAGCCAATGTTGATGAAGATAATTTTGTTTCTGAGTCCGCACGATATGGCGTGTATGCGATGGAAATTTTGATCAACCATATGCTCAAACTAGGAGCACAGAGAAATCGCCTAGAAGCTAAAATTTTTGGTGGTGCTAATGTACTTAGAGGCTTTTCTGCAGCCAATCGTGTAGGTGAAAAGAACTCATTATTTGTAAAAGAGTATTTACAGGCAGAAAAAATTCGTATTACTGCCAACGACTTATTAGGTGAATTCCCACGCAAACTCTATTTGTTCCCCGAAACGGGTGAGGTCAAAGTGCGAAAACTGAAATCGATGCACAACACCACTATTATCGACCGTGAAAGCGAATACAAAGTTAAAATTAAACAAACCACCACCAAAGGTGGTGATGTTGATTTATTCTAGGACATAACATGACGGATATAAAAGTATTGGTTGTTGACGACTCAGCGCTCATTAGAAGCCTGTTGGGTGAAATTATTCATCAGGCGCCCGGCATGCAATTGGTAGGTGCTGCTCCTGATGCCTTTATGGCCAAAGACATGGTGATGGACCTGAAACCTGATGTGATTACTTTGGACATTGAAATGCCTAAAGTCGACGGTCTTACTTTCTTAGATCGACTGATGAAGGCTCGTCCAACGCCAGTATTAATGATTTCGACTTTAACCGAAAAAGGGGCTGATGCGACAATTAAATCGTTAGAATTAGGTGCAATTGATTTTATAGCAAAGCCAAAGATAGACGTAGCACGAGGCCTAAATAATTATCAACAAGAAATTGTCGATAAAATTAGGATTGCGGCAAAATCTACGCCAAGAACTCGGTCGAACATTTCAAAAACAAGTGTCAGCATTCCGATAAGCTATCAAGGTACTGAAACAGTGGTGGCTATCGGCGCATCTACAGGTGGTACAGAAGCGATCAGGGAAGTACTACAACAATTGTCTCCTGCGTTTCCTGCCACCATAGTAACCCAACATATGCCCCCCACTTTCACGAAGTCTTTCGCACAGCGTTTAAACTCACTATGCGCTATCAGTGTGAAAGAGGCAGAGGACGGCGAACGCATATTGCCAGGTAATGTCTATATTGCACCTGGCGATAAACATTTAACCTTAGCCCGCCATGGTGCCGATTACAGAATTAAACTAGATGACGGTCCACTCGTTTGTGGCCACAAACCTTCGGTTGATGTTATGTTCGCATCACTTGCGAAAACAGTAGGAAAGAACGCTGTTGCTACCGTGCTTACGGGTATGGGTAAAGATGGCGCGAAAGGTTTAGTCGCTTTGCGTGAAGCTGGCGCATTAACGATGGCGCAAGACGAAGCGAGCTGCGTCGTTTATGGTATGCCTAAAGCGGCGGTTGAACTTGGTGGCACTGAGCACGTTTTCCCACTAGATAAAATGAGCAAAGCGCTAAGCAAAGCAGTTGAAAAGAAAGGGGGCGGCACACGCTTATGACGAGAAAATCTTTACTTGGTTTCTCCCACCTTCTTTAGAGGCATAAAGCGCTTGATCAGCTTCATTGATAGCGTGAGGCAAGCTACTGTTGCCCGCTAAATCAACGATACCTGCACTAAATGTACATTTAAACCTTCGCCCTTTGGCCTCAAAGTCCATCTCGGAAAACGCTAATCGGATCTGATTTAACTTCACCAGAGCGTCGCTTGGTGTTGCACCGACAAACACGAGTAAGAATTCCTCACCACCATATCTTCCAATGTAGTCAGTCGTTCGTAATGAACGGCCCAAGAGTTGCCCCAAACCACTTAAGACTTTGTCTCCTGCAGAGTGGCCAAAAGTATCGTTCACCAGTTTGAAGTGGTCGATATCTAACATCGCAATCGACGCATCTGATTCTTGACGGCGGCTTAAACGGTAGCTATTTAATGCTGCTTCCATAATTTGGCCGTGATTGAGTACACCGGTTAGCGCATCTTTTGAAACAAAGTCTTTGACTGCAAGTGCACGACCCAAGCGAGTGATCAATTGCTTCACCACAAGCATTGGCGGCGTACTTTTTGAAATCACATCATCGGCGCCACAATTTAACGCTGCCAGCTTGGTTTCAAGCTGTTCATCGGCGGTTAAAAAGACGATGGGGGTGAAATCAAAGAGTTTTTGCTGACGAATAATTTTGGCGACTTCTAAGCCATTCACATCTGGCATGTTCATATCTAGCAAGAACAGGTCAGGGTAAAAGTCGTCGACTTTGTTAAACATATCCTCAACCGACGACGAGTAGTAAACCTCGCAATCAGCTTCTTCTAAGAGAGTTTGATAAAACTCCCCCATTGATTCTTGGTCATCAACAAAGATGACTCTGTAGGCGCGCGTTTTCTGTAAATGTAGTACGCGATTTATTTTTTCGATAATACCCAATATCGACATTGGCTTAACAATAAAATCGAGCACTCCTGCTCTAACCGCAGCAAGTCTCATTTCTAAGCTGAATAGAGACGAATATGAAACTACCTTCACACCTCGTTGAGTTAATTTCGATGCATAATCGAATACTTGCTCACTCGAGGTTTCAGGCATCATGATGTCGAGTAAAACCAAATCGGGTTGTTTAGTTTCAGCAGCCTTGTTAAATGCTTTGATACTATCAAAATAATCAACTTGGAAATTAAACTCTCCAATTAAGGCCGCGACGGCCATACCCGACGATTTTTCATCATCCACTATAACAATGTAAGGCTTACGAGCTTGCTTACCCGCTGTTTTAGTATTGTCTTTTGACTCCAACATATCGAAAGGCTTATCATTTTCAATAAGGAGTGGATTAGGATCTTGGTTTGAATTTGCAATCAACTCATTCATCAATGCGTCTACCATGACAATGAGCTCTTTCATATCGATCTTTTTAATAAGGGCACTTTCACAAGCACCATTAATGTCAGAAAGTATTTGTTGTAGCGTAAACAAAGTAAACGTCGCTACCGATTGCGCCAGCGCGTTCACGTTATAGCGAAAGGGCTCTAACAGAGCTAAGCTTTTTTGTTTCCTTGCCTCTGCCCACAACGAAATCAGAATTTTCATTTTCGTTTTGAACTTGGCATCAAACTGGGCGGGAAGTGTGATCTTTCATCTCCTACAGACGCTGTATAACTGTGTTAGCTTATACATACTACTTTAATTATTGAGTCGGTCACTAGTATTGATTATCTTTTATACTAAAGTTGACAATAAATCCGATAAGCATACGTTATACTAATGTTAAATGAAATGAAACGGTTTCGTTCTCGGTCTTATCCGCAAATGTCCTTTTAGTATATTCGCGAAGGGTCGATAAAATAATATGCAAGGATGCATGGGCAGTTATATCAGTATCGAAAGGTGACCATGTTTAATTTTTGCAGTTCTCCTCAATCTAGTCCTCGCACATACGATGAGCGTATACGTGCCTGAAAAAATACTCAACTCCCAAATTCAATCACTTGAGCGTGCCCTCGAACGAGAAAGAAGTGCGAGAAAGAACGCTGAAGACTTACTTCGTCAAAAAGCGATGGAAGTTTACGAGTTGAATGAGCGCCTGAATGTATCAACTGAACGTTTACGTCTTTCTCTTTGGGCAGGCAACGAGGCCGTATGGGAGTGGAATGCGCGGGAAGAATTGTTTCGTTTATATACGGCGATCACTGAAGATGAAGTGAAAATTCAGGAGCGAGGTTCACTAAAAGAAACTATTCGCGAACTGCACCCAGACTACCAGCAAGGCTTTCTTGACACTTGGGCCGCACACGAAAATCAGGAAAGTGAATATTTCAAATATAAAGCGCTGAGGATGTCTAAATCTAGGGGCGCTTATCGTTGGGTCTCAATGCGGGGACGCATTACTAAAAGAGACGAGCACGGAAAAGCAAAACACTTCATTGGTTTGTTCAGAGATATTCACCGCTCTGAACTTCGCAAAGAAACTTACAATACAATTGTTAGTGCATTCCTTCATTCCACAAGACCTGGTTTTATCGTTAATTTAAAAAGCAGGCATATTGAGTGCAATGATTTATGCCTTAAGATTATCGATGTCGATAAAACGAATGCTAAGCAGCAAGATCTCAATGCAATATTACCTATAGAAGCGGTAATGAGTGCAATTGTTCAAGGCGAGATAAAATTCCCAGCTCAAATTAAATTGCTTGATGGTAGCAACGAAAGTGTCGGTATTTACCTATCAGAAATACCGGATCTAAACCAAGCCGACCCTCATGTCGTTGCTTTTTTCTCCCAAGCTCCCAATTAATAATATAATTTCACCGGACCTAGACCTCATAACTTCGCTGATTAGACCAGTAATTTGCTGAATCTTTGCGGCGATCTGTGTATATTCCCCCTATAAAGTAAATATTGTGTGAACTCGACGGCTACTTTAGGCCGACGTTCAGCATTTTTAGCAAAAAATGCAGTTTAATGGCAAAATGAGAGCTAGTTCACCGAAATTATAAGCATTTTAATGAATATATTAGTTTTAAATGGACCCAACCTAAACTTGTTGGGTAAACGCGAGCCGGAAGTTTATGGCTCCATGACGCTAGAGAATATCATCAGTGACCTTCGTCGCTACGCTGAGAGTGTGGATGTTGAATTAACTCACTTTCAATCGAATGCTGAACACGAGTTGATCGAGAAGATTCAAAATGTGCTCATCGATTCTTTGCCCATTCACGGCATTATCATCAACCCAGCGGCCTTCACACATACCAGTGTCGCCATCAGAGATGCTTTATTAGCGCTTAACTTACCTATCATTGAAGTGCATTTATCGAACGTGCATGCAAGAGAGTCTTTTCGTCAGCATTCCTACATCTCGGATATCGCCGATGGTGTGATTGTCGGGCTTGGCCATTTGGGCTACCGTTTTGCTGTTGACGCTTTAGTTTCGAAATACACGACAAAAAATAATTAATTTAATACACAACAAATTAAAAAGAGACAAATCATGGACATTAGAAAAATTAAAAAACTCATTGAGCTTGTTGAAGAATCAGGCATCGCTGAACTAGAAATCACTGAAGGTGAAGAGTCGGTAAGAATTCATCGTGGTGGATCCAGCGCCAACATTCAATATGCACCGCAGATGATGCAAGCGCCAGCTCCAGCACCGGCAGCAGCACCTGCACCGGCCGCTGCTCCTGTAGCTGAAGTTGCTGCAGCGCCAAGTGGGCATGTCGTTAAGTCGCCAATGGTAGGAACTTTCTACCGCTCTTCATCACCAGAAGCGAAAGCTTTTGTTGAAATTGGTCAAAGCGTCAAAGTAGGCGATACCCTATGTATTGTTGAAGCAATGAAAATGATGAATCAGATTGAAGCTGACAAAGCCGGTGTCATCAAAGAAATCTTGGTAGATAACCAAGAACCTGTAGAGTTTGACCAACCGATGTTCGTGATCGAATAAGGCGGCTACCATGCTTGATAAAGTACTTATTGCCAACCGAGGCGAAATTGCACTGCGGATCTTACGCGCATGCAAAGAGCTAGGCATAAAAACAGTCGCTGTGCATTCAACAGCAGACAAAAACTTAAAACACGTATTATTGGCCGACGAGTCTATTTGTATTGGTAATGCACCAGCAAATGAAAGCTACCTCAATATTCCGCGTATTATTGCAGCAGCAGAGGTGACGAATTCAATTGCGATTCACCCTGGATACGGGTTCTTAGCTGAGAGCGCGGAATTTGCAGAAGCAGTTGAGAAAAGTGGTTTCGTTTTCATCGGCCCTACAGCGGAAACAATCAACTTAATGGGCGATAAAGTATCCGCTATCGCCGCCATGAGAAAAGCCGGTGTTCCTTGTGTACCGGGCTCAGACGGCCCATTAGGCGACGACTTAGAAAAGAATAAGGCAATTGCCAAGCGAATTGGTTATCCGATGATCGTAAAGGCAGCTGGCGGTGGTGGCGGTCGCGGTATGCGAGTGGTACGCAGCGAAGCAGAGCTGGATGAAGCGGTTCGCACAACCAAAGCAGAAGCTGGCGCAGCGTTTAATAACGACGTTGTATACATGGAAAAGTTCTTAGAGAATCCTCGCCATGTTGAAATTCAAGTCCTAGCCGATGGTCAAGGTAACGCAATTCATTTAGGTGAACGCGATTGCTCAATGCAACGTCGTCACCAGAAAGTAGTTGAGGAAGCGCCAGCTCCGGGAATTTCTCAGCAAATGCGCGAGAAAATTGGAGAACGTTGTCGTAGAGCATGTATCGAAATTAACTACCGTGGTGCTGGCACATTTGAGTTTTTATACGAAAATGGCGAGTTCTATTTCATCGAAATGAATACTCGTATTCAAGTTGAGCATCCAGTGTCAGAAATGATCACAGGTGTAGACTTAATCAAAGAGCAATTGCGTATTGCTGCAGGTCAGCCCTTATCAATTGAGCAGTCGCAGATTCAAATCCGTGGTCATGCCATTGAGTGTCGTATTAATGCTGAGGATCCTCAAACCTTTATACCCTGTGCAGGGAAGATCAATATGTTCCATGCACCAGGCGGTTTAGGTGTTCGCTGGGAATCTCATATTTATTCTGGCTACACCGTGCCTCCCTATTATGATTCAATGATTGGTAAACTGATTACTTATGGCGAAAGCCGTGATGAAGCGATTGCTAGAATGAGACATGCGCTGAGCGAGTTAGTGGTTGAAGGGATAAAAACGAACGTTCCTCTACAGCAACTGATAATGGCGGATGAAAATTTCTTTAACGGTGGAACAAATATCCATTACTTAGAGAAAAAACTCGGTTTGAGTAAATAATCAGTCAGTCGCTTTTGATTAGCACTCAAAAATGCCCCTTTTCGGGGCATTTTTGTTTTTTGACTCGACGCTGTTGTTTGTAGGAATGTGTGTAGAAATGTTTGTAGAAACGTGCATAGAAAAAAGTGCGCTTAAAAGGCAAAGTTTGCGTATGTATGTTTTTATCAAATTCTAGGATAACTTATGTTTGGCCTATTCAAATCTAACCCGAGCAAAAAACTGCGTAAAACCTACGACATGAAACTTGAACAGGCAATGCATGCCCAACGCAAAGGTGACATCAAAACCTATTCAATGTTGACCGCTGAAGCTGAAAAAATCTGGGCGGAAATCCAAGAAATAGAAGGCAAAGAAAAATAATAGAGTACAACTCGACTCCACTAACCCTCTGGCTAAAAAACTGACGATCAATAAAGTCTTTGACTTATGTCTGCTCAGTAATCATATTTATTCATTAACTTTTGTTCTACATTCAAGCAAACCGCTAGGAAGCCAATATGAAACGTTTACCTATAATCATTGCTATTGTGTTCACTTTTACCAGCACGAGTCTTTTTGCGGAAACCCCGACCAGCAATGACCCACAGATGAGTATCACCTCACACAAAGGCAAGTTTAACGGCCAAAGTGTTAGTTACAATGTGCATGCCGGCGATACACATTTAGTTGACAAGGAAGGCAAGCCGAAAGCCTCTATATTTAGCACAGCCTATTTCAAAACCAATACAAAAAATAGCGAAAATCGACCTCTAATTTTTGTATTCAACGGCGGTCCTGGTAGTTCAAGCGTGTGGTTACATATGGGTGTATTTGGTCCCAAATTAGTCAATTTGCCAAGCGATGCTCAAGCAGTCAGTGCCGCGTCCTTTTCAATGAAAAGTAATCCCCATAGCTTGTTGGATGTTGCTGATATGGTGTTTATTGACCCGGTAGGCACTGGCTATTCAAAAGCCTTGGGAGAATATGAGGGTAAAGACTTCTGGGGAGTCAAAGAAGACGCCGTTGTAATGTCGGAATTCGTCCGATACTTCATTACACAGCATGAACGCTGGAATAGCCCAAAGTACTTAGCGGGTGAGAGCTATGGTACAACGCGCGCGGGAGCAATGGTGGCAGAGTTGCAAGAAGGTTGGGGATCCATTGACTTGAATGGCGTGTTTTTGATTTCTTCTATTGTCGACTTTCAAACTGGTGACTTCACCGACGGTAATGACATTCCTTACATGACCTTCTTACCAACATACGCAGCAACTGCTTGGTATCACGACGCACTACCTAACAAAGATAGCTGGCCTTCGTTGGAAGCCTTCTTGGATGAAGTGAGAGATTTTGCCCTTAATCAATACACCACATTCCTCTTCAAAGGTGCCTTAGCCACAGAAGCGGAAAACAACTTAGTGTTGGAACAGCTACATAAATATACTGGCTTGAGTCGCACCTATCTCAAAAATACTAATTTGAGGATTAACGAATTTTACTTCATGAAAGAGCTTTTACGTGATAGAGGACAAGTCGTTGGCCGCTTAGATAGCCGCTATTTAGGCACAGAGCGAAATAACGTGGAGGCTCGCTTTGACGCTGACCCCTCAGGTTACGCTATCGATGGCGCATATACTGCAGTAATGCAAAACTATCTTGCCAAAGACCTGAAAGTAAAACGTTTAGAACCCTACAACATTTTGAGCAGCGAAGTATTTGGAAATTGGAATTGGCTATATGGTGGTAGCCCTCGTCAACAGGGTTTCTTGAATGTAACGCCATACTTAGCCACTGCACAGCATCAAAATAAAGATTTCCGAATCTTTGTAGCAAATGGTTACTATGATCTCGCCACGCCCTTCTTTGCGACCGAGCATTCGATGAATCATCATGGAATAATGAAAGAAAAAGTTACAATGAAGTATTACCAAGCGGGTCATATGATGTATATTCACCATCCTTCGCTGAAGCAGCTAGCGGATGACATGCGAGAATTTGTAGAACAAGGCAAAAACTGAGTAACTAAAACCTATGGCGTGGCAACAATTAAAAATTAATGTGAAGGCAGAATATGCTGAATCTGTGGGCGATATGTTGTCCGCAAACAGAGCGCAAGCCGTGACTTTTGTGGACGCTAAAGACACGCCCATGTACGAGCCAAAACCGGGAGAGGTACTACTTTGGCCAGATACTCAGGTAGTTGGCCTGTTTGACGCCAACGATGACTTAGGGCCTGTCATTAAACGTTTAGAAAATGCAAAGACTTTAGGTAAAGGTTTTATACACGTCATTGATCAGTTGGAAGACAAGGATTGGGAACGCGAGTGGATGGAAAATTTTCATCCCATGCAGTTTGGCGACAGACTTTGGATTTGTCCGAGTTGGCGAGACGTACCAGATCCCAATGCAGTGAATATTTTGCTAGACCCCGGGCTTGCTTTTGGTACAGGTACACACCCGACAACGTCTTTATGCTTAAAATGGTTGGATCGTACGCAAGTAGATGGCCTCACCGTGGTCGACTTTGGTTGTGGTTCAGGTATTTTAGCTATCGCTGCATTGAAGCTTGAAGCGAAAAAGGTCATCGGTATTGATATTGATCCTCAAGCGTTACAGGCGAGCATGGACAATGCTCAGCGCAATGGCGTAGAAGACCGATTGGCTGTATATTTACCCTCAGACCAACCAACTCTGCAAGCTGATATTGTGATGGCGAATATATTGGCTGGTCCTTTAAAAGATCTAAACAATGTGATCAGTGCATATTGTAAACCCGGCGGTAAATTGATTATGTCGGGTATTTTAGTAGAACAAGCCGAAGAAGTGGAAAAAGCCTATGCTTCTGAGTTTGTTTTTGACCCTATTGAAATTGATGGTGAGTGGGTCAGATTAACTGCAAAAAAGTCTTTATAAGGTAAAAACTTAGTTTAAAATAGGGGCTTCTTAAACAGTTAAGATGGCGTGTTTATTCAGTTTTCAAGCATTATTTTTTTTCATTTTGCATTTTCTTTGTAAACTATTGACACAAATCAGAATATTTTTTCAATCGTTCACTAATCGCGCAATCTGATTAAAATTTAGGCTTTCTATTTGTTCGAAAAATAAGTAGTATGTCGGTGTTTTGAGCCATGTCGGACCAGTATTACTGAGGTAGTAGTGTTTTAGTAGCAGTGTTGAGGTAGTAAGTGCGAATTGGGAAATACGAGTTAGAGAACAATTTGATGCTTGCGCCGATGGCTGGTGTTACTGACCGACCAACGAGACAATTGTGTAAATCAATGGGCGCTGGATTAGTCGTTTCTGAAATGCTGTCTAGTAACCCAAGCGTTTGGAATACACAGAAGTCGCAATTACGCATGAACCACGAAGGAGAATCGGGCATTCGCTCTGTTCAAATTGCTGGTTCCGAGCCAGAGTTAATGGCTCAAGCTGCGCAGTTCAATGTCGATAACGGTGCGCAAATCATCGATATCAACATGGGTTGTCCAGCAAAGAAAGTCAATAAGAAGCTAGCGGGTTCAGCACTGCTGCAACAACCCAAATTGGTTGAGGACATTGTGAAAGCGGTGGTCAACGCAGTAGATGTACCTGTTACTTTGAAAATTCGTACGGGGTGGGACACTGATAATCGAAATGGTGTCCAGATTGCTCAGATTGCGCAAGCAAATGGCATTCAATCACTGGCAGTGCATGGAAGAACGCGAGCCTGTATGTATAAAGGAAAAGCGGAATACGAGACAATTCGTCGTATCAAGAATTGTATCGATATTCCGGTCATCGCAAACGGCGATATTCTCACCGTTGATGACGCGGTAAATGTGTTAAAGGTAACCGGTGCGGACGGTGTCATGATTGGTCGCGGAGCCCAAGGTAACCCTTGGATATTTCGTGAAATCAATCACTATCTTGCTACTGGTGAATATTTATCTAAACCAAGTTTAAGTGAGATCTTGTCAGTGCTGACACAACATGTCAGAAATGTTCAGGCGTTTTACGGAGACCCTATGGGTGCTCGTATTGCACGAAAACATGTCGCTTGGTATGTGGAAAAGTATGATGTTGACCGAACATTCCGCCGAATTTTTAACGCTATCGACTGCGGCGAAAGCCAAATTGAAGCTTTAGAATCGTTTTTTTCATCGTTGTCTGACAATACTAATTTAGTGTCGCCAGCAGCTTAGTTTTAATCTTTTTATAAGAGCAATAAGAGTATTATGTTCGATCAAAATCTAACGTCACCTTTTACGACTACGGTAACTACACCAACACAAGCGCAAACTCAGAAGCCATTAAGAGCATCTGTGAAGCAAGCGGTAAACAAATATCTAAAGGAACTAGATAACCAAGACATCGATAATTTATACGACTTGGTTCTTGCTGAAATTGAAGCGCCTTTATTGGAAGAAGTCATGACATATACTCGTGGCAACCAGACTCGTGCGGCTAACTTAATGGGTATCAACCGTGGTACTTTACGTAAGAAGCTTAAGCAATATGGTATGAACTAAGATTCATTACTTAGTGTTGCAGTAGTGGTTCATCAAGATCCATTACAACCAATAAGAAAAGGCGAACCTAGGTTCGCCTTTTTTATTGCTACTCTAAACGGTCAGAGGGCTTATTTTCGGAAGTAACCTTCAAATCGCAATTTTACATTTTCGTACGTGTTTACGGCAGCTTCAAAATTTTCTTCGTAGGTAGGAATTAAGTCAATCAGTTCAACCATTCGATATTCTAATTCATCAATTTGTTGGCGTAACTCTAGGCGTTCAGCGCGCACCAAGCCATCAGCTATCATCAAATCATTTTTATCCGCGATAACTTCTTCAAAGTTTTCAATCCGCATATACAAGCTATCTAGCGCACCTTCCGCACTGTTCATCGCTCGCTGGGAGGTATACAAAATTTTGCCATCAGCCATACCTTCGAGAAATCCGCTTGCCAGCGAATCTGGGCAATTTCGATTGTAGGTATTTCCTTTGGTGCCCAAGAAAAAACCGTTTGTTTTAGTACAATATTTTTTTGTACCTTCATTGTGACCTGCCAAGTACTTTTGTAAATCAGGCGTAATACCATGCTTTGAACATTCCTGACGATGTTGAGCAATTTGTGAATCGCGGTAGCCAGAAACACCATCTTCATAACCTATTGCTTCCCAGTCAGCCGTTTCACAATCAGCTTGACTCATGTTTGCACAAGCAGATAACAATAGCATTAGCACCGTTAATGCAAGTAGAGAGAATATGTGTGAGGGTTTCATGTCTATTCCTATCATGTGGTTCGATCCATATCGTTCGTCAGTTAATTGGGCGAGCTAAATACCTCTTGTCCCTTATCGTAAGCCTTTATAACAGCAAAGCGCAAAATAGCCTAGTTAGAGATTACAACTTCCTACTTCCATGCGCTAACTTATGCAAACCTAGCTTAACCTTCACTGAATAAAGTTCACTTTTTAGGTGCTAAAATGACCAAAAGTTGCTATTATCCGCGCCCATCCAAAGTCCCTTCGATTTAAAAGCCCGTGTTTGCAAAAGTGCAGCGTTTTCGCTCAAAAAGCTCAAGCAACACGAACAACTGTAGAGAACGAAATGCAAAAAGCTAAACCCATTCAAAGAGCACTATTGAGCGTGTCAGACAAAACTGGAATCGTAGAATTTGCCACCGCCCTATCCAATCAAGGCATAGAATTATTATCGACTGGCGGCACTGCAAAACTGCTTCGTGAAAATGGGATAGCCGTCAAGGATGTATCTGAACACACGGGCCAAGCAGAAATCATGGATGGTAGAGTGAAAACGCTACACCCTAAAATTCACGGTGGTATTTTAGGTCGTCGCGATCTTGACCAAGCGGTCATGGCAGAACAAGCTATTGCCCCCATCGACCTCGTTGTCGTTAACCTATATCCATTTGCTGCGACTGTTGCAAACCCAGATTGTAGTTTAGAAGACGCCGTTGAAAACATTGATATTGGCGGGCCAACAATGGTGAGAGCAGCTGCCAAAAATCATAATGACGTTACCATTATTGTTAACGCTGACGATTACTCAAAGGTTATGCAAGAAATGCATGACAACGGCGGTAGCGTTACCTTTGCGACTCGCTTCGATTTAGCGATTAAAGCCTTTGAGCATACCGCAGAGTACGATGGCATGATCGCCAATTATTTTGGTGCCAAAATTGAAACTGTCAGTCAAAACTGTGCCGAAGATTGTGAACACACTCACAGTGAATTCCCACGTACTTTCAATGTTCAAATGACAAAGAAGCAAGATTTGCGCTATGGTGAAAACAGTCACCAAGAAGCCGCTTTTTATGTTGAAAACTCAATTCAAGAAGCCTCCGTTGCTACAGCAGAACAGTTGCAAGGCAAAGAACTTTCATTCAATAACATTGCCGATACTGACTCAGCGCTTGAGTGTGTGAAGGAATTTGAGCAAGCCGCATGTGTTATTGTCAAACATGCCAACCCTTGTGGTGTTGCTATTGCCGACAACATTTTAAATGCCTATGAAAAGGCCTACAAAACTGACCCCACTTCTGCATTTGGAGGCATTATCGCGTTCAACCGTGAACTCGATGCCGCGACAGCACAAGCGATTATCGATCGTCAATTTGTCGAAGTCATCATTGCGCCAAGTGTCAGTAAAGAGGCTCAAGAAGTTGTTTCGGCCAAACAAAATGTGCGTTTGTTAGCATGTGGCGAGTGGCAGGGTCAATTGACCGAAGGTTACGACTTTAAACGCGTCAATGGCGGCTTATTAGTACAAGAGCGTGATTTTGGTATGGTTGAAAAAGAAGACCTAACCGTGGTCTCAGAGGTACAGCCAACAGAACAACAATTAGAAGACTTGTTGTTCACATGGAAAGTGGCAAAGTATGTGAAATCAAACGCCATAGTGTATTGCCGCGATGGCATGACAATAGGAGTGGGCGCTGGACAAATGAGTCGCGTTTACTCAGCAAAAGTGGCGGGTATCAAAGCTGCTGACGAAGGCTTAGAAGTTGAGGGCTGCGTCATGGCCTCAGATGCTTTCTTCCCATTTAGAGATGGTATAGATGCCGCAGCTGCTGCTGGTATTAAAGCAGTTATTCAACCTGGTGGTTCAATGCGTGATAACGAAGTGATTGCTGCGGCGAATGAGCATGGCATTGCGATGGTATTCACCGGAATGAGGCATTTCAAACATTAAGAAGTGTTAGAGTTCATGTGTGTCGTTATTCAGCGCGGCACATATGCTTTAGCTGTTTGACATTACAACGAAAAAATAGAGAACGTAAATGAAAGTATTGGTAATTGGTGGTGGCGGTAGAGAGCATGCTTTAGCCTTTAAAGCAGCAGATTCAAAATTGGTGACAGAGGTATTTGTTGCACCTGGGAACGCAGGAACAGCCCTAGAACCAAAATTGAAGAATGTCGATATTGCAGCTGAAGATTCCCAAACCCTGCTCGAGTTTGCTAACTCTGAACGAATCGGGTTAACCATTGTTGGACCTGAAGCACCCCTAGTAGATGGCATTGTTGACCTATTCCAAGCGAACAACCTTGTTATCTTTGGTCCAAGCAAAGGAGCCGCACAACTTGAAGGCTCTAAAGCATTCACAAAAGACTTCCTAGCACGTCACGAAATACCAACAGCAGACTACGCCAATTTTAGTGAAATAGACCCCGCTATCGCTTACGTACGTGAGAAAGGTGCACCTATCGTAGTAAAAGCAGACGGCTTGGCTGCGGGTAAAGGCGTTATTGTTGCCATGACATTAGCTGAAGCCGAAGATGCGATCAAAGATATGCTCGCCGGAAATGCCTTCGGTGATGCAGGTAGCAGAGTGGTTATTGAGGAGTTTTTGGAAGGCGAAGAAGCTAGCTTTATCGTCATGGTCGATGGTAAAAATATTCTGCCATTTGCTACCAGTCAAGATCACAAACGTGCATTTGATAAGGACCAAGGTCCGAATACTGGCGGCATGGGAGCATATTCTCCCGCTCCCGTTGTTACCCCAGCAGTCTACGAGCGTATTATGCAAGAAGTGATTAAACCCACAGTGCAAGGTATGGCTGACGAAGGGCATCCATATACAGGCTTCTTATACGCTGGATTAATGATTAATGAACAAGGCACACCAAAAGTTATCGAATACAACTGTCGCTTTGGTGATCCTGAAACTCAGCCGATTATGATGCGTCTGAAATCAGATCTTGTTGGTTTGTGCATGTTAGCGCAAAACCAGCAACTTGATACCGCAAATATTGAATTCGATACTCGCGCTGCCGTAGGCGTTGTGTTGGCTGCCGGCGGTTATCCCGGTAGTTACGCGAAAGGCGATGAAATTTTTGGCTTGGCTGAAGCCGCCAAGTTGCCGGGCAAAGTATTTCATGCAGGCACAGTCTTAGACGGCGACAAAGTCCTCACCAACGGTGGACGGGTGTTATGCGCTACTGGCTTAGGCGAAACGGTGACAGAAGCTCAACAAAATGCCTATGCTTTAGTAGACGCAATTGATTGGCAGGGAGTGATGATAAGAACGGATATTGCCTACCGTGCGATTGCTCGCGAGCAAGAAGCAAACTGAAAAACACCTTGACCCACCACGCTGGGTTGCTTATAACTAGGGTAATTCAATTACCCTAGAAGCTTATGTCTGTAAAACACCCTATTATAGCAATCACCGGTTCTTCTGGCGCCGGCACGACGACCACGACTAATGCAATTAGGCATATATTTCGGAACTTAGAAATAAATGCGGCCTCTGTAGGCGGCGACAGCTTCCACCGTTTTACCCGGCCTGAAATGGAGGTAGAAATACGCAAAGCGCAAGAACAAGGTCGCCACATTAGCTACTTTGGTCCTCATGCAAACGATTTTGAACTGCTATCTAAACTATTTGTTGAATATGGTGATTCAGGCAAAGGGCAGTTTCGTCAGTATCTTCATACTTTTGATGAAGCCGTTCCTTTCAACCAAATGCCCGGCACGTTTACGCCATGGCAAGACTTACCAGAAAGTACCGATTTATTGTTCTACGAGGGCTTACATGGTGGCGTCGAAACTGATGAAGTCGACGTTGCTTCACATGTCGATCTCTTGGTTGGTATGGTGCCGATTGTAAACTTAGAGTGGATTCAGAAGATTGTTCGCGATACTACTGACAGAGGTCATTCTCGTGATGCCGTCATGAGCAGTATTGTTCGAAGTCTTGACGATTATTTTCACTACATCACACCACAATTCTCACGTACACACGTAAATTTCCAACGAGTACCAACTGTCGATACCTCTAATCCATTCAGTGCCAGAGAGATACCCACTCAAGACGAAAGTTTTGTGGTTGTTCGCTTCCGTCGCGAAATGAAAAATGTCGATTATCCCTATCTATTGAAGATGATAGATGGTGCTTTCATGTCTCGCGTTAACACCATCGTTGTACCCGGCGGAAAAATGGGTTTAGCCATGGAATTGATACTCACTCCACTCATTGAAGAACTTTTAGATAAAAAACGCAGAGCGGGTTATCAAATGGATTGGCTGGCTGAGAAAAAAGACTAAAATTAAACATTCGTTTTGACAATGACTTAGCTTATTTTTTGAACGCAGAGCGACATTTTGTATTGTATAAAAATATCAGAATGCTATCTTGTACGCGTAGTGAAGAAAAACAGCTAATTTGTTGATTGCGTGAGTTAGCTGTACCGCCGTTTATCGGCGGTTTTTTTTTGCCTAAAATATAACTGTCACTCCCACGCCAAACATAACCGTCACTCCCACCCCAAACATAACCGTCACTCCCACGCAAAATATAACCGTCACTCCCACGCAAAATATAACCGTCACTCCCACGCAGGTGGGAGCCAAAAAGATTACCGCCTGCGCGGCAATGACGGTGGATCACACCCCAAGTAGTGACGGTGGATCACACCCCAAGTAGTGACGATGGATCACACCCCACGTAGTGACGATGAATCACACCCCAAACATAACCGTCACTCCCACGCAGGTGGGAGCCAAAATGACACTCTTTGTAACAATCCTATTTTATTCACTACTTTTCGACGGTACATCTTTCACTTATGATAGTCTTAGTCAAAATGTAGCTTAGGAAAGCAAATGGGTCAGGAAACCTCAAAAATCTTAGTTGTTGATGACGACATGCGACTTCGCTCGTTACTCGAGCGCTATCTTGTAGAGCAAGGTTATCAAGTACGCACAGCTGCAAATTCAGAGCAAATGGATAGGTTGCTGGAACGTGAAAACTTTCACTTAATGGTGCTAGATTTGATGTTGCCTGATGAGGACGGCTTGTCCATATGTCGGCGCCTACGCCAGCAGGAAAATCAAATCCCTATCATTATGCTAACCGCTAAAGGCGACGAGGTTGATCGTATCATCGGATTAGAAATGGGTGCGGATGATTATCTCCCTAAACCATTCAATCCGAGAGAGCTTTTGGCGCGGGCCAAGGCAGTTCTGCGACGCAAAACAAACGAAGCGCCAGGTGCGCCCTCTCAGTCAGAACAAATCGTTAGTTTCGGTACTTATAAACTCAATTTAGCCACTCGTGAAATGTCAGATGATGGCAAACCGCTTACGCTCACTAGCGGTGAGTTTGCGGTGCTTAAGTCACTCGTGACTCATGCAAGAGAACCCTTATCGCGCGACAAATTAATGAACCTCGCGCGTGGTCGAGATTACAGTGCACTTGAACGAAGTATTGATGTTCAAGTATCTCGACTTCGACGCATGTTGGAAGAAGATCCAGCGAATCCACGTTACATTCAAACCGTATGGGGCTTAGGCTATGTGTTCGTACCCGATGGCGAACTAGATAACTAAATAAAGTGAGCTTTCTCCCTAAGAATACTTTTGGTCAAACGGTCCTGCTCATTGCAGGCCTTTTGCTGATTAATCAGATAGTCACTTACTATTCAGTGGTGACTTACTTCATCCGACCAAACTACCAACAAATAAACACCTTGGTCGCCACGCAAATTGATCAGATTTTTCTACAGAACATTCAGAATCCAGAAAGTGAATTGCACAATGCCTATATGGCGAAAACCGGTACACGATTCCACACTACGGAGTCAGCAATGCATGCTGGTTTGCGTGATGCAACGTATTACCATTTTATGTCTAAGGCTATTTCTGAGCGTTTGGGGGGCGACACCGATGTGCGAATTACGGGTGGTGAAAACTATCTTATTTGGATCAGACCACCTCAAGACCCAAGCATTTGGATTTCGATCCCGATGCAAGGCATAGAAGACTCTGATTTATCACCACTCACGATTTATTTAATTGTCATTAGTATTCTCAGTGTTGCAGGTGGTTGGTTATTTGTTCGACGTTTGAATAGACCACTGCAAGCGCTTCAAAAAGCCGCGCGCCAAGTAGGTAAAGGGCAATTCCCAGAGCCCCTGCCATTAGAAGGTAGTACGGAAATGGTCTCGGTGACAAATGCTTTTAACAAAATGTCGCAGGGGATCCATCAGCTTGAAAGCGACCGCGCTTTAATGACTGCGGGCATATCGCATGACCTTCGCACGCCACTTACTCGGATCCGTTTAGCCAGTGAAATGTTGCCTGACGACCAAGATTGGGTAAAAGATGGTATTGAGCACGACATTGAAGACATGAACGCGATTATCGACCAATTCATTGATTACGCTCGCCAAGACCAGCAAGAAGCGACTGAAAACGTCGATTTGAACAAACTTATTCAAGAGCTTGTTAACGGCCGTATAATGGAGCCTGATCACTATATTGAGCTTAATCTGGAACAACTTCCCAACGCGAAACTTCGTGTCGTGGGTATTAAGCGGGTGCTAGAAAACTTGATAGAAAATGCCTTCCGCTACGGTAGTGAAAATATCAGCATCAGCACTCAAGTTGATCATCAAACAAAATCGCTGATATGTAGCATTAAGGATTACGGCAAGGGCATTCCTGAGCATGAAATCCCCTTCTTGTTTGCCCCTTTTACTCAAGGTGATAAAGCTCGCGGTACGGTAGGCTCAGGACTGGGTTTAGCAATCAGCAAACGTATTGTTGAAAGTCATGGTGGGCGAATGCTGTTCAGCAACCATTCGTCGGGCGGCTTAAAAGCTGGTTTTAGCCTCCCTTACAGCATGTGATCTCAACTCTTAGTCTGCCACTAAAAGTAGTGCTACAAGCAACTTAGAATGACTCGTTAAAGACCCTGCTTGTAGAATTACAAAGTGTATTCATATATTCAGGCTGGTTGTAGATGCTCGTGTACATATCACCAGTGCCCTCATATGGCTCTAAGTTGTAGAATTCGTATGACCCGTCCTCTAAACGCACTCGCACTCTGCAATATTCACTGCCGGTATTCTTAATTATTTGGTATCCAGAGCCGTCCCAAACACCAGTAGTCCATTTGATGTCGCCAACAAAAGCTGTATCGCTTTGGTCCGGATAATATACCTGTTGGCCATTTTGTGAGGCTAGTGCATCGTTAAATGCTCTTAGTTCGCCAGTAGTGCAACCTTGTGTGGCTGCTAATAACAGGAGTATTGGTAAGAATTGAGTAGTACGCATCGCCGGTTCCAAGTGTTGAGTCTTCATCTATCTGAATAAATGCTTCATTTGTAAATATAACTTTACTAAAAGGGAATTTTCTTTCAAGGCGTTTATGGGCCAGAAAGGTATGAAGGCCAACCAATAGGTATCTGCAAGATATACGTTAGATAGAGCAATTGAACGAGTGGCTCTCTCTTATAATAAGCCGAACAAGCACGCGTTCTCTATTCAGCTGTGGCGCTAGGGTTTAATTGTTTAAAGCGTTCTGGAAACAGCTCTTCATAGCGAGACTCTAGTTTCTTCAGCACATTAGCAGCGTCAGGATAGCTGCCCCTGATGGATAGAACGAGCGGTATCTTTTCGAGCGAATAGGAACGTAAACTAGCTTGATAAGGTTTATCCAAATAAAACATGACCGGTTTTTCGTACGCCAAAAGATATGGCGCTCGGTTTTGGAGAAGCGCCTTAACAGCACTTGGGTGGTTCTCAGAATTGAAACGTTCAGCCCCCTCCAAAGCGCCTTCTTCTCTAAATATGCCACCGTAGCTATATCCTGCGATAGATATAATTGGCTTTCCACTTAGTTGAGAGAGCTGGTTAATGGGAGGTGTAGTTCCTTCTAACCAAAAAATAGACATATCTAATGTATCGAATACCTTATCGCCAAATATCAACTTATGAGACTGATCGTTTTTGAACGGTACGACCATGAGTAAGTCGATATCATCTGTAACAAGGCTTCTAAAAAGGCGTCGGTTTGGCCCATCAATGGGTGAGAACTCATAACCTGACTTTGCGACTACCGTTTCGATAATGCCGGTGACATCGCCAACTGCACGCCCACTCTTATCCGTAAAAGTGTAAGGAGCGAACTCAGAGTAACCAAATTTCAGTGATTTCGTTTCCGAACTCTGCATTGCCAAACAGTGAGAACTGAACATCAATAGGCCGACGTTTATGGCGCTGATTAACTTAGTAAATCGTCTCATCGTGTCGCTCCTCTACCAATTGGGGGCAAAGCCAGGATCAATTAGCCTTTGGCCAGTATCGAGTTTAGCAATAGCAGCCATATCTTCTGGCGTTAAACGCAGCTCGCTCGCCTCTAAATTTTCTTGTAAATGATCTTTGCTAGTAGAGGCAGGGATCGTAGCGATGTTTTGTTGTATCTGCCAAGCTAAGGCAATTTGGGCGACTGATTTATCGTACTTTTTTGCTAGCGCTTTCAGTACTTCATCATCTAAAATCTGTTTGTTACCTAATGGCATGTAACCTACAACATCTACACCATTGGTTTGGCAATAGTTCACTAGGTGCTGATTTTGAAAATACGGATGTACTTCGACTTGGTTGATCTCTATTGATTCTTTGCCAATGCAAGCAAAGGCTTGCTCTAACAACTGTGGCGTGAAGTTTGATACACCAATAGCCCGAGTCATTCCTTTAAACTTACAATTGTTTAGCTCGGTCATATAATCTTCCATCGCCACTTTGCCTTTGGGAGATGGCCAGTGAATCAGTAACAAGTCGACGTAGTCAGTTTGCAATTTCTCAAGACTCTTTTCAACGCTTGCCATGAACTTGTCTGGATGAAGATTATCTATCCACACTTTGGTGGTGATAAAAATATCTTCACGTTTAATTGATGAGTCAGCAATCGCTTGACCAACTTCTGCTTCATTGTCATAGATTTGAGCCGTGTCGATGTGTCGGAAGCCTAAATCAAGGGCATGATGAATAGCCTGAGTGAGCTGTGTACCACTAAGACGAAATGTACCGAGGCCCAATGAGGGCATTTGAAGATTGCTCATATTAGTCACTCCTTTTTGTAAATAACAATGAAGAGATGAAAGAACTATGCCAGAGTGAAGCTACTGATTCCTATGATAATTGTCTTTTAGCACTTAGCGTCTTTGTAATTTTTACGCATTCTCTTATGTACATTTTTCACATGAAAATATGACCTTTCATCAATCCATACCTGTATACTCCCTATTCACTTCAACTAGGAACGCTATGAAATATTCTTATGTACTTTTTGATGCCGACGAAACCTTATTTCGTTTCGACATCATGGCTGGATTGACCGCTCTTTTTGCCTCTTACGATATTATTTTTACTGAAGCTGATTATCATCATTATCAAAAGACGAACAAAAGTCTCTGGCTAGATTATCAGGACGGCAAAATCACGGCTGAACATCTACAAATTACTCGCTTCACAGAATGGTCAAAAAAGTTAAATGTACCCGCCAAAGAGCTGAATGATAAATTTCTGGATGCGATGGCTGAAATTTGCGTTCCCTTGCCCGGTGCCAGTTCATTGTTAAACAAGCTCCATAAAGTCGCTCGTTTAGGCATTATTACCAACGGCTTTGCTCGTATGCAGCGAAAACGCCTTGCGCATACCGGTTTTCAAGATTTTTTTGAATGGCTAGTCATATCTGAAATTGTTGGCACACCGAAGCCCGACATTGCCATTTTCGAACATACCTTTGAGCTAATGGGCCACCCCCCTAAAGAGGATATTCTAATGGTCGGTGATACCGCTTCGAGTGATATTTTAGGTGGTATGAATGCAGGTATTGATACTTGTTGGTTGCAGCACCCAGGAGAGGAACTGCCTGAAGGAATAAAACCAACTCACCAAGTGCGCACCTTAGCGGAGCTCGAGGCTTTGTTGGCTCTATAACAATTAACGTCGCTATTGAACGAAACGGCTATGCAATGGAGCTGCTAAGCAAAGGAGCTTTAGTTAGGCTCCTTTGTTCGGTAACGCCTTTTTACCCAGTACGAAAACGACAAAGGCTAACAAGCCTGCCAAAATACCTACCAAACCATTCAGCGCGATACCGGTAACAGAACCAACCAAATTTCCAATACTTGGATACACAGAAACGACTTCAATGGAATGCTCTACAATGTGATGTAGCGCAGGAATACCGTGTGCGATTATGCCTCCACCAACCAAAAACATGGCTGCAGTACCGACTATCGCTAGGGTCTTCATCAAAATTGGTGCGAAACGCAGAAGCGCTCGGCCACAGGCACGTTGAAGCTTGTCGAAGTTTCCGCTAAGCGATTTACGTAAGAGGTATAAACCAAAGTCATCGATTTTCACAATCAGGGCAACAAAGCCATAAACACCAACAGTGAAAACAATACTCATCAAAGACAGCACAGCAATTTGAGTGCTGAATGGCTCTGCCTGAACCGTTCCTAATATAATCACAATAATTTCGGCACTGAGCACAAAATCGGTCAGGATGGCCCCTTTAATTTTGTCTTTCTCAAGCTCAGCTAAATTAACGCTCGGATCAGCTAGCGCATTCAGTTTTTCTAAATGGGCTTGTTCTTCGGCATGTTTGTCTGCGGTAAATTTATGTAAAAGTTTTTCAATACCCTCAAAGCACAAGTAAAGGCCACCAGCAATTAATAGATAAGTGACTAACCAAGGCACAAAATAGCTGATCAAAAGCGCACTTGGCACCAAAATCAGCTTATTCAAAAAGGAACCTTTTGCTACCGCCCAAACAACGGGAAGCTCTCGTTCGGCTTTTACGCCTGACACTTGTTCGGCATTGAGCGCTAAGTCATCACCAAGTACGCCAGCAGTTTTCTTAGCTGCAACCTTGGACAGAATTGCCACGTCATCCAAAACGGTGGCGATATCATCTAACAATGTGAGTAAATTCGCGGCCGGAATAATCCTTCTCCTTTAAAACAGCAATTGTTTATTAGTGCTTACTATCGTCAGCTGGCATATTTTGCGAATGAATATTTTCAATATCGATAGCATCAAAGCGATATTCGGTATGGCAAAACTGACAGTTCATGACTACGGCACCTTCTTCTGCAACGATGCTCAGTAACTCACTTTTAGCAACATTTTGCAACGAAACAGCACTGCGCTGTCTAGAACAATCACAACTAAAAACAACTGGCTGTGGCTCGTACAGGCGCACCTTTTCTTCATGATATAAACGATGCAGTATTTGCTCAGTCGATAAATGGAAAAGCTCTTCGTTTTTCAACGTACTCATTAAGTGACCCAAGTGATCGAAGTCAGGGTTGTCGTGAGCCTGACTTGTTTCACTGGATTCAGGTATAACTTGTAGCAACATGCCACCAGCGAAGGCTGTCTCTTTTTCCCTGCTGGTTCTTAGGGAAACTTTAGTTAACAATTGCTCTGATTGTAAAAAATAATCTTCTAAACACTCGGCCAAGGTCGGTTTGTCGAGAGCAACGATACCTTGGTAACGTTCGCCTTCGTCGGGGGCTAAGGTAATTGCCAAATATCCTTTGCGAAACAATGCCGCAAATTCAGTGGGTAATTTTACTTTCTCATCCCAGCGAGCGACTCCGCGCAGTTTCTGGTCATGCGTACCGTTAATAACTGCATACTTTACCGAGCCCTCACTTTGAATCTGCATCGAAACTTCGCCTTCAAATTTCAGGGTAGCAGTCAGTAAACTTGCGGCAGCCATTAACTCGCCCAAGAGATCTTGAATGATTGGCGGGTAATGGTACGAATCTAAAATATGTTGATAGCTTTCTTGTAAACGCACAAGTTCGCCACGTACATTTCGTCCTTCAAATAGGAAACGGTCTAGTTGGTCTTGCTGAACGGTCATAATTCTCTTCTTAAATCGATGATATCTTCACTGGAGGGAAGATGTATTATTGGTGCTTGAACTTAATAATTTGGCGACGCTGCTTTTTATCAGGCCTTGCGTCTGGCCTTGGGCTATGAAAGGCACTCAGCTTTCTGGCTGCCGCATTCTTTTCTCTTAAAGCAATACTTTCAGGCGTTTCTTCATACATTAGTTGAGCCAATGCCGCGCCACGTCGTTGCCCATTTACCTCTTTCACAATCACGGTTTTTAGGTCAAAGCCGGCAGGAACCACAATGGTTGCGCCGAGTTCCACTACCTTGCTTGGTTTTGAACGCTGTTTATTATACTGAACCTTACCTGATTGCACCAATTCTCGTGCGATTGATCGCGTTTTACAAAACCTTGCAGCCCATAACCACTTATCGATGCGCACATCGTCTTTGTTATCTGCGGCGGTATTTTTTTGCTCTTTTTTTTGCTTCAATGCACTTTTCTGTTTTTTCATTGTCTCTTAATTATAAAATTTTAATTACATATGCTCTTTACTGTTGTTCACAGTAGCCTGACTAGTTATGATGGTCGACTCAGTGTGTTATCTTAGTAATTTAACTGACAAAATCATAGCTTGCTCTTAAAATTTAGCATTAGCGTAATAGCCAATTAACCACAGCAAAGAGAACATGACAGCAACCAATTTATCATTGCAACCTGCAACGAAGTTTTACAGTCAACACCAAAACAAAATCATCTTTGTTGTGGTCGTGTTGCTTGCATTGTATCTATTGGCCTTTGCAGCTGAACTCACTTGGCGAATGATTCCACAAGCTGATGTTAAATCTCAGAATTCGTTTCAAACAACAACAGGCAATTCTGGCCAACTATCATCACGATTTGATGTTGCACCACTGACCAAAATTAATTTATTTGGCAACCCTGAAGCAAAACCTGTCGCGGTGGTACAAACCGAAGTCACAGATGTACCAGAAACTAGCCTCAACTTAACATTGACTGGCGTTGTTTCTAGCACAAACCCTAAAGTGGGGGCGGCTATAGTAGAAAACAATGGTAAGCAAAATACCTATGGCATAGGTGATAAAATAGATGGGACTAACGCAACCTTAGATGAGATATTTGTCGACCGCGTTATTATAAAAAACCGTCTAAATCGTGAGACTCTCATGCTCGACGGTGTCGACTTCGATGAAGCTAATCAACGCAGACAACAGGCAATGCAAGAGCAGTCCTCTAACCAAGGCCAAGTAGTCGCAACCCCACAAGGTCCCGTTGAATTGAGAATGCCTGAGCGCCAAGGTGAAAGTGCCAGAGCATTGCGTGAAAAATTACGCGAATCACCTTCCAGTTTTACTGATTTCATTGCCATAAACCCACACGCACCAGATGGCGACCTCATTGGTTACCGAGTGTCTCCTGGAAAAGAACCCGCGTTCTTTAATGAAGTGGGCTTGAAAGCAGGCGATGTTATTACACAAATCAATGGGATCGACCTAACTGATCCGCAACAAGCATTTGAAGCAATAGCCATTCTCAGAGAAGCACAATCGTTACAATTGGAAGTGCTTAGAGGCGATGAGGCTTTGTCACTTGATATCGACATACCGTCGTCTGAAGAATAAACAAAAGGGTAGTATTATGAGGCTGTCTAGCCAAGGTATCACAAGTATTCGTCAACGTTGCAAGCAAACATTTATCGCAGCTGGAATAGCCAGTACTTTGCTGTTAACAACATCTTTTGTTGCGCCAGCAGTGTACGCAACTGAATACAGTCCAAATTTTAGAAATACCGAAATCACTGAGTTCATTAATATCGTCGGTAAGAACCTGAAAAAGACCATCATCGTCGACCCTAACGTTAGGGGAAAAATTACGGTGAGAAGTTATGACTTGTTAACGGAAGAACAGTACTACCAGTTCTTTCTAAACGTATTGCAAGTTTATGATTTTGCGGTTGTTGAAATGCCCAGTGGCATTATTAAGGTTGTACGCTCTAAAGACGCTAAAACCTCAAACATTCCTGTAGTGGACGACGACCTGCTCGACGGTGACGAAATGATCACGCGCGTGTTGCCAGTATATAACGTACCTGTACGTGAGCTAGCACCTATATTACGTCAGTTAAATGACCAAGCAGGCGGCGGTAACGTGGTAAGCCATGACCCATCGAACGTCATGATGCTCACAGGTAGAGCGGCAGTAGTAAATCGATTAGTTAAAATTATTGAAAGCGTCGACCGAGCAGGTGATGAAGAAGTTGAAGTCATTAAGCTAAAATATGCATCGGCTACTGAAATGGTCCGTATCATTGAAAGTATCAATAAGGGTCAGGGTAAAGGTGCTGCTGGTGTGGGCAAATCAGAACCACGTGCCGTAGCCGATGACAGAACTAACAGTGTTATTGTGAGTGGTGACGTTAAAGCGCGTCAGCGTCTCATCAATCTTATTAATCGTATGGACCAAGAGTTAGAATCAAGCGGTAACACTCGCGTGATAAATCTCAACTATGCGAAAGCAGAAGATCTCGTCAAAGTACTACAAGGTGTCAGTGCCAGTATTCAAGCAGATGGCCAAGGCGCAGCTCAAGGTCAACGAAGAAGTGCTAGCAGTAACCGTGATGTCAGCATCGATTCCCACGAAGATTCAAACTCTTTAGTCATCACAGCTGAACCAGACATGATGCGCTCACTTGAAGATGTCATCCGCCAACTTGATGTAAGACGTGCGCAAGTGCAAGTCGAAGCCATTATTGTTGAAGTCTTTGAGGGTGATGGCACTACCTTGGGCGTACAATGGGTTTCGGAAGAAGGTGGCGGTACACAATTCACCAATGGCGTTATTGGTGTGGGTTCTTTAGGTGTTGCCTTGCGCGAAGCTGAAGATACTGACTTACTTGGTTCAACAACGACCGCCAATGGTGAAGTGGTTGATACTGTGACTACGAGTGAAGGTAATTTAACGCCTCTGGCCACACTGTTAAGTGGCGCCAACGGCTTAATTGCGGGTGTGATTAAAAATGGTTGGGGTGCGGTTGTTCAAGCGGTCAGTACAGATACCAATACGAATGTGCTAGCGACACCACATCTTACGACGATGGATAACGAAGAAGCTTTCTTTATTGTCGGTCAGGAAGTGCCTATTATTACTGGCTCAACGACGGGCGCAAATAATGCCAACCCATTCCAGCAAGTGAATAGACAAGATGTGGGTATCAAACTCAAAGTTACGCCACAAATTAACGAAGGCGATGCGGTTCAACTTCAAATTGAGCAGGAAGTGTCTAGCGTATCGGGCGCAACATCAGTCGATATATCAATCAACAAACGGGAAATCAAAACGACGGTAATCGTGAATGACGGTGGAACAATCGTATTAGGTGGTTTGATTGATGAAGAAATTCAAGAAAGTGTGTCAAAGGTACCTTTGCTGGGTGACATTCCGTTTATTGGTAATCTATTCAAATCTACGTCTACCACCAAACGTAAGCGTAATTTGATGGTCTTTATCCGTCCTACGATAATTCGTGATGGCATCACTTCAAACAAAATCAGTTTGCGAAAGTATAATTATATTCGAGCGCAACAGTTGAAGCGTCAGTCTGAGGGTGTGCCGTTAATGCCATTCACCACAAGTCCTGAGCTACCTGCGTGGGATGACGCAATGACATTACCACCGTCATTTGATGAATTCTTACTTGAGAAAGAAAAGAAAGCGAAAGAGAGTAACTAATGGCAGAGTCGACCCAGGATCTTCTTCACGATGATGCCGAGCTCTCCTTAGACGAAGCCGAACAGGTGAGTGCGGAAATTGGCGAAGAACTAGAAGAGCAGGCATCGGAAGAAATTGCGCCGCTTGTCGCTTTGCAGCTTCCTTTCAGCTTTGCAAAACGCTTCAGGGTGCTAGTTGAACCAGCAAATGAGCCCGTAAAGGTGTATCACACCAACAAAACGGAATTGCATGTATATGCTGAAGTACGTCGTTTTCTAAACCAAAACTTTGTGCTTGAGGAAATTACTGAAGATAAATTTGAAGAAATTCTTACCAACAGTTTTCAACGCGACTCGAGTGCTGCAAAGCAATTGATGGAGGATTTAGGTAATGAAAGTGACTTACTTTCACTCGCCGAAGACCTACCAGATACCGAAGATTTATTAGAAAGCGAAGACGACGCACCTATTATTCGACTCATCAATGCGATGCTAGGCGAAGCGATTAAAGAAGGCGCCTCAGATATTCATATTGAGACCTTTGAAAATCAATTAATTGTGCGATTTAGAGTCGATGGCGTATTGCGTGAAATTCTTCGACCGAACCGGAAAATGTCTTCGATGTTGGTATCGCGCATTAAAGTGATGTCAAAAATGGATATCGCTGAAAAGCGTGTTCCACAAGACGGTCGTATTAGTTTACGCATTGCTGGTCGTGCCGTTGATGTGCGGGTATCGACGATGCCATCTAGTCATGGCGAACGCGTGGTGTTGCGTCTACTCGATAAAAACAATGCGCGCCTTGATTTAAAAGACTTGGGCATGACCCTGCCGAATCGCGAACACTTTTCGAGTCTTATTCGCAAACCCCATGGCATCATGCTTGTTACGGGTCCTACAGGTTCCGGTAAAAGTACTACCTTGTACGCTGGCTTAAGCGAAATTAACTCAAAAGACCGCAATATTTTGACCGTAGAAGATCCCATCGAGTTCGATTTAGAAGGGATAGGCCAAACGCAGGTCAATCCGCGAGTCGATATGACCTTTGCGAGAGGTTTGCGTGCAATACTTCGCCAGGATCCTGATGTCGTGATGGTCGGTGAGATACGTGACTTAGAAACTGCACAAATCGCAGTACAGGCCAGTTTAACCGGTCATTTAGTACTTTCTACCCTGCACACCAATACAGCGGCTGGCGCGATCACACGTTTAGAAGACATGGGCATCGAGCCCTTCCTTCTCTCAAGTAGTTTGCTATCGGTATTGTCTCAGCGCTTGGTCAGAACCTTATGCCCTGATTGTAAAAAGCCGCATGAACCCACCGCAGTTGAAAGAGAAACGCTAGGCATTAAAGGTGACGAAAAAGTCGTGATTTACAGCCCAGTTGGCTGCACGTCTTGCAATCATACTGGCTACCGAGGCCGGACCGGTATTCACGAGCAACTCATTGTTGACGAGCGTATTCGTGAGATGATGCACGATGGTCGCGGCGAACAGGCTATCGAAAAATACGTACGCACCAATACGCCTTCCATCCGTCAAGACGGCTGCGATAAGGTGGTTCAAGGCGTCACTTCGCTCGAAGAAGTATTACGAGTAACCAGAGAAGAATAATATGGCGGCTTTTGCATACAAGGCAATGGACGCCAATGGAAAGTCCAAAAGTGGTGTTTTAGAAGGCGATAATGCTAGACAAATTCGCCAACAGATTCGTGACTTATCTCTCATTCCTTTGGAAGTAGAGCAAGTTGCTGAGCAAGAAAAGAAAACGCAAGCTGCCAAATTCACACTGTTCAAACGTAAGATGTCATCGGGTGAGCTCGCCCTGCTTACGCGTCAGTTGGCAACGCTCATTGAATCTGCGCTGCCGATAGAAGAAGCCTTACTCGCCGTTGCCGAACAATGCGAAAAGCCCCGTCATAAAAATATGATGATGGCGGTACGCAGCAAGGTAGTTGAAGGCCATGGCTTCGCAGAAGCACTCGCTGAATTTCCCTATGTATTTAGTACTTTGTACCGCGCTATGGTGGCAGCGGGAGAAAAGTCCGGTCACCTTGACACTGTTCTGAGTCGCTTGGCAGATTACACTGAAAAAAGTCAACAAACCCAGAGCCAAATTGTGCAAGCTCTGGTCTATCCAACCATTATGTTGGTCGTTGCGATCAGTATTGTCGTTCTATTGTTGGTCATTGTCGTCCCGAAAATTGTTGGACAATTTGATCAAATGGGACAAGAACTTCCCTTTTTAACACAGGCCATGATCAGTATAAGCGAATGGCTGCAAGCGTATGGCTTGTATGCCGGTATTCTCTTGGTAGTAGGTATTATTGGCTTGAAGAAATTTTTAAACAGTCCAAAAATGAAAACTACCTATCATGGCGCTGTTTTAAAAATGCCCTTTATTGGGCGCTTAGCGAAGAGTACCAATACCGCTCGCTTTGCAAGGACCTTGAGTATTTTGACCGCAAGCTCAGTCCCCTTACTTGAAGCAATGCGCATTGCAGGTAATGTTTTAGAGAACCTTTTCATCAAAGATGCGGTCAAAGAAGCAGCTTCTAAAGTAAAAGAAGGCGCAAGCTTACGTAACTCACTTGAGAAAACGAAAATATTCCCACCAATGATGATGCATATGATTGCATCGGGTGAGCGCTCAGGCGAACTACAAAGCATGTTAGCGCGTGCCGCTGACAACCAAGATAGAGAATTTGAAGCGACAATTAGCATTTCCCTCAAGATCTTTGAGCCACTGTTGATCGTCTTCATGGCCGTTTTGGTGCTACTTATCGTTATGGCAATTTTGCTACCAATATTAGCACTCAATAATTTAGTAGGTTAATCACATGAGAAATACATATATGCAAACACATACACAAAAAGCTTGGGGCAAATTCCAAAAAGGCTTCAGCTTAATTGAAGTGATGGTTGTACTCTTCATTATTGGCATCATGGCTGCCGTTGTTGCACCAGCAGTGCTCGAAAACCAAGGTGTTGCGCAATTGAAGAAAGCGGCTATTGATGTGCAAACTTTAAAAAGCTCGATGCAGATGTATAAGTTGCGTACAAATCGTTTTCCAACGACGGAGCAAGGCCTCGAAGCATTGGTATCAATTCCTACAATTGACCCCATTCCGCGCAACTACCCGAACGAAGGCTTTATTGATAACTTGCCATTAGATCCATGGGGTCAACCTTATAAGTTGTTAAGCCCAGGTGAAATAGACACGATTGATATATATTCGACCGGCCCCGATGAAACTGACGGCACAGACGATGATATCGGCACGTGGAATATCAACGAATACCTACAGTAAGGTCATTTTTCTTACCAAGTAAAAGGCATTATTGCGTGCGCAAGCAGACTGGATTTACCCTTATTGAAATTCTCTTAGTGATGGCGCTAATCGGTATTACCGTTAGCGTCATTACTTTCACTGCCTTGGGTACGAATAATTATGACAAAGTCGAAGAGCAGGCCAAACGCTTTCAAGTGGTATTCGATATGGCCAGCGATTTTGCCCTTCTTAATCAAGTACAATTAGGTATTCGTATTGACGAAGAAGAAAGTACCTATACCTATGTCGCCTTAGATGAGGAAGACCAATGGGTAGAAATACCCAATCAAAATCTATTCGCAAGTTACCAACTCCCCGAATATCTGCGCTTTGAATTGGAGTTAGAGAACTTACCTTGGGAACAAGAAGATCAACTCTTTGATAGAGGTATTTTCGATGAGGGTTTAAGTGTAAGCGAAGACGGCGTAAACATCGGTAATGAAGAAGAAGAGCCACCGCCGCCTCCGCAGATATTCTTGTTATCGAGTGGCGAAATCACACCGTTTGAATTGCGTTTTATTTACGAAGACGATTTCAGCGACGAACTACCCATTACCTTTCTTATTCAGGGAAAAGATACGACCCCAATAGAGCGCATTGCGCCTGAGGACCAAACCCTGTGAGCAAGGTAGCTAAGGCAAACCCAAATCAAAATGGCTTCACGCTGCTTGAGGTCATGGTCGCGATGTTCATCTTCGCTGTCGCCGGCGCCGCTATCATCAAAACAACAGCTGAACATATCAATTCACTTAGTAAGCTAGAAGAAATTACTTTTGCTACGTGGGTTGCGAATAACCAACTAATGCGAGCAAGCCTGAGTGCAGAGAAAACCTGGCCACCGAAGAAAAATCAGCGTGGCAGCGTGGAAATGATGGATCGCACTTGGTATTGGCAACAGGACGTCGAAAATACTAACGATGAAGACCTGAAAGCGCTGATTATCACGGTCGGCCTCGATGAGGAATATAAAGGTTCGGTAACCTCTGTAACCACTTACGTCGCTAAGTCAAAAGGCTAGCATAGTGAATTCGCACCGGCAGCACTCAATCAAATTTATGCACTCGTTGCGATCTACGCAATCGGGTTTTACCTTGCTCGAAGTGCTTATCGCGATGGCAATTTTTGCCCTAATCGCATTTGGTGCAACGCAAATTTTAACCAATGTGACTGATGCTGATGAAGCCTCGGAAGAACGTTTCCAATCCTTACAGGACTTGCAACGCGCGATGCTGGTGATTGAAAGAGATTTCTTGCAAATGGTGCCGCGTAAAACGCGAGTAGAAGGCGAAGTTACCGATACGCTTATTTTTGCCGAAGAGTTCCTATTTGATAGTGACAGCGGTGCTATCGGTTTTGTTCGTGCTGGTTGGCACAATCCGCAATTGGTGCTTCCAAGAAGTACCATGCAATCCGTGGCCTATCGGGTAAGCGAAGAACGTTTGGAACGCCTATATTCAACTTATGTTGACAACTCAATTGGCTTTGAGCCGAAAGTGAGAGTGTTACTCGAAGGTGTTGAAAAAATAGAGTTCGAGTTTTTAGAAAAGTTTGATACGAAAGAGTTTACATGGGAAGAAGCGGAATCGGTTCAAGAGTTACCGATTGCGGTAGCTGTAATTATTACCAGCAAACTGTATGGCGAAATTCGACGTGAGTTTAAGGTGCGTCGATGAACAGTTTGCCGACTAAACCATTCCTGAAACCTAACAGCAAAGTATCACGTGAGCGAGGTGTCGCGCTTGTGGTTATTTTGTTGGTTGTGGCAATTATCAGTGTACTGGCTACCGAAATGGTTGGCAGGCTTCAACTCAACATTGCTAGAACAGTCAACATTAAAGACAACAATCAGGCTTACTGGTATGCCATTGGCGCAGAGCAATTTGCACAAAAATCCTTGGGCGAACTGAAAACCTTGTCTCCAGACAATATGAATTTAAGTCAACCGTGGGCACAAGTATTCGAATACCCCATTGATGGGGGTGGTATTCAAGCTGAACTCATCGATTTGCAGGCCTGTTTTAATTTAAATACCTTGGGGCCTATTAAATTAGAAGAGGATCCACCTCCGCCTCCTCCACCGCCACCAGAGGTCGATAGCCCAAACGCCGCACCAAAAAATCCGGCAGAGGCATTCTATAACCTGTTGACAAAGTCGAACGACAATATTGACTCTTACACGGCCGAAACGCTGCGTGATTCGCTAACTGATTGGTTAGACGCTGATGGCAACATTACCGGATTGGGTGCAGAAGACGCTGACTATGAGTCACTGACAATCCCTTATGTGGCTGCCAACGCTCTGATGACGAACAAGTCGGAACTTCGTTTAATTAAAGGGATTGAGCCAAGTATATTGCGCAATATTCTACCCTTCGTGTGCGTGATACCTGATCAAGAATTCAATTCTTTGCAATTAAATATCAACACAATTACCGAAGAAAATGCCGCGATATTAGCGGCCATGCTCAATCTGGATGTTGAAGATGCGTCTCGTATTATTGCCTCTCGGCCAGAAGAGGGCTTCGAGAACACAAATGACTTCTTTACCGAACCCGAAATTGTGGCGCTCAATCTCACTCCGCAGCAGAAAGAGTGGTTCACAATAAAAACAAATTATTTCATGCTTCGCATCAAAACCCGCTACAATGAGGCAAGTTTTAAAATGACCAGTATTTTTAAGCTCGACGACGGTGACAGCGGTGTGAGTGTTATTAGTCGAGAATTTGGAGGCGTAAACTAATGGAAAAGCTAGCAATCCGATTGGGCTCACAAGCCGACGATCCGATTCATTGGCTTGTGTGGTCCGACACGGAAAATGAGATCCTCGCCTCTGGTGAACTGCCTAATGCTGCCGCATTGAGCCAACTAAACGAGCGCGCTCCCAATGCCGAGGTCATTGCCTTGGTACCCAGTTGTGACGTGCTATTAAAAACCGTCAAACTGCCTGCAAAAGCCAACCGAAAAGTACTCGGTGCTATTCCCTTTATGATTGAAGATGATATCGCTAGCGATATCTCAAAATCGTTCTTCGCTTTTGGTAAAAAAATAGACGATCAACAACAGGTTGCTATTGCCACGCACGAAAAAATGGCCTTTTGGCAAGAAACGATCGAACAAGCGGGCTTATTTTGTGAACTTTTGGTGCCCGATATCCTCGCCTTACCTTTCCAAGAAGACAAGATTAGTCTGTTGAGTTTACGCCAAGACGATCATAACACCCTACTGATCCGCGACGGTGAATGGCGTGGTCTGCAAGGTGAAGAAAACTGGACCTTTACAGTATTAGAAAAGCACCTCAATTCTAAACCACAATCAGTGTGTGCTTATTCAGAATTAACTCATGCTAATGACTTGTCGGCACTGTTTGAAAAACACGCCACAGAGCATGAAGAACAAGACGACGAAGCCCCACTTGCCTTCGAAACAAATTACGACAAACTCCCCATGCTGCTCTTATTACAAGGCGCCGAAAGCGCTGCGTTCAATTTGTTACAAGGTGAGTATGCGGTAAAGCGTAAAAGTAATGAACACTGGCAGAAATGGAAAATTGCAGCGGTACTAGCGGCGGTTGCATTGTGTGTCAATTTAGTTTCAAAAACGGTTGAACTCAATAGTATTAAACAACAGCGTCAGATTGTTGAGCGTGACCTTCAAGCAAGCATCGATAAGGGCTTTCCGGGGCTGAATGCCAGAAATAAACGAGTCGCGATTGAAAAAGAAATGGCGCGTTTAGAGAATGGCGGTGGTGGCATTTCAATGTTGGTCATGTTGTCACAAATGAGCCAATCATTTGCAAGTACTGGTGTAAAACCTCAGTCGATTCGTTTTGACGCGAAACGCACTGAATTACGTATGCAATCGGTGGCCAACAATTTTGATTCACTTGAGCGCTTTAGACGTGAAGTACAAGCCTTGGGTTTCGAGGTTGATCAAGGTGCAATTACTAACCAAGGCGATCAGGTCGTCGGTACCATAGTGATTAAAGGCTAGTCACTGTTTAGAAGAATTAAGGTAAGTATGAAAAAGTATTTTTCGTGGTTTTATGCAATGAATGAGCGGGAGCAAAAGCTAGTCTCGCTTGCTGGTATTGTGTCGGTGATCGCCATTTTCTATTTTGGTCTGTGGTCACCACTTAACAACGCCTTAACTACCCAACAAAGTCTTCTGGATAATCAGAAGACATTACAAATTTGGGTTGAAGAGCAAGCATTGCGTGCAGCAAAACTAAGACAGTCTTCAACAGGTCCTAGCTTTAATGGCTCGCTAACACAGTTAGTTAACCAAACGACGCGCGCAAGCAAAATACAAGTCGCGCGTATGCAGCCAGTTGGCGATAATCTGCAAATTACCATTGATGAAATCCAATTTAATACACTCGTCCAATGGCTCGATTCAATAGAGCGCCGCGGTGTAGTCGTGTTACAAACTGATATCACCGAGACAAACGAAGAAGGTTATGTCCAGGTGCGTAGATTACAATTAGGGAAAAACTAAATGCTAGTGATGAAGCCTTGGAAGTGGGTAGTATTGGCTTTCGTGACATATTTAATCTTACTTGTGGCATATTTGCCTGCGGCACATGTAGTGTCCTATGTGCAAAAGCAAAACCCTAAGCTACCCGTCTCAATCGGCACTGTTGAAGGCACTTTGTGGTCCGGAAGGGTTGATAGAATCATGACCAATGGCGTGTTACTCAATAACTTCCGTTGGGAGCTTTCAGCTTGGGCTCTGTTGATTGGTCAAGCCAAAGTAGAGGTCAACGGTGGGAAGATTCGCCAAAGCGATCAAGCCTATATTGATGGACAAGTAAGCGCTTCGTTATTCAATTCACACAAACTCAGTGCTAAAGATTTAAAAGTATTACTGCCAGCAAAAGCGGTCATTGCGCAAGTTCCTCTTCCTGTGCCGGTCACTGCTGACGGTCGATTCCGTATTGATGTTCAAAGCTTCGATTTCAACAAGAGCTGTAAACTACTCAGTGGCACCGGACGTTGGTTGAAAGGCACAGTTAGTGGCCCGACAGGCGTCATTGATTTTGGTAATTATGAAGCCAATCTGAGTTGTGATAATGATAAGTTTGTAGTGCAGGTCCTACCGGACAATAAGCTCAACTTAGATGCCATGGTTGTTGTAGGAATGGACGGTAAATACGACCTATCGGGTAAATTCAAACCTGACGAAAGTATGCCTAGAGAAGTGCATATGGCGGCTCAGTCTTTCGGTCGTGCAGATGCCCAAGGTTTCAGGCAGCTACGCTAGACTAAAGCCAAAAAATTGCTAAACATTAGTCTACTTTTTCAACATTAGGTTTGAAGTGTCTAATTTTTAAGCTATTGTTATAGACTCCCGTGACGACTTTAGGTGCTAAATTTATGCCTTTACAACAAGTTGTACCGACCATCAAACCTGTCAAGTCCGCAGTGAAGCGCTCTCGTTTGTTGATTGTAGACGACGATCCAACACAACTGCGTTTTTACCTTCAAGGCTTAAACGATGTATATCATTGCCAATTTGCTTCTTCGGCAAGTGAAGCGGTCACTTTTGCTCGTCAGTTCCCACAACCCGACCTCATTATACTCGATGTGGTACTTCCCGATGTTAACGGGTTTGAAATCTGTCAAATTCTAAAAGAAGACCAATTGACTTCGCATATTCCGGTCATTTTTGTGAGTGGACAGGATGACGTTGAAAGCAAACTCAAAGGCTTTGAACAAGGTTGTGTCGATTATATTTCTAAGCCTGTTTTGCTACCTGAGATGCAAGCACGTATATCCACTCACATTAAACTGAAACAGCAAACTATAATGCTGGAATCTTTAGCTTACACTGACCCCTTGACTCAAGTAGGTAACCGCAGAAAATACAATGAAACATTGCAACGAGAATGGGCACGGAGTATTCGCTATGGCCAGCCTATTGCTATGTTACTCATGGATATCGACTACTTTAAGCAATTCAATGATTTTTATGGTCATGGTGTAGGTGATGATTGTTTAATTAAGATCTGTTCACATTTAAGAGACTTAGTGAATAGACCAGGAGACTTATTCGCTCGCATTGGCGGAGAAGAATTTGTGATACTGCTAACAGATTGCGGTATGGAAGGCGCATTGAGAAAAGCTGACGAAGTTTTAAGAACCGTATCGATGTTGAATATTGCCAATCAAGGCGCCCCAAAGCTCGATCGCGTGACCTTAAGTATCGGTGTTGCTGTTACCACTCCTAAACACCAAGAAGAACCCTTAACCCTCTTCCAAGCCGCCGACGAGGCCTTGTATGAAGCAAAGCACAGCGGCAGGAACAAATTCTCTGTCTCCAAACTGATGGACGGCCCCCTAACATCAGATAGCTTAGCTAACTCATCAACGTGATGACGCCTTTATAACGGGGCTTCATTCCTGCACTGTCGTCACCCCCAAACTGCCGTCACCCCCAAACTGCCGTCACCCCCGCGAAGGCGGGGGCGTCATTCCTGCAAACCTCCGTCATTCCTGCGAAGGCAGGAATCAGATCCCCGCCTTCGCGGGGATGACGGCAGTTTGGGGATGACGGCAGTTTGGGGATGACGGCAGTTTGGGGATGACGGCAGTTTGGGGATGACGGCAGTTCACGGATGACAATTGTGCGTAAAAAACTAGCCTACAGCGTAGGATTTATGAGGTACTTCTCACCTGTTTTCTTCGCATAGTATCCCGCTACATTATTCAGCTTCAAAGCGTCTTTTAATGAAATTTCATTGCTAAAGTCCAACTTAAAAGTCGTATTGATTTCATCGGCGACACGTTTATGCAAAGCCAACACTTCTTTGATTTCTAGCTTCGATAAGAATCGCATCAATAACCAGCCGCCAATGTTCCAAGTCATACCATAAGCACGATTCAGAACTGTTGGTGCGAAGTCCAAACCGCCATAAATATACACTTGTTTGTTCTCTGCAGAACCGTAGGTATTAAAACCAACAGCATCTTTACTTCCCACGGCCTCCATCGCAGTTAAAATATCGCTCACTAGGTTACCGCCGCCAATTGCATCAAATGCCAGTGTTGCACCAGTTTCTTCTATCGCTTTATACAAATCTTGTTTGAAACTATCAGCGGTCGAATTCAAAACATGCTTCGCACCTAATTTTTTTAATATTGTGACTTGTTCTGGCTTACGTACGATATTGACCAAGTCTATACCCTCTTGTAAGCAAATTTTATTTAGCATAATACCAAGACTAGAGGCTGCTGCTGTATGGACTAGAGCACTATGACCTTCACGGCGCATCGTTTCGACCATACTTAATGCTGTCAATGGGTTAACAAAGGAGGACGCTGCTTGTTTAGCTGTAGTGCCTTCATTGTGCAGAATGCATGCTTGCACGGGGACAGTACAAAACTCAGAGTAAGTGGCTCCTGACAATACGCCGACTGTTTTACCCATCAAGGCTTGTGCTTGCGGGCTATCACCAGCTGCAACAACAGTTCCAGCACCTTCATTTCCGATAGGCAATTCTTGGTCTATGCGAGAACCAATGCGCTTTAACATGCTAGAAGCGACGGGGGCAGTTAGCTTGTTTTCTGCTTCATGAAATACCCCCTCTCGTAAATCAGCAGGTCCAAACATTGGCCACATATCAGAAGGATTAATCGGAGCCGCTTCAATTTTCACTAGAACTTCGTGGGGTTTTAATGGCGCAACATCGCGTTCTTTTAAGGCTACGGTAAGCTCACCTTGAGAAGAAATATGAGTGAATAACTGCTTCGTTTTTTCCATAATTAGGTCCTTTAGTTTTACTGTTTACGGGCTATTGTCGCTCAGAGTTGAGCCAATATAAGTTAACTAAAGGTAGTACAGCTTTGGTAGAGATACGAGTTACACTTAGTGTTAATTGACTATTAGTCGTATCGATATAAGTGCAAGATGGCACACTAAGCGCTAGCCTCGTACTTTACGTTTTGCTATGAAGGCATCAAGCTTTGTTGCTGCCTTCTTCATTAATGATTGGCATTTTCTGAGCCAAACTTTCGCCCATGCATAATCATAGCTGAGCAAGTATAGGCCGGGTATGATTAACAATAAAGACGGGCCAGGAATAATGACAAAAATTAGCCCGAGAGCGACTAGTCCGGCGCCGACCACGGTGCGTGCTGACTTTTTAATAACTTGCATAGTCTATCCCTATATTCTTAAATTAAGATTTTGTTTCTTGTAATAACTATTGCGCTTCATTCAAGATTGGGGCCAGATCTTTAAGTTACTGTATTTTATGAAATAAAGGTTTTTAGAAGGATGTTAATGGTGACGAAACACGCTAATTACTGGTGAGTTAGCTTAATGGGTAGCGCTAGAATAACAACGTATATGTGTTAGCGTTCCAGCGAGAATCTTGAGTGGTTTGTTAGCCACCAAAATACCAAACCGCAAAAATAACTATAAAAAAATAAATCAGAAATGTGGCTATATAGCTGAAGGATTGCTTTGTATCCTCATTATAAATACCTTCCTTATTTTCCTCTTGAAATTCGTCGAATTGAAACCCGTATGTATTGAGAGGCTTCCCAACGTGAATTTTGATATCAATTGCTCCTGCCCCAAGCGCTAGCTCTCTGAATGCCCGTTCTTCAATTGCTGTTAATCCACCCTCTGTTTTTTCCATAGGATGCATAACAACCTTGGGGCGAGGACGAAAAGACTTGATACTACCTAGACTTTTAAAAGCATGTTGGAGTAACTTTTCACCAACATAGAAATTAGAAAGAAGCGCTCTAGGATGTGAAAAAGGATTAACTGCAATTTCATTTTGCTTGACTGAGTTTGCAGCTCTCTTGCCTATTCCAGAAATAACCTTTTTTCCCTTTTCTTGAGTCTGAATAACAACAATTGGCAAATCGTCAAATGACTCATCATTAGCCACATCAGTAACTTTTAATCGCTCTTCCCAGATTTGGACGTAGAGAACGGAAGAAAATCTTTTCATGAAATTTAAAAACATCCCATGTCCTTAGGTAGCTAACCCTTTCGATAAGTGGTTTTGCGCGGTTCTTGCGCTAAACCTGTCTTAATTGTTTTGTTATATAACGTCACCGACAAGCCCAAATTTTTTCCTACTCAAAACCAGCGCTATTAGCAGAATTATTCCAAGTGATGTGCCAATCGGGAACACGAATAGTAACAATATTGAATATGCTATTAATATCCAAAATAACCACTTAGTTCGATAATTTAAGCCCACAACGGTAAATGTTAAAAGACAAAGCGCAACCAAAAATAAGAAGAGCCCCATTAACGTAGACAAAGCTGCTGATGACATTTCTTCTTGTGATATTTTAGGTTCATTTGTGCCAAACAACGTTATCTCTTGGAATGAAGAGGACATAATTAAATATGTGTCAACAATTCCCCAAAGTGGTGCCCAAAAAAGCAATAGTCCTAAGACTGTGACGTATTTCCCTATAATTTCCTTGTTCAAAGATCTCTCCTTACTTAGTTACATAACATCTTATATAGCTGATCGGTGCTCAGTACTAATATAATTGCGGATAAAAGAATACGCTGAGTGTTAATAAAGTAGCACTCACATATATGCTTTTTCTGGTCTCGAGCCCTTTTGATAATTGCCCTATGGCACCGCCCTTTTGCTTGATATTAACGGTATTGAACAAGCGGTCCATTGCTGGCCCCAACTCTTTACCGAGTCTTAACTGCTCATAAATAAACGTTGGGAGGGGTAAACTGGCTGTGCGCCCAGTTTGCAGTTTCTCAGCGTCTGCAATGCATACCACAGCGTAAGTACTCGGGTTTCCGTCTAAAACGTCAACACCCCCTTCGTATGCAATGTAGTAGTCTGCCTGGTGATGCTCTTGGCAGTACTTCACTCGATTTATCGCACCTTGCTTCGTTTCCAAGGCACTCATTGGTTGATCGTTGACGTTTGAAGGTGCATCGACCGAAAAAACCTCAAGCTTGAATTGAGGAAAGGCCTTGGTGAAACTTTCTGTTGCAGCATCAATTTTGACAGGATTTTTTGACGCAACAGCTACCCTAATAGCCTTCCGAGAAGTTGAAATGTCAGATGCTTGCTCTAGTGCAGATTCATTACTCAATGGGTGTTTATCCTTGCATGTTTTATATCAGTTGATATCGTTTAACAAATCAAAGTAATTGTTTGTCGTGACGTGCCCATACAGCTTGTTTTCGGCTTCTTTGCTGTCTGGATTAGTCACTCCTAAGGTATAAGCAATGCCAAACTCCTTTGCCGCATCCAAAATCACCTGACTGTCATCGACAAATAGGCAACGTGCTGGGTCAAAACCTAGATGTGCTTGTAACCTTTTCCACAGCAATTGCGACTCTTTTGTTACCCCGAATTGATGGGTCGAAATAAGATTATCGATATGACTATCAAGCTGGGTTTTCTCCACTTTCAAAGACAAACTGCCAGGGTGCGCATTCGTTACCAAAACAACTTCTTTGTTTGCCGCTTTCAAGGCATCTAGGAATGGAATTGTGTCGCCTCTAATACTAATTAAATGTTCAACCTCTCGCTTTGCTTCCATGATATCCATGTCGAGCTTTTCAGCCCAGTAGTCTAAGCAATACCATTGAATTTGACCTTGGACTTGTTGATAATTTTCTCGCATGTCTAAACGTGTTTGCTCGATGGGTTTACCGTGTTTTTCTGATAGCTTTTTGGGAAGATGCTCAAGCCAGAAATGCGTATCAAAATGCAGGTCAAGCAAAGTACCATCCATATCGAGTAAAACAATATCTATGTTATGCCATGGTAAGAGTGCCAAGCGATTTTCCTTGTGATAATGTTAGGCCTAATTAACTGTTTTTAAGTCTATCGTGAATCAAGCATGAGTAAAATAGATACAGACAAAGTACTGCCAACAATTCACCACACTGAAGTAGTCGCAAAATCTAAGTTTTTTCGTGTTGAAAAATTGGACCTCGAGTTCAGCAATGGTGCTACCCGAGAATTTGAAAGAATGGCTGGCGGCGGTCGCGGAGCGGTCATGATAGTTGCTCTTAAAGATGCCGATACCATGTTATTGATTCGTGAATATGCTTGTGGCACTCATTCATATCAACTTGGTTTCCCGAAAGGCCTTATTGATCCAGGTGAAAGCCCTGAGCAGGCTGCCAATAGAGAATTACAAGAAGAAGCCGGCTACCAAGCCGATACCTTACATCGCTTGCATGAAGTGCATATGGCGCCGACTTTCTTCAACGCAAAAATGCATATACTCATTGCGCAGGGCCTTTCACCTAAAACCTTAGAGGGTGACGAGCCTGAACCACTTGAAGTCATTGAATGGCCGATAGCCGATGTTAACGGCTTGCTAGCACGCGAAGATTTTGTTGAAGCACGGTGTATTGCCGCTCTCTTATTACTGCAAAAGTGGATAAAGGAAACTCAATAGATGCAACATTCCATCGCTCAGTTGTTAGAAATTGCCAAAGAAGCAGCCTGCGTTGCAGGCAAAGAGGTATTAGAAATATACGACAAGGGCACTTTTGAAGCCTACGAAAAGGATGATGAGTCACCAGTAACGAGTGCTGACTACCGAGCTAACGATATCATCATGAATGCCTTACAAACACAAACGCCAGATATTCCAATAATGTCTGAAGAAACGCCACAACTTTCGCTGGAAGAGCGTAGCCAATGGACACGTTATTGGTTAATCGATCCAATTGATGGCACGCAAGAGTTTATTGCTCGTTCTGGTGACTTCGCGGTTAACATTGCACTGATTGAAAACAATAAACCAGTCATCGGTGTCATTTACTGGCCGCCCGGAGAAACCCTATACTTCGCGAGCAAAGACCAGGGGGCTTACAAGCGTTGTAATATTGAAACCAAACAAATCAATGTAAGAGATTTCGCGGTGCCGAGTGAGGATGTCATTATGATTGCAATCAGTCGGAGGCAGTCCCGCGAGCGTGTGTTCGAACGCATGACTGACAAACGCACTTATCAAACCTTACCTGCAGGTAGCTGTTCGCTTAAAGCTTGTTTTATCGCAGAAGGAAAAGCAGACGTATTTATGCGTTTAGGGGTTACCGGCGAGTGGGATACTGGAGCATCTCAATGCATCATCAATGAGGCTGGCGGTAAAATTGTCGCGGCCACCTTTGACGAACTCAGTTATAACCAACGAGAAAGTGTAGAAAATCCAGATTTTGTGGTCTTAGGTGATCAACGAGTCAATTGGGAAAGTATAATTCAATACAAATAAATTATTGAACACATCAACTGTCGAGGCTAATTACATGCTTGCTCTTGCAAAATCATCTTCTACAATTCGTCTTTCTTCTATTTTAACTGGGCTCATGCTCTTATTGCTCAGTCATGTCAGTGTTGCCCAAATGACGCTTGATGAAGAACAATCCTCATTGAGTTTTATGTCGACTAAAAATACCAATCTTAGTGAGCAACATACCTTTGATCGTTTTTCAGGCAAAATTGATACTCAAGGTAAGTTATTAATCACTATCGACATGACTTCAGTTAATACAATGATTCCTATTCGAAATGAACGTATGCAATCGATTTTATTTAGTGTTTCTGATTATAGTGAAGCAACGTTTACCGCATCAATACCAAAGGCGCTTACCAAGCTATCTAGTGGTGAACATAAAATGGCAAGCATTGATGGCACAATGACTATTGCGGGCAACAGTGCACCAGTTTCTTTCAAAGTAGCAGTGACTGGCTTGAGCAACGGTGGTATTGCCGTATCAACTCGTCAGCCTACCGTATTATCAGCCTCCACTTTTAAGCTAGACGAGGGCATCGCAGCCCTGAAGGAAATTGCTGGCTTACAAAGTATCTCATCTGCAGTACCTTTAAGTTTTAGTGTCGTGTTTACAGGCCAATAATTACCAGTTAAAACAATCACTTTAGGCTCGGTTATTATACCAAATAATCCTTTTGTATTAACCGAGCTCACGCTTTTTAGTGTCGGTCATCGTAAGCTGTCAACGTGATAAAACCATGTTAAGTAAAGATGACCGAAGACGCCGCTGTGGCAAACATTTATATCGAAATAATGAATAACCCCAAACTCATGCACAGGATGTTCAGAGGGTTGTTTGCGTCTGCGCGAATTTACTTGGGTCATAAGCCCAACTGCCATCAGTATATCTTCAACACTAAATTGCTTTTGCATTACAACTACCCTGCACAAAAAGTCGACGCCTTTGAAAAAGAGGGGGCTATCGTCATTCCATTTGCCGGAAAAGAGTCGAAAGACCATCTTGTATTGAGCTGCCAAGATATGAGTGATCCAGACGCAAATAGTTTCTATCAAGATTGTTTAGAATCACTCGCCAGAAAAGATTTTACTTGCCAAAAAATAGAGGAAATTAAACACGCCTTTAATCACATCAAATTCATGAAAATGATCAGTGGCATGTTTTGGCTAGATATGGTTATTTTTGCGAAGAATAATCTTGAATATACAAAAGATTGGCGAGACTGAATTTAACTGGTAATCAAAACGAATCTGTACGAGGAATAATATTCACACTTTCATGTTCTTCTGAGTATTCAATTACCACTAGGCCCTCTTGTAACTGTTCGAGCACCTGATTCACTTTCTCTTCTAATGGTACTTCTTCTTCACCGTAATCAGTTCCCTCTCGAAGCACAAAGCTTTCGATGAGGCGATATAAAGTATCTGTGTCTATCGAATCGTAAGGAATTAGCATTGACCTAGCTGCTCCAATATAAATGCCGAAATACGGTCTTGAAGCCATAGTTTTGGCGCCCACGGTGTACCATGCAGAAATCCAACATGCCCACCTGTTTCACTCAGCTCATATGCCACGTCGGATGATAATTGATTGTCGCTAGGGATCACAGCTTCCGTCATGAAGGGATCATCTTTGGCGTGCAGCACTAGGGTCTTGGTCTTGATATGCTGAAGCATTGGCAAGGCACTGCAACGTCCATAGTAGTCATCAGCAGAATCGAAGCCATGAATAGGCGCAGTTACCTCATGATCAAACTCTCTAAAGGTCGCAATGCGATTGGCAGTTTCAATATTCAAGGTAATTAGACCACTCATATCAAAACGACGCATTTTTGCTAACAGATTCGACTTCATGCTATCCAACAAATAGTGTTGATACAGTCTTGAAAAACCACGTTGCATTCGCAAGGCACACTCAGCTAATAATAGCGGCGCAGATACTGCGACAGAGGCTTTGATGTAACTGGCTTCCTTTGATTCACACAGTAGTTTTAACAACATATTGCCCCCCAACGAGTAGCCTACAGCAAACATAGGTAAGTCAGGATAACGTGCGCGAACATGCTCCATTGTTTGCAAAGGATCTGTCGTCTCACCGGAGTGATAGGCTTTCGGTGTTAAATTGAGTTCGTGGCTACAACCTCTAAAGTGCATCAAGGCCACAATGAAGCCATCGTGTGTTAAACGCTTTATTAAGTGCCTTGCGTAATGCGAATTCACTGAGCCTTCGAGACCATGGAAGAGGAGCACAACACCCAACGCCGTGCTGTTTGATGCGGCATCATGTTGCTCTGGTATTGACCACGCAATATCTAAAAAGTCACCATCTGGGGTAGCGATGCGCTCATTACTCGTAGTAATGCTAGGCTTTGGAATAAGGTAGCGGGGCCAAATTGTTTGTACGTGCGGATTACTAGCCCATTGAGGAGCTTTAAATGCGGATTTTACAACGTGCCCGAATTGGCTTTTAAACATGGTGATGCTTTTCTCTTAAATCTTGCAATGTTTGTATCATTACTTGCACTTCAGCTGTTGACAAAGTGGTGTTTGGGAGCTTCTCAATATGCTGCCGTTCAGCATGCAGGGCAACATACGTCTGCATATTGCCGTTACTCTTAATCACTTGTCTTTGCTTAGTGTCCTTATTGATAGGATGCTCTGTCGCTTCTTTCAAATACGTCGCAACGATTTGCGCTTGCTGTGCTTTTTCCATTTCTAATTCTTGTGCCAAATAATCCTGATATCGTGTTTTGTCGAGCCGGTTTTCACTTTCAAGGGCATTTTTTGCTTGTCGACGCTTGACTCTATGTAGGATGAGCTCACCATCCATTATTTTTATTGAGCTTAAAATACTAGTAAGCACCAACTCATTAACGTCGACAGTAAGCTTGTCGCAGTATAAACAGAACAGTAGTACATTAACATTTAGGCCGAATCCGTCCTGCAAGCCTAAGAGCAATTCTTGTACGTCTTTTACTTTGTAGAAGCTCAGTGAGTATTCCCAAAAAAACTTCTCTGTAACTAACACGTGAGCCACTTCCTAAGCCTCGGTGCTATCTTGGGTATTTTGCTCAAATTGCGTACTAGCTTCTTCTAAAGCCTCTTGAGCTTCTAACCACAGCATTTCGGCATCCTCAACTTGACCTTTCAAGCTAGCCTGCTGGTTCAATATGGTCGCCAAAGCTGCTTTGTTCTCTGCATCATACAAACTAGTATCCAACATTTTTTCTTCAATTTCCGCTAATGCTTTGTTTGCATTTTCCATAACACGTTCTTGTTTTGCTATCTCGTCGCGAAAGGGCTTGGTGCTTTGCCTGAATTCAGCTTCCAAACGTTTTCGCGCTTTTTTGTCTAATTCAGGAGCTCTATTTGACGCTTTAGATACAGTGTCTTTGCCTTCTGCAGTTTCTACACTAGACATCGTTGGTGAGCTGAATAGCCACTTTCGATAATCATCAAGATCACCATCAAACGCACTAACTGCGCCAGCATCGACTAGATAAAAATCGTCACACACTGATGACAACAAATAACGGTCATGGGATACCAAGACCATAGCGCCATCAAAACCCTGCAAGGCAAAGCTTAGGGCTTGTCGCATTTCCATATCTAAGTGATTCGTGGGTTCATCAAGTAGTAATAGGTTAGGTTTTTGAAAAACAACTAAAGCTAAGACCAAACGGGCTTTCTCACCACCAGACATTGGAGCAACCGCTTTCAGAGCCTCATCACCATGAAAGCCAAAACCGCCTAGATAATCCCGAATTTGTTGTTCTGTTTGGGTTTTGTCTAAGCGAAAAACATGGTCATACGCCGAGCTTTGCAGGTGTAGTAGCTCTACTTGGTGCTGTGCGAAATACCCAATGGTTAGCCCTGCAGATGTCTCATAGTCGCCCTTCAAGGGCCGCATTTCTTCCGCTAATAATTTTATGAAGGTAGATTTACCTGCGCCATTTTTACCCAATAAGCCAATTCTACTGCCGGGAACCAAGTTCATCTTAACCTGTTCCAATATTACCTTTTCACCATAACCCACTTTCACTTCTTCCATACGAACCAATGGGTTGGGTAACTTTTCGGGTGGTTTAAAGGAAAACTGAAACGCCGATGACTGATGCACAGGTAACACTTCCTGCATTTTTTCTAACTGCTTAATACGACTTTGCGCCTGCTTAGCCTTACTGGCCTTTGCTTTAAAGCGAGTAATGAAAGAGTTTAAGTGAGCCTTCTTTTTTTCTTGCTTTTCAAACTCGCTTGCCTGCAACCTAAGTCGCTCTATGCGCTGTTTCTCATAACTAGAATAATTACCGCTGTAATACACAAGTGCTTGGCTTTCAAAACTAACAATATTGTCGACGCATGCATCAATAAACGATTTATCATGTGAAATCAGCAGCAAAGTACCTTTGTACCGTTGAATCCATGTTTCTAACCAAATAACTGCATCAAGATCTAAATGGTTTGTTGGCTCATCAAGCAAAAGTAAGTCGGAATCACATAATAAAGCCTGAGCTAAATTAAGACGCATGCGCCACCCCCCAGAAAAGCTACTCACCGGCAAACTTAGCTGTGCATTTTCAAAACCTAAACCAGCTAAAATCGTTGCGGCGCGGGCTTCAACATCATAAGCACCCAACTGGGCAAGCTCGTCATGAAGATGCCCAATACGGCTGCCGTCATGCTGTTCTTCAGCTTTCTCAAGCGCCTTTTGCAATTCTCGTAGATGAATATCGCCATCAATCACATAGTCAATTGCTTTACGATCTGTGCCTGGCGTTTCTTGAGCAACAGAAACAATCTTCCAAGCCTTTGGCACCATGCAGTCACCCGAGTCAGCTTGGATCTCATTGCGCAGCAAGCCAAACAAAGTGGATTTACCACAACCGTTTTTACCTATCACACCTACTTTATGGCCCGGGTATATTTCAATATTGGCTTGTTTTATTAGCTCTTTTACACCGCGTTGAAGCGATAGATTTTGTAATTGGATCATAGATTAAGGACGTGTTGATTTCTGTAATTTCAATTTTCATTATTTTGTGCCGATAGGATAGCAAAATTAGACTGTAGACCCTAAAGACTTTATTTTTTTATCATTGCTTTTGCACTGATAAGCAGTAAACAGAGTATAATGGAACAAGCTAAAAAATGAGGTAGTAATAGATGACAAATAAAACCAAAAAACGCTTTATCGCTGGAGCGACATGTCCGCAGTGTAAAAGCTTAGATAGTTTAATGCTGTTCTTTGAAAATAATGTAGAAAAACTAGCTTGTGTAAAATGTGACTATGCCGAAACTCAAACACAGGAAAAAGTGAGTTCAGCCACCCGCCCTTCTGAAAATGTTATTGGCGTTTTCAAACCCTAGTTTTAGCTTTAATGTTAGTCAAAGTAAGCATTTTATTGCTTCATGTGTGGGAGTTTGGTAATTTATTGTAAAAGAGCAGTGGACGCGTTTTTATTTACTAACGACCGCGAGCACACTGCACTATGATTTCACTTCTTTCAAAAGTTCTGTTTGTATCTCTCATGCACAGTGTTACTGCGCTTGCAGTGACAAAGAATACTGATACTTTAACAATCTATACTGAACAATTTCCACCCTACAACTTCGAAGTCAACGACAGACTTGTCGGTATCAATCTAGAGCTCACAAAAGCAGCCTGCGAACTTGCCAAAATCGATTGCCAATTTGAACTGTATCCCTGGAATAGGTCGATGAAACTGGTGCAGGAAAACCCCTGGTCAGGCATTGTTTCAACCGCCAAAACAAGTGAAAGAGAGACGATGTTTGAATGGGTTGGTCCATTTTCATCAAGTACTAACTGCTTATTCAAATTGAGTTCAAGAAAAGATATTGTGGTAAATGATATCGCTTCAGCTCAACAATACATTCTTGGCGGCTCAACCGACAATGCATATAAAGAAATACGAGAAGTGTTGGGTTTTGAGGAAGGAAAAAACCTACTCCTATTTAATGGTAAGTATGGCACGTTAAAGCCGTTTGCTGCAGGGAGAGTCGATTTGGTAGTAATGTCTTCGTTTAGTATTTCCCGACAACTTAACATTGCCGGCTTATCTTTAGCTGAGGTGACGCCAGTTTTAGAAATTGATAGTCGCCTGCTGAACGGAAATTATTTGGCACTTAATAAAGCGGTCCCTAAAAAAATAGTGTCTCGATTAAAAATTGCGATGGCACAGCTTTTTAAAGATAAGGCGCAGGCAAAAATTGAAGCCAAATACATAGGAAATGTCGACCTAGGTGAGGTTTCAAGCTCAAATGAAGCCCTTTGGAACGCCTGTGCGAAACGACAGATTACTGAACCAGCAGCAATACCAATAAATGCTTAACTACTCAGTGACCTGACTTCTTCAGCCAACTCTTCTTTAATTTCAGACAAAATAGTATTTTCATTACGAAGCTCTACTGCTTCCGCGTGGTTCGTTTCAGAAATCGCTCTAAGGTCCTCAATGACTTTATTGATATTTGTACTCGCTTGCTCTTGTGTGGTCATTGCTAGAGAAACTTTGTGATTTAATTCGGTAATACTTAATACAGATTCGTCCACTGCCCGAAGAATTGTGTCAGCTTTAAGCACCTTTTCTTCACTAACTTGTGCATTACTGCTTCCAAGTTTAATAGCGTCAACAGCATCTAGTGCACCTTTTTGCAGGTTCGCTATGATCACTTGAATCTCTTCTGTTGATTTTTGAGTGCGAGAGGCTAAGGTTCTTACTTCATCAGCAACAACTGCGAAGCCTCGGCCCTGCTCACCCGCTCTTGCTGCTTCAATTGCTGCATTTAAGGCCAATAAGTTGGTTTGTTCGGCTATGCTATTGATTACATCCACGACGCTTCCAACATTTTTAGCATCATCATCTAAGCGTTCGATTACCGTAGCGGTGTTTTGAATTTGCTGGGAAGAAGAACGAATAGTCTCAATCGTTTCTAACATCACGTCTTGGCTAGACTTTGCTGAATGCTTCGCGTTTTCAGCTAGCTCGGTGGCCTTAATGATATCGCCCGCAACTTGTGACGATAGCTGCATCATTTGTGCCGTGGCAGCAGACACATCCATAGTCTTTTCGTTTTGTTGCTGACTACTTTCTACCAGCTTTTCAGCCCCGTGAGTCAAGCCGGCGCTCAAAGTCACAAGTTTGCCTTGAGTTTGAACAAGGTGCTCGCAGACGTTTTTTAGTTTGTTGCTTAAGAGTTGAATCGCGTGGGACATTTCACCAATTTCATCAGAGCGATGAACATTATAACTGGTAGAAAAACCGCCATTACTTAAGCCTCTTAACTGCTCGATTAACTTCACGATCGGTTTAATGATACCTTTATTCATATAGAGATTTGATACCACAATACTCATAACTAAGGCCAAAACGATAGCTAAGATCGTTAACCACTGTAGGTTTGCAGATTGCGCTTGGAGCGTTTGGTTCTTTTCAGAAATTTGCAACTGTACTTGCGCAACTAATTCCTCCAATGCCTTACCAGGCGCACGATCAATTCCCCTAACAGTTGCGTCGCCTAATTTATGGTCGAAATTATTCACCTGAAAAGCTTCCAAACCTTTCTTATATTGAGATAAGAGAGCCGCGTGAATTTGTCGAAACTCTTTAACTTGCGAAATCAGCTCATCGGAAATGGATAGAGCGAGAATAGCTTCGGCTTGCTTTTGTACTTTCTCATGTTGCTCAACAAACTTACCCCAATACTTTTCTCTATCCTCAGTATTGTGACCTCTCAGTAAGACATTTTTCCACTCTTGAACCTGAGTTTTAAATTGTAGATTCAAGTTGCCAATCTCTAAGCCAGCGACATTATCAACTTCAATTAAATGCTTAAAGTTATCGATTTTATTAGACAGTAAAATATTGGAAACCAGAGCAATTAAGCCAACCAGTAGCAGAGCAGCGGTCAGTAAAGCTAAGATTTTGGTTTTCAAAGTGGTAAATGTTAACGAGCCGCGCTGGCTCGCGCGTGATGATGAGGTTCGTTGTTTTAACATTGGTAAGGCTCTTTAGTTATTGAGTTGAACGTCCTTGTATCCATTAATTAATGAAAGTAACCAATCATAAAAACGTCACTTAAAAGATAAGAGTTAATAGTGTGGAGGCAACTCATTATCCTGATTTGGTTCGGTATTACCTGCTTGGATACTTTTAAATTTATCGACTAAGCCAGTAATTAATTGAGCTTGTTTATCAACAGTATATTGCTGGTTTATGACAATTTTATTTAATTGCTCAATACTGTCTTCTTGAAATGCAAGTTTGAACTCAAGTTGCTCAATAGCTGCCTGCATTTCGGCAATAATTAACTCATTATTATTTTTCGACATTCCACGACTCCAAATTTCCACTACTTGATATTGATACAACGCTATTTTCGGTCGGCAGAAAACCGATACCATAAACTACTGCGGATTGAGGAGCTGGCCCTGATGTCGCTGCAACTCGCCACTCTTTAACGGTATCACCACTTTGCACATCCCATAGCGCTAGGCGTTTTGCTGGTGAGCCGGTGAGCAAATAACGACCATCTTCAGAAAATTTTGCACTGGTAAATACCCACTGGCGCTCAATAAAGTGCAACTGACTAATTGCTTCACCGGTTTGTGCATCCCAAATTTGGCTGTCATCTTGGCTATCGGAAGTAAATAAAAAACGAGCTTGGTCATCAATCGCGACTTTCGTTACCCGATTGGCATGATTAAAGACATGAATGATTTGTCCTGATTCGGTGCTCCAAAGGTAAGCCTTATAATCGTTACTTCCCGATAATGCATACTTTCCGTTAGGTGAAATATCAACTGTATTCACCTTCTCTTCATGCCCCAAAAACTCAATACTGCGCCCTGTACTCGGTTCAAAATACAACACTTTTCCGTTGGCTTTACCGATCAGAATGCCCTGCCCGGAATTACTGACGGCAATATCTCGAATTGTTGATTCATCTATGCGCCAGAAGCCCAAGGGGTCTCCGGAATTTACATTCCAAAGCGCAAAGTTTTCGCTGTCTGCGCTGACCACAAAATCACTGTCAGCTGATATATGAATATTATCGACGATGTTGCGACCTTCTTCTTGATGTCGCCAACTGAATAAAGCTTTATTTTCGCTAAGAGACCACACAACAATATCAGCGTTTACCCTTGAAATAACCGCGAACTGACCCGAGTTACTTATATCGGCGTCGTACACACCAACCTCAGATATCGGCAATTTACTTGTTGGTGTTGTCTCGGGAATAGAACAGCCCGTGCTGAATAAGACAAAAACACAACAAAAAGTCCAAAAGCTAGCTTTATTCATATAAATGGGGGTTTCGCTTTTACTGTCACACGTTTACTATTAGCCAAGTATATAATGATTGTTACTTAACAACACTATTTACGGCACTTTATTAACGCATAAGGTAAAACCGCGAAATAACTAGCCAACAATAGACTTTGTAAAAAACGGAGAAACCGAATGAGAAAGGCTACCTTAGCCATTGCAGTATTATCAGCACTTGCGCTCACTGCATGTCAAAAACAAGAAGAACAAACAAGTCCAGCAGAAGAAGTGAAAAGTGAAGCAAGCAAAACAGTTGCAGCAGAAGCGCCAGCAACTGGCGAAGATAATAAGTACACAACTGAAAGCCAGAAACATTCATATGCACTAGGTGCGAGCATGGGTCTGTTTGCAAAGAATCGTTTGGACCAACAAAAAGACTTAGAGATTGAATACGATGAAGCTGCTTTATTAGAAGGCTTCAAAAATGGCCTAGACGACAACACTGCTTTTACTCTGCCAGAACTGCAAGGCTTTACTCGTGCGGCTGATATGATCCTTCAAGCTAAACAGACGGAAAAAGCGAATGCGTCTGCCGCAAGCAATATAGCGGAAGGAGCTGAATACTTGGCAGCTAATGCAAAGAAAGAAGGTGTTGTGACCACTGAGTCTGGCTTACAGTATGAAGTGTTAACTGAAGGTGAAGGCGTAAGCCCCGCTGGCCCGACATCAACAGTTAAAGTGCATTATCGTGGCACTTTATTAGACGGCACTGAATTTGATTCTTCATACAGTCGCGGTCAGCCAGCAACATTCCCTTTGAATCGTGTTATTGCAGGTTGGACTGAAGGCTTGCAGTTGATGAAAGAAGGCGCTAAATATCGCTTCCATATTCCTTCGGAGCTTGCTTATGGTGAGAGATCAACCGGTAAAATCACTCCGAACGCTACGCTCATTTTTGACGTCGAGTTGCTAGAAGTCATTGAGCCAGCAAGTGAATAGATGCTTAGCTGATTAAAAAAAGCAGCACTAAATGAAAAACCACCTCCTAGATGAGGTGGTTTTTTTGATATTAAAGAGTTGAAAATTCGTCGCTCATCAGGGCTATAACTCTCAAATAACTGAAACCTCTGCTAAGCGCCGACCTCTACGCAATATTATTCGACCTAAAAATGCGGCAAACAAGCCAACTAATGCAATGATTAGAAAGTCAGGTTTAAACGGTAGAAGATAACTAGCCAGCAAGGCGTAGCCAAAGCTAAAAACACCGGTAATGAAAATGATAAAGCCGACTAGCATGAAAGCCTGACAGCCTACAGATATGGCTTGGTGCTGTGACCTTTCCTGATTTTGAATATGCATAACTATTACCTCATCACTATTTCTAAGGTATTCTTAAAAACCTTGAATACCACCGTGAGACAGCGAGTATAATCTACAATACGCTATCAACAACATTACTCAGACTTCCCACCTTTCAATTAGTTCATTTTTTAAGCTATTGTCAGCTATAGCGGAGCAATCAAGGCTTATTCAATAGAGCTAGCAAAGATATGCACGTCAAGCACACTATTTACAAATACCTGTTTAACATGATTTTTTTACAAATCAAACAGAAATTAGACTAAAGTTTTAAGGAATAGCAATATGAACTGAAAAAGCAATAATTAAGTTCATTTGCTTTAACTCTTTTAAATATTAAATGTAAATAAATCATTACACTTATATTTTTTCATAAGTGCATGTTTTAGTTATTGTTTAATATAAACCTTGTGAATATGTTGCAATAAAGTAACAATTAGCTTGATCTGGACAACCAGTTGAAGCCGATGTATCTCTTTGAGTTTTCAATAATTTAGGCATAGGGTATTGAATCTCGGCAAAAAGACCGAGAGTTAAAATAATAATAAAAACCTCAATAACAAGTAAAAAAGAGTAGGAACATAAATATGTCTAAACTACGCAAAAACCTTACGGTGGGATTAGGCTCAATGGCACTATCAGTCATTGCGCTTAGCGTTTCTGCCGCAACACAGTCTCAGATGATCGAAGTGAAGCAAAGTCCAAGTAAAGCACAACAGTCAAAATACGCTTCAAAACGATCTAGTGGCAGTGCCTTTGAAAACTTTGGTCAAGTTATCCAAGCCGAAGCAAAAGAAGAGCGCTATATCGTGACCTTTAAAGAACAAAAAGGTCAGCGCGCAGATAATGATCGTTTCTCATCAGGCAAACGCTCAACCCTTCGCCCTGATCAATCGAAGGCGATGATGCAGAATGGCAAGCTCAATCAAGGGAACGCTTACGGCATGTTAAAAAATGCCGGTGCCAAGCCAATTAAAGCGATTAAAGATAAAGGCATGGTTGCAGCTAAGATGTCCAAGGCAACATTAAATAAGCTAAGAAATGATCCTAACGTTGCTGATATTTCAGTTGATCACCGCCGTAGCTTAATGGCCGAAACGACACCATACGGAATTCCAATGGTGCAAGGCAACCTGTTATCGCAGAACAACCAATCAGCAAGAAAAGTGTGTGTTATCGATACTGGTTTTAATTTAGGCCACCCTGATTTGGGCGACCAGAATAACGGTGTGACAGGTAACGCAAATAACAACCAAGTAGGAAATTGGTTTAACGATGGCAACGGACACGGCACGCACGTCGCTGGCACAATTTCAGCATTATCAAATAACGAAGGTGTTGTGGGTGTATATCCAGGTGTAGATTTGCACATCGTAAAAATCTTTAACGACCAAGGTCAGTGGACTTTCTCTTCTGACATTATTGATGGTATTCAACAGTGCGCCAATGCGGGTGCCAATGTCGTGAATATGAGTTTAGGTGGGGGCGGCTCCTCAACTGCTGAACGCAACGCAATGCAAGGCTTTGTCGATGATGGCATCATGCTAGTAGCAGCAGCGGGTAATAGCGGTAATAGTTCATTATCGTATCCAGCGTCTTATGATGCGGTTATTTCGGTAGCCGCTGTTGGCTCTAACGAAAGCCGTGCGTCATATTCACAGTACAATAGCCAAGTAGAAATTGCTGGTCCAGGTTCAGCAGTTCAATCAACATGGCCAGTGAATACCTACAACACTATCAGCGGCACATCGATGGCTACACCACACGTGGCCGGCGCAGCAGCATTAGTTTGGAGTTTCTTTCCGAATTGTTCAAACGAACAAATTCGTACTGCCCTAAATGTCACTGCAAAGGACAAGGGTAGTGCAGGTCGTGATAACTTTTATGGCTTCGGTATAGTCAAGGCACGTGATGCCTATGACTATCTTAACGCAAATGGTTGTGATGGAAATGGCGGTGGCACTGGCGGTGGTGGCGGTGGCGGTGGCGGTGTTGATCCATTCTCGGGTCAACTAACCAACTTGTCTGGAAACAGAAACGCTTGGAAACGCTACACTTGGAATGTGCCAAACGGAGTAAGTAGAGTCACTGTAACTATTTCTGGTGGCAGCGGTGATGCAGACTTATACATGAAACTGGGTTCACAACCAGAAACGAACAGCTACGATTGTCGCCCTTATAAAAGTGGCAATAATGAAACATGTACCTTTACCAACACCAGTGGTGGCACATGGCACGTAGGTATTCGAGGCTACTCTCGCTATAGTGGCGTAACCATGAGCTACAGTTACGAATAAAAAGTACTGAAGCGAAGTAATGGTGTTATAGTCATTGCATATTCAATTAAGTGTAAACGGCCAACAACTTTGTTGGCCGTTTTGTTTTTGAAAGATGATTTATCTCGCTTGACACTGACGCAGAATTCGCCAAGATATGCAGCCCTAATTGCTACCAACAATAATGCGACTTGTATGATCAATGAAATCCGCTATCAATTTGAAACTGCGCCTCTCGCCAACCGATTCTTAAATGAATTAAAGCATTGGTCAAAAGCGGACGTAAAAGTGAAGCTATTCAAATCCTCACACTCTGTGCAAGTATCATATGAGTACGAAGCAGGCAGCTTTGACTATACGTGTTCGGAGCTAGATGACCTGGCTAGTCAGTATGGTGGCACTGAAATCTAATTCACTCGCTCACAAACACATCACATTAATAAATACATTTCATATTAAAGCATAATTATATTTATTTAAAAATAGCTCCTAAAATACGCTCCATATTCAAATTGGTTTAGGAGCCAATCATGCAAAATCATCAATCTTTTTTCGCTCGGTATCTAAAAACCAGCGCTATCGCCGCACTGAGTGTACTTTTCGTTGCCGCTTGTTCTGAGCAACAGGAAGCCCCGTTTGCACCGCCAGCGAGTGCCGTCCAAGTTGCAAAAGTTATCACTGCGGAGATTGTCTCGTCACATGAATTCACGGGTCGTACATATGCCCCTGAAACCGTCGATTTACGTCCTCGCGTTTCTGGCTATATTGCTTCAGTCGACTTTGTTGAAGGAAGCAAGGTTGAGCAGGGTGACGTACTTTTCACAATTGATGCTGCGCCTTTTGCAGCTGAACTTAGCCGCTTAAATGCAGAATTAAACATGGCGCAAGATCAATTATCTTTGGCTGAAGCTGAATATAAGCGTGCTAAAAAATTGGGGGCTAGCGCAGCTATCTCCGCGGAAGTATTAGACCAACGCTTGTCAACGCAGCAGCAAGCACAAGCTAGGGTGCAAGCCGTTAAAGCTGCGCTAAAACTTGCAGAACTCGATCTCAGCTATACACAGATTAAAGCGCCAATAGCCGGCAAAATATCAAATGCGACCATTACACAAGGTAACTATGTGCATGCAGGCCAAAGCTCACTAACGCGTATTGTGTCCACAGAAAAAATCCATGCATACTTCGACGCTGATGAAGTTACGTATTTAAACTATGCTAAGGCACAAAACACAGGAAGAAAGAATCCTATTTTAATGGGTTTAGCGAACCAAGAAGACTTGCCCTTTAATGGTCAAATAGACTTTATCGATAACCAAGTAAACCCAAAAACCGGTACGATAAGAGCGAGAGCAAGCTTTGAAAATACAAGCGGTGAACTTATTCCTGGTTTGTTTACTCGTCTACAAGTGATCAGTGACGAAGCACATGTTGGTGTATTAATTGATGATAAGGCGATTGCCACTGACTTAAATAATAAGTACGTGCTCGTTTTGGATGAAAACAATCATGTGCAGTATCGCGCGGTAACATTGGGTAGTAAGTTAGCAGGTTTACGTGTCATTGAAAGTGGATTGCTTGGCAATGAAGAGATCGTTATTTCAGGTTTGCAGCGAGTTAGACCAGGCGCACCTGTTGACCCAACCCACGTAGATATGGCCAATGCAGAAAGCCAAGCAGCACTGACTCGGTATAGCAATCGTATTGCAAAACTACTTGAGCAGAATACTGACAAGCTTGCATCAAACTGATTAAAAAGATGAAATGCCCTATACACAGCGTGTATAGGGCATTCAGCACTAGCTAAAATGCGAGCATTTATAAACTAAAGATATCTTCAATGCGCTTTTGCATATTCGTTGTAAATTTTCCATCTTGTAAAACGAGAGACTGCTGCATTTGTGTTTGCGCTTTGTTTTGCTTCAATCGCAAAATGATGCCACATACAATTGCATCTATAATGACTTGAGGTGCGAGATTACCATTCGCTTCTCTCATCAATTCCGTTTGTAAACTTGGCTTAGTGCAACGGATTTGAATAGGCGACCTGTTCGCAATAACATAGTCCTCACCGTCAAGGTCTGTGAAAGTCACCTCAGTATTCATTCTTAGAATCGCTTGGCTCCCCTCTTTAGCAGTGTAAGTCGTTAAACTTCCTTCCAAAAATTCCTGCAGGTTGCGGAAAGCTTGAATTTTACTATCGCCATCGATATGCACTGCATCAAAATCAATAATGATTGTCTCATTTGTTTCAACTAAGATGTCTTGAATACCAGCACAATCTTTCGCCCCTCTGTTTCCTTTCCGATTAATAGCAATCTCTACATGTGACGACATATCGCTGCGCTTCAACACTATCGAATCTGGTGCACACTTATGGCCACATAGAGCAACAAACTGACTTGGATTAACTAAACCAGATTGGCTTCCATCTTCGAAGAAGGCTAATAGGTGATGGTAATAAACAACATAGTTTTTCACGTCGGCATGCGAACCAGTCTCTAGAGCAAAATGTTGATCAAGATACGCTTTTGTCTCTTCCTGAGACGCCGTTGTATGTAAACTCGTCCAACGGCTATTGGCAGCTTGAATAAGTTGTTGACGATCAGTAATTGATGCACTCATGGTATTGGCTGCGTCCATATTACCTTGGCTAGTATCAATAAAATGACTTGGCTCTTGTACGTAATCAGTAATCAGGTTCTCTAGCGCTTGCCAAAAGACATTAACCTCGATGCCGCACGTTGGCAATACATCTTCATTGATGAAGGTGTAAAAGCCCTGATGGATTTGACTGTATTTCAAAGCTGGCATATTCATCTTCTTTTCCTCTTATTTTGACAAGTAGTGCATTTGCTTAACGAGTAAAATGTTTTGGTTTATTTACTTCGCTTGAGATAAAGCATAAAGTAAAAAGCACTAGAATTTCACAAAAGAAATTTCACAGTGTAAATTTTACAAAAACATCTTGTGTAAAAGTGAAGACAATTATGAAAAATACGAAAAGCCTGATGCGTAAGTCCCATCTTATGGGAACAAAAATTCGAAACTTACGAAAACGCAACAATCTAACAATGGAAGATCTTTCCGCGCGCTGTATTCGAGTGAACGCTGAAACCGCGCCATCGGTATCTTACTTGTCTATGATCGAACGTGGCAAGCGTGTCCCCAGTGAAGACATGCTCAGCGTTATTGCCTCAGTTTTTCAAAAAGATGTTGATTGGTTTTTAGATGACGTACCGGAAGAAAAATCCATTACCCCTGAAAAAGGAAACCGAGGCGGCATAAGCGGTATTGCGCTAGAGCCTAGCTTTCTGTTTTCAAATGAGATTCTGCAAATTGCCATTCCTGAGATGTTGTCACAAACCGGTACTAGCGGTCGTCAGTTTGCTCATTTACTGATCCGAGCGCATCAAGAGCATCATCAGAATCACTTTCCCGACTTAGAGCGAGCAGCTGAAGATGTTGGCTTGAAACGTATGCCACTTTCCGTCGAAGAGCTGATTGAAATAGCCCAGCAGCAAGGTTTAAAGATAGCGTGGTTCAATAAGGTCCCGGCTTCGCTTGCCAAAGAACTTGGCGGCAACGCCTATCGCGCTCCGACTAACAATATTGTGACATCGTTTTTTGATTCGCCCGGCACGATTTATATTAATCAATTACTCAAGAAGTTTCCTATGCGCTTGAAGTATGACCTCGCCGTACATATTGGACATGCTGTTTTACACAATCGCGACGGTTTAAAAAGCGTTCTGTTAACCGGCCTCAATCACAATAACACCTTAAGCGCTGATGGTACTCAATCCAGTCAATCATCAAATCTAAATGCACAAGATATATTGCATGCTTGGCGCGACTTTGAGTCTAGCTTTTTCGCCGGCGCTTTGCTTTGTCCTAAAGTGCCTTATCGTCAATTACTTGACCGCCAAGGTTACGAGATAAAAACCCATGAATTATTAGGTGTATCTGCCTCTGTTGCTATGCGACGCATGACCGCGGTGTCTTCTTACCGGCATTGGCACTATTTTGATGCTTACGCGCCAGGTAAGTTGAAAGCGGTGTATCGTGGAAATGGTATCCCCTTGCCTTGGGGCAATATGCGAGAAGTTGAAGATCCCTGCCAGCACTGGGCGGTTTTTAGAATGATTAACGCACCATTGCAAGGGACTAGCGCACAAATTTCGATATTGAATGTGGGTGATGAGCCACGCATTTACGTGTGTGAATCAACCAACGTGAAAGACATGGCAAACAACAGTCATGTGCTGTGTACCGGTATAGATTTGAACCCCGCTATCGATGCACAAGGTGAAGACGCAAGATCAATTGCTCACGATTTAAAAGACGTCTGTGTAAAAGGAGGAGGGTCTGCTGCGATACCAAAATCGATCAAAACTCAACTATCTAGTGTGGCACGAATACTCAATATCAACTGGGTTGAAAGAGGCATTGAAACTGAAGCAAGAATGATTTGTCCACGAGGTGCTGAATGCCCTAGGAAACCAAGTTGCTATCAAGCCTGCGGCGAGACAAGTGTCAGACGATAATAAAGTTTGATAATTGCTCATATAGTGCGTTCATCGTCCTGCTGACGCTGAATTATAGTCGTTAAGTTCTCTTAAAAATATCTTTTAATATTTCACAATATGTAATGCACACCTATCTTATTGTCAGGTTTGCTTGACTATTTGGTGCGTAATATGTAATGCTAGCCTTACACAATGTCAATATATTATGACAAAATTACAATATATTGAGAGAATAAGGTAACTTCAGGAGAGCTAAATATGAGTAATGAATTAGGTAAAAAGGAAAAGAAGTTTTTGGTCAAATTTATGTTGCATATTGCAATGTTTTTAGCGGTTTTAGCGTTATCAGTGTTATTGAATGAGACCAATGATTTGTCTATATACAGCACGGGATTCCTTGCAATGACACCTGTGATTCCGGTGATATTTTTATTACAGCTTGTAGTAAAACATTATCGGTCATTGGATGAATACATCCAGAGGGTAATGGGTGAAAGTTTGCTTTGGGCTGTAGGGGTTGTTGGTTGTGCAGCAATGGCTTATGGCTTGCTCTCAGAAATGGTTGAGGTGCCGTCTATTAGTCTAGCATTTATGTTGCCAGCAATCGCAGTTATCTTTGGTGTAGCGCAGTCCATTAAACTAGCGAGCGATACCCATGAAGAATAGGTTGCGGGTACTTCGTGCAGAAAATAGATGGTCTCAAGCAGAACTTGCTGAAAAGTTAGGAGTGTCACGTCAAGCCGTGAATGCCATAGAAACAGGAAAACATGATCCTTCTTTAACTCTTGCTTTTGCTCTTGCAGAGACTTTTGGAAAAAGCATTGAAGAAATATTTTGTCCTAAAGAGCAAAACAACTAGAAAATATGTGTTTTCTTTGTGCTGTATCTAATACTTATTGCTACGCCACGGCAACTAAGCAACTTCTAGAGCAATTCTACCATAATTATGTGAACTACCTCATAGCCTCCAGAGCGGGGCTTGATTTTATTTCATCCGCTCTACGTACTAGGCTGCCGGAGAAACTCTTAATTACCAACGATCTCCTTTTGCCTCTCAGCAGACCGCCGCCTGCGCGGTGGTGACGGGCAAGAAACTGCCTCACAAAAGTCAGTGAAGGCTAAAACGATTATGAGATACCAACACTCCTTTTCTCAGTAATAGACAAAGAAAACCATGAATTGCACATATTCCTAATACTGGCTCTATTGATATTGGTAATTTAGTCACCGTTCGCGGAGATGCATGTTATCAAGCCTGTGGCGAGACAAGTAGCTCATGAAAATCAGCTTTAGTCAGTGGTTTTGCCAAATAATAACCTTGGAATTTATCAACATTCATATCAATCAAGGTTTTTAAGTGGGCCTCGGTTTCAATGCCTTCCGCAGTTACTTGTAAGCTTAAACTTTTGGCCATCGAATGTATGGCTAAACAGAGGTTTTTCGCCTCTTGGTCTTGAACAATATCTTTGACGAAACTGCGATCAATTTTCAAAATATCGAAGTTAACGCTTCGCAAGTAACTCAAGCTTGAATATGCAATGCCAAAGTCGTCAATGGCGGTTCTCACACCCATTTCAGATAGCATGCGCATGTTTTCTCGAACTAAGGTTAAATCGTCAGCGAAAACGCGTTCAGTTAATTCAAGTATCAGCTTGTCACCCGTCAGGCCATATTTGTCTAAGCTACGACGAGTCGCGTCAACCAAAGCATGTTCTGCGAGTTGACGGTACGAAATATTCACCGACATACTAAGTTCTGTATGTCCCATGTCTTGCCAATCACGTAATGTCTGACAGGCAGAATCAATGACCCAATCGCCAATTTGCAATATGTGTCCGCTATCTTCCGCAATAGGAATAAACTCTTCAGGAGAAATAAAACCCAATTCGCCATGATTCCAACGCAATAAAGCCTCAGCGCCAGTAAGCTTCCTATTCCGATCGAAGATAGGTTGGAACACTAAAGACAGTTCATGTCGATCATTCGCAAAATTTAATTCCGTATTCAGACGCAGCTTACGTTGTAAGTCGATGTCATAGTCCAAGTTATAAAATGCAAATGCACCTTTCTGATTCGTTTTAGTGCGATACATCGCCGCATCGGCTTTACGTAATAAGTCGTTTGCATCTTTACTGTCAATTGGGTACTGAGCAATACCGACACTAGAACCAATGTTATGTTGCTTGTTTTGATGATAAATGGGCTGCAATATTACTTTTTGCACTCGCTCTACTAAGCTCACAATTTCATCTTTAGAAGTATCAATTTCCGTCAACAAGATAAACTCGTCACCACCAAAACGACCGATAAAGTCGCCTTCTCTAACACTCTTTTCAAGCCGTTGTCCAACTTCGACTAGCACTGCGTCACCGGCTTCATGACCATACATGTCGTTTACATCTTTAAACTTATCGAGGTCGATAAAAATCACAGCAAATGAAGCGTCAACATGATGCTTAAGCAAAGCAGTTAAGTGCTCTTGAATCATCAAGCGATTCGGCATTTTCGTAAGATGGTCATAATGCGCGAGGTGTGATAGCTCGGATTCATATTGTTTGCGCTCACTGATATCTTCTATTGTGAATAAGCTATGGCGCTGCTCATTTTCATCTAAAACACTCAGAGCAGAATATTCAATCCAAACAATTCGGTGATCCTGTGTTTGCACTTGTATTTCGCGAGAAGGCTTGTCCACATTACTCGGCGCAAAGAAATGTTCTCCATTCAAACAAAGTGCGCCAATATGTTGCTTGATCAGCGCGCCTGTTTTGAATCCAAAAGTAATATGTGTCGTTTGATTCGCGCGCTGAATAATGCCTTTCTCATCAATTAATAAAACACTTTGCGCTTTTGAATTAAAAACCCCAGAAAATAAATCGCTCTCAAAAGACGCGAGTTTCAGTGCTTTGCGCAAAGAGAGCATCTTTTCGTTCAACGTGAAGTGGTAGGTCAGCATGATAAGACTGAAAATCGTCAAGCACATTAAACGAGTGACTAAGGTGTAGGCCATGTCTCCCTCGTAGGGAAGCACTTCCATTTGTTCCGGCCACACATAATAGTAGATAGTGCCAAGCACACTAATAAACCAGAAGAATATTTGCCCGCGCCAGCCCATTGTTCCACCAGCTAGAATAGGAAAAATAAAAATCCAAGCATAGTGAACAGTATCAATACCACCGGCAAAGGTAACATTTGCCATGTGGATAGCGAACATACAAAACAACATAATTGCTGCTGCCAAGGGAACATTGCTCGTTTTCTTCAAAGCAAAAACGTTCACCACAATAACCAACACACCTATGGCTTGTGTCACTACAACCCAATCTGGCATGAAAGAATACAAATCTTTAAAGGTCAGCCCGAGCACGATGATGTAGATAAAGCTTGTGAAGTTAACAATAGAAAACACACCCGATGAACGAGCGCTTATAAAAAAGGCACTAAACGCTGACCTAGATGGTTTGATATTCATTTTTTCTGACGCCATGTTTCTCTGCTACTTCCCTTGCATTGTGATTGGCATACGAGCCACGAGTTTTTGTGGGCTCCAAATCTGCGCGCAATATATCACTATTCATTATCCAAAGCCTAATTAGTGAGCACTGAAAGAGATGAAAAATACAGTACGCCGACTACTTATGCTCGAATGAGTTTGCATAATAATATCTATCAGTTATTGTTACATTAATTAGAATAAATGATGATTCCTTATGAGACCACACGAACTCAATCTACTCGTTGTATTTGATGCGATCATGACCGAGCGCTCGATTACACGGGCAGCTAACCGCCTGAACATGACTCAACCTGCTGTCTCAAATGCAGTGAGCAGAATGCGAGTGGCTTGGAAAGATGACTTGTTCGTTAAAAGTGGTCGTAACATTCAACCGACCTTAAAAGCGCAAAACTTATGGGAACAAATCAAGGATCCTGTTTCAGAGTTGAGCGCTGTAATTAGGCCAAATGAATTTGACCCAAAAACCGTAAAAAGAACGTTCAGGATTTCATTGGCAGATATCGTTGCCCAAATGTTGTTGGTTCCGCTACGAAAAATCATTGAAGAGGAAGCGCCGAATGTCAATATTCATTCAGTCCCCTATACCATCACTAATGCCCAACAGGTGCTTGATGATGCCAACGTTGATTTGGTCTTAGGTGCGGCGCTGACTTTGTCTCCCGTGATCCGGGCAGAATATCTTTTCGATCCGTTTTATGTCTGCGTGATGCGCCCCGACCATCCATTAGCCAAAGGGCAAATTACCTTTGAAGAGTTTGCCAATGCTGAGCACTTATTAGTTTCACTTTCTGGTGACTCTTCCGGCTTTACTGATGAAGTCCTTGCCCAAAAAGGCTTAACTCGAAGAGTGTCTTGTACCGTTAATCAATTCAGTGTGGTGCCTGATTTATTGGTTAACAGTAAGCTCATTTGTGTCGTGCCTGCAGGCGCAGTGCATAAACAAATTGTAAATGGCACCTTAGCGGCCACTTTGCCTCCATTTGAAATGCCAAAAACGACAGCGAATTTGTTTTGGCATAAGCGACAAGATAAGGATCCAGGCCTGGTTTGGCTGCGTGAGAAAGTGAAAAATATACTGGTAGAAAAAGCCGAAATTGAAACCATTAGCGTGAAAAATCACTTGTGCTCTGGTTGCCTTGAACATCTGTTAAAGTGAGAACTCAACATCATCTACCAAGGTAAGGAGCCAAATAGGTAGACGAATATTGAGTTCTCAACAGCCTTGAGCTGTTAGCGTGTAGACTTCGTGCGGACGAACACCCTATAGAATAGAGGTGTCAGTAGTAGTCCGAAAATTGTCACGCCAATCATGCCGGCAAAAACTGCGACGCCCATCGCTTGTCGCATTTCCGCTCCCGCACCCGTTGAGAGAACCATCGGCAATACACCCATGATAAATGCGATTGATGTCATCAAGATAGGGCGCAAGCGTAAACGCGTTGCTTCCATTAGTGCATCCATCGTACTGAGGCCTTGCTCCTGTTTTTCTTTGGCAAACTCAACAATCAGAATGGCATTCTTTGTGGCTAAGCCAACCAATACTATCAAGCCAATTTGAGTGAATATATTATTGTCTCCACCTGAAATAATCACGCCGGTCATCGCCGATAAAAGCGTCATCGGGATAATCAATATAATAGCGAGCGGCAAAGTCATACTTTCATATTGAGCGGCAAGCACCATAAATACCAACAACACAATCAAAGGGAAAACAAGTAATGAGGTGTTGCCCGCTAGTACTTGCTGATACGTAAGATCGGTCCACTCGTAAGTAACGCCGTTTGGTAGAGTCTCTGCTAGAATCGCTTCTATAGCAGCTTGAGCTTCACCAGAGCTAAAGCCAGGTGCAGGTGCGCCGTTAATCTCAGCCGTGGTAAACCCATTGTAATGCATTACGCGATCAGGACCCGCTACATAGCTCACGCTGACAAAAGAACCTAAGGGGATCATATCGCCTTGACGATTGCGGATCTGCAACTGTTCAATTTGCTCGGGTTCTTGACGAAAGCTTTCTTCAGCTTGTAAATTGACTTGGTACGTGCGACCGAATTGATTGAAGTCATTCACATATAACGACCCCAAATAAATTTGCATCGTTCTAAAAATATCGTTGATCGCAACGCCTTGCATTTTTGCTTTATCGCGGTCAATTTGAACGTCCAGTTGCGGCACATTTACTTGGTAAGAAGAAAATACACCCGCCAACTCAGGCGTTGCCCACGCTTTTTGTAATACCAACTGCGTTACCTGATACAACTCGTTGTAACCCATGTTTGCTTTATCTAGCAATTGCAGTTTAAAGCCACCAATCGTGCCAAGCCCTTGAACCGGAGGAGGTGGGAAAATAGCAATAAAGGCATCTTGAATACCAAAGAATTGGGCGCTCAACTCACCTGCAATTGCATCAGCCGACAAATCATCAGTATTGCGCTCATCAAAAGATTTAAGGGTCACGAACACAACGCCACTGTTTGAGCTATTAGTGAAGCCATTAATACTCAGACCGGGAAATGCGACTGCAGATTCTACTCCGGGATGAGCCAAGGCAATACGAGACATTTCCTGAATCACTTCTTCTGTGCGATCTAACGATGCCGCATCAGGCAATTGAGCAAAAGAGACTAAATACTGTTTGTCTTGACCTGGTACATAAGCGGTTGGTGTTGTGTGAAATTGGTAGCCAGTTAGCCCAAGTAAGCCGATATAGATTACCCCGACAATGGCACCTGAACGCAATATTTTTTGTACCGCGAAGGCATACGATTTTTCACCCTTGGCAAATAGCTTGTTAAATGGAGTAAAGATAAATCGGCCTAGAACTTTGTCCATACCTCGTGTTAGCGCATCCTTCGGTGCATCTTTATCTTTTAGCAATACTGCGGCCAAGGCCGGACTTAAGGTTAGGGAGTTAAATGCAGATATAAAAGTTGATATAGTGATAGTAAGTGCAAACTGCATATAGAATTGTCCCGTCAGTCCAGACATGAATGCGGTAGGTACAAACACGGCTGCAAGCACGAGCGTGGTGGCAACAATCGGCCCAGTTACTTCCCGCATGGCTTTTTGGCTAGCTTCCAATGGTTTTAAACCGTCGTGAATATTCCGCTCAACGTTTTCTACCACGACGATAGCATCATCAACGACAATACCTATCGCAAGCACTAAACCGAACAAGGATAAAGCATTGAGGGAAAACCCAAGCAAATGCATCACTGCAAACGTTCCCACTAGTGAAACTGGCACTGCTACCAAAGGAATAATTGATGCACGCCAAGTTTGTAGGAATAACACCACAACCACCACAACAAGGAGCACAGCCTCAAATAAAGTCTTTACTACTGCTTCTATTGACCCACGCACAAATACGGTCGGATCATACACAATGCTGTAATCGAGGCCTTCCGGGAAAGTCTGTTTTAACTCAGCCATCTTGGCGCGTACATCTTCAGAAATTTGTATCGCATTTGAACCCGCAGCTTGGAAGATAGGTAGTGCAACAGCTGGCTTATTATCTAATAGTGAACGCAAAGCATAAAAGTCGGCACCAAGCTCTATTCGAGCCACATCGCGTAAACGCGATATCTCACCTTGCTCCCCTACTTTAATAATGATGTTGCCAAACTCATCTTCATTCTGAAGCCGCCCTTGGACGTTAATGAGCAATTGAAAGTCGTTCGAGCCCGAAGGTTGAGCCCCCAAACTACCCGCTGCCGCTTGTTGGTTCTGTTCAGTAATTGCAGCAGCAATATCCATTGGAGTGAGTTCAAGTGCCGCGACTTTATTTGGATCTAACCAAATTCGCATGCTGTATTCACCCGCTCCGAACAAACGAACATCACCGACTCCAGTGACACCAGCAAGCTCATCTTTAATATTCAAGTGAGCGTAGTTAGACAAGTACAACATATCGTATTTATCGTTGGGTGAAGTGATGTGCACGACCATCGTCAAGTCAGGGGACGACTTCTGTGTAACCACACCCATTCGCTGCACTTCTTGAGGTAAACGAGGCAGTGCTCTATCTACTCGCCCTTGAACGTGGGTTTGTGCCAGGTCGACATCAGTTCCAATGGCGAATGTGATGGTTAAAGTCATTCGTCCATCAGCCGTCGCTTGAGAAGACATATACAACATATTCTCTGTTCCCTGAAGCTCTTGCTCCAACGGACTCGCCACTGTTTCTGCAATGACTTTTGGATTGGCACCAGGATAGTTAGCCGTCACCACGATAGTCGGCGGTACAACTTCAGGGTATTCAGTTATTGGCAATTGCCATACAGCAAGCGCACCGGCAATGAAAATTAATAATGACAAAACGCCAGCAAAAATTGGGCGGCGAATGAAAAACTGAGAAAAATTCATACGAGCTCCTTAAACAGGCGCACGATAAACAGAAAGTAAACGATAGCGATCAGTGTGATTAAATACATTATTGGCTCCTCAACCTTGGATATTGGGGAGTACTATAATGATACTTTAACATAAATATAATTATGATTTCATATTAAACGCATATTGATAATGAATGTATTAATGAGATATAAAAGGAATTCAACCAGTCGTAAAGCCCGCTATTTGTTAGAGTTTAGATAGTCATGAGAGAGTTTAAGCGGTAAGATTTAGAACTAGTGCACGAACTCTCTCGCGGTATCTTCATGGATGAGTCAGTTTGATTGTCTGTAAGTGAAACAAAAAAACTATCATAGTCATTGTAACTAAGGGAACTACTTCGCCATGAATGAGTACATTCAAAACTTCGATATCAATCAATATTTGCCAGCCGCGATAGCCTGGGCGACTAATATTTTAATGGCTATTCTGATTCTATTGCTTGGCATTTGGATCAGCGGCCGTGCATACAAAGCGGTATATTCGTTTGGAAAACGCTACGAGCGTCTTGACGACACCTTATTCCGATTTTTTGGAAGCATAGCCCGCTATGTCATTTTAACCTTTGTATTTATATCTGTCCTGAATCGATTTGGTGTACAAACCACTTCTATCGTTGCACTCATTGGTGCAGCAGGTTTAGCTGTAGGTTTAGCCTTGCAAGGTGCCATGTCAAACTTAGCCGCCGGCGTTATGTTACTAATATTCCGTCCATACAAAGTGGATGAGTTCATAGAAGCAGCAGGACAGTTCGGTAAAGTAACTGAAATCGATTTATTCACCACTATCATGCAAACATTTGATAACCAAAAAATCATTATCCCTAACAGTGAAATATGGGGCCAACAAATTACCAATCATTCATTTCATGAAGTACGTGGTGTCGACATGACTTTTGGTGTTGCCTATAACGAGAATATTGATGACGCTCGCAAGGTCATTGATGAAGTGCTTGCTGCACATCCTCTGGTATTAAAAGAACCCGCTCCTTTTGTAGAAGTTAGCGAGTTAAATAACAGCTCAGTCGATTTTATCGTGAGACCGTTCTGTAAAGGTGATGACTATTTCAAAGTGAAGTTCTCTGTACCAGAGCAAATTAAGAAAGCCCTAGATGCGGCGAATATTGAGATCCCATTCCCGCATCGCAAAGTTATTTTAGTCAAAGAAGATTAAGGTCTAATGGGCTTCGCCCAGAAAAATATAGGAAGGTAAATGAGCAAGGTAGTATTACTAGATGGTGGCATGGGGCAAGAGCTGCTTAGCAGAAGTCAGCGTCCAGCAACACCTATGTGGTCAGCAGATGTTATGCTTCATGAACCTTCCCTAGTGCGCGATTTACATTTGGATTTCATTCGTAGCGGTGCAGACCTTATTACCTTAAACACATATACTGCAACACCCACAAGACTGACTCGTCAGAATGCGCTGTCGAAGCTGCAAGATTTGCATACCATGGCGATGTCCGCTGCAACCGAAGCAAGGCAACTCTCAGGTAGAACCGAGGTCAAAATAGCAGGATGCTTGCCACCTCTAGTCGCCAGCTATCGACCAGAATTTGCATTGCCTTATCAGGCATCTCTTGATAGCTACCGAACCTTGGTGAAGCTACAGAGCCCTGCGAGTGACCTTTTCATTTGTGAAACAATGTCATCGATTGACGAAGCAAAGGCCGCTTGTGTTGCAGGACTTGAGAGTGAAAAACCTGTTTGGCTTGGATTGACGGTACAAGACGATCAACCCCAACTATTAAGAAGTGGAGAGAGCCTAAAAGACGCACTCACTATTTTTGAGGCCATGCCAATAGAAGCGATCGTACTTAACTGCAGTCAACCAGAAGCGATCGATGCCTGCTGGCCATTATTGAGCAAATCGACAAAGAAAATTGGTGCCTATGCCAACGGTTTCGTCTCCGTGACCTCTCTGTACCCCGGCGACACAGTAGAAGAGTTACAATCACGACAAGATTTAAGTCCCAAACACTACGCGGACTATGCTTTATCTTGGGTGGAACGTGGGGCCACAATAATTGGTGGTTGTTGTGAAATAGGACCGGAGCATATCAAGGCGATTCATCAGCGTTTGGTTGACGCAAAATTCAAGCCGTTTTAGTCGTACACGCACTGTTGGTGTAATCAATGAATGACAACAACAAGGCAACAAATATCCAGTCCCTTTACATGCAATCCAAACGCATTGTAAACTCATAACGAGAGTTCTGCTCGGTACAGGCAACGCAGTGGTGCATGTCATGTGGGTGTACTGTTCTTCTCTCGTCAACGGACCCAAGTTAATTATAATAAAAAAGGTTTTCTAAATGAAACGGATTCTAAGCTCCGCTGTACTCATTGTCTCGCAGTTGCTCATTTGCATTGCTGTCAACGCCCAGCCACTCATATTACAAACTGAAATTAGCCCGAATGGCGAAACTATCGCTTTCACCTATCAGGGTGACATTTGGACGGTTGATGCTAAAGGCGGCAGAGCAAACCGCCTGACTATTCATGAAGGCTATGAATCGCGTCCTTCATGGGACAATAATAGTAAACAAATCGCCTTTAGTAGCGACCGATTTGGCAGCACTGACGTCTTTATTATCGACGCCAATGGTGGCATGCCTAAGCAGCTTACCTTCCACTCATCCTTCGACAGCGTTACCGATTTTGCTCCCAACAACACCATTATGTTTGCCAGTCGCCGCACTTACGCGCAAGTAGAGCGTGAAGCCGAAATAATGGCTGTTGATGTAGCAGGTCAAAGCACAGAAGTGCGTTTCATGGATGCATTGGGCTTGGATGCAACAATGTCGCCAAACGGTAAAAAAGTTGCCTTTGTAAGAGGCACTGCGCGCGTATCCCGAGAAGATTACCGTGGACCAGCCAATCGTAATATCTGGATTTACGATATTGAAAAAAATACTTACACTCAACTCACCACGTTTAAAGGCACCGACTTCATGCCTAAGTGGATCGATAACTCAAGCCTGTATTTTATTTCGCCCCGCAGTGGCAAGTACAATGTTCATAAGGCGGAGTTAAATGGCAAGATTACGCAGATTACGAAAGAAACTGATTTCGGTATAAACCACTTTAGTACAACAGACAATGGTCGCACAATTGTGTATCAAGCTGGCGATGAAGTGGTCAGTTTCGATGTGCGAAAAAAGCGTAAAAAAACGCTCGACATTAATGTGACCGGCGACTTCCGTTTTGATCCCAATGTAGCAAGAAAAACCACTAACGGTATAAACCAATATGCGGTCTCGCCAGACGGTAAGCTTTCGGCATACACAATGCGCGGTGATATCTATATCACTCGCAATGATGAGAAGGATGAACGCAGCGTAAATTTAACCCAAGGTCCCTCTAGAGACCGTGATGTCACTTGGTTAAACGACAATACCCTGTTATTCGTTTCTGACAAAGAAGGTCAAAACGATATCTATATGCTGAAATCTTCAGATATTGATGAAGAAAATCTTTTTGCTAGCTTAAAGCATAAGGTAACAAAACTAACCAACACCGCTGAAGATGAAAGAAATCCCGTCGTATCTCCCGACGGTAAGCAGGTCGCGTATTTACAAGGCCGTGGCAAGCTAATTACTGCACAAATCAGTGATGAAGGCGTATTAAGTGACTCACTGACGCTTCTGGATGGCTGGGACACCCCTTCTGGCCTAGCGTGGTCACCTGACAGCACCTGGTTGGCATATTCTCTATCAGACTTAAATTTCAATGAAGAGATTTATATTCATGCAGCGGATAACTCATCCGCACCAGTAAATGTAAGCATGCACCCTCGCTATGATGTAAACCCCGTTTGGAGCCCTGATGGTACTAAATTAGGTTTCAGCTCAATGCGAAATAATGGTGATTTTGATATTTGGTTTGCTTGGTTAAACAAGAAAGACTGGCAGCGCTCAACCGAAGAGTGGAAGCGTTTGAGCAAAATGGACAAGCCAAAGAATGACAAAAAAGACGATAAGAAAAAAGATAAGAATGATGAGCTGAAAGAAGGTGATGAAGAAGGTGCTTCTGACGATGATACCGAGGTAGCAGAAACGAAAAAAATCACTATCGACTTCGATGATATCTACTTACGCTTAGTTCAAGTAACCCAATTTGCTGGCAATGAAGACCAACTGGTATTCGACCAAAAAGGCGAGCATATCTATTACAGTATTGGTGGTTCAGGCCGTCAGAATTATCAAATAGACCGCAGTTTGTACAAAATAAAATGGAATGGCGAAGATAAAAAGACCGTACTGAAAGGTAATGTTTTCCCTCGTCAGCTAAGCCTTAGTAATAAGGGCAAACATGTATTCGCCCTCACTCAGCGTGGAAAACTGGTTCGTATCGATACTAAAAGCGATAAGTCGAAAGACATGAAAGTCGTCTCGAATATGAAGATTGATTACGCCAATGAACGAGAGCAAATCTTTGCTGATGCTTGGCGGGCACTTAATGACGGCTTTTACGATCCAAATTTCCACGGCAAAGATTGGGATGCCCTACGCAAGAAATATGAGCCATTGGCGCTGAAAGCATCAACCCATGAAGATTTCCAATACATCTTTAATTTGATGTTGGGACAGCTCAATGCAAGTCACATGGGGCTATCCAGTGGTGATAACCCTAAAGAGACCCAAGACATCGAAACTGGCCTTCTTGGCATAGAAGGTAGTAACAACGCTCAGGGTTACACTATTTCAAAAGTGCTTCCGAACAGTCCAGCGCATCGAGATGAGAGCAAGCTAGAAATAGGCGACACTATTGTGAGCGTCAACCAGCAATCAGTACTAAACCAAAATTTTCACGCCTTGCTTAATGGTCAAGTCAATACACCTGTTCTTCTTGAAGTGATGCGCGGTGCACAACAAAGCACTGATACTGAGTCGACTACCGAAGAGGTCGTCATCTGGCCGGTGAGTAGCTTACGCAACGAATTATATGATGATTGGGTAAATGAGCGCCGTAGATTAACTGAAAAATACTCAAACGGTCGCTTGGGCTACTTGCACATTCGCGGCATGAATTGGTCCAGCTTTGAGCGATTTGAAAGGGAGTTAATGGCTGCAGGTTATGGCAAAGACGGTATCGTCATAGATGTTCGCTACAATGGTGGCGGTTGGACGACAGACTACCTTATGGCGGTGTTAAATGTGAAACAACACTCCTACACCATTCCTCGTGGCGCTGCAGAGGATCTGGAAAAAGAACATCGTAAGTTTAAAGATACTTATCCGTTTTCAGAACGCTTACCGCTATCCGCTTGGACCAAGCCATCAGTTGCAATTAGTAACGAGAATAGTTACTCCAACGCTGAAATATTTTCACACGCTTACAAAGCATTAGGTCTCGGAAAATTAATCGGCCGTCCAACCTTTGGCGCTGTCATCAGTACCGGCTCGTATGGGCTTGTCGATGGCTCTAGAGTCAGAATGCCGTTCAGAGGTTGGTGGGTGAAAGAAAGCGGTGAAAATATGGATTTTGTGCCCGCAATGCCAGATATTGAAGTGTTCAATCCTCCTGCATACAAAGCATTAGGTGAAGATCCGCAATTAGAACGCGCTGTTGAGGAGCTGATGAAGTCTTTGTAAAACGACTCGTTAGCAATGACCGAACGTTAGTTCAAGTGAAGCGACACCCATAATGCGTTAAATCGCGTTGTGGGTGTTTTCATATTTTTGTTAGCTTTTCTGATACTCGATCGAGTTCACATACCATTCTTTAGCGCCCTCGGGCGTTTTAACCACAAACGTATCGTCGACTTCTTTCTTTAGTAAGGCTCTTGCCATGGGTGAATCTATTGAAATATAGTCTTTTACATCACCATATATTTCATCCGGCCCAACAATTCGAAAACGCTTCGTTTCACCTGCCTCATTCTCAATTTCTACCCAAGCACCAAAAAAAACTTTACCGTCTTGCTGTGGGTTGTAATCAACAATCGTGACGTCGGGTAGTAGCTTCCTCAAGTACCTTACTCGTCTATCAATCTGACGAAGAACGCGTTTATTGAATGTATAGTCGGCGTTTTCTGAGCGGTCTCCCAAACTGGCAGCCCAAGTCACAATTTTGGTAATTTCAGGGCGCTTTTCATGCCACAAATAGTCGTGCTCTTGCTTTAGCTTGGTGTAGCCTTCGCGTGTAATCAACTTGGTCTTCAATATACTGTCCGCTGGTTATAAATCTCAATTAAGGCGGTATATAAACTCGCCTCTTAATACATTTTAATGCATAAAGTACTTTCACCGCCAACACTGAATGCTATAATCCGGCTATATAGCCAAGTGGCGGCGGTCTTGCGCCCTTGAAACACCCATTCAAAGTTTTCAATTATTGAGTTGTTCATGATCATCGAGAAAATTGCTTCCGAGCTAAACGTGTCCCCCGCACAAATTCAATCAGCTGTTAATCTACTAGACGAGGGCGCCACAGTACCATTTATCGCGCGTTATAGAAAAGAAGTGACACAAGGGTTAGACGATACTCAGTTGCGTAATTTAGAACAAAGACTCGGGTATTTACGCGAACTTGAAGACCGTCGTAAAGTGATCATTAAATCGATTGATGAACAGGGCAAACTAGATGAATCACTCAAGTCTAAAATTCTAGCTGCCGACAACAAAACATCCTTAGAAGATTTATACTTACCGTACAAACCTCGTCGTCGCACCAAAGGCCAAATTGCCATTGAAGCAGGTTTGGAACCCCTTGCGAATGAACTGTTTAATAATGCTGACGCCGATCCAGAAACCTTGGCTGCGCAATATATCAATGCGGACGCTGGGGTCGCTGATGAGAAGGCTGCTTTAGATGGCGCTAAATTCATCCTCATGGAGCGATTTGCTGAGAATGCAGAATTACTGCAATCAATCCGTCATTACTTGACGAAAAATGCTCATGTGAAAAGCGTGGTTGCGCCCGGCAAAGAAGCTGAAGGTCAGAAATATAAAGACTATTTTGAGTACACAGAAAAGTACGCCAAAATCCCTTCACACCGCGCTCTTGCAATGTTTCGCGGGCGTAACGAAGGTATTCTACAAATTAATATTGATGCCGATCCGCAGCAAGAAGAAGGTGTGCGTCGTTCACATGGTGAAGACCTTATCCAACAAACACTGCAACTTCGCCTAAGTGATTCTGCACGAGATAAGTGGCTCACCTCTGTTGTTCAATGGACGTGGAAAATTAAAATCCTCTTGCATATGGAAACAGAATTGTTTGCCACTTTACGTGAACAAGCCGAAGCGGAAGCGATTAAAGTGTTTGCGAAAAACCTGAATGATTTGCTCATGGCTGCCCCTGCTGGGCCAAAAGTTACCATGGGCTTAGATCCGGGTATTCGAACGGGTGTGAAGCTCGCTATTGTCGATGCAACCGGTAAGGTCGTGCACACCACTACCATCTTTCCTCATGCGCCACAAAATCAGTGGGATAAGTCAAAGCGCACTATCGCCACCCTTTGCCAACAGCATAAAGTCGATTTGATCAGTATCGGTAACGGTACTGGCTCACGAGAAACCGATAAGCTGGTCGGTGAAATGATGAAAGCCACTCCTGAATTGAAAGTACAGCGCATCGTTATCAGTGAAGCTGGCGCCTCGGTTTACTCAGCATCTGAACTCGCTTCAAATGAATTACCTGGCATGGATGTATCATTGCGTGGTGCAGTATCGATTGCCCGACGCTTACAAGATCCACTCGCTGAACTCGTGAAAATTGAGCCAAAAGCGATTGGTGTTGGGCAATATCAGCACGACGTCAGTCAAAGCCAACTTGGCAAGTCTCTCGACACCGTGATTGAGGATTGTGTGAACGCGGTAGGCGTCGATTTAAACACCGCCAGCCCAGCATTGTTAACTCATGTGTCAGGTTTAAACAAAACCTTAGCCAATAATATCGTTCAATTTCGAGATGCAAACGGCGCCTTCGTTGACCGTAAGGCACTTAAAAAGGTTGAGCGATTAGGGCCAAAAGCATTTGAACAAGCTGCCGGCTTTTTAAGAGTCATGAACGGCAAGAACCCTTTAGATGCCTCATCGGTTCACCCTGAGACTTATCAAGTCGTAGATACTATCGCCAACAAGGCAGATATCGCCGTAAACGATATGATTGGTAACACCGAATTGTTGAAAAGCTTAAAAGCCGAAGAATTTGTCACAGAAGAGTTTGGTCTACCGACAGTCGTGGACATACTAAAAGAGCTTGATAAACCGGGGCGCGACCCGCGTCCAGAGTTCAAAACAGCTAGTTTCAAAGAAGGCGTTGAAACCATGAATGACCTCAAAGAGGGCATGATATTGGAAGGCGTTGTTAGCAACGTTGCCAACTTCGGCGCATTTGTTGATATTGGTGTTCACCAAGATGGCTTAGTTCATATATCTTCTATGACCAACACCTACATCAGTGATCCCAGAGAAGTGGTGAAAACCGGTGATGTAGTCAAAGTAAAGGTCATGGAAGTGGATATTGCGAGAAAGCGCATTTCCTTGTCTATGCGCATGGACGACACACCTCAAGCCAGTTCAAACAACAAGCCAAAAGGCGATCGTTCGTCACAAGGTAAAGGTCCACAATCGAAGAACCAGCATAACGGCCAACGCAATGCTCCTGTTAAGAATAAACCTAATACAGGGAATGCTGCCATGGGTAATGCCTTTGCAGATGCCTTTGCCAAGGCGAAGAAGTAAGCATGCCAAGTGAAGAAACAAGCCGTTCAAGCGGTTTCTTCTCAAGAATAGGCAACGCAGTAGGCGACAAGCTTGCTGCGTTTCTTAGTAAACCTAGCACACAATATCGTACCTTTAGCACACTTAGCGAAGATCAACTTACGGCTAATTTACAGCCAGGCGATCTGATACTAGTTGAAGGGAATAGTCGAATTAGCTCAGCAATAAAATATCTCACACAGTCGACTTGGTCTCATGTAGCAGTTTATATTGGTGAGCACGAGGGTCATAAGGCATTATTGGAAGCCGATCTCGTAGAAGGTGTTATCACGGTTCCAATGAATAAGTACAATGGCTTTAATTTGAGAATTTGTCGGCCTGTTAATTTAAGTGCAAAAGATACCCAAGCATTGATCAATTATTTTACTGCTCGTATCGGCCACCAATACGATACCAAAAACATATTCGACTTGATGCGTTTTTTACTACCCACACCGCCAATACCTCAGCGCTTCAGAAGACGCTTGCTTGAGTTTGGTAGTGGTGATCCCACCAAAGCAATTTGTTCGACCTTAGTTGCTCAAGCATTTCAATCAATACGCTACCCCATTCTACCCTTAAAAACAGATACGAATTCACCCGCAAATATAAGAGAAAAAGTGATTTTGGCCAAACGACATTACAGTCACTTTACGCCCAGAGATTTCGACCTATCACCCTATTTTGAAATTATTAAGCCGACCTTACATGCTGGATTCAATTATCAAGATATCGTGTGGACTACTCAGTCAGACGAAACTGCATAGTTTACGATAGTGTAGCGTTTTGCTTTCTGCTGTTTCGTTTCATACATGAGTTCGTCAGCTCTTGTGATTAAAGCTTCAAGAATGGCTTGCTGCTCAGGCTCAAGAATAATTACCCCGACACTCGCTCCCACTTGAACCTGTAAATCTTCGTTGATTTCAATCGGTGCAGAAATCGTTTCAATCAATGCCTCAGTATAGGCAGACAACTCATTCGTATCATTAAGCATCAAACCAATAAGAAACTCGTCTCCACCCCAACGAATATTGACTGCAGTGCCGCCCTCTTCTTCAGCATTGTTGAGTAAACGTGTGCTGATCGCTTGTAAAACATCGTCGCCAACGTCATGTCCATAAGTATCATTAATGGGTTTAAACTTATCGAGGTCAATCATCATCAAAACAAAAGTACTTTGCTTCTCTTGCCGAGTCTTTAGTAACTCGCTTAATTGAAGAGAGCCTGAACGACGATTCAGCAAACCGGTGAGTGAATCATGGTCCGCTTCATAACGCGCCTTAACTTCCTCTGTTTTGCGATGAGTAATATCATAAATGATCACTTCGACAAGCTGTTGAGATTCGTTACGTTCAGCTTTACGAGAGTCTGAAATTGAAGAAAACAAACAATGTAGATAGCGTTTTTCATCCTTTTGTAAATACGTTAGATCAATATCTATTTGTGAATCAGCATTATCTTCACTCAGCATGTTTATCTGTTTTTTAACTAAGCCTGGTGATTCAAACAAATTCGCAAAATTGTGGCCTTCCACTTCCTCACCAAACAATTGATAAAATGCTGGGTTGCCAATAGTGATATCTCCTTCATTAGACAATAAAGCAATACCTGCTGTTGCTTGCTCAAACAACAGCCTAAAGCGTCTTTGTAACTCTTCTGTTGCCTCACGAAGCTCACGCTCAGACATGAACTGTTGCTTCAATGCGCCAATAAGCCCATTTGTTTTGCGAGCCAATGCACTAATTTCGTCTTTTTGTTTGTAATCTATATGAATAGGAGAGTTAAACTCAGGTGTACTTGGATCGACTAAGGTCAATGCATCAGCTAGCTTCTTAATTGGCTGGGTTAGTTTCGAGCGCACAAACAGGCCAACTGCTACGGCTAGAATAAGGCCCAAGCCTATTAAAAGATAAGCGTTTTGCAGGGCGCTACTGGTAACTTGCTGCTGTATGAAGCGTGCATTCGGGATAACAGTCAAACGGCCTACCATTTCAGTTTCAGTGAACGGATCTTTTAAGTCGATATTTATCGCTTGGCTTCTTGGTGATGTATCTCCGGCACTGATGAGTAAATTTTCGGTGGGCATATTGATACTAGCCGCTGCGACCAAATCGTTATCAACTAAACCATCGACTACTTGCTGAGCCAATTCAGTATCAGCCAAATAGGCCGCAATTGCGCTGGTTCTGTTTGCGGTTTCTGCCAATCGAGCAGTTAACTCCTGATATTGTTGGGTAGCCTGCTGCAATTGAAATTGGTAGTTTAAGAACGCAAAGACCGTTGAGATCACCAACGAAAGGAGCCAGATAACTAAACTGATACGTACTGATAGCTTCACAATTAGCTCCAATTAAACTAAAAAATGGTGGTGAAACTTAGGCTCAAAACATTTAAAGAGAGTTCTTCCTTTGGCGTCAATAAACCTGCTTGAACGCCAAACAAACCACTACCAAACTCACTTGTTCTAAAATGGTCAAACTGAACCTTAAACGACCATGCTTCATGAAAATCCCATCTAACACCAGCACTTATAGACTTTTGGTCATATGATGCCCCGCGAACAGCTTCGTTTGATTCAGCAGATAAAATGACTAACTGCTGAAATGCAACTGGAGGAAGTAATGATTCAGCACGCTCATAATCTATCACCTCAGGAGCCAATCTACGATTGTGAGTCGCTAGCGTCAAGTAAGGCTTAACGTTACCCAGCTGATAGGCCGCGCTAATATATCCGCCAACGGAGCCGCCGGCTAAAACCCAGTCACTGTCATAATCAAAAAGTTCAGCATTCAGCTCCAGACTATCAACATTATACTGGCCTCCGACAGATGCATAAGTAATAACCTTGCCATCGGGTACGATGTTGCCAACGAGCTCTCGTGCAAAAGGTGAAAATAATGGTGGCACGTTTCCTTCCAGGTTCTTCACATCGTCAATGCCCACGGTATCGAAATTATCTAATGTTGAACGGATGAATGCCGCATGAAATCGCCAGTCAGTAGATTGAAGTTCGATATTTAGAACTGCCAATTCAGAATAATCGATAGTAAGTTCACCACCTTCAACATCATCAATGAAATTGGATTGGCCATACGAGAGAGCAACTTTTACTGCACCAAAATCGGCATCTTGAATGTAAGAAGCTTGTAAGCCATCCATGCTACCCAGAGCGCCTGCGGTGGAGTACATTTCCACTGGAGGTCGCACCCAATTGAGCAAATGCCCCACATTTCGATAATCAGTATATAAATAGCTATTAGTGCTGAAACGACCGATTTTCGCAGACCAGTGACGATCTATTTGATAGCGCAAAAAAGCAAGTTCTATATAGTTTGCAAATTGAGTATTGTCTCGGTCTTGCAATATGATCTGCCCAACGGCATCAAACTTGTCATTAAACTCAATATTCGATTGTAGGCCTAGAATTGAATCTGGAGCAAAAGACAAACCCTCTCGCCCATTTTTCTGCAAAGAACTCCGATAAGCTAATTTGTCATGCTCGGCATAAGTAAGAGACAAGTTAGTAAAACCGCTAAAACTAACCTCAGTGGCTTTTGCTTTACTCACCGTCAGCCCACAAGTAAATATACTTGCTAGCAACAATAGAGGCACCGTTGAGGACTTCGGTTTATTCAAATCGATAAACAATTTTCATCTCCTTAGTCACTTTTGAAGCATTAATATAAGCGAGTACGTTCACATCTTCTCTCATCATTTGAATGATGTCAGGAACTGAGGATGCTTTTTCTGGGGGGGTTGCACGACCGGAAAAAAGCAAACGAGACCAATAAGCATTTATCTTGCGCTCACTCTTACCCACGAGTAATTCATAAAACTCTTTGCGTTGAGGACTTCCTGCAAAATAATCTATCGGTGTAACAAAATCACCATTCGGAAAGCTTTTAAATCGTCCCATGAAAATGTCAATCAGCTGTTTTTTATCCAAGGTGTCGATGGCATTCTTAGTACTCACAACGACCACTAGTGAATCAGGGTTGGACGGGGTTGACTCTTGCGCTTGGACAGACACGCCTACACCTACCAGAGCAATCAAAAACATGCCTAGCAATAACCGTAATAAATTCAGTGATGTAGATGAATTAATGAATGTTATTTGCTTCTCCATTCTGGTGTTGTCTACACAAAAACTATAGAAGTAGTCGACAGAAAACTCAAAATATTAATGAGTAATTATCATAAATTTATACAAACAAACTAAAATTACTTGTTGCAGCCTTTAGAGAGTAAACACTGTTTAACACTTGTGACGCAACTTGGCTTTGCTCACTGAATTCAATATCAGTGTTATCAGCCTTCAAGCTGGCGCGACTTTGCCCAGCAGGCTCAGTTGAAATATCTGAAAAGTCGCTTGAATCATTGTCGTTTGGAGTCTCACCAATAGCAGTTGCATTACTTTTATCGCCATTCAATTTTTCAACATTCTCTTGGGCAATATCAGCTCTTGCTGCTTGTTCTTTCTGCGATGCCTGTGCGGCAACTTTATAATCTTGCGGTGACGGTTCTGCAGGTGCCAATGCCGCCGCTTTTACTTGCTGCATTTTACGCACTGTTTCTTTGGGGGTTTTTGCTTCGGCTATATCAATAGATACTTCACCGCCAACAGCATAGCGTTTACCATCGGGACCCGTTTCATACTCGTAAGTTGGAGCACCAGCATACTGACCGCCTGTTGCGGCGTGCGCTTGCTCATGCAATCTTACCTCGTTGTCTCGGTCTTTTAATTCTTCGACTTTTTTGTCTTCAGACTGTTGCTGACGTTTTTCTTGTTCAGACTCTGCCCCCTCTCGACCTGCACTTTGATCACTCCCGTTGTCTTTACTTGCATCGCCAGCATTCGGGTTATTTAAGGCTTGGTTAATAGTCGGTTTATCGTAAGTTGGGTTTTGTAAGAGGTTTGCTAAATTATTTGATTGATTGTTGCGATCTGCTTCTGCGCCCACACCTTTGTCAGCTGCACTTTTTTCACCCTGTGTCAGAGACGGAATAATCTCTCTTTGCACATTATCCCTGCGCGCAGAATCAGTTCCTACGTTGGAGGTAGGATATCCAAAACTGTTAGGGATTGGGGTGACGATATTCATAATGGCGAGTTCAGTCCTCTTTAACTGGTCTGCGATGAATTAAGCAAAAGTATCGATAATCGTGCCCAAGGTCTCATCTGCCGCTTTGATGACTCTCGCAGATGCTTCGGCTTGGTTTGTACCAGAAATGATTTCAACTGCGCTTTGGTTGATGTTGACCGGCGATTGTCTATTTGGATTATTTGATGAAGCCAAATCAATCGATGCTCGAGTTACCTGCTCTGCACCCTGATTATAGCCTTGCACGCCTGCATACAGTGCGCTGGACAAATTACTATTTTCGATACCGTTGGGCATTGATGACCTCTACGCTTAATAATTGAAACAATATTCCTGATCTTACTACACAAAAACTGAGGATATTCCTTCCCTTATCCGGTGTATCGGCGAGATCTAAATTTTCTTTAGTGTTTTTTTTCATTTATTTGAAAAAATTTATTCACAAGTCACTAAGTGCTGCTAAATGTGCCTCACCACCTCTGTGATTTCCAATCACATTATTGCGTTTTATTGTCTCTAGCTTTCTTGAATACGGGTTTGAATACATACTCTACGATGTGCTTATATTTGCCTACTTCTGCAAAGCGCTCATCTTGCATGTCTAAACCAATGTTATGTAATTGAGGCTGCCCATCGCGTAGTAAGTAGTTCAGACGAAGACTCGTTGCTCGCCTCGACTCACTTGAGTCTCCAGGAACAGTCGATTGCTTTTGTTCAATATTGGACCACTGACCAAACCCGTTAAACAGCGGAACAGTTTCCTTATATGGCGTGATAAAGAGAATAACCTGAGCATCAGGATGAGAACCAAAGAGCTCGGTTGCGGTTTTCTTGATTGCTAGATTCAGCGTGTCTTTATCTAAACGACCAGTTCGTGAATCAAAGATACCGCCATACTCAGCCGCGTTTGCATTGAATAACGCCTGATCTTCAGAATGCTGATTGGAAATGCCCTGTTGCAGAAAATAACTATCTGCATCTTTTGTAAAAGCGTTTGTGTAGCTTGCAAACTCATTTTTAAACGCGGGCGGCAGCCAAATAAAAATGGCGCTTGATTGAACGTTAGTCTCAATCGGCAGTACTATTTGGCTACCCGTAGGTTTAGGATCATGGAAAGTGAAATTCAAGGTTTTACAGCCCGCTAATGCGGACAAAGCAAAAACGATAAATAAGTAGCTTAATAACTTCATTTTTTGCGTGATTTATGACTAGCTAAATCTTCTAAAGCGAAATCTAGTGCCTCCGCCAACTGCGCTTTGTCATCAAATAAATAATCGCTAGTTTTCGGCTCTATTTCACCATCGTCATCATAACGGGCTAGCAACTCAATGCCACCTGAACCAACCGACAATATATTGTTCTGCCCATCACGGAATCGAAGGTATAACCTCGCGCCGGGCAAATAGCCTTCTTCCTGTGTGAACAAAGTACTCAATACTGCACCGGCATCAACACCATCAGCTAAATAGACTTCGCTTTGCCCATACCACCTTGCATAGTGCCCTAACAATAAGTTGTTACTAAAGTTAGCTCTGACGGCATCTACACCTGCAAACAAAAATGCATCTAAATTTAGCTCTTGTTTTACTTGTTGCATGGCTTTTATAAAAAGTTCATTTTCTAATTCGCTATTTTTTTGCCCGGTATTTGGGTTGAACAGTCCTGGCGCGTCTTTTTCTAACGCTTCCATCACCTCATATAACCTGCTGGCGTCAACTACTTGAAAGCCTAAGTCTTGTAAAGCCTCGGTAATGCGTGGGCGATAAAATGTTTCCATATCAGCTTGGAAGAAGGCTAACTGAGATTCCATTCGGAAAGTAACAAAACCCACATTTTTATATTGCGATGTGAGCTGCTGAGAGTTGAGGTAATCTGGGCTTGATTTACATGACATCAACGTGAGTGCAAAGATAACGATTAAAAGCCTATACATCTTTTCGTCCTTGTTAAAAACTATTCACCATGAATAGATACTTGTTATTTTCCTTTCCCAGTTTATGCACAAGGTTTTTTTTAGTCAACATCCTCTTAGGCCATGCTAGCTGTGTAAGAGCATAGCAGAGATAAACCCTCGCAAGTGCTCAGCGAAAACCTTCGCGTCCGTTAAAAAAGGAGCGTGTGAAGCATGCTTAAAAATGAGCGTTTGGCTGTTTGGCTGCAAGTGTTGAATTTGATTGATTGCAGAATGTGGAACAAGACTATCGAGGCGACCATAAAGTCGTAAAGTGGGTACAACAATTCGCCCTATATCTTGGCGTAAGTCAGCATGTTGTAATATTTCTAGCCCCGCAGCAAGTGCACTAGGATGAGGCGTAGGCAATGAATCAATAGATGCTGAAATTTGCTTTATCAGCGCCTTAGCATTTTCTACACCCATCATTTGGATCGCTAAAAATCGTGATAGCGTTTTATGGTGATTAAGTGATAACTGTTCCGTAAACATCGATAATACTTCGGGCTTAATACCAGGCCAAGCGTCAGCCATTTGAAACTTAGGAGTCGATGCAATAGTAATTAAAGCCAGCATATTAGGGTGTTGATTCATAGCCAAATACTGAGCGACCAAACCTCCTAGAGACCAGCCAATCAGAACACTGTTTTCAGGAATTTGCGAACCAACACTATCAGCTAAGGTGCTGAGTTCGTAGGGCGAAGGAATGATATCGTGTTGCGCGCCGTGGCCGGGTAAATCTAAGCAGAGATAATCGAATACTACATGAGAGACTGATTCGCTCTCTTCATCGAGAGTTCGCAATGCCTCAATTAATTGCGAAAACACGCCAGAGTTCATTCCCCAACCGTGAATAAAAACAAGAGTGATAACCGTACTTTTGGCCGGCGCGGCAGTGCTCATTTCAGTGGTAACCTTTTACGATAAACAGAATACGTTGGCGCGAAAGTATATGGGTAGTTGGCAAAAAGGACTAGTACAAGGTTTAAAAAAAGCAGGCCTAGGCTATCGCAGACTAGCGTTATCTTTGTCACATCGACATTGTTACTTGTGCCGTCAGTCGAGTAAGGACCTAATTTGTGGCTATTGTGAACATTTCATCTCCCCACTGACTACTCACGACAATTTGCTCACAAGTCCGGATATCCTTAAATACTTAGATACCCCGCAATATGATTATCTTTATGCTATCGGAGACTATGTTTGGCCATTTGACTTCATGGTCAGAGATTTGAAATTTAACAATAAACCAGTAGCTGGCAGGGCATTGGCTTCACTATTTTACCAGCGCGTTTTCATGCTCAAAATAATGGCGGTAAACAATGTGTGTGAAGCGCCGGAGAAATCAGACACAAGTATGTTACCTGAAATATTAATACCTGTACCCTTATCGCTCAGGCGCTACTGGCAACGAGGCTATAATCAATCACAAGTGTTAGCGGACTGGCTTACCACGCACACACATATTCCAAACGCGCCCTTACTTCGCCGAGTGCGACACACCAAAGCACAAGCAAATTTGCAGAAGCAAGACCGCATAGATAATGTTGATCAGGCTTTTGAGTGCCGCCTCAATGGTGATTACAAGCACATTGCAATTATCGATGATGTGTTAACGACAGGGGCAACGATGAATTCCGCTGCACAGGCGGTGCTCAAACAAAATCCACATATGACAATATCGGTCTGGTGTATGGCGGTGACTTTAGTGAGCTAGATAAAGTAGCTGAGCCACAAAGTATTAAATATTGATACCTTAAGTTTTATATCAAAAGCCTTGAATCAATTTTATTGCGTTTAATGCAACGTACTTTAGTATGTTGAACACATATACAACAATTGCCGCAGGCATTAGTTTGGAACTACAAGACACTAAACGAAAGGCATTGAGCGTCCTTATTGAGCAAAACCAGCTCAATGCTCAAAATATCGAAGAAGCGAAATCGGCGATCGAGTTCAATCCATCCACCAGCGAGTGGAAAAGCTTTATTGATCACTTATTACTGTGGGCTGGCGTGCTGGCACTTTCCTGCGGACTGATATTTTTCATTGCAGCTAATTGGCAAGACATCGGTCGTTTCGCAAAGTTTGCGATCGTTGAAGGATTCATCATTATCAGTGTGCTGGCGTATTTGCGGTATCAAAACAATCCATTGATAGCAAACGGGGCACTCTTCTGCAGTATGTTAGCGGTTGGCGCTTTGATGGCCTTGTTCGGTCAAACCTATCAAACGGGTGCCGATCCATGGCAGTTATTCTTCAATTGGGCTTTGGTTGTCACCCCTTGGGTGTTAGTGAGTCGCTTTGCGCCTATTTGGATGTTATGGCTTGCCTTACTCAATGTAGCCTTAGTTCTCTTTTTAACACTTTACTACTCCGACACATTTATTTTAAATGTGATGTGGGCAGCCAGCCTTGGCAGTTTGATTGCTTGGCACTTCGCAGCACAGAAATTGGCTTTTCTTAATAAAGCTTGGGCTATAGGACTACTCGCAGTATATGGCACTTACATTGCCACTTTTGGTGCTGCCGATGCGATATTTGGGGCTTATGTATCAGACGATACTAAGGGTCTCCAATTCGTAGCATGGTTAGCGTGGCTTGGCGTAATTGCTTATTTATTTTACATGCAACAACGTCAGATCTTTGTGCTCGCCTGTGCCTGCTTCAGCATTGTATTTGTGCTTAATATGGTGGTCTTCCGACTTCTCGATAATAATGCATATGAACTCGCCTTATTCATATGTGCAGGGTTAACCATTGGTGGCGGGGCTATGTCGACCTTCTGGTTGAAAAAGCTACACGAAGAAATGAAAGCTGAGGAGACAAGTCATGCTTAGTATAAATCATTGGTTTGAAACACTCAGCACCGCTGGTGTTTGTGCTATGCCACAGCCTGATAAAAGTGAAAAAGAGACGCCTTGGTATATTAGTGCGCTGATGGGCTTTTGCGGCTGGTTGGCATCGCTATTTCTACTAGGGTTCATGGCACTGGCTTTAGGCGCTATGATTGAAAGTGGTATCGCGTCGTCGATTCTTGGCTTAGCGCTCCTTGGTGGTGCCTTCACACTTCAGAAAAACGCGAACTCTGAGTTTTTATCGCAGTTCAGCCTAGCCATTAGTGTTGCCGGTCAAGGTCTGTTAGCAGTCGCAATATTTATTCATCTTGAATTCGATATACAAGCACAGTGGATAGTCTTTGCTTTCATTCAAATGGGTGTTGCACTGATCATGCCTAATCGCATAAACCGCTTCATGTCCGCTCTGTTCTCAGTAATTTGCATATCGATCGCACTACATGAGTCCGGAGTAGCCAGTTTGTTCACGCCATTAATGATGCTCTTAGTCGCTTATCTCTGGTTAAATGAATTTACATTGAGCTCAAAGTTAGCCGCTACTCGCGCCATCACTTACGGTTTAACCATCGGCCTAGTTATTACAAAGGTAAGTTTTGGATACTTTAACTTCGACGAAAATAACGAGCTTGTCATTCTGAGCGGCGTGGGTGCTTGGTTAGAAGAAAGCCTATCTATCGCTGTATTGTTATTTGTATTACATCAGTTGTACACAAAACAAAACCTAAAAATAACAAGCAAAGTGGCTATAAGCCATATTCTGCTGCTCATCACGGTTTGCGTTTTAACGTTTTATGCCAACGGACTCGCCTTAAGCATAATGCTTTTGTTATTGGCCTTTGGTTCAAGAAATCATTTCCTTCTAGCTATTGGCGTTGTAGCGGCTTTGTTTAACTTGTCAGCCTATTACTATTGGCTAGATATTAGCTTATTCAATAAGTCTCTTGTATTAATGGGTGTTGGGGCTGCTTGTCTGGTATTACTTTATGTCAGTAAAAAAACGCAGTACTCACCAACACAAGCCATAGGAGAAAGTCATGATTAAGGAAAGTATGAAGAAATATATTGTTGGTGCAGCGACTCTTATCATTTTATTACTGATCAACTTTTCTATTTGGCAAAAGCAAACCCACATCACTGAGGGCGAAGTCATTAACATCGAATTGGCACCGGTGGATCCACGCTCATTGATGCAGGGAGACTACATGACTTTACGCTTCGATATCGCACGTCAGATTAGAGCTTCATATGATGAATCAAGCCAGACTGAGAAAGATGATTCTGACAACCAAGCTTCCCAGCCACTTTTACCAGAAACAGCTTACGTGATTGTCCAACTTGACGAGAATAAGGTTGCGAGCTTCGTTTCTATTGAAGCAGACAACGCGGAATCTATTCCCTTAGGTCCTCAACAGAGAAAACTGCAATATCGCGTGCGACAAAATAAAGTTAAGTTCGCCACAAATGGTTTCTTTTTTGCTGAAGGGGATGAACCAATATATCGAGATGCTCGGTATGGGCAATTTAGGGTAAACAATAAAGGGGAAGTATTGCTGACTGGATTATTGGATAAGGACTTGGTTCTTTTAGGTGCTGAAATGTTGTAAGAAAAAAGTAGCAGCCCAAACAAGTTGGGCACTGCTACTGAGAGTGTGTAGTTATATCGAGAATATAATTTAGTTAATCAAAGGCGCCATAAAGATACTGTTCGCCATCAGTTTGTTGGTGCCATCCCAATATCCTCTGAAATGAATGTTATCAACGAAACTAATAACAGAACCTCTTCCAGTACGCTTAACGATAATCGCCGGTGTGCTGCCAATCATTTTTTGCAACTCGTCGGCAGTGTAGCCAGCAACCAATGGCTCTTTCAAGTAGGTCGCGACTTCGTCAAACGGGTTGTCGCCTTGAGAAACAATCATGTTATTGGTTTTAAACAAGGGTAATGTTGACTCTTCATAACCAAACATTAATGGGTGAGATAAATCGACGTCAGCTCTGTAAACAGATCCTGCAATCAGCTTTTTAGCTGCTAATGCGCTTTGATCACCAAATCCTAAGTCGTCAGTATCAAAAGCATCGTCGATATCAGCTCTGGAGAATACTTCGTTATCAATCCATTTGTTCTGACTAAACCATCGTACCGCTGACTTCTGGCCAATCAACACACCGCCTTTTTGTACCCACTGTTTCATATTCTCAACGGTCTTTTCATTCACTGATGAATATGAGCCCGACGCGAAAATAATGTGCGTATAGTCAGAGATATCACGCCCATTCAGGTCTGACAAATCAAGTAAGGTTGCTGGTAAACCTAAACGCGTATCTAGGTAATGCCAAATTTCGCCTACTTCATACTGAGACGTACCTTTACCACCAATCAAAAGGACCTTCGGTAAGTTGACTGGCGCAAAACGTCGGCTACCTAAATCGATGCCTTTCGAGGTGAGACCCGATGCGACATTGTAGACAGCCAAGTTGAGAGCACTAGCTTGTTCGCTCAACATTTTTATAAGGTCGGTAGGTTGTTTCAAAGCAGCAGGAATAAGTATCGCTCCACGGCTAAAATCACGTTCAGAGACCTTTCCATTTGCAGACACTTGCGCTGTAAAATCGGCACCTGCCACTCGAACTTGAACATCATTGCTCAATAAAAATTGAAGCAATTTTGGTGCTTCGTAATCGTGCCATTCGAAGGCATAAGCGTAAGCATCTGCTTCAATACCGGTAGACACCGCACTTTTCACATATTCATTACTTGTAGACAATTTGCGAGCTTCAGACCGATTCAACGATGCGTAGTTCAAATTAAAAGCTAATGGTAAATTCCAGTTTGAAACGTCATAGAATGTGTTGTCTGCAAAGCGCTGACGCTCCGAAAATAATGAACGCAACAAGCGGTATTGGGCTTGTTTCGCCGGCACATAAATCGCGTTATTGGCAGCTAGCTCAAGACCTTTCACTTTAGTGCTTTTGCTGACATATTTGAAATCAATCTGATGCGACGCCAAAATCGATGCGACACGCTCGAAACGACTTTCATCTTTATTTCCTTGGATAACAAAACCTTCAATCTTGTCATCTTTCATCAGGTCTTTAGTATCAGCATAGAACTGTTTCTGATACGCCAATATCGCCTTTTTATTTGCTAGGGCGCCCTTAAAGGTAGATAAGGAGGTAGTGACTTGGTTTTGGATAGTATCTGGGAAACTCAACAAGCCATTGATGGAATCTTGCAAATGTCCTCGGCTACTCGCTTGCTCAAACAAAATACCGATGCTGCCATGAGCATCTGGGTAAGTTGAGCCTTTACCATAATAAAAATCATCAAAGCTTTCTTGGGTAAAATAGAGTTGCTTATCATTGTCTAAAGCTTTGGCATGGAAATCGCCCAAAGCTGCCGTTAGCGTTACATTGGTGTCTGGCGTCCAAGGGTTTTTACGCGATGCAATTCCCGGCTGGAAGAAGTAAGTACTGTCTGTACCCATTTCATGGAAATCCGTCAGAATATGAGGTCTCCATGAATGAAACTCGCGAATTCTTGCTTTGCTTTCTGGGTGAGTAAGTAGCAACCAATCACGGTTTAAATCGAACCAATAGTGGTTGGTTCTGCCCGACGGCCAATGTTCTCTATGCTCTCTGTGCAACTTGTCACTCACGAGTGTCTTGCCTTTATGTGAGTTTGCCCACTGAGCAAAACGTGACAGGCCATCAGGATTCAATGAAGGATCAAGCAAAACCACATTTTCATTCAACAGGGTATTGACTTCGTCTCCGTTCGAGGCCGCTAGATAATAAAGCACAAGCATAGAAGCATTTGCACCTGAAGGTTCGTTGCCGTGAACGCTATAACCCATATTGATAATTAAAGGGGCATCTTGTGGTACCGATTCACCGTTCTCAATTTGTTGAATATGCTGCTGACGAATCGCATCTATATTACTGTGATTACTTGGGCTGGTGATCGTCAATAACAATAAAGGCCGATGCTCATGCGTTCTACCTATCTCTTTCACTGTCACTCGGTCAGACGCCTCTGCAACAGCATACATGTAGTTCACTAGTTGGTCATGGCGCACGTGCCACGTTCCTACAGGGTAGCCTAGAATATCGGCAGGCAAAGGAATGGACTTATCGTAGTTTTGATTTTGAGGTAAATAGTCCAAGTCGCTGATTTTTGCAGTTGCACTGCTTACTGCGAACAAACTACAAAATAAGCTCATTGTGATTAAAGCAACAAATTGCCTGCGAATTCGGCTAGAAATGCCGTGTAGGTTCAACATAAAGTGTCCTTTGGTTTCGATTTGCCCGACAGTTTTACAACTTGTGTGCAAAAAATCAAATACTTGACTGTTTTACTCAAGTAATTTTGTTATTATACCGCCATTATCGTTTCGCTATTATAGCACCAATGTATAGAGGTCATCATGATCACCATATCTGAATCAGCACAAAGCCACTTTGGCAAACTACTTTCACAACAAGGTGAAGGCACTAACATTCGTGTCTTCGTTGTTAATCCAGGTACCTCCACTGCCGAGTGCGGCGTTTCTTATTGCCCACCTGATGCAGTTGAAGAGAGCGATATTACGCTACCATTTAACGGTTTCAACGCCGTTGTAGATCAAGAAAGCGCCCCGTATTTAGAAGAAGCGGAAATCGACTTTGTTACCGATCAAATGGGTTCACAGCTAACTCTAAAAGCACCTAACGCAAAAGCTAAAAAACTTTCTGACGACGCCAGCTTAGTCGAAAGAATTAACTACATGATTGAGACTGATATTAATCCAGGCCTTGCCAGTCACGGCGGCCAAGTAATGTTAGTTGAAGTTACCGAAGACGGTACAGCTGTGCTACAATTTGGTGGTGGTTGCAATGGTTGTTCCATGGTCGATGTAACCCTCAAAGACGGTATTGAGAAGCAAATGCTAGCGCAGTTTGAAGGCGAAATTACTGCAGTAAAAGACGCAACGGAGCATGAAGCTGGCGAACATTCTTACTACTAGAGTTTAATTGAACGAGTCTCTGACTCGTTCTATGATACGAGCTAATACTCGTCTAGGTAGGTTGTGAATGAGCAGTTTGATCGACAAAATAACTACCGAGCCCTTGCGCCACTGGCAGCGGTTCATTAAAGGTTTTTGTGTATTTATGGTGGGTGTCGCTATTTGGTATTCAGATATGGGCATAAGCTATTTCAATATCTTTGACGGCATTTCAGACACATTTATAAATAGCACGAAAATTGTCGCTTTAGTATTTCTCACTATTGGGGCTTGTATGTCTATTTATGGCTATGTACAAATCCTCATCTGCCGATTACTTCCAAGCCGGGTGGCAAAACAAAGCGAAGAAGCCTGAATAACTAATAGCTGCAGATACTCTGCAGCTGCTAGATCCACAAACGCTCATCTGGCTTCCGAAGCAAGTAGCCATACCACAAGCCTAAGATCAGGCCTCTAGAAGCAAGAAAGCTCAGTAACGCTAGCCACAAACCATAGTTCTCCATACCAGCGTACGCATCACTTCCCTGTATTAGCGTCGATACCATCCACCAGACTGCGAAAAAACCAACCGCCGCACTCAATATCATACTGTCACGCATTGCTCGACCGTGAGTTAAACCGACAAACACACCATCAAACAAGAAGCACCAATGAGCTATCAAGGGCAAGGCTATCATCAAGCCTAGATAAGACTTGGCATTTTCACGTAGGCTAAGTTGGTCAGTGAGAAGGTTGATGATATCAGACCCGAAAAGCCAGAATACAATGGCATACACCAGCGAAAAAATACTGGACCAAAACAACCCTGTATTCACCTGTCGTTTTAACATACTTAAATTGCGTCGGCCTTTTTGTTCACCAACAAGGGCTTCAACCGCATTCGCGACACCATCTAAACCCAAGGCGATGAGCGCGAAGAACTGCATTAGAATCGCATTTGTAGCAGCAGTTTGGGTACCCAAAGTAGCACCTGTGAACGTGACAAAGGCCAAGGTGAATTGCAACGCAAGGTTTCGAAATAAAATATTAGTATTGAGGTTTAACAAAGCTTTCAACGCCGAAAACTTCAACCATGCTGCCTGATATAAGTTCAGATTGACAATCCGCAATGCGGCATACAGTGAACAAGCCAACAAAGAATATTCTGCCAATACCGTTGCTGCTGCGACTCCTTCAATGCCCCAACCGAAACCAAAGACAAACAGAACGCTAAAAACAATATTAATCAAGTTAACTACCACCTGTAATAACAATATGGTGCGAGTCTTTTGTTGACCAATTAACCAACCCACTAAAGCCAAGTTAATTAATGCGGCAGGTGCGCCCCATACGCGCACTGAAAAGTAAGCTTGTGTACTCAGTGTAAACTCATCGCTTGATTGAGCGAAATAGAGCCCAGCGCTTAAAATCGGCGACTGCAATACGACAAATATCAGGCCTAGAACCAAACCCAAGGTGATTCCCTGTATCAGTACTTTTAAGCGGGCTTCGTCAGCTTTATCTTGACCACCTGCGCTTTGCGCACTTAAGCCAGTTACCGACATTTTAATAAAGCCACAAATCCAATACAGTTGTGTGAGAATTAATGTGCCAATTGACGCACCAGCTAAATAAGCAGCCTCATTCATATGCCCCAAAATCGCTGTATCAACTAAACCTAAGAGCGGCGTAGTTATATTGGCTAAGATTAGAGGAACTGCCAGTATTAATAATTGCCAAGGATGTGAACGGTTTGCATTGTCCTGCGCTACCTTGCTTTGCCCATTTGGCTTAACGTTTTTTGGCATGTCCGTTTATGTTACCTATGAAGTATGTTCTTCGTGAAGAGGAATTAGATGCTATAATTGCACAGAACTAGGGCCAGCAAAAGGAGCGCTAAGATGATTTCAACACGCATACAATCAACAGCTTCAGAATCTATGATTCTGAGCATTATACTGTCCTTTATCTTATTTGTTTGTGCATTTCCCGCCTTTAGTCTTAGTCAAAATACTCAAACCAATCAAACTCATCAAAATCGTAGCTTTGTGATTCTTCAATACCACCATGTGAGCAAAGACACTCCACGAGTCACTTCTATCGCGCCTGCGGAACTAGAAGAACACATGAGCTACCTTGCAGAAAACAATACCGTCATCAGCTTGCAGAAGGCCTTGGACTTACTGAAAAAAGGTGAAGTAATACCTAATAAAGCTGTTGTTATTACCTTTGACGATGGCTATAAAAATATTTTAGAGAATGGTCACCCGATATTAAAAAAGTATGGCTTTCCCTACACAATCTTTATCAATCCATCGCAAATTGGTACCGGTTCTCAGCTTAGCTGGGAAGACCTTGAAACGATGAAAAGCGAGGGTGTTACTTTTGCTAATCACACGCTAGACCATCTTCACTTATTAGATCGTTATGCCAATGAAAGTGATGAACAGTGGCTAGCTAGAATAAAACGCAATATCGAGATGGCTGAGCAGCTACTGACTGAAAAGCTGGGTTATTCTTTGAAGTGGTTAGCTTACCCTTTCGGTGAATTCGACACCAAGGTAAAAGCGCTTCTTAAAGACATGGGTTATATTGGCTTTGGGCAGCAGTCGGGCGCCGTTGGACCATATAGCGACTTACAAGCTCTACCGCGATACCCAGCAGCGGGCAGATACGCGAACTTAGAAACACTCAAGACAAAAATTAACAGCTTAGCCATGCCCGTCACCGATGTGCGTCCGCAACGTTACGTAATGTTGATAGAAGAGCAGCTTGGTACCGTCGAGATAGATGTTAAGTTCGACGACATTTTATTAGCCCGCGTTGCATGCTATTTCAGAGGTGAAACCTTACCTATCAAGGAAACGAAAACCGGCTTTAGTATTAATGTAAAAGCGAAGTTTTACCCTGGCCGCACTCGCATTAACTGCACAGCACCAAGCTTGCGCGATCCATCTCGCTTCTACTGGTATTCGTTGCCTTACTTTACAGCGCAGGATAACGGTACTTATTTGGATTGATAGGTAAGAAGCCCACTGACAAACAGTGGGCTAATTAAGCTTCTATTTTTGTTTCTCACTAACTACAGGCTGGCCATATTTGGGTGAGCGAGGACCATACAACAAACCATTATAGCTTTCCGCATTCAACAAACGTGCGTTTGCAATTGCAGCGATATCAAAACCACGATCGACAACTGTTTCGATAATTTGGTTCACCGCAGCTTCAACAAGCATGCCGATCAATCCACCACCACTGTTACCTCTCGTCTCAGCGCTAGAAGCAGTAGCTGCATTCTGCCAGAGGACTGCTCCAGAGCGTAAATCCACTAATTTTGCAGATACTGTAACGACAGTGTCACTCGATACGATGACGTAGCTGGTCCCGTAATTTTCGATAGTCATATACAGTGCAGTATCAGCACCAAAGATTTCATATAGTTTTTGATACGGAACCGCGTGCACATCATTTGCTACAGTCAAGCCATTGTTCTTAAAGGTTTCATTCACAATGGCAATTGGGAAAGTATAAAAACCAGATTCAGAAATAGGTGCGGCAACTTGTGACATTACGCTGTAGCCAGCGACGACTTCTTGTGAATTGTTAATTGGCGGAAGAACAACAACCGATTTTGGATCTGCAAGTCGAAACTCTGAATAGTCATACGCTGGGGGCGGACTTACACAGCCTGATAAAATAGCTGTACCAATGACCATAATCGCTAAATATAATGTCTTCATTTTGCATCACTTCCTTGTAATTGAGCCAATAGATAATCGAGATATTTGCTTGATTCTGGAAACAAAGATTTTTCGATTTCAAATTGTTCAATACCACCAGAGGTATTGCCTGACTCAAAATACAACATACCTAAATGCGCGTGGAAACCTGGCGCTAGAGGTAAACCTGTCGAACTAGCGTTTTGCATCGTTTGTTCCATAAGTAAAATTTGTTCACTGATACTTAAATCATCAGCTTTTAAATAAGAATAAACAGCCTCAGCTTGTTCACCGTGATAATATAAAGGCTTAGGCGCCGTTACGCAGGCACTGAGCGATGCAGCAGTTGTTAACAATAACAACAGTCGTTGAATTTGTTTCATTTTTACAGGCTCCAATTCCCAGATTCTAATCCATTCACTAGGTTATTGACCGCCTCTCTGACTGCCAAATCTAATACTTTTCCGTTTAAGGTTGAGTCGTAACCAGCTGTGCTACCAAAGCCGATAACTTCTCGCTCTGATAAGCTATATTCACCCGCACCTTGCACTGAATAAACAAGCTCAGAAGTTGTCACATCAACAATATTAAGAGTGATTTTAGCATATGCAATTTGCGATTTTCCCTTGCCTAACAGACCAAACAGTTGCTTGTCACCTATATCCTTTCGGCCAAACTCAGTTACATCACCAGTAACCACAAACTTTGCACCTGAAAGATTTTGCGTGGCGCCAGTCAGTTTTGATTCTGATGCTAATAAAGCCATGTTGTCTCTGTCTAAAACTACAAAGCGATTTGTCTGTTGAAGGTGACCCATCAATGTCGTCTTAGCTTGACTGCCCAGTCGATCGGTTCCAGATGAAAAAATGCCATTTTGAAAGCTAGAACGATTAACAAATGTACCAACAACAATTTTGTTTTTCACGCCACTATAACTAGTGTTGTAACTAGCGACTTTAGGCGTTTCAATCACTTGAGAACTGGTTGATGCACAGCCAGAGGTAACAATAGATATTGCGACAGCCGCACAAACTAGTACTGTTTGTTTTATATATTTATATTCCACGATATTTCCTTGTGTTGTTTTTGAAAATTTCAAAATTCAGTATTCCAGTCGAAAGTCTAGAAGCTAGTATTAAATAAAGCAATCAAAACTAGCTAAAAGGAAGATATGAATTGAAGGCGTGGTGATAAGATAAGGGCTTAACTTTACGCTGCTTCAGCGATAAGCTCGTTGATGATCGCAAAAGCTTGTTCCACTTGAATACTATCCAAACAAGATATGTACATTTTGCTGTTGTCAGAATTTTTCCGTTTTTATAGATAATATCAAGATCGTATCTGCCGCTTTCATACCTCAACAAGCAACTAGATAAAGCGTTAAAACTTAGATCTTGTGCCTTTGGCATTTTTAACACCTTAGCCTCAAGATCAAACAGTAAATATGTTGGGTTAGTCCCTATTTTCCAAGCTTGATACACGAGAAAAGAAATGCCCAGAGGGATAGAAGCTATAGCGAAGATCAATAGTATCCCATCTCGTTTGCTTCCACTAAAAAGCGATTGATTAGCTTGTACTATTAAGCCAACGATGATAACAAATAAGGCAAAATAGATATTTCTCAACAGCGTTTTTTTAAACAACTTTACCTGCTTCGGATTAAAACTCTCGATGTTCAAAATCTCAAAACCCTAGCCATATTAGTTATCCTTCTTATTGATTCAGATATATATTGAATAGATCAGAATGCTCGGTTACTCTTTCTGACCTCGCCGTAAATCGTTTTTAGTATAGCGCTCTTGTTGTCATTAGCAATTGGCTGAGGCATAGACAGGATCTTCTCGGCAAGAATGAATAGCGTAAATTGCAATGTTGTGGAATTTGCCTTAACACGAGTTCGGCAATAGGAGAATTAACCAAAGTGATGTCAGTTTTTCGCACGGTTATCATCTTTATCATTATCTCAAGTGCAATGCTTGCGGGTGAAGTGAGCGCGCATACAAATGAAATAAACACTGATATTAAGCTCGTTAATGAGCAACTCCACCTTTTCTCTGATGCGTCTAGTGAAATGACGATTAACGAAGCAATAATAGCGTTTCAGAAGCAACAATTTTCGCATAATAGCGAGACTCAAGTCAGCTTTGGATTTACTCAAGATACACTATGGGCAGTACTGCCAGTCATTAACACTAGCAAAAATGATGACAGCCTAGTCATTAAAATTGATAACGCTTGGTTGGATGAAGTTGATGTTTATTATGTTCACAATAAGCAAATACTTCAAGAGGCGGCTATTGGAGATTCTGTACCGTTCACTAAACGGCCAATTTCACGACGTATGCCAGCGGTAGCATATGACTTCCCTCCAGGGCAAACAGACGTATATTTTCGCGTTCATTCAAAAGATCCTTTAACGCTTCCTATTTATATTGGTTCGGAACAAAGCCATGTTGGCACAGCATCAATAAACGCCTATTTCTATGGTGCACTTTATGGCATTTTGGGCATTCTGTTTATTTATAACATTGCCTTATTCAGTTATTTAAAAGAATTAAAATACCTATTGTATTCACTTTACTTGCTGGCATTCACAGCTTTTAACTACACTTATACAGGGCATGGGTTTTGGATATTGTGGCCAGAGTCTGTCGGGTTACAGCAGCTTCTTATGCCAACCTTGATGTTTGCCTATTTGTTTTCTGGCGTGCTTTTCACATTGGAATTTCTGAATACTCGCACCTATTTACCATCACTGTATGCATTTAGGTATAAACTTTATGGTGCCCTTTTGATACTGGCGCTTGGCCTCTTGATAATAGATGACCGCTCCATTGCAATAATGGCTCAGTTAATCATCTTAACGACATTATCGATCTGGATGCTGGTTATTGGCTATTATTCCTATAAAAGCGGCAACCCATTGGCAATGTTTTTCGTGCCTGCGGTGATTATGGGTACCGGTGGAGCAACCATCTCCAGCCTTGCTACTTGGGGAGTCATTCCTTATTCACAGTGGGCATTCCGAGGCATTGAAATTGGTATGCTTTTAGAAATGTCACTATTATCAATCTCTCTAGGGTTTAACTTTAAGTTGGCTCAAGAAGCCAGGAAGAGCGCTGAAATTAACGCTCGGCTTGACCAACTGACAAATCTTTACAATCGACGTGCCTTTTCCGATTTAGTTCACCCTTTATGGGAATTAGGTAAACGTAACAAAACACCTATGGCAATTATTCTCATCGACTTAGATTGGTTTAAGCGAATTAACGATGAATATGGCCACGCTACTGGCGATGAAGTTCTTGAAGAGGTTGGTAAAGAGCTAAAGAAACGATTGCGAGAGTCCGATATTCCATTGCGCTGGGGAGGCGAAGAATTTCTCATCTTCTTGCCCAACACAAACACCCGTGAGGCTCATCAACTTGCAGACAAACTGCGCGAACATTTCGATTCAAAGAATATAACGCCAGAGCATAAAGTTACATTGAGTATTGGTGTCGTTAGTGCACTTCCACATTCGGTTGAACTCGACAAACTAATCGGTCTTGCAGATGAAGCTTTGTATCAAGCCAAGCAGAACGGCCGCAACTGTGTAGTTTCATTAGACTAGATTCTGGACACATTGCTAACGCCTTGAGTTTCATGCTGCAAGTAAACCAAATATCTAAGCTTGAATAGGCAACTCCAAACGTAAAAAACACTGCTCAGTGGGCAGAAAATGATTTTCTTTTACAACATTGAAACCCGCATTCAGGTAACAGTTTAGTGCTGCCGTATTACCTTTTTCAACATCTAGCACCAACGCTAACTTTTTCATCTTCTGTGCTTTGCGTTTTGCAAAAGCAATAAGGGAAGTGGCTAAGCCAAGATTTCTAGCACTCGGAATAATGGCTAAGTGCCCTAAGCATAGCTGATCTTTAGTTGGGCTTGTAAAACAGAGGTCTAGTGCTTCTCGATTGATCAGTAGGTGGCCAAGTTGCTTGACATCGAAAAAGCCCTTCAACGCCTCTAAGGTCTGATATTGAAATACGTCAGACATAGGTGAATACCATGTTGTGCATGCACCTAGCAGCACATCAGACTCGTGATTATTTGCATCACTCACTCCCCAATGTCTACTTGCGCTAAATTGGCCATCGGCTCGGGCGCAAGCATAGCGAAGGAATGATAGGCAGTGTTCTTCACCACCGAACAGGTAGCTAAGCAGGATGGGCTCAGATTGAAAAACCAATGCAGCAAGCTGTTCAGCTTCCGCTGGCTTGCAGGGTTGAATAATAAAATCGCAATCAGCCATTGTTAAGTAACAAGGGAACGTCTACTTTCAGTTCTTCCATGTCACTGATGGCGAGTTGGCCAGGTTCCATTTTTGGCTTAAAGCGTCCAACCACGTTGCCGTCAGGATTTATGACCACAATAGATGCACTATGATCGACAAGATAATTTGGATTGTCAGTGCTTTCGCTCATTGAATACATCATTCCCATACTTCTTACCAAGGGAAAAAGTTGGTCGTGAGATCCCGTACTTGCAAGAAAATCAGGATTAAAATAGTTAACGTATTCATTTAACCTTTCAACAGTATCGCGTTTGGGATCAACGGATAGAAACCATATTTGTAGAGAAGTAGACGTCACATTTTCTTGTAATTCAGGATATATTTTATTCACTTCAGCCAAGGTGACAGGACAAATGTCTGGGCAGAAGGTATACCCCACAAATGCTAAGGTCCAAGAGCCCTTTAAGTCGCTATTGGTCATCTTTTCATTTGTGTGACTGGTAAGCTCGAAGTCGGCTAGCGCTCTGGCTTGAGGATACCAACTCATATGTTGAGTTTGCTCGCTCAGCGGCTTTTCCATGCTGGAAGGCGGCGCGATAGTAATCGCTAAATAAATACCGAGAATTAACGACAGGACAGCAACAATGCCAACCAATTTATTTTGGTTCATGAGAATAGTATCCAACACATAATGAAAAGAGGCCTACTCAGTAGACCTAAATATTTAATAGAAGTTTACAAAGGAATGTAGTGATCAGCTAGTAATACCACAAATAAAATCATTAGATGTAAAATGGAAAACTTAAATGTGTCCATTGCAGTAGACGCTTCAGGTCTATATTTCAGCTTAATCGCGAAATACATAAAACCAGCGTTGAGAATAGTAGAGCCAATCAAATAGATGAGCCCGCTCATATCCACTAAATAAGGTAATGCACACACTAAGCAGAGCAAGACCGTATAGAGTAATACACACGTTTTAGTGAATTCGATTCCATGAGTAACAGGCAACATGGGTATCTCTGCTTTTGCATAGTCTTTTTCGCGATGAATAGCCAAAGCCCAGAAATGGGGTGGCGTCCAAGTGAAAACAATCAACACCAACAAGAGTGCATACGCGTGTATCTCACCGGTAACGGCTACCCAACCCAAAAGCGGAGGAGCGGCTCCAGCTAAGCCACCTATGACAATATTTTGTGGCGTTGCACGTTTTAAATAAGACGTATAAATCACTGCATAACCGACTAAACTAGCCAAAGTTAACCAAGCTGTTAGCATATTTACAAATGCAGCTAAGCTCACAAAGCCGATCGCACCAATCACGAAGGCAAACACTAAAGCTCGTTGGGGAGATACTTTCCCTTTCGCCACTGGGCGATTAAAAGTACGTGCCATCACACTATCAATTTTATGGTCAACAACATGATTAATAACAGCTGCTGAAGACGACAATAAACCAATGCCCAACATGCCAAAGATTAAGACCTGCAAGTCTATCCAAGTTGATGTGGCTAAGCACATACCAACCAAGGCGGTCAGTAAAAGTAGCATTACCACGCGGGGCTTTGTCATTTCATAATAGTCACGCCAAGTGGCTTGATTGCGAATAGCTTTCGAAGCGATAGCTTGTTGACCCATGTGCTTCTCCTAGAAAATTTTACTTCATAAATCACTTTTATATTTTTGTTGTGATGAGTGATTTACCACTATGTTTAACTGTTTTAGACAGCCGTCAATACTTGCGATACATGGTGTAAGACATCATTATCATTACCAGCAACAAACATGCAGCCACCGCGTTATGCATTGTCGCCACAACCAATGGCAAGCTATAAACAACGTTACTAACACCAAGAATAATTTGTAAGCCCAGCACTAAAGTCATCGTTACGGCTAGGCGTTTCATCAAACCCGACGAGGATTTTTTGTAAACCGCGATAGCGAACCAACACAGATATAAAAATGTGATAATAGCCCCAATTCTGTGCATAACATGCATCGTGACCTTTTCTTCAGGGCTATGTACACCGAATTCATAGTTTTCAGCTTCGGGAACACTAAAGGCTCCACTGATGTCCATCTGGCTAAACCAATCTCCCTGACAGATTGGAAGTTCGACACAGGACACTGATGCGTAATTTGCACTAGTCCAGCCGCCTAATGCAATCTGCCAAACTAAGATAAGTATTCCAATAAGGCTAAATTTGGCGAGCTTTCTGATTTGCGAGTCACCACCCGGAATACGATATGGAGTGAGGCGCAAATACAATAGAAACAGACAAGAGAGAACGGTAAAACCACCCAACAAATGCCCCATTACCACTACAGGTAATAGATTTAAGGTAACTGTCCACATGCCCAGCGCACCTTGAAAGCACACCAAGCAAAATATCACGAAGGGAAGTTTTATCGGGACATTCTTCCCTCTCAGTCGCTTAACGAGAGCGCTAAGGAAAATGACCAAAATAAGAAAGCCCAAGCCAGCAGCAAAGTAGCGATGGATCATTTCATTCCAAGCTTTCTCAGCTTCAACCGGACGCTCAGGGAACGCTTGATTCGCGCGTTCTACTAACTCTTCCGTTTGCGGAACAAGCAAGGTGCCATAACATCCTGGCCAATCAGGACATCCAAGCCCTGCGTCCGTTAGACGTGTATAAGCGCCTAGGACAATAACAACTAGTGCCAAAAAAATGCTAGCCAGCACTAACTTCTTCATTATTCTTTTATCCTGTTCTAGCCGATGCGCGACAATTTCAGTAATTTGCGTAGGTCTGCCAATATGTCACGGCTGTCCATAATTGCTTGGTCTCGTTCAAGCGTGATGTCGTATCGCAATACTACATTTCCGAGTGTATCTATAATGAAAATACCATCATTGCCGACCTGTTTAAACAATTTATTAACACTTTCTGAATCTAAATTTAACAGCTTGCCATATTCTTTGGAAACTACGTTTGCTACTGCTTTCGTATCGCTGTTTTCCGTAGCGATAAAAACTGCGTCTACCCTATCCATTTCACGCCCAACAGCCTTCCTTACCTGGCTAATACTAAATACCGCATTCTCACAAGCAACATCGCAACTTTCAGGGATGACGTAAGACAAACGCCAATGCGGTTCCTCACTGGTGTCTACAAATACGCTACTAGCATCAATAATAGGGTCGAGTAACTGTCCTCTGTTTGTAGCACCTTTATTAAACCAATCATTATCAAGCGCTAATTTGGCAAGAACAACGGGAAGAATGAAAACGACAATAAGCGCTAGGGCAGTGAATTTCGTTTTCTTCGATGATGAGTTTTTTGCTTGCATCTTATGTCTCTTTATTATTTTTAGAATGGAGGAGTTTCATTAAACTCAATAAGTAAATAGTTAAGGCTGCAATACCTAAACCAAACCATTGAGCGGCATAACCCAAATGTTTTTCTGGTGCCATCACGACCGGTTGCCACTCTCTGACAAACTCGGTTTGCGGGTTTTTATCAATATTGATAATAAACGGAAGCAGACTTTTGTCACCGCTTAATTGCAGGTGTTCTGCAGCTTTTGCTAAGTCTAGTTGCTGTAGTAATGCGGGAAATTCGCCGAATGAGATGTTTGTTTCCGATACCATGGCGTTATTCGACGGGTACTTCACTACGCCGCGAAACACGTTATTTGTACCAGCGATTAACGCTAGATCTGCCTGGGGAATGTTTGGCAACTCTCCTCTGATTCCTGAACCACGTAACCAACCTAAATTAGCTAGAACAAAAGTGGGATCAGACGACGCTCCTTTGCTTATTTGGCTTGAAAGGTCGCTATTAAGCTTTATTGGAACAACAACTTCAAAACCGACTCGGCCTTCGTTAATTTTATTATCGATGTAAAACAGCTTGTCTATGTTTGCTTCGCCGATGACTTGAACAGGGTAATCTTGAATATCTTCTGTTTGTGATGTTGTACTCTCTTCTCCCGCGATCAACATCAATTCAGATAGCGTATAAGCTTCGCTTGTTCGTCGTTCTTCGATTTGGGCAAGACGCACGTCTTTTTCAGCTTTTCTATCCAATTGCCAGATACCTAAGCCAAACATAATGACAACACATACCAAAGTGATTAAGGTAGGTATTATAGGTAATTTACGGAGCCACATATTCGTTAATAAACCTTTGAAAATTCTTTTTGCCCCGCAAAAGAAAGAATAAAAATAATAGGAGCGAGTGCATGTTAGTTGTGAAAATTGTCATTGGTGCTTTGTTGATCTTTATGGTGGTCAGCTTGTTCAAAGCTATGGTGATCATGTTGAAAAACAAACAAGATGAAAATATGAGTAAATATATTGGTAGACGAGTACTTGCTTCGGCGCTCATCATTGGCATTATTTTGCTTGGTGTTGCAACGGGATTGATTAAACCGAATCTTTCACCTTATCAACAGCAGGCTACTCAAACGGAGTAGCCCATTGTTGTTTATTTACTCAACAATGTCAGTAGCTTATATTCTTAAAGAATATAGACAAAAAAGAATAACATTACCCACACTACGTCAACAAAATGCCAATACCAACTACCCGCTTGGAAAGCAAAGTGTTCTTTCGGCGTAAAGTGCCCCTTCAATACTCTAAAAAACAACACAATGAGTATTATTGTTCCCAAGGTAACATGCATTCCATGGAAGCCTGTTAACAAGAAGAAAGTGTTTCCGTAGACGCCTGAATCGAGCGTGAGGTCGAGATCACGATAAGCGTGAATGTATTCTTGCACTTGCAAACCCAAGAAAATACAACCCAATAGGATAGTAATTCCTAACCATACGGTTAGCTGTGTTCTTTTGTCTTTTTCTAGCCCTACGTGTGCAAAGTGCAGTGTTACTGAGGACGCTAGTAATAAGGCCGTATTGATTAATGGCAGTCCAGTCCAAGGCATAGCTTGCGTTGAAGGTTCACCTGTTGTTATCGCATCAGCAGGCGTAACAAGAAGAGGCCATGTGGCTTCGAAACCGTTCCATAACACTTCGTTGGTGCTGACATTATTTGATGCCCCGCCTAGCCATGGGATCGCGATCGCTCTGGCATAAAACAATGCACCAAAGAAAGCCGCAAAGAACATAACTTCAGAGAAAATGAACCAGGCCATACCCTGACGGTAAGATCGGCCCAACTGAGCGCTATACAAGCCACTCATTGATTCGTCGATTTGGTTTTTAAACCAACCTGTGATCATGATAAGCAATAACGCTAAACCGGCTAGCAGAACATAAAAACCAAAGCCTTCCGTTCCATTGCTATTTTCGATTACAAAATTACCAGCGCCAACTGCTATTAGAAACAAAGCCACTGCGCCCACGATGGGCCATATACTTTGTTCGGGCACATAGTATTTTTCGTATTGTTCTTGAGCCATTTTATTCTCCATTAGCTGTATTCATTGCTACTTCAACAGCGGGTTGTACCTTTGCAGATATGTCATAAAGGGTATATTGCAAAGTAAAAACACTTATATCTTTGGGCAATTGTGGGTCAACGTAGAATTTCATCGGCATGATGGCTTCTTCGCCTGATTTCAAAGGTTGATGTTTAAAACAAAAACACTCTGTTTTATTCACGTAGAGCGCAGCCGTACCAGGTGACACGGATGGAATTGCTTGAGCAATAATGTCGCGGTCTGATGGGTTTCGTACGTAAAATTCGACTTCACCCATTTCGCCAGGATGCACACGCACTACAGCTGTTTGTGCTTTGAACTCCCAAGGCATTCCAGAGTGGGTACGGGTAATAAACTCTACCTTAATAGTGCGCGATTCATCGATCACTACCGACTCATACACAGCCGCTTGATCCGATGGCTTACCGTTGATACCGGTTAAGTCACAGAACACATCGTACAGAGGCACTAATGCGAAGCTGAAACCCAACATACAAACAACAACTAATACCAAGCGCTTTACTGTTTTCGCATTTTCAGCTGCCATTTCAGCGCGCGTTTTGGGCGCCGTAGACGCATCAGCACTACTTGCTTCAGCGTCTCTAGCCGTGTCATTAAGCGATTTATCTTCAGGATTCATCGTCTCAACTACCGTTTCTTATTTCACTACCGGCGGCGTTTCAAACGTATGGTAAGGTGCAGGTGACGGGATTTCCCATTCTAAACCTTCAGCCCCTTCCCAAACTTGGTCGCTAACAGGCTCACCTTGTTTCTTACATGCCTTGATAAGCAATACTAAGAAAATAAGCTGAGATAATCCGAAGGCGAAACCACCGATACTGATCCACTTATTGAAATCTGCGAATTGAAGCGCATAGTCAGGAATACGACGAGGCATACCTGCTAGACCCACAAAATGCATAGGGAAAAACAACACGTTTACAGAAATTAGTGAGCACCAGAAATGCCACTTAGCTAAAGTCACGTCAAACATCTTACCCGTCCATTTCGGTAGCCAATAATAGACAGCCGCCATGATAGAGAAGACCGCACCTGTAACCAGTACGTAATGGAAGTGAGCAACAACAAAGTAGGTATCGTGATACTGGAAGTCGACAGGTGTAATGGCCAACATCAAGCCAGACAAGCCGCCAATCGTAAACAGCACGATAAAGGCAATAGCAAACATCATTGGCACTTCAAACGTTAATGAGCCGCGCCACATTGTCGCTACCCAGTTAAAGACTTTCACGCCTGTAGGCACCGATATCAACATGGTCGCGAACATGAAGAACATTTCCGCGGCCACTGGCATTCCGGTGGTAAACATGTGATGCGCCCAAACGATGAACGAAAGAAGCGCGATCGAAGCGGTTGCATACACCATAGAGGCGTAACCAAAAAGTTTTTTACGCGAAAAGGTAGGCACAATCGCGGAGATGATACCGAAAGCAGGTAAAATCATAATGTATACTTCTGGGTGACCAAAGAACCAGAAAATATGCTGGAACATCACTGGGTCACCACCACCGGCAGCGTCAAAGAAGCTTGTTCCGAAGTATTTGTCGGTCAGTACCATCGTAACCGCACCGGCTAAGACTGGCATAACAGCAATAAGTAAAAACGCCGTAATCAACCACGTCCATACGAACAGCGGCATCTTCATGTACGTCATGCCTGGAGCACGCATATTTAAGATGGTAACGACAACGTTAATCGCGCCCATGATTGAGGAAATACCCATAATATGCACAGAGAACACAAACAAGGCAGTGCTGTCGTTACTATATTGAGTAGATAAAGGCGCATAGAAGGTCCAACCGAAGCCAGGGCCACCGCCTTCCATAAATAGCGATGAAAGCAGAATTAAAAAGGCAAATGGCAGTATCCAGAAGCTCCAGTTATTCATGCGAGGTAAAGCCATATCCGGCGCACCTATCATCATTGGTACCAACCAGTTTGCAAGGCCGGTAAAGGCAGGCATAACTGCACCAAAGACCATAATTAACCCATGCACTGTTGTCATTTGGTTGAAGAAATCAGGTGAAACAATTTGCTGTCCTGGTTGGAAGAGCTCTGCGCGAATAACCATCGCCATTGCACCACCCACGAGGAACATAATGAATGCGAACCACAAATACAATGTACCTATGTCTTTGTGGTTAGTCGTAAACAACCAACGGGTTATCCCTGTTGGAATATGATGCTCATGATGATGGTCGTCGTGTGCGCCATCACTAGCAGCGTGAGTGTCTTGGCTATCTTTTACTGTATCTGTACTCATCGTGATGACCTCCTATTGACCGTTTATCACAGCGTTGACGTCTTTAGCTTGCACCATGTCGCCAGTGTTGTTGCCCCAAGCATTACGCTCGTAAGTCACTACCGCCGCAATCTCAGACATACTCAACTGCTTACCAAACGCAGGCATGTTGTTTTTGCCGTTGATGATGTAATCAATGTGCGCTGGAATGTTTTGCTTCTCTAATGCAATCGCGCTGCCTTTCAAAGCAGGGAATGTGGGTGGAAGACCTTCACCGTTTGGTTGGTGGCAAGCGACACAGGCAATGTTGTAAACCTTCTCACCTTGGGTCATTAGCTCTTCCATACTCATATTCATCGCAAGTAAACGTTGTTCTTCTTCTTTTGCACGTATGGCAGCTAACTCTTGCTCTTTTATCCACGCGTCGTATTCTGCCGGCTCTTTTGCAATGACTACCACCGGCATAAAGCCATGGTCTTTTCCGCATAGCTCTGCACATGCACCACGGTAAATACCAGGTTCGTTAACATTCGCCCATGCTTCATTGATAAAACCAGGGTTAGCATCTTTCTTAATTGCAAAATCAGGCACAAACCATGAATGAATTACATCATCTGAAGTAATTAGGAATCTCACTTTTTTGCCCGTAGGGATGACTAAAGGTCGGTCAACTTCAAGAAGATAATTTTCACCTTTAGGAAACTTATTTTGAATTTGCTCTCGCTGAGTGGCCAGCAAAGAAAAGAATTCAACATCTGGGTTTTCTTGGTACTTGTAATGCCACTTCCACTGGGAGCCAGTGACTAGTATAGTAATATCTGCTTCGCTGGTATCCTCCATCGCCATTAAGGTTTTCGCCGCGGGCCAAGCCATAGCAATAAGGATAATGAAAGGGATTACTGTCCAAAGCACCTCAACCTTTACATTCTCGTGAAAGTTCGCTGGCTTAGCGCCCACTGACTTGCGATGAACTATCATGGAATAGAACATAACGCCGAATACCAAGGCACCAATGACTACACAAATCCAGAACATTAGCATATGTAAATCATATACTTGTGCACTGATATCGGTAACGCCTTCGCGTAAGTTAATATCTGATCGTTCCGCAGCAGTCGTCGCGATTGCCGGATTGCTAAGCGCCAGCATAGCGCCTACTAGCAACGTTGAAATTCGCTTCACTCTGATACTCCTTTGCATAACAACATTAGAGCGCTCAATTTTTACACTCCAATGTAAAGGTTTTGTTATTATTTTTAATGATATGTAAATCAATGCCTAATGATTAAACAAAGTCCCTACTTAGTCTAGTGTTTTTTTGCAATTTGAATGAATATGGTTATTCCCTATTTGCTTAATGCGCAATAAATAAACAATAAAGAATTGATAAGTAACTCAAGCAGAGACGGAATTAATGAAGAGGGAAGAAGCGATTGATTTATTTAAAAAAACCCAAGAACCGGCTGAAAGCGGTGCTTGGGTTAGTTGGGTATATGTCGAGTAGAAAGAAGAGTTAACTCATGTTTACATCCAATCAGAGTTACGAATAACACCAACTGCAATACCTTCTATATTGAATGGTTGTGAAGCTAAATCGACTTTAATCGGTGAGAAAGCGTCGTTTTCTGCATGTAGTAGTACTTGGCTTCCGCGTTTTTCAAACCGTTTTACCGTAACATCCTCATCAACACGAGCGACGACAACCTGACCGTTATGAATATCAGTTGTTCTGTGAACCGCTAATATATCGCCGTCGAGAATACCGATGTCTTTCATACTCATGCCATCGACTCTAAGCAAAAAGTCGGCGCTTGGCTTGAACAAATCTGGGTCGACTTTGTAATGACACTCTACATGTTCTGTTGCTAGGATGGGTTCACCCGCTGCAACACGACCAATTAACGGTAAACCTTCTTCCACTTCATCTTCAAGTGCACAATTCAGTTTAATACCGCGCGAAGTACCCGGCATAATTTCAATCACGCCTTTTTTCGCCAGTGCTTTTAGATGCTCTTCCGCTGCGTTAGCAGATTTAAAGCCTAAATTTCGTGCAATTTCTGCGCGAGTTGGGGGCATACCCGTGTCGATCATGGTGCTTTTGATTAGGTCGAGCACTTCTTGTTGTCTTGGAGTTAGTGGACGCATAAACAGCCTGTTTTTCTATACAGTTAGGTGTAAGTATATACAGGATCGAATAAATGGCAATCATCAATTTGTCTTTTGTTACGTTTGTTTTTCAAGGAATTAATATAAATTATCGCTGTCATGTTATTATTGTCAGGTTAATTTTTATATTAGGAAGAATACATGAGTGGCGTACGCGCTTTTTTGCGAAAGCTTTTTACACTGCCAATTCGCTGGCTAATTTCAGTGAAGAGTGTGCCTACTAACATCGAGTCAGAGCTCGGTATTGATAAAAAGAAGCCCCTTTTATACTTAATTCAAACTGAATCGATTACCGATTTAGTTGCCTTGCAATTGTCAGCTGCAGGCTTAGGTTTACCCAATCCCATATCGCCCATAGGGTTCTTAGGTGAGGAGCATAAGCGCTGCTATTATATCAATCGTCCTCAAAGCCTATTTTCCCGAAAAGTAAAGAAAACATCTATTGAAGACGTATTTACAAAAATGTTTCTATTACATAGAGAAAATCCCGAACTAGACTTGCAGGTTGTGCCTGTATCAATATCTTGGGGTCGCTCAGCAGGCAAAGAGTCCTCCGGATTCGCGCAATTACTTGCTGATAGAGCATCGCCAAGCTGGTTACGAAAGCTATTCATTTTACTATTCTTAGGTCGTGACAACATCGTTAGTTACAGTAAAGCTGTGTCCACTAAACAGATGGCCCAATTACATGGCTCTAACCAAAAGATATCTCAGAAGCTAGTACGAGTAGCGAGGACTCACTTTCAGCGAAAACGTCAAGCAATGTCAGGCCCAACGCTTTTAGAACGCTCGACTCTATACAATTCACTTCTCGGTGCCGACTCTATTCAATTGGCCATGCAAGAAGAAGTCAGACAAAAAAACATCAGCCCTGATGAAGCAAAGAAAAAAGCCTTAGCTTATATTGATGAAGTTGCGGCCGACTATCGCGAAGGTCTCATTCGTATAGGCGATAGAGTGCTTGGGCGTATCTGGAATAAAATATATAACGGCATACATGTCGGACACGCTCATCGCGTGCGAGAACTGGCTCAAAACGGCCACGAGATCATTTATGTACCGTGTCATCGCTCACATATGGATTACCTATTATTAACCTATGTTATTTATCATGAGGGCCTAGTGACTCCGCATATCGCTGCAGGTATTAATCTAAACTTTTGGCCAGTGGGTAAGATATTTAGACGTTGTGGTGCGTTTTTTCTACGTCGCAGTTTTGCCGGTAACAAACTCTATACCGCTGTGTTTAGAGAATACCTAGAATTGCTATTTAACAAAGGCTATTCAGTTAAGTACTACCCGGAGGGCGGGCGCTCGAGAACAGGTCGCTTGCTACCACCAAAGACCGGCATGCTTGCAATGACCTTACAAGCCGCCTTAAAAGGTATCAATCGTCCAGTCTCAATTGTCCCTGTTTATCTGGGCTATGAGCACGTTATGGAAGTAAAAAGTTACCAAAAAGAATTGAAAGGCAAGTCGAAGAAAAAAGAATCGCCAACACAAGTTTTCTCTGCCATTCGTAAGTTGAAAAATTATGGTCAGGGCTTCGTAAACTTCGGCGAGCCACTACTTATTAATCAATTCTTAGATGAGAACGTGAAAGAGTGGCGCGATGTTAATGTGGATGATCCAGATAAAAAACCAACGTGGTTAACGCCTGCCGTGAACAAGCTTGCAGATACTATTATGACGCGAATCAATCGTGCCGCGGCATTGAATGGTACAGCTTTAGTAGCGCTATGTTTGCTATCGTCAAAAACCCAGATCATGAGCGAGTCAGAATTAACTCGCGCTATCAGTGACTACCTCGAACTTCTTAAAAACGCACCGTTTAGCGGCGACTTCACCATGCCAGACGAAGACGCTATCGAGTTGGTTCAAACAACACTGGCCCTAAAGCGTTTTGAACAGTCGGAAGATGAGTACGGCAAACTCGTTGCGACAAAGCCTGACAATGCAGTATTACTCACCTATTACCGTAATAACATCATGCATGTTTTTGCTTTGCCTAGTTTAATTATGGCGGTTATTTTCAGTGCTAAGAAAAAAGAAAAAGCCGCAATCATATCAATCGTTGAACGCATGTATCCCTTGCTGAAACGCGAGTTCTTCATGCATTTGTCATTAGAGCAAGCGAGTGAGTATGCCGACACATTGATATCACAGATGAAAGCCCAAGGCTTGTTAGTACAAAGTGGCCGCTACTTAGCGCCACCAGCTTCCAGCGACGATAGTTTCCATTCTGCGTGGTTACTCAGCCGAGCAATGCAAGAAACTTGGCAACGCTACGCAGTTGTACTCAGTGTGCTTGAGAAAGAGAAGTCACTCGGCCGTACTCAACTTGAGAAACAGAGCTGTGTTATTGCCGAACGTCTTTCAACCCTTTATGGCATGAGTTCACCTGAGTTCTACGACAAGAACGTATTGGGAAGTTTCGTGAATGCCCTACGAGAAAATAAGCTGCTCACCACACTTGATGATGGCACGCTTGAATTCTCAGAAGACAGTTTAGCCATGAAAGAAGTGATTAACGAGTTGGTTTGGCCGGAAATAGTGCAGCATTTGGAAAAGATCTGAGGCTTGTCATTCCTGCGAAGGTATGTCATTCCTGCGAAGGTATGTCATTCCTGCGAAGCTTTGTCATTCCTGCGAAGCTTTGTCATTCCTGCGAAGGTATGTCATTCCTGCGAAGGCAGGAATCTAGGTCCCCGCCTTCGCGGGAATGACGGTAGTAAGCGGGAATGACAGTAGTAAGTGGGAGTGACCATAGTGGGCAGGGATCTAGGTCCCCGCCTTCGCGGGGACGACGGTAGTAAGCGGGGACGACGGCAGTAGGCTGGAATGACGGTAGTAGGCTGGAATGACGGAAAGACAATAAGGCTAGGAATGACCCACAAATTTGACAAAATAAAGCCATTTAGTAATGCCGAATTAAGCACTGTGTTGCAAAGGCTAGCGAATAAGAAAGACTTCATCATGACCTTGGTTAAATTCAAGTTTGCGAAATGGCCAAGGGCAAGCTACCCATTGCTAAGCCTGATAACGAAAATGTTTATCAAGCGTAAATTCGCAGATATAAATTCGCTCTCAGAATTTCAAATTCTAGTCGAACCATACATGCGTCGTATGATAAAAAAGACGTGCGCAGAGCTCACGGTCTCGGGCTTAGATACGCTCGGTTTAAGCAAACCCTGTCTATTTGTCAGTAACCACCGAGACATCGCTTTAGATCCTGCTTTCGTTAATTGGGTTTTACATATTAATGGTCAAGATACCGTGCGCATTGCTGTTGGCGATAATTTACTACACAAAGACTGGGTTGCTGACCTCATCAGACTGAATAAATGCTTTGTTGTTGAGCGGTCAGTGGAGGGCAGGCGTGAGAAACTCGCAGCCGCAAAACTGCTCAGTGAGTATATTGAACACACCCTTAAAAATGACCGCCAACATATCTGGATTGCTCAGCGTGAGGGAAGAGCTAAAGACGGTATCGACCTAACTAATCCCGCTATCGTCTCAATGCTGAGTTTAAATAAGCCAAAGGATATGTCATTTGGTGATTATATTAGAGACTTGAGAATTGTGCCTGTGTCACTCTCCTATGAATTTGATCCTTGCGATATTCACAAAGCGAAAGAGCTGTATCAAGCAGAGCAAGAAGGGAAATATGACAAGCCAGATAATGAGGACATGCAAAGTATTGTAAGTGGTATTACTGGTCAAAAAGGTAAAGTACATGTCCACTTTGGTAAGCTCGTTGGCGGCGACTTTGAGAATGCGAAACAAGTCGCTAGCTATATCGATAAGGAAGTACTACATGGCCTACGTATTTATCCAACATCGATAGAAGCAGCGCGATTACTCGGTCGCCAAGATATGAGGGCTTCCAGTCAAAACGCTGAAATGGCGCATGCATATTTATTAGAGAGACTTGCAAGATTGAGCGACGCCGAGCAACGTAAACTATTATTGATGTACGCTAACCCTCTCATCCGCAAACAGGAACAAAACACTGAAACAGCTTAGGAAAGTCTTTGCGTAAACTACCACTCGACACTATCGCACTTATCGCTGTTTGCGCAGGTTATTTGATAGCACCTATGGGTATGGCTGCGGTAAACGTCGCCATACCAGCACTTGCCGAAGACCTTCAAGCAAATGCGATAAAGGTAGCATGGCTGCCTACTCTATATATTTTAAGCAATGTAGCTTTAATGCTTCCCTTCGGCAAAATTGCCGACAATTACGGCCGTAAACGAATATATGTATGGGGACTTGCACTTAACGCCATAGCGGCGGGAATGTGCGCAATTGCTACGAATATCGATTGGATTTTGTTTTGGCGTTTCATACAGGGCGCTTCTGGCGCAATGATATTTGGAACCGGAGTCGCAATTATCACAGCCGTTGCGCCCTCAAACAAACGGGGAACGGCACTGGGCATTGTTGCTTCATGTGTATATATCGGCCTTACTTTGGCACCCGCATTGGGTGGTTGGTTGACCGAACTGCTAGGCTGGCGTTCGGTATTTTATTTCCAAATTCCTTTGGTTGTTGCTCTTCTAGTGTATATCAAAGTTTATTTGCCTGGTGATTGGAAGAATGACCACCACTCTCGCTTTGATTGGATCGGTTCGGCCATATTCATTCTATTTTCTTGCTCTCTGGTTTACGGGTTCAGCAAGCTTCCGAGTGTCTTAGGCATTGGACTGCTGGGTGTTGCTGTTTTAAGTTTATTAGGCTTTATTCAACACCAGCGCTATGTAAAGCAGCCGCTTATTCGCGTACAAATGTTCAAAGAGAGCCGTGTATTTAGCCTTTCACTCTCAACCTCACTACTCATGTATGCTAGCAACTTCGCCATCATCTTCTTGCTAAGCTTATATCTACAATATGTGAACGGTTTAAGCCCTGCCGAAGCTGGCCAGATACTTCTATTGCAAGCGCTTTGCATGGCAATCGTTGCGCCTTTTGCAGGCAAGCTTTCAGACCGATTCCAGCCCCGTATCGTCGCTACTTCTGGTTGTTTTATAGTGGCGTGTGGCTTCATTATGCTTAATCAAATTGACGTGAATAGCCAGCCTGCATTTATTGGCGCAGGTTTAGCGTTGGTAGGCTTAGGTTTTGGCTTATTCTCCACCCCAAATAACAGTGCAATTATGGGTGCAGTCAACGAGCAAGAAGTGGGTGTTGCATCCGCCTCTATGAACCTATCTCGCACTATTGGGAACTTAGTGGGAATGAGCCTAGTGAACCTGATGATGCACCATTACATCGGTGACGCAACTTTCACCCCAGAACAAAACCCAGCATTAATGCTGACGGTTTCCTTAGCACTCAAAATGTCTTTAAGTTTTGTCGTCATTGCGTGCTTATTTTCGGCGGTGCGGGGAAGACAATAAAGTTTGTATGGATGGAGAAGAAAAGGCCTACGACGCTTAGTTTGCATGATAGGCCTTATTTTATTTGCTATTTTTTGATTCTACGCACTAATAATACGCCAAAACCTAACACCAAAAGCGCAAATACAGATGGCGCTGAAACATCTTGAGTTAGAGTCAATGAACCTCGTATTGCAGAGTTGCTATCAAAATTGTCTCCACCAAAAGTGAAACTAATTACGTCTCCCGCATTTACGTTATCGAATGTATAAACGCCGGAATAATCGAACCCATTGGAAGGCGTCGAGCAACAATTACTTGGGCCTGCATTTACCAACACGTCGCTTAAGCTGGTTCTTAGGAAAGCTGTAACATTGAAGAATGCGTGGAATCCCTTAAAGTTCCAATCAAACGTATAATCTCCGCTATCTACTACTGTAGCAGAAGCAATGAATGTTACTGGATCTCCAGCTAATCTAGTGCTGTTATACGCTAAATTCCACGAGTTAAACTGTGTCTGAGTAGCAGTAGGAGAGTCCGGACCCGAAACGGTCCAACCTGTGATGAGTGACGCATTTGCTCCCGCACTAATTAATAATAACGCAAAGGATGCACAAATTAATTTAAATTTAGTCATAATTATCTCTTTTTTGTTGGCCCTAACTGGGTACGTTTAACATTTATGCAACATTCAAGCCTTTAGTATTTATAGCCTAAAGTTCATATACTTAGTGAGAGTAACTCAAATTTTCCTATCTAAAATTTCAAAAAGTGTAAAAAAACTTGTCACCGTAATCGAAAGTTATCCAGCAATTGGTATATGTTTTGCTACGCTTATTAGATACAAAAACCAACTGTCCATATCTAGGTAGCCAACATGACAATACAGAAAAAGTTTTTCTACTACGTAGCATCTGTTATTTGTATTTTTACAATTATACTGGCGGTGATTAGTGCTATAGAACAAGCTAGTCAGACGCGAGCAGATATAGACTCAGAGGTTTCAAAGCAAACCAAACATGTACTTGATGTACTAGATACCACTGACGAAATTATGGCGAAGCGCGTGCAGAATAGCATGCGACTGCTCCAAAAAATGGGCAAAGAGCTAGGTGCGGCTACCCAACAAGGACAGGTTCAGGTGAACGGAGTGGTAGCAAACAACTTATTTTTGGGTGATAGCGGCCAAGGCAACAACTTTACTCTCGTTGATGAACTGACAAATATTATGGATGGTACGGCAACAATCTTCAGTAAGACCGGAAGCGACTACATAAGAATTGCCACCAATGTAATAAAAGATGACCAGCGAGCAATTGGCACAAAGCTCAGTCCAAGCGGCAAAGCAATTGTGAATATCAACGGAGGTAAACCTTTTTATGGACAAGTAGATATTCTAGGCAAACCCTATTTGACAGGGTATGCGCCTTTACAAAACCCAAATGGAGACACCATTGGGATTTGGTATGTTGGTTACTCAGCCGACCTCAAAGTGATTCAAAGTATCATTGAATCAGGCCGAATATTGGAACAAGGATTTGTCGTTTTACTTGACGCAAAAAGGCAAGTTCGTGCCCATTCAAACCACATGAAAATTGATTCTGTTAAACAAGCAATGTCTAGTCCTGATGATTGGGAACTAACGACTATTGACTACAAGAAATGGGGTTATCAGGTAATTATTGGAGCAAGCAAATCAGAAATTTCTTCTAATGTATTATCAAGTGTCTTTGGGGCAATTTTAAGGCAACTCATTTTAGGGCTCCTCGTCTTAGGAACAGTATATTTACTGCTAAATAAAATTGTCGGACAGCGAATAGCAAATTACATCGACTCTATAAACGAGATAGCTTCAGGACGCAGTGACTTGAGCCTCAGATTCAGTGAGGATGAAAAGGACGAGTTTGGTGAGATGGCCAAAGGTCTCAATCGCTTATTTGAGAAAGTACAGTTGACCATCACGGAAGTACAAACCATTTCAAATTCACTCATTGAAAAAACACTAGCACTAAATGAATTAGCTACGGCTACTCACTCTTCTGTAAAAACACTAAGTACTGAGGCTGTCAACATGGCTGACTCAGCAACTGAGTTAGAGCGACAAGCAGTTATCGTTGAGGAGAACACCAATAAAGCTGACGAAGCCGCTATTAGCGCCGATAAAGAAACGAATTTAAGCGTTAGTACCCTCGCAAAAACCATTGCAGATATTCAAACACAAGCGTCCAATACTGAAAGTTCTGTTTCTGTCATTGAAGAGTTGGCTCGCTCCAGTGAAGAAATAAGTGGCGTAATGGATGTCATTAGAAACATTGCTGAGCAGACTAACCTGCTCGCGTTAAATGCTGCTATTGAGGCAGCAAGAGCGGGTGAGCAAGGAAGAGGCTTTGCTGTTGTTGCTGATGAAGTTCGTTCGTTAGCAAGCAGAACACAAACATCAACAGAAGAAATACGGGTAATGATCGAAAAACTTCAAGCTGGCAGCAAAGAAGCCTCAACTGCAATGGCTGCCAACAAAACATCAGCCATGGAAACCGTAGAATCGACAACCAAAACAGGTGAAGTACTGCAACAAGCCCTAAAAGCCGTTGATGAAATCAAGTTATTGAATAGCGCAACAGCTGAAATGACAAGTCGGCAAAAACAAGTCTCAATTGACATCAAACAAGGCATCGACCGAGTTAATGTCATTAGCAATCAAAACAACGTAAGTGCTAATGAAATGAAGATTATGTGTGATGAGCTCTCTAGTCTCGTTGGCGATATGCGTAACTTATTGGATGTTTATAAGGTGTAACAATTTGCCTTGATTTGAGTTTGGGATTCCTGCCTTCGCAGGAATGACGAATTTCGCAGGAATGACGAATTTCGCAGGAATGACGAATTTCGCAGGAATGACGCTGTAGTGTTGGAATGACGAGCAACACTGCAATGAAGAACATCGTAGGATTAAGCCTACTCTTGCCCTGATAAGAAAAGTTTATAAGCTAAGTTATCTTGGTGTTCATGCACATCAAAACCTAGTTCCGCCACATGCCCATCAAACAAACTACGCTTGTTATCGTCAATATCGAACCCTGCTAATACTAAGCCTTCTGCAGCCCCATGATTTCGATAGTGAAACAACGTAATATTCCACTCTTCCCCTAACCCCTCTAAGAATCGCATTAGTGCGCCTGGATACTCTGGGAAAGCGAATGAAAAAATATGCTCATTAATCTGGCTTTGTGGTTTACCACCCACCATATGTCGAACATGCAATTTGGCAAGTTCGTTATCTGACATATCAAAACACTCGTAACCGTTTTTATTGAGCTTCTTCAATAAGCTTTGTAACTCAGCATTGCCTCTTTTTAACTTCACACCTACAAAAATATTAGCCTGTTCGCCCTTTGCATAGCGGTAGTTGAACTCTGTAATGGTGATACCACCTAACATGGCACAAAAAGCCTTAAATGCGCCTTTTGTTTCTGGGATTTTTACAGCGAAAACAGCCTCTTTTTGCTCACCTAACTCACAACGTTCAGACACATAACGCAAGGTATGGAAGTTAATATTCGCGCCACACAATATACCGCCAATGACTGCACCTTGAAGCTTGTACTGTTTGGTGTACTTGCGAATAGCCGCAATGGATAGAGCGCCAGCAGGTTCAGCAATCACTCTTGTATCATCAAAAATATCTTTAATAGCCGCGCAAATTTCATCGTTGCTTACCGTTATGACATCATCAAGATGCTCTTGGCAGATGCGAAAAGGTTCGCTGCCAATCGTTTTTACCGCCACACCGTCAGCAAAAATTCCCACGGTTGGCAGAGTGACAGGCTCACCTTTTTCCAACGCTGCACTTAAACAGGCAGATTCCACTGATTCGACACCAATAATTTTGATATCCGGACGAAGCTGCTTGATATAAATTGCAACGCCAGCCGCAAGTCCACCGCCACCGACAGCAACAAATAAGTATTCAAGGTTGGGGTTTTTCTCAAGCATTTCTTTAGCAATAGTGCCTTGCCCTGCAATCACGTCAGGATGGTCGAATGGCGGGATCATAGAATATCCATGCTCCTTGCATAACACCTTCGCCATATCGCTTGCTTGGTCGAAGCTCGTTCCATACTGCACTACGTTAACGTTTGCGCCACCAAAGCGTTTTACCGCATCCACTTTGATATCGGGTGTTGTTTCTGGCATTACGATCGTTGCTTTAATCTTTAGTGCTCGAGCGGCATATGCTACGCCTTGAGCATGATTGCCAGCTGATGCGGCTACCACTCCCGCTTGCTTTTTCTCATCGCTAAGCTGGCGAATACAATTATAAGCACCGCGAATCTTAAACGACTTCACTGGCTGCTGATCTTCTCGCTTTAAATAAACACGATTTTTCAGCTCACTGGAAAGCTTTGTCATGTAGTCTAAGTCACTGTTTACAGCGGCTTCGTATACGGGTGCTGACAAGATCTTAGTGAGATATTGATACGCATTTTGGTCAACTTCAGTCACAAAGGCTCCCTAGATCTTGGCATGATTTAACGGTAAAACAATTCTGCATTAGTATTCCAATTTTGAAGGATCGCGAACTGCGCCTTTGTCAGCACTGGTCGCTAACATAGCGAAGACTTTCAAAGCGGTTGTGACTTCGCGCTTGCGATCAACTGGTTTCCATGGGTTTGCCGACGCGTTCATAGCGTCACGACGTGCTGTTAATTCAGCTTCATCAACGACCAAGTTCATTGAGCGATTAGGAATATCAATAGCAATTGTGTCACCATTTTCAACTAAGCCTAAGCCACCACCCGAAGCGGCTTCTGGTGAGCAGTGACCAATAGATAAACCCGATGTGCCACCAGAGAAGCGCCCATCGGTGATCAGAGCGCACTCTTTCCCCAAGCCTTTGGACTTCAAATAAGAGGTCGGGTACAACATCTCTTGCATACCCGGTCCACCTTTTGGTCCTTCATAGCGAATCACCACTACTTCGCCAGACTTCACTTCATCATTTAGAATCCCTGCCACAGCATCATCTTGGCTTTCATAAACTCGAGCAGGCCCCGTAAACTGATGAATAGACTCGTCAACGCCGGCCGTTTTCACGATACATCCGTCTTCGGCTAAATTACCAAACAACACTGCTAGACCACCTTCTTGGCTATAGGCATTATCGATATTGCGAATACAGCCAGCTTCTCTGTCTATATCCGCGCTTGGGTAGCGGCAATCTTGGCTAAATGCTTTGGTTGTGCGAATACCTGCCGGGCCTGCCTTATAAAACTCCAGTGCCTTTTGGTTCTTCTCGTCGGTAATATCCCAGTCACTGATGACTTCAGACATTGTTTTACCTAAGACATGTGGGTTGTCCCCATGCAGCAAACCCGCTTTGTTCAACTCATTTAAAATGCCCATCACACCACCGGCCCGATGCACATCTTCCATATGATACTGCGGTGTAGCCGGAGCAACTTTGCATAAATGTGGTACTTTGCGAGATAAACGGTCAATGTCGTCCATCGTGAATTCAACTTCACCTTCAATTGCAGCCGCTAGCAAATGCAGAATAGTATTGGTAGAGCCGCCCATCGCAATGTCAAGACTCATGGCATTTTCGAAGGCATTGAAATTTGCAATATTACGCGGAAGAGCTAATGGATCGTTATCACCGTACCAGCGTTTACATAGCTCGACAATTTCAACCCCCGCCTGTTTAAACAAACCCTCACGATCAGCATGTGTTGCTAACATTGAACCATTGCCTGGCAAGGATAAGCCGAGCGCTTCGGTTAAGCAGTTCATTGAATTGGCAGTGAACATGCCTGAACAGGAACCGCAAGTCGGGCAAGCAGAACGTTCAATTTCATCAGAATCTTCCTGTGACACTTTGTCATCCGCAGCCGCCACCATGGCATCAACCAAGTCTAGCTTGATAATTTGATCGCTTAGCTTTGTTTTACCGGCTTCCATTGGGCCACCAGATACAAATACGACTGGAATATTCAGACGCATAGCAGCCATCAGCATTCCGGGGGTGATCTTGTCGCAATTTGAAATACATACGAGTGCATCTGCACAATGAGCATTCGCCATATACTCAACAGAATCTGCAATAATCTCTCGTGATGGCAGACTGTAGAGCATGCCACTGTGACCCATTGCAATGCCATCATCAACAGCGATGGTGTTGAATTCTTTCGCTACACCACCCGCAGCTTCGATACTACGAGCAACTAATTGCCCCATGTCTTTTAGGTGAACATGCCCCGGCACGAATTGGGTGAACGAATTGGAAACGGCAATAATTGGCTTTCCAAAATCACTATCTTTCATTCCCGTCGCTCGCCACAATGCGCGAGCGCCTGCCATATTGCGACCTTGTGTCGTGGTTGCTGAGCGTAACTTAGGCATGTTTGTATCCTCAATCTTTTAGCTAACTAATTTAAAATTTGGTGGGCTTTAAAACAAAAAAACCCTCGCATCAGGAGGGTGATAGGTGCTTGTTAAAAAAGTGTTTGCCACTATTTTAACAACGCGCTGCGCCCTCGCTCTGGCTACCTTCGGCGGTTTAACACAGCCAAAAGGGAAACTACGAAGATGCTTAAAAATTTGATTCAGATTGTCGTCACTCGACAAATGTGCCTTATTTTATCTAGCTTCGCAAGCTCTTATTAAAGAAAACGTCCTTGGGTTCAGCTTCAATCCTTCCCTTTAAACGCTATCATTCTCACATTATCCTATTATGCAAAGGACTGCATATGTCATTATCTGTCGTCTACACGAGAGCCAACTTAGGCGTTGAGGCTCCATTGGTGACTATCGAAGTTCATCTTTCGAATGGTTTACCCGCTTTTAATTTGGTTGGTTTACCTGAAACTACTGTGAAGGAATCACGTGACCGTGTGCGCAGCGCTTTGATCAATGCTGACTTCGAATTTCCAGCTAAGAGAATCACTGTAAACATGGCCCCAGCAGATCTGCCAAAAGGTGGTAGTCGATTCGATCTTGCCATCGCGATTGGCATTATCGCCGCTAGCGACCAACTCAAAAGAGTAGATTTGAGTCAATTCGAGTTTATTGGTGAGCTTGCACTGTCGGGCAAATTGCGTCCCATTCAAGGTGCCTTACCGATGGCATTTGCCGCTTCAAAATCGGATCGCCAACTTATTTTGCCCAAGGATAATGGCAATGAAGCTAGTTTGGTAAGCAAAGCACATATCATTGCTGCAGGGTCCCTCGTAGACGTGTACTTGCATCTAACGGGTAAACAAAAACTTCAGGCACATATTGTTCAGGCCAGCACAAGCAAGAGTATTGAAGAAGCCAATATGCTAAGTACCGAGCACGCAAACAACGATATCGCCGATATTATCGACCAGCAACATGCGAAAAGGGCGCTAGAAATAGCGGCGGCTGGCGGGCACAACCTTCTATTTTTTGGTCCAGCTGGCACGGGCAAGAGCATGTTAGCAAATCGCTTACTTTCAATTACACCAGAGCTAGACGAGGAATCGGCATTGGCATCCGCAGCTATTCGCTCTATTTCTGGCGAAGCTATTTGCCCAGACACTTGGCGTCAACGCACCTTCCGTCAGCCTCATCATACTAGTTCTGCAACAGCCTTAGTTGGCGGTGGTAGCTACCCTAAACCCGGAGAAATATCGTTAGCCCATAACGGTATATTATTCTTAGATGAGTTACCTGAGTTTGGCCGGCACATATTAGACGTGTTGCGCGAACCGATGGAAACCGGTGAAATTAATATTTCGCGGGCAGCACAAAAAGTGGTGTATCCAGCTGATTTTCAGTTAGTAGCAGCAATGAATCCAAGCCCTACCGGTGATATCGACGACAATCGAGCTAGCCCTGATCAAGTACTAAAATACCTCAATCGTATTTCAGGGCCCTTTCTAGACCGTATCGATTTACAGGTAAATGTGCCTAAAGTCGATTTAGGCAAAACACTAAGAAGCAAACCTGTAGAAGGTGGAAAACAGAATGGAAGCCTTAAAGTAGAAAACAGTGCGCAGGTTCTCGCAAGAGTAATAAAGGCCCAAGCAGCGCAACTACAGCGACAAGGTCGCTTGAATAAAGCCTTGAATACGAATGAAATTAATCAATATTGCCCCCTTACTGAATTGGAAGGCGTATTTTTGGCTAAGGCCATGGAGACCATGCAACTGTCGATGCGTGCATACCACCGGACTATGCGAGTTGCTCGAACCATAGCAGATCTGGAGGGAGCAGAACGGGTGAATCAACAACACTTGGCCGAAGCCCTTAGCTTCAGAAGCTTCGACCGTATGTTAAATGAATTAACCGAAATCTAGTAACGCTATAAAACTCGCTTTACTCCTCGGCTTGGAATATATCCTCAACAGTCATACTAAATAGTTTCGCGGCTTTAAAGGCCAGAGACAAACTAGGGTCATACTTCCCTTTTTCTATCGCGATGATCGTTTGCCTTGAAACATCTAGCGCATCAGCAAGATCGGCTTGTGTCCAATCTCGCTCTGCTCGCAGTACTTTAAATCGATTTTTCATGCGTACTTCCTTGTAGAGAACAGTACGCCTACAAAATAAGTAATGCCCATGACGAATAAAATTGCTGAAGGATTAGGTGAAAATGTCACTAGTCGAATGCCTTCGATTAAGCCAAATATCGCGCCAAAAACCATGCTAATGCCTAATGACAAAGCCATCGCTTCTAGCTGAATGCGCTGTTGCAATTCATCCAAATCTTGGAGGTGTTGCTTATTCGCCATGATCATTTTGTAACCCATTACCAGGTTGGTGATCACGGTACAAACAGTAACGACGGTATGAAAGTCCCATAAAAACTTTGGACCGAAGGCAACTAGCGCCAAACTCACTAACCAAAGACCTGTCCACAGGGCGAGTTGCTTAGTATTGCGACGTGTCTTCGACTTCATGCTTTCACCAGGAGTATTTTTGTTCATTTCTTGTGTAGTCATATTTTGCTCACTTTATACATTGTTAATGGATATGCTGTCAGACACTTGTTCTGCTTAAACAAAACAGATAGTGCAAAGTGCAGACAGCATTCAAACAAAAAGTAAAGCGTCCTTTACTTAATGACAAGATAGCTTTGCTTTTACTTAAAGTCAAGCATGCTTTACATTTTGTTTCGAAAAGCAAACAATGTGAGAAAGGGGGATAGATAAAAAATCGATTGATACCAAAGTGAACTGTAGAAAGCTACGTGTTTATAAAGAGCGATAAGAGTGCTTTTAAAACAGATTCATTTGCTCGCTCTCTAAGATAGCAAAGACCTAGTGAGTAAGGCTCAATGCTTGGCACCTCAATACTGCTTACTTTGCTTTTTGCTACTGAGTTATCGAGTACGATCTTTGGAACAAAGCCAACACCTAGGCCCAGCGCAACCATACTAACAATGGCTTCGTTACCCGAAACGCTGGCGTAAACCCGAGGCTTTACACCCAACTCTGTAAACCAATGGTGAATTATCCTTTTCGATGGCCCAGTGCCTGGCATAACCACTTTATGATCACGCCAAACAATGTCACTGATTTTTGTGGCATTCACGGCCTTAGGTACAATTAAGACTAAAGGAACGCTATCTATTTTTTGGAAGCCAACGTGTTGAGGAAAATCTGGTGTGTGAATGGCAATCGCCATATCCGCCTTATGTTGTTGCACGTAATCAAGGGCCAATGCATGATCACCCGTATCTAATTTAAGCTCAATTTGTGGATAGCGGGCGTCAAGTTTATCCAATAAGTCAGGTAAGTGACTTTGGCTGGCGGTTACCGAACAATAGAATGCCAATGAGCCACTCAGCTGTGTTTGTTGATAACCTATATCTGTTCGTACTTGTAACCAAGCTTCATGAGTTTGTTCAGCAAACGCCAAAAAGCGCTCTCCTGCAGCAGTGAGTTTAACACTACGATTATTCCGCACAAACAGCGTCGCTCCGCACTCTTCCTCTAAACGAGAAATAGCCCTCGATAAAGTGGGTGGTGATACAAACATAGCTTCTGCCGTCTTTCCAAAGTGCAAACTCTTGGCCAGGTGCCGGTACATTTGTAAGGCCTTTAACTCCATTTCATACTTACCTTATTATAACTATTAGCGCTGAAAAACCTGCTTCGTTTCATTATTTGAAACATTACATTTCAAATATATCACTTTATAAAACAACTTTCATAAAATAAGATTCAAGCATGTCGTCACGGACACAAAAATAAGACGCGGAACAGTGCATTCATTTTCTTGTTCGCGTTAGATGCTTAAAAAGCAGATTCAGAATTATATAGAGTATTAAATGACTAATTATTTCAACACATTACCATTGCGCAAACAGCTCGACCAACTAGGTCGCTGCCGTTTCATGCACAGAGATGAGTTCGCAGAAGGCTGCGATTACTTGAAAGGTAAATCGATCGTGATAGTAGGTTGCGGCGCACAAGGTTTAAACCAAGGTTTGAACATGAGAGATTCTGGCTTGAACGTCAGTTATGCGCTTCGCCAAGCAGCTATAGATGAAAAGCGTGAGTCATATCAACGGGCTTCATCTAACGGCTTTACAGTCGGAACATACCAAGATCTTATCCCAGAAGCCGATTTAGTTTACAACCTTACGCCTGACAAGCAGCATTCAAGCGTTGTTGAAGCGGTTATGCCTTTAATGAAAAAAGGCGCAACCTTAGGTTATTCACATGGTTTCAATATCGTTGAAGAAGGCCAACAAATTCGCGAAGACATCACTGTTGTGATGTGTGCACCAAAGTGCCCAGGTACGGAAGTGAGAGAAGAATACAAGCGTGGGTTCGGCGTGCCAACCTTGATTGCTGTTCACCCAGAGAACGATCCCGAAAGCAAAGGTTGGGCGATTGCTAAAGCACTTGCATCAGCAACTGGCGGCGACCGTGCAGGTGTGCTCGAAAGCTCATTCGTTGCTGAAGTGAAGTCTGATCTTATGGGCGAGCAAACCATTTTATGTGGTATGCAGCAAGCAGGAGCAATCCTAGCCTACGATAAGATGATTGCCGACGGCGTTGACGCGGCTTATGCCGGTGCCTTGGTTCAGTATGGCCTTGAAGCAATTACCGAAGCATTAAAGATTGGTGGTGTAAGCAACATGATGGACAGGTTGTCAAACCCTGCAAAAATCATTGCGCATGACCTCTCTGAAGAAATGAAAACAATTCTTCGTCCTTTGTTTGAAAAACATCAAGACGACATCATTGGTGGCGAATTTAGCAAGACAATGATGGAAGATTGGGCAAATGACGACGCGAACTTATTGAAGTGGCGCGAAGAAACTGGGCAAAGTGCATTCGAAAATGCGCCTGAGTTCAGTGGCAAAATCTCAGACCAAGAATTTTTCGATAAAGGCATTTTGTTGGTCGCAATGATAAAAGCAGGTGTTGAGTTAGCGTTTGATGTCATGGTTGAAGCCGGCATCCTACCAGAATCAGCGTACTACGAATCGTTGCATGAAACACCTTTGATTTCTAACACCATTGCAAGAAAGCGTTTGTATGAAATGAACGTCGTGATTTCTGACACTGCAGAATATGGTAACTATTTGTTTGCGAACGCAGCAGTGCCATTATTGTCAGAGAAAGTGATGCCAAAGATTACTGCTGAACACATTGGTGGCGGTTTAGCAAATCAGTCCATGGGCGTGGACAATATGAAACTAGTTGAAGTGAACAAAGCAATTCGTTCTCATGGCGTGGAAAGTATAGGCGAAGAACTTCGCGGATACATGACCGATATGAAAGCTATTGTGGAAAGTGCATAGATTCGACCATCCATCACATTTTTTAATCCCTAGTGTGATGGATGGTTAATCGATGTAAAGCTTAAGTAGTTTCACACCTTTTCTGTCGTTAGGTGCTTTAATTAGCTCCTTTTGCCCGGCCTTTTTGGTCGGGCTTTTTATTTTCTAGAGCGTAATTATTTTATGTCGTCGTTTGTTGTTTCCGACTCTTCAGCAGGCGGTAGCTGCATACGGGCACGCTCGACCAAGTGTTGATTGCGCGTGCGCTCCATCATTTTTACACGATGGTGCATGGCCGCCTTTGCTAAAATATGAGCAGTCACTGGCGCAGTAATTACTAAAAATAAAGTAATGAGTAACTCATTAACGCTTATATAACCATTCTGGGTGTACATGTAAACCATTGAACCAATAAGGATACCGCCTAAACCGAGAGTCGTCGCTTTAGTCGGTGCATGCAAGCGCACGTAAAGGTCTTGTAGTCGCAACAAGCCAATAGAGCCGATAAGCACAAAAAGGCCACCTAAGACTAGGAGTATCGAGATGGTAAGTTCCGCTATAAAACTCATGGGTGTCTCCTATTCAATGATATCGCCGCGCAACAAATACTTAGCAAACGCTACACTGCTCACAAAGCCAAGCATGGCTATCAGTAACGCAGCTTCGAAATACAAGGGTGTCTCATTAAAAATACCGTACAACAAGATAAGAGCAATGCTGTTGATGTACATAGTATCAAGCGCAAGTATGCGATCAATAACGTGAGGCCCTATCACCAAACGCCACAAATTCAGCACCAAGGCAATACATAACATAACTGCCACAATTACAACGGCAATATCTAGCATCCGAAAATCTCCTTTACGCGCGCCTCATAACGGTTCTTCACCAAGTCAATGACATCTTGTTCGTTGTCAGGCATATCTAATACATGAACATAGAGCCACTTTTTATCGCTAGAAAGTTCGCCGCTAACCGTACCTGGGGTCATGGTTACTGTGCTAGCAAGAACGGTAATGGGTAACACATCAGTTAAATCTAAGGGAATTGCTACAAATCCTGGTTTGATTTTCCTTTGCGGGCCAACAACTAATAAGGCTACCTGCACGTTAGCAACAACAATGTCTGTTAATACCACTAGAACATATAACATCGCCTTAAAAGGTCGCTTAATCTTAGGCTGTGGCACTCGCAACGGCGCACAAATAAGCGGGATGACAATGGCAAGAACACTGCCTAAGAGAATATGACCTAAACTTAGCGTGGTGTTTAACATTAACCAGACTATTAGCAACATTAGACTGTGAGATGGCATGGGGAATAAACGAGCTAACATAATTATTTGCCCCCTGTGTCGAGTTTCATGATGTTGATGATGTAATCAATATCATGCAGCTGGATAGCCGCGCTATTGGTGTATTCAATCACACTAGCACCAAAAATACTCAGCATTGGCGATGCACCCAGAAGTAATAAGGCGCCACTTAATTGCCATTTTGACACGCCAGCACCATCATCGTTGTCGTTACTTGGCGTAGACCGCCAAAATAATGTAGTACCTGCCCGAGAGAGCGCAATAATCGTCATAAGGCTCGATAGTAAAATAACGCTCCATACCCACACTCTCTCGTCAGCTAAGGTAACGGATTGTAATATCACAAGCTTGCCTAGGAACCCAGAAAACGGAGGTAAGCCCGCGACAGCCATAGCGGCGACGATGAAGATAATGCCTAAGAGGGCCTGTTGCTTTATTTTTCTTGAAATCACAAAGTAATCTAAGGCTTTGCCTCTTTGTTTACTCAACATGTCAGCAATTAAAAATAGGGCGGCGGTAACAAGTGTACTGTGTACCAAATATAAAAGCCCAGCAGCAGTTGCCTCAGGCGTGCCCAGGGCAAAGGAAATCAGCAATGTGCCTACCGATACAATCACCAGGTTACCGATTAACATGCGCAAATTAGCACTCGCTAGCGCACCAATTGTGCCCGCAATAATCGAAAGAATCGCTAATGGCCAAATCCAATCATGAAAAACATTGGCTAACTGGCCCGCTTGATCTCCATAAATCACGGTATACACACGGAAAATACAATACACACCAACTTTGGTCATTATTGCAAACAAGGCAGCGATGGGTGCACTCGCAACGGAATAAGTTTGAGGCAGCCAGAAATGCATCGGTAACATAGCGGACTTCAAACCAAAAACGATCAACATGAGCGCGCCACCCGCTTGTGCGATGAGCGCCTCGCTTTGATTTAGTTCGCTTATGCGCATCGCCATATCGGCAATATTCAAGGTACCTGTAACACCATAAAGTGTACCAAGCGCAAACAAGAAAATACTCGAGCCGATGAGGTTTAAAATCACATAATGTACATTTGCAGCCGTTTTTTGCTTGCCTCCGCCATGAATCAGTAAGGTATAGGAGGCTATCAATAAGACTTCAAAGAATACAAATAGATTGAACAGGTCATTTGTTAAAAACGCGCCATAAATGCCTAATAGCTGGAATTGGACCAGAGGATGAAAGTACTTCCCTTCTCTGTCACTACCTGCAAACGAGTATAAGGTAACCCCTAGACCCAATACGCTACCTAATGCTATCAGCATCACCGAAAGCTTATCAGCATACAAAATAATACCAAAAGGTGGCTGCCAGTCACCCACTGCATACATGATCGCGCCATTCTTGACCACGCTAAGCATGAGCACTATCGCACAAGCCAGTTGCGCCATCACCAGTATTAAGGCTGCGGCACGTCTGAGCTGATACCTTTTGACACCAGCAAAAGGTGGCAACAACATCAGTAAGCCACCAATCATAGGAATTAAAATAGGCAGGATTGCCAAATGTAGAGTCATGCCTTTTCCTCTTCCTTTTTCACCAGTTTGTCGGTGTCAGGAGGGTTAGTACCATCCACAAAGTCGTTACCTAAGTCAGCGCGAGCTCTTATTGCCAGAATCACCACAAAAGCAATCATGGCGAAACCGATCACGATCGCTGTGAGAGTAAGTGCTTGGGGTAAGGGATCTGCATATTCATCAGCCATCCCCAGAATGGCAGCACCATCTAAGCTTAAGCGTCCGCTTGAAAACAAAAATAAGTTAACCGCATAAGAGAGCATAGTTAGGCCCACAACGACTGAAAATGTGCGACCACGAAGGCATAAAAACACCCCACAAAATGTCAGCACACCCACACAAATGACGTATACAGTTTCCATTATTCCTCCGCAGTTGGGCGATGAACCGAGGTGAGCTTACCTAGGTTGGCTAAAATCAGTAGGGTGGCACCTACTACGGTTAAGTAAACACCCAAATCAAATATGAGGGCGCTAGCAAGCTCAATTTCACCAATGAATGGGATATCAAAGTAATCAAACCAAGTCGTCATAAATGGTCTATCAAAGAACCAAGACCCTACACCGGTGAGCGCAGCGATTAATACACCCAAAGATATTAGGGTTTGATAATCGACTTTAATGCGTGGTTTCACCCATTCCACCCCATGAGCAATATATTGTTGAATGATGGCGACAGAGGTGATTAGCCCTGCGATGAACCCACCACCTGGCATGTTGTGCCCGCGCAAAAAGATATAAAACGATACAAGTAGAGCAAGAGGTAACAAGCTCTGCGAAATCATGGTGAGGATTGGAGGATGGCGATCTTCAGACCAAGCCAAACCGTTCTCATTAGCCGATGGCATCGATAAGCGCACACGAGCTAATAATTTAAATATACCTAAGGCCGCGATACCTAGCACCAAAATCTCGCCAAGAGTATCAAGCCCTCTAAAATCAACCAAAATCACGTTCACGGCGTTGGTGCCGCCACCACCTGTTTTACTATTCGCTAAGAAAAACTCAGAAATAGTGTCCAGTGGTTGTGTAATAAAGGCGTAATTAATTGTCGCCACTAAGCCTGCAACCGACGCAGCTATTGCGAGATCTCTAACAACGCGAGACGGAGATGATTCTGTCGCCGTCTTCTGTGGTAAAAAGTAGAGTGCGAGCATGAGCAAAATAACCGTAACTACTTCAACAGATAGTTGGGTTAGCGCTAAATCTGGTGCGGAAAAGCGTGCAAATGCGATAGACGTGATTAGGCCCACGACTGAAATGGTGACCAATGCGAGCATCCGCTTGCGATGATATATAACGGTCGCAATTGCGCTTAAGCATAAAATAATAGCCGCGGTAATTTCGACGCCACTAATGTCTTGATCAGGTAAATGTTGATTGACTGTGTTTAAGTTAATTAGAGGTACAGCGGTAATCGCAATAGTAAAAAATAACATTGCCGCCACATAACGTTGTAGCGAACCATTGCTGAAGTACTCATGAATTTTGGTTGCTTTGTTGACCATTCGCTGCACATAAGCTTCAAAAATTAGCTTTTCGTCGGGCTCTTTAAATTTGGCTTGGAATCTATATAGATGGCGTCGGTAAGCGTATATCAACAAGCCACCAACAATCGCAATTGCACTCATAAGTAAGGGAATATTAAACCCATGCCAAATAGCTAAACTGTAATAAGGCAAATCACCAATGACGACTGAAGACGCTGCCGATGCAAGTAAATCGCCGACTATGTACTCTGGGAATATTCCCACCAATAGACAAAGTACAACCAAGACTTCAATTGGAATCTTCATATACCGAGGCGGCTCATGAGGTGTTTTCGGCAAGTCTTTAGGTTCACCGTTGAAGAAGACATCGTGAATAAATCGCATAGAGTAAGCGACAGCGAATACGCCTGCCAAGGTAGCGAGTACCGGAATAACCCAAGACAAGAAGCCGAGCGCTGAAGAATGCAAGGTTTCCGCTAAGAACATTTCTTTAGATAAAAAGCCATTAAATAAGGGCACGCCAGCCATCGATGCAGCTGCCACCATCGCCAGTGTCGCGGTATATGGCATAAACTGCCACAAACCATTCAACTTACGCATATCGCGCGTCCCCGACTCATGGTCGATAATACCCGCGGCCATAAATAACGACGCTTTAAACACTGCATGATTCATAATATGGAACAAGGCAGCAACAGCAGCGAGTTTTGTATCCAGGCCGAGTAGCAAAGTAATCAATCCCAAATGACTGATCGTCGAGTACGCCAGTAGACCTTTCAAGTCATGCTTAAACAGCGCGATATAAGCGCCAATTAACAAGGTGATTAGGCCTGTCATACTGACAATCAAGAACCACATCTCAGTGCCTGACAATACTGGATACATCCGAGCTAATAAGAAAATGCCTGCTTTTACCATTGTCGCTGAGTGCAGGTAAGCACTGACCGGTGTTGGTGCTGCCATCGCATGGGGCAACCAAAAATGGAAAGGAAATTGGGCTGACTTAGTAAATGCACCCAATAAAATAAGGATAAGCGCAACAGGATATAAGGCGTGCTCTCTAATTAAATCGCCACTGGCTAAAATGACGCTAAGTTCATAACTACCGACCATATCCGACACAAGTAACAAGCCTGCGAGTAAAGCTAAACCACCAGCGCCCGTTACCGTGAGGGCCATCCGAGCACCTTTACGTGACTCTGATTTTGTTGACCAAAAGCTGATAAGTAAGAACGAGCTGATGCTAGTTACTTCCCATGCCATCCAAAGCTGCAAAACATTGTTGGACAATACAATCGACAGCATGGCCGTCATAAATAATATCAAGTAGGCGAAAAATCGGCCAACGGCTTCTTTTTCTGACAGATAATAGCGGGCATATAAAATTATCAGTAGGCCAATACCCAGTATGAGTAAGGCAAACATAAGCGCTAGGCCATCAAGCCGCATTGATAGCGTTAGGCCGACAGAAGGAATCCATGCTAAATGTTCAGTGACGGTGTTGCCTGCCAATACACTGGGCAGCAGGCTTAGAATATAAATAAGACCAATGGCTGGAGCGACCATTGTACATAAAGTGTTGATCCTACGACCGAAGCGCTCTGTGACTACCGGCACTAATACACCAACCAGCAATATTGCTGTTATCCAAAATAAGCTCATCGTTGTTTGTTGCTCCAATTTTTATTTTTCGCTTATTAAGCTTTATTTAGTGAACATACTTTACTGTGAATGTATCTTTAAGGTCGAGTATTTCTTACGATTTTTCACCCTTTTGGGATCTCAATAATGCTAAGTGTAGATGCCTGAGCCCGTAATGCCAATATGTTTCACTTTGTTAAGCTATATTGGTGGCATAGTCAGTCTTTCTATTGGCTGGCGAGATAAATGTGCGTTTGCTGGTGTATTGTTGTTCTCTTTTTGATCGAGTTTTATTTTTACACGTTCGCCTTTTCATGTTTCTTGCCGAATTGCACCGCAAAAAAGGACAAGACTGAAAATACTAGAAACCCCAAAGCAATTGGCGTCAAATCTTTATCTAAGAACTGATTGATGAATGTTGCTATAGGCACCGCTAACAAACTAGTAAAAGAGCCAATAAAAGCAGCACCTAAACCAGCAATATGGCCTACTGGTAGCATCGCCATGGCATTCAGGTTGCCAAAGAGCATACCGATAAAAAAGAAACCAAAAAACATAATCCCAATGAACAAGCCCATGGGAGGAATACCGTCATACAGCACTGTGACAACAGTTAAGCTTATACCGAACACCATCGAGAAAAATACCGCTTTATCACACAGCGATTGCATGCCCCACTTCATTACCATCATCCCGTTAAATAAGGATGCAAGGCCGATTGAAAAAGCCAATGTTGCAAACACAAGTGGAAACCATGTTCCAGTGTCATATATTTCTTGGAAGATAGTCTGAGAACCGCTTAAATAGGCGAGGAATGAACCAAAAATAAAACCCATGGCTACTGAATATCCCATCACCTGTCGTTGCTTTAACAACCACCAACAAGAACGGAAAAACTGATGCCAAGCAAAGCGCTTCCGCTCAACCCTTGGCAAGGTTTCGCCTTGACGAAGAAAAAACCATAAGCCTGAAATAACAGCCACTATCCAAAATACAGTGAAAATTTCACGCCAATGAAACTGCTCCATTACTGCTTGTCCTACCAATGGCGCTATCATAGGTACTAAGATAAAAATTACCGTGATAAACGACATGACTCTTGCCATGGCATCACCAGCATATTGGTCTCGGATTACCGCCATTGATGCAATACGTGGCCCTGATACGCCGAAAGCCTGAACTAAACGCCCAAACAGAAGCACTTCAATTGACTGTGCAAAGTAACAAATAAAAGTACCCATTATAAAAATGATTAATCCGACTAGAATCGTGAGTCGCCGACCTCGAGCATCAGAGAAAGGTCCGAAGAATATTTGCCCAAGCGCCATGCCACCGAAGAATAAGGAAATGACCAAATACGTTTGCTGTGTGCTCTGACTGTTGAGATCTTGACCTATAATATCTAAGGCAGGCAACATTGCATCGATGCTCAAGGCAACGAGAGAGGTCAACAACGCCATAAGGGCGATGAATTCTAGTAGGGGCAATTGCTTTTTGGAGGCTACGCTAACCGCGGCTTGGCTCATTTATACAGGTTCACAAATAATGGTGGTACAAAAAATAGGCGCGAATTGTTCCACAATTCAAGTACAAAGTCATGCCCTACTTGACTAATTACGTGCCTTTACGCTTGTCAAAAAAATTTGCTTTCGTCGAATCTTCCGTCAGTCTTTTTATTATACTTTAGTTTATAGTTATTTTGTCGATAGAAATTAGGGCGGATGACGTTTTGCAAACTCACTTTCTATCCGTATTTTCTTTAGAGCCATGGACCTTCCGCTTCTGGATGTATTTAGGATAATCGTTTTCGGTATTTTATATGTTTAATTTTGGTGATTCAGCTTCTAAACAAGCCCTCAAACAATCAATTGTGGCCGTTGTTAGTATCGACGAAAAAAACAATATTACGTTTTACAATGCGGCCGCTGAAAAACTTTGGGGGTACCATCCTAAGGAAGTCTTAGGTCAGAATATTAGGAAGTTAGTCCCAGAGGAGCATAAGTCAAACCATGATGATTATATTGATACTCACCGCGCAACAGGAAAAGATAAAATAGTAGGAAGCTCTCGTGAAGTTGAGCTACAACGTAAAGACGGAGTAAGGCTGTGGGTTCAGCTTTCTTTGTCTCAAGTTATGGTTAACATTATACGGCCTTTGTGCGTGACGTAACGAGTGAAAGAGAAGCTAGAGAAACTGTAGAGCAGATATTGCAGCAAGCCCTAGATGCCGTTGTATCGATAGATGAAAACAACCATATTACCTTCTACAATGCTGCCGCTGAAGAACTGTGGGGCTATCGTCACGGCGAGGTTATCGGTAAAAACGTCAAAATGCTCGTGCCTAAGATGTTGCAAGCGGAACATGACAACCTAGTGAATGCTAATCGACAAACAGGGCAAGATAAAATTGTTGGCACAAGTCGTGAAGTCAAGATTGAACGCAAAGACGGCTCCACCATTTGGGGCCGGCTATCATTATCAAAAATAAAACTTCAAGGACGAACCATTTATACGGCTTTCATCCGCGATGTGACACAAGAAGTTGAGCAGCGGGAAATGCAGCGAATGCTGTCGCTGGTAGCCAATGAAACAGATAACGCCGTCATTATTAGTGATGCCAAGGGTTTAATTGAATATGTAAACAGTGGGTTTGAGCGCTTGACCGGTTATGCATTGACGGAAGTAAAAGGTAAGAAACCTGGCAGCTTTTTGCAAGGGCCCGAAACTGACCCCGATGCCGTTGCGAAGATACGCCATCACTTGCACGAAAGAACCCCATTTTATGATGAAATTTTAAACTATAAAAAAGACGGTAGCCCATATTGGACATCACTGTCTATTAACCCGGTTATTAAAGACGGTGTTTTACTCAACTATATTGCTGTGCAAGCTGATATCACCAAAGTGAAACAAATGGCCTTAGATTTTACCAATCGACTTAACGCCATAGGTGAAGCTTTATGTATGATGGAGCTTGAGCCTGATGGCTCTTTGATAGAGGCAAAAGATTTATTACGCAATATTTTAAAACCTAGCTATACAGTTGAAAGCTTCAGTAAGGAAGTGTTTAGGAACTTATCTTCTATAGAAAAAGATAGGCTTGCCAGCGATGGCTTTTTATCAAAATTAATTGAGGTAGGCCAAGCTGAACAGCTAAAAGCATTTGATGCACGCTTATGCGTATTGCGCAGTTTCTCGGGTGATATTAGTCGATATGTTTTCTTTGCAACCGACGTTAGCGAACGCAAGAAGGCTGTTAATCAAACGCAAACTTCAATGGATAGTCTGGTGGGTACCAGCCAAACCATTAGTCAGATTGTGGCAACGATTAATGGAATATCAGAACAAACCAACTTGTTAGCATTAAACGCTGCAATTGAAGCTGCGCGCGCAGGAGAAGTTGGTAGAGGCTTTGCTGTTGTTGCTGACGAGGTAAGAACACTTGCGGGTAATTCAAAAGACTCATCAAACGAAATAAACACCTTGGTAAAAGAAACGGTTTCACAAATTGAGCAATTAGCAGACATGATAAAACGTATAGACAACTAAGCTACCGATTCTGCAATACCGCAAATATAAATGGTGAGGACCACGGCTGAGTTAGCGAGACTAAAACAGCATAGAAGTGTTTTTGATGAGCTTCTTAGGCGGTATCGAGACATTTCCGACCAAAGTCGGAAATGACGAGTTCACCTAAGGTTGGCTAGCAGAAGAGCTATTTTAGGTGTTCTGCTAAAAACGCGTCCATTGCCCTGAAGAAAGCTTGACGATTCTTAGAGTTAGACAAGTAATGGTCGCCGTCTTTCAGCTCAAGGTATTCCACATCTTTACCTAAATTTTCGAGTGTCGACGCGTAGATACGCGACTGCTCAATGTTCACGACATCATCGTACTCGCCATGTGCTAGCAAGGTGCTCGCAGTTATTTTCTCGGCATTGTGCAAAGGAGAGCGTTTTTTTAAATCACTTGTATCGTCACCAATTTGATTTTTAGCAATAAGCTCGCCACCAAGGAAGTCGTTTCTTTGTCTTTTGACTCTTTTGAACAAGTCGGTAACACCGGCAAAGCTCACGGCACATTTAAATAAATTAGGCGTTTTTACGGTTGCCATTGTGGCGGCATAACCACCATAACTCGCACCAGCAATACACATCTTGTTCTTGTCAGCATAGCCTTCCGCTATCATCCAATTTGCCGCATCGCTCAAATCATCCTGCATCTGCAAACCCCATGCGCGCATTTGTGCCTCTGAAAAATCAAGACCAAAGCCGCTAGAACCTCTGAAATTTGGCTGAATGACCGCATACCCCCGACTAGCAAAGAATTGTGCCCAATAATCGAAGCCACCAGTATCTCTAGCGCCTGGTCCACCGTGCGGATGAACAATTAAGGGATAGGGTGCCTTGCCAGCTTTTGGCAGGGTAATAAAGGCTTCAATTTCTAATCCATCCCGCGCTTTGTAAACGACGCGTTTAGACGTAGATAAAACATTCGGATCAATCTTGGCATATTCGCCAAACAAGTAATTCAAACTTCCTTTGTCGCGGTCACCGATGTAGAAGCGACCTGGCGTATTAGATGATTGGCTATACATCAAATACTTTCGCTGATCTATGCTGGTATTGAGTAAATAATTAGACTGATCTGGTATGGCATTGGCCAGGGCATCATGCAAGGCATAATCTTTTGTATCAAAGAAGTGGATACCATGCCTCGCACTGCGATGATTTACACCAATCACTTCACCTGTAAGAGTAGATCGCACCAGGCTGCCATCAACGTCATATTCGTCGTGACTGTAGACCAGCGTTTCTTGCATCGTATCTAACGCAACTTTATACAATGCCAAGTGGTAGCCCTTGTATTTAGTGATATATAGAACGTTCGGGTCAAGACCGAAGCCTTGAACATAAATCACTTTTGATGGGTCTTCTATCGGCCGAAATGTATAAATTTTACGCCAGCTGTCATCGTTTGTTTTACGCTCATAAATGATCGACTCGCCGGTTTCATAGTCAAATGCTTCGCCAATTCGAAGCCTGCCTTGTTGGTCAGTCGTCCAGTCACGAATATTGTGCTTGCCCATCTCAACAGTGCTGCTTTTGCCCGTTTTGAGATTTACTTTGTACACCGACGGCATACCAAAAGTATGATTATCAATCGCGGCAAGAATGTGGTCAGCGTCGCTCTTTAGCATATCAACAACAATGTCACCAATTTGGCTATCTCGCTGGCGCTGACCTCTTGCTTCACGATTACGCTTTGGCGCAAGTAAAAAGACAGGATCTTGGTCGGCTTCATCATACTTCAACGACATCATACGTGTGTGAGTATAGCGAGAAGAACCTTTGCGCGTTAGAAACCGAAGGCTGACCAGTAAAGTATCCTCGTTCGCCCATTGAAACCAGCGAAAACCAACCGTTTCGTTATCTGAACTAAACAACAAGGTTTGCTTACCGGTTTTGAAATCATAGGTTGCTAATAACGAGCGATGCTCTGGGTGCGTCACATTTTTTATGAAGGCTATCTTGGTGCCCGAAGGTGACAGCTGTGGACCTTCATATTCAGGCAAAGCACCGAATACTTCAGCTGGGATCTGTTGAGCTTGTGCAAAGCTATTAGCGCTAAATAGCGCACTAGAACTCAACACTAATAAGAATAAAAAAGAAAGGATGACTTTGTTAGTCATAATTAACAATCCTTGTTAAATAAGTGGACACTTTTGATAGAGCTCATCATATCCCAAGGACTTTGCAAAGTCATTATAAGGTAAACTCAATGTGTCTATTTGCATTTACGCTAACTCACAAATCGTCTTGCACAACAGGCTCACGTGTTTAATTGCCTGACACGACTAAATAACTTTGCTTTGTAAAGTAGCGTTTTGCGATGGTAAAAATTGTCGTCGATATGCACCGGATCTTCGGTTCTAAAGTCTCCGCCCCATCGCAAGTGTTCATCAGCTCGAATATCGTCAATGAAGGCACCTATCGCGGGAGGAAGATTGGTAATATTATTTCGGCGAAGCGCCCTAGAGTTGAATAACTTCCCATCTAACATCAAGTTCATATCAATTGCATGACCAATGAAATGGCAGCTTCGGGTTGCAGGTGGCACAATCGCACCTTGAACTTGTTGATTAATACTGCGCGTGGAAGAGGTGACATAAATCTTCAAGTCACGCGCTTTCGCGAACTCGTTGACCTTATTCAAATGAGCAGCAAAATCGCGGTCTACCTTCACTGCGCTGCCAACGAACTGTGACGCTGTATACTCCATCAATTCAAATTCATCAGACGGTGAGTCAATGCTGGCTTGAAGCTTCTCACCATCGGTTTCAACAAACTGTCGAGTGTCAGGCAAACTCTCTACATAATCACCATGCACAAAGCCGAGTTTTCCAGTCGAGGTTTTCACTCGATAGAAAGTGACTTCATCAATAATATCCAGGATATCGTTATGCTTGAGCAAACCCACTTTTTCACCGTTCGGTTTTTCTCTCAGATTCAAACCAGAGTTTGACTTAACTCTACCTCGCTTCATGTCATCTACCCTTTTGGTTCTTGATCGACAGCTGAAATCAGGCCTTTCAGACGTGAAGGTTCATTCTTTGATGCACGAATCTTTTGAATTTTCTCTAAGCCACGAGAGCCAAAATAGAAACCGTAAATGGTTAGCATGATGGTTTGGAAGAAGGGTATCCAGGCTTTAATAGTTTCGTTTTGTTCAGCGGTAAAAGAGGATGTAAAAATGGTTGAAAATGCTAGCAAGGTAACGACTAAGGTCATGAATATGAGGGTCATCGGGCGAATATTTTTAGACAGCCAACTGTCGCTTTTCATGTCGATTTTATGCCGCTCGGTCAGCGACCGTTCAAGATTCTCTTCATATTCTAGGGCACGTTGGTCGACCTCCATTAGAATTTCTTGCATGCGCACTTTATAAGCCGTCGTCACCTTTTGCTTTTGAATTTCGGTGAGTGCTAACTCTTCATCGCTGGTAATAAGATCATCTACGGCTTTTCCTACTGACGCCACTACATCTACGCCGGTTGAGCTAAATATTCTGCTGAGCCACCCCATCTCATATCTCCTTATACTGTGTATAGAAATAGTTTTAGGGAACTCTAAGCTGCAAAAAAGACTGAATGATGCGAGGGACTACTTCCCTTTGTCTTCTCTATCTTTTGCCATATTGCTCAATTTTTCAACTGTTTTGTGAGATTTTACGCTTCAGGGGGTGAAAGAACTTTGATTTTGCCGTTGCGCAGACTATAGATCCAACTGTGAATTTTTACATCTTGATTGCGTTTCATTGCGTCTTTAAAAACACTGGTTCTACGCACGTTTTCAGCTTGTTGTAGTACATTTAACTCACACAATTTTGCCGCACGTTCACTTTTATCTAAGCCTTCTAATAGTGCGCTATTTTCATCGGCTGTATCTTTAATATGTGCTAACCAATTATCAATGAGACCCAAACTGCCTTGCTCCATTGCCGCCTCAACGCCACCGCAACCATAATGACCACAAACAATGACGTGTTTCACTTTCAGCACGTCAATGGCATATTGCAGCACAGACAAGCAATTAAAGTCGGTATGAATAACCATATTCGCTACATTACGATGGACAAAGATATCGCCGGGTAGAAGATCAACAATTTGGTTTGCGGGCACGCGACTATCTGAACAACCGATCCACAAATACATCGGGGTTTGTTGTTCAGATAACTTATTGAAGAAATGTGGATCTGCTTGCTGTGTTTGCTCAGCCCAGCGAATATTGTTGTCTAGCAGCTTCTTAATTTCAGGCATGCGATCTCAGTATTTATGAATGATTAACGCGCATCTATTTTGAACTGAAGTATTACTTCGAGTCCTTTTGCAATTACCGCATTTCCATTGATTGTTTTAGGTGCAAACCGCCATTTCCCTATTGCTACCGCAGCAGGCTCTTCAAAATGTGAGTCTGAACTCGTAATAACTTTTACATTCTCTGCAAAGCCATCTTCGGCAATATCATAACGCACTTTCACCCAACCGTCTTTGCGGGCTTTTAACATTGCTGGCGGGTACATCGGGTTTATTCTAAATAAGGGAGTTTGCTCTTTATTATTGTCCCAAGGCCTCAAACACCCCACTGCACGACAATGTTGGGTCGCAAGATCATGCTCGCCTTGCTCTTGAAACAAGACCACTAACCTTGCATGTGAAGCTAGGGTAAAAGGGTTGGAATAATCAGGCGCATCTTCAAACTCTTGCACTACTTGCTCAAGTTGTTCGATAGCTTTACCGTACTTTCCTTCATGACTGTAAATTTTACTTAAGAAGAAACGTGCTTCGGCCGTACTTGCAGACATTTCACCGTACACCTTCAAAGACTCTTTTAATTGCTTTTCAGCGAGTTTTTTTATTAGCGATGGTTTTATTAATAAGGAGTTTGAAACAGCCGTTTTGACCGTTTGTGCGCGAAATAGCATTGCGCTCTCGGGCATCATGGCAATAATATCTGGGGTGATTTCAATTAGTCTGTCGACGGCTAGGTGATCAGAAAAAACGCCAAGGCTTAAGTCTTTGGGCTCAAGTCCGTCTAACTTACGTGCTATTTTTAATAAATTGATGATATCAAGTAACGCGAAATAGTATGATTGGGAATCATCCCCAAGCGTATTTTCGTAGTAATCAAGAATGCTTTTATAGTGCGAGGCGGCTAATTGAAATTCTCCTGCATCCAAGTAGGCGTGGGCTAGGTTTTGGCGCAGCAAATAGCTCGTCAGGTGGCGCTCACCATATTTTTTTCTACCAAGTTCATAGCTCAAGGTCGCAAGCTCAAGAATGGTATCTGGTGATGCTTTCGCAGAATTAAGTTGTGTTTTATAGGCAGCAAAAGCCGTAGCGAAGGTTAGCGGTTCAGCTACTTCACTTGAGGCCGACTCAGAGCCAATAAACAGGGTCGCTAAAGCAACAGCCAGCACTTTTTGATGCTTGCTGAAACTATTCAACAACCGTTCTTCTTCCATGGTTTCGAAATCAATCATAATGTCTTTTACATCGTCGGGCTTAAGCCCGTTATAGTTATAATTATATGTATCACATATATGTATTGCATTATCCCGCAGTGATTAGCGCATCACTGTAGGTAATTTTGTACTGCTTCCATGCTTCAATTTGCTTGATTCAACTAGTGCCAATTTGTGATGCGTTTTACTTACGCACAGTGCCGTCTCCAAACACCACAAACTTCTGTGTCGTTAGAGATTCAGCCCCCATTGGACCGTAAGCATGTAGCTTACTAGTTGAGATGCCGATTTCAGCACCTAAACCAAGCTCGCCACCGTCGGAAAACCGAGATGACGCATTAACCATCACAACAGATGAATCAATTTCTTTAACAAAGCGCTGTGCTAGAGAAAAATCTTCGGTGACGATAACTTCTGTATGTCCGGAACCATATTCGCGAATATGCTCAAATGCCTGCTCTTCATTTTTAACCACTCTAACGGCGATTTCTAATGCAAGATATTCAGCATGCCAATCATCTTCATTGGCCTGCAGCGCAGCCTTGAAATATCCTATCGATTGCTCACAAGCATGCACCACTACTCGCTTAGACTCAAACATTTTCGCAACTTTGGGTAAAAATTCATCAGCGACATCTGTATGGACTAATAGGGTTTCAAGGGCATTACAGACACCTGTTCTTTGGGTTTTACCATTTTCCAAAATGGCCAGCGCTTTGTTTATATCTGCCGCTTTATCGACGAAAAGATGGCAAACCCCTTTAAAATGCTGGATGACAGGGATTCGACTATGTTCTGTAACGTAATTAATCAAACCTTCGCCACCGCGCGGAATAACCAAATCTATGGTATGACTTAAGGTCAACATGGTCGCCATCACGTCACGATCAGCAAGCGGAATAACGGTCACAATATCGGAACTGAGAGACATTTCGTGTAAAGATTGCTTCAAAATACTGGCTAGAGCCTGATTGCTATGTTGCGCCTCCTTACCACCTCGCAGAATGACCGCGTTACCCGATTTTAGGCACAAAGCCGCCGCATCAATCGTCACGTTCGGTCGCGACTCATAAATCATGGCAACAACACCAAGAGGGATCCGCATTTTCCCTACTTGGATCCCTGACGCTTGAGGCTGCATATTTGAAATACTGCCTAAGAATTCAGGTTGAAAAGCAATTTGTTTCACCGCTTCTGCAATATTATGAATAGCATGTTCGTCTAGCTTTAAGCGATCTAGCATCGCGGAGGAAATTTTAGCAGCTTCTGCATTTGCCATGTCTTTCTGATTTGCAGCTAAAATCTGTGGCACGTTATCTAGCAAGTTTTGTGCAATTAACAACAATAGAGCTTGGCGTTGTGCTGATGTGATCCCAGCAATTTGATGCTTCACCGCAGCCGCCCTTTTGGCAGTAGCAGTAATATCGAAAGAGATATTGGACTCAGTCATGTGTATTTTTCCTGTATTTATTCACTAGCACCAAGTCATCACGATGAATGGCAGCTTCTCCATGACAAAAGCCAAGTATCGCCTCTATGTCACTACTATTTTTACCTTGAATACCTTGTAGTTCGGCACTTGAATACAAACTAATGCCCTTTGCCACTACCTCACCTTCAAATAATATATTCACTGCATCGCCGCCGAAAAAGTGACCGCTAACATCGACGATACCTACTGACAGTAATGATGCACCGGCATTTTTTAGGGCCTGAAATGCCCCCCCGTCAATATTGACATGTCCTTTGGCTTGCAAGGAGTGACTTAACCAATGATGGCGCGCCGATTGCGTACTTTGTTTCGCTTGAAATAGTGTGCCTGCGCACTGACCCTTGAGTAGGGCATCGAACACGTCTGCTTTTTGCCCATTCACTAAGAGGGTTTGAATACCGCTGTGCGTGCATTTTTCAGCAGCCTGAAGCTTGGTCACCATGCCACCTGTGCCGACAGCGGAGCCTGCACCACCGGCTAAGGCTTTGATCGAAGGTGTGACTTCGCCGACATGAGAAATCAACTTCGCCGCAGGGTTTTTCCGAGGGTCGGCATCGAATAAACCATCAACATCAGTGCAAATAATAAGCGTGTCTGCTTGAGCAACCAATGCCGTATGCGCGCCTAAATTATCATTGTCGCCTACCTTAATTTCATCCACCGCCACCGTGTCATTTTCGTTAACGATAGGTAATGCCCCGTTCGCTAACAGTTCGCGTAAGGTATTCTTGACATTCACATATCGTTTGCGGTCATGGAGATCGTCAGAAGTAAGTAATATTTGTGCGCATGGAAAATCAAAAAAACGTGCCCAATTTGCCATCATTTGGGTTTGTCCGATCGCGGCCATCGCTTGTTTTTCAGCAATGCTAGCTTTCATTCCAGTTTTTACGTATCGCCTACCAGCAGCAACGCTGCCTGAAGAAACCAATACGACTTCCTTGCCTTGTTGGCGACTAGACGTAATGAACTTTGCTATGGATAGAAGGAATTCGGCACTACAGCCTTTCCCATCAGGAGAAACTAGGGCGCTGCCTACTTTGATTACAGCCCTTTGCCATGTAAACGAGGTCATGAGTTAATATTTGTTACAAAATATATATATGCTCTGAGAATACTGAAAAACTGCGGCTAAACAAGAAAAAACAGCGCTTTCTTTAGAAAAAAAGCGCACAAATTATAAGGGAATATGCAGGGACACTTTTCTTTGAAGGTAAAGTCGATACAATAGTAAGAAAAAAACGAACTAATAAATAAGTAGTGGGTGACTGTAGACTACAATCTGCATGCAAAGCCAAGCAAACGCTACTGCTCTTCGGTGACAGGGAAAAACAAATGAGACTAAAACGAACTTCGCTTTTTGCGACAGTATTTACTTTATTGTCTGCAGCAAGCGTAATCGCTACAAACGTGCATGCAAGTTCTGCTATTAAACAAACCAAAGGCGACTTTGAAGACAAATTTCGCCAATTAGATGAAGCGCTACCGACACCAAATGTATATCGAAATGCAGCGGGTGAGCCAGGTCACATGTACTGGCAACAGAAAGTAGACTACGTTATTGATGTAAAACTCGACGAAGAGAAGCGTCGTTTAAGTGCTAGCCAAACCATCACTTATCAAAATAACTCTCCGGATACACTCAAGTATTTGTGGATCCAACTCGACCAAAACAAGTTTCGTGAAGACTCGATGTCAGCGCTTACCACCACGTTTGGCGGCATTGGCAACCGAGGTCCTGCGACTCAGGGGGCCAGCGGTGATACTCCAGCACGCTTAAGCCTTGGTGCATTGCGCAGACAGCAATTTGTTGAAGATACTGAACTTGGTTACGATTTACAAAAAATCACCGACACCAATGGTAATGCCCTAAAGTATGTTGTTGTAGGTACCTTAATGCGTGTAGATTTACCTACACCATTAAAGCCGAATACAAGCACTCAATTTAATATTGATTTTGCGTTTAACATTGTTGAAGAAGATGCTGTTTCAGCCCGTTCAGGCTACGAGCATTTCCCTGATGACGCACGCGACGGTGGTAACGATATATTCTTATTAGCGCAGTGGTTCCCGCGTTTAGCTGCCTATACTGATTACGAAGCATGGACTAATAAAGAGTTTATTGGTCGCGGTGAATTCACCCTAGAGTTTGGTAATTACGATGTGAGCATCACCGTTCCAGCTGACCATGTGGTTTCTTCAACAGGTGCCTTGGCGAATCCAAACGATGTGCTAACGAAAACACAGCGTGATCGCTTAAAGAAAGCCGAAACAGCCAAACGACCAGTATTCATCGTGACTGAAGAAGAAGCCTTAGATAACGAAAAAGACGGTACCAGCAAAACAAAAACGTGGCGCTTCAAAGCCGAAAAAGTCAGAGATTTCGCTTGGGCTAGTTCACGCAAATTTATGTGGGATGCAAAAGGTTATCAACAAGGTGGCGAAGATCAACCACTGGTAATGGCAATGTCTTTCTACCCGAAAGAGGGTGGCGATTTATGGAAAAAGTACAGCACAGAGTCTGTCATCCATACCATGGAAGTATACAGCCGATTCTCATTTGATTACCCATATCCAGTTGCCCAATCAGTTAATGGTCCAGTGGGCGGCATGGAATACCCAATGATCACTTTCAACGGCCCACGCACAGAACTACAAGACGATGGCGAGCGCACCTATTCCTTGGCTGAAAAACGCTTTTTGATTGGTGTGGTTATTCACGAAGTCGGTCATATTTACTTCCCAATGATTGTGAACTCAGACGAACGCCAATGGACATGGATGGATGAAGGTCTTAATAGTTTCTTAGACGGTGTTGCTGGTCGTGAATGGGACCCAAAAATTCCATGGGGTGTTGAGCCACGCGATATTACTGGCTACATGAAATCCAGTACTCAGGTGCCAATTATGACGCAATCTGATTCAGTGCTTCGCCTTGGACCTAATGCTTATACTAAGCCAGCTGCAGCCTTGAATATTTTGCGAGAGACTATTCTTGGTCGCGAGTTATTTGATTTTGCGTTTAAAGAGTATGCACAACGTTGGATGTACAAGCGCCCAACCCCTGCTGACTTTTTCCGTACCATGGAAGAAGCTTCTGGTGTCGACTTAGATTGGTTCTGGCGCGGATGGTTTTATTCAACCGACCACGTAGATATCTCACTTGATCATGTTTATAAACTGCGTTTAGACACTGAAGATCCTGACATCGATTTTGCTCGTCAACGTCAAGCAGAACAGGACAAGCCATTGTCTTTGACTGATGAGCGCAATAAAGCGGAAGGTATTGAGCTATGGGTTGATCGCAACGACGATGTTTCTGATTTTTATGACGAAAACGATCCTTGGACGGTTACCAATAAAGAGCGCAATAAATACCGTAAATTCCTGAGCAAGCTGGACCCATGGGAAAAGCGCGTTTTTGAAAGAGCGATAAAAGAAGACAAAAACTATTACGTGCTCGACTTCTCAAACAAAGGCGGCTTAGTGATGCCAATTATTCTTGAGCTAGAGTTTGAAGATGGCAAGAAGGAAAACATGTATATTCCAGCGGAAATTTGGCGTAGAACACCCAAAGCGGTGTCTAAACTGATTGTGACTGAGAAAGACCAAGTGTTGAAATCAGTAACCGTGGATCCACGTTGGGAAACAGCAGATGTAGATATCGAGAATAACCATTATCCACGTCGAATTATTCCTTCAAGAATTGAAGCATACAAGAGCAAAAAGAATACAAGCGGTGTTCGTCGTGACTTAATGCAAGACAGTAAAACAAAACTTAAGTCCGATGCTGAAATCGAGAAAAAAGCTGCGGAAGAAGAAGATAATTAATGCGCAGGGTTTCTTTTTTCAATGTAACGCAGGCAGCACGAGTGGCAATATTGTCACTCGGATTGTCTGCTTGTTTCGCACTTAGCTTGATGGCAAGCGTGTTCACTGTGAGTGAAGTTTCCGCGCATCAACAAAAGATGGCGATAAGTACTGTGTTGTTTAATCCTCGCACTCAAAATATAGAGATCATGCATCGTTTCAATCTGCATGATGCTGAGCATGCGGTAAAAGAGATCTTTGATGGTAAGGCTGACATTATCGCGAATGAAACAACGCAAGCCGACTTTGCGAAATATGTCACCGAACGCTTTGCAATTTACACCTTAGATCACAAAGCATTAGGACTTAGTTTTGTCGGCACCGAATTAGACGGTAAGCACTTTTGGGTTTATCAAGAGGCGCCAGCACCAGAAAGCTTAGATGGCATGGTTATCGAACATAATGCTTTAAGAGATATCTGGCACAAACAGACAAATACGATTAATGTAGAGGGTATGGGCGATATTCAAACTTTAACGTTTACCGATAACACGGAATTGTTGAGTGTTGAATTTAAACATCATTAATTAAAAATCCGTAAGGAAATGCTATGTCAGATAAGCAATACCGACCTTTAGACGAATTTAAGAATAAGAAGAATATAGTTTGGGTGCTCATGTCTGCATCTATGTGCTTCTTCATTCTTTTTGTACTATTCACTGGCACGAGTGTCGGCATTATTGGCTCGGTGTATAGCGTAATGTTATGGACAGGTATTTTTGGTGGTGTACTAGCGCGCTATTTTGACAAAAATGGCTGGTTAGGCTTTGGTGTTGGCAGTGTGATAGGCATGGGATGTTTTATTCTTGCTCCTATTATTCTTGCCGCCTAAGAGCACACTCTGAAACCCCGAAAAGTTCCCTCTAGCCGCTTAGCTCGGTTTGCGAAGTTAAGTGGCCTAGCCGGTGCTGTCACCGGTAATATTCTAAAAGGCACGGCTAAACAGCTCCTCAATGGCGAGCGACCATCATTTTCTCAGTCTTTGCTGACTACCGACAACGCGAACTCTATCACAGAACGATTGGCTCACATGCGCGGAGCAGCAATGAAGCTTGGTCAATTGCTATCCATGGATGCGGGAGAGTTATTACCGGCGGAGTGGGAACCTATTCTTTCTCGATTGCGCCAAAACGCAGATGCGATGCCTAAAACACAGTTAGTCGCTACCTTAGAAAATGCATGGGGCAAAGAGTGGCATAAACAATTTGCCTACTTTTCGCTGGAACCGATTGCCGCTGCGAGTATTGGTCAAGTGCATCGCGCTAAATTGCATGATGGTCGAGAGTTGGCAATCAAAGTGCAATATCCCGGCGTGAGAGAGAGCATCGATAGCGATATAGACAACGTCGTCGGTTTAATTAAATTAACCGGTGCGCTGCCCAAGCATATCAATATCGACCCTTTATTAGATGAAGCCAAAGCCCAATTAAAAACCGAAGCAGACTATTTGCAAGAAGCTCAGTTTCTTAAAGCCTACCGAGAGGATCTAGCCCAGAACGAACACTTTATTGTGCCTTTCGTTGTTGACGAGCTTACAAGTAGTGACATTCTTGCGATGGAATATGTAGAGGGTAGCAGTATCAGCTCTTTAGATGAGGGGATTAGTGGCGAGCAGCATCAAGTACTAGCGAACGATATTTGTGAAAAACTAATGGCGCTGACATATATCGAGCTATTTGACACTCAGTTAATGCAAAGTGACCCTAATTTTGCCAACTATCTCTATCAAAAGGACTCAGGAAAAATTGTCTTGTTAGATTTCGGTGCTTGTAGAACCCTGAGTGACCATACATCTGAGCACTACAAGGCCATGGCGATAGCGATGCAAAACCAAGATCGAAAAGGCATGGAGCTAGCGCTTCTTGAGTTAGGATTGATTGACAAAAACATGTCTAGCAAGGTCACTGATATCATTTTAAACGCATGCACCATTGCAAGTGAGTGCCTACAAACTAAGTATGCTAACGAAACATACAATATCAAAGCGCAAGGCTTGATAAAGCGAATACAAAACGAAACCATACCGCTCATTGCAGATAGAACAGCAACCGCGACACCAAAGTTCGATGTGGCGTTGGTCAACAGAAAAATTACAGGTATGGTACTGTTGGCAAATAAATTGGGCGCAGGATTAGATTTCAAATCTGCTTTAGCACCTTACATAAGCCCTGTGGTAATCAAAGACTAAACAAACACTTGGACGTGTGAAAAGGAGCAACATGGATACAATACTAGCGCTGGGTTTAGCACTTGTTCCCTTTATGCTAACAATACTTTTTGTTGTGTTCTTCTTGATAGGTGCCCATAAAGTGTTGCTGGGTGACAAAAGCATGCACCCCGATGCAAAGCTCCCACGGAAACTGATACTACTACTCTTGTATATTGTGGGTTTAATTGCGATAGCCATTGCTTTGCCTGTTACCGAAAGCACGCGAAACCAAGTAATTAGCCTTATTGGTATTCTACTTTCTGGTGTTATTGCGTTTAGCTCAACGACTATTGTTGCCAATGTTATGGCAGGCATTGTACTACGCTTCACCAAGCCATTTAGAACCGGCGATTTCATTCGTGTTGAAGGTTATTTTGGTCGAGTCACTGAAAAGGGTTTGTTTGATACCGAAATTCAAACCGAACAGCGAGAACTCATTGCGTTTACCAACTCTTACCTAACGTCACATCCATTGCAGGTTGTGCGCTCTTCAGGAACGATCATTTCAGCCAGCCTCTCGCTGGGTTATGACGTTCACCACGACCGTATAGACACACTACTACTGAAGGCCGCTGAATCAAGCGAGCTCAGTGATCCGTTTGTTCAAATCATTGAACTTGGTGATCACGCAATTACTTATCGCGTGTCTGGTTTGTTAACGGAAGTAAAAAGCATGATTTCGGCACGCTCTCGTTTGTATGCCAATATTTTAGATGTACTGCATGACGATAAAATTGAAATCGTTTCTCCGGGCTTTATGAATCAACGTAAACTGCCAGATGACATGGTTGTACTGCCAGCAAAAGCAAGAGCCAAAGTAAAAGTGAAAGTGAAAGAAGACGAAAAGCTGCCAGAGGATCTGATCTTTGACAAGGCTGAGCAAGCCGAAACGAAAGAACGCTCAGAGCAAGAACTACTAAAACAAATCGGCCAGCTAGAAATTGATTTGAAAGCAGCCGAAGGCGACAAGAAGGTGAGTATTCAAAACCAGCTAACCGCGACTCAAGAAGCCTTAGCAATTTTACAAGCACCCGAGATTATTGATGAAGACCGGCCATCTACAGATAAGACAGATTAGGTTGAATTTTACTAGCTCGTATCTGATCTGACACTTCGAAAGAAAAGCGTAGACCTAATTTGGTTGGCTGCTCCAAGGCAGTTTCTTGTGTGGCCGGAGATTCCTGCCTGCGCAGGAATGACGTAGGAGGTATTGGCTATGACTCCTTGTGGATGCGACCTCCCAGTCAGAACATCATGTAAAATGCAGCTTTCCTGAATTATCGTGCACATAGCTATGGCCTAATTTCTTGTGCAAAATAGCCGCTCGGCAGGGTCAGATGAGTTATGACCAATCAAGCTGAATTACGAGCCAACCAAACGTTTAGGGTGCTTTTCGCTTGTTGAAGTTCAGCTATTTTTTCATCAATAGCATTCACTTGGTCACTCAACACTTTCTCTAGGACAGGGCAGTTAGGATCTGGGTTTTTGAGCTTAGGTATCGCCTCTTTTATGGTATTCAGTGTAAAACCAACCGACTGCCCTAACTTAATGAACTTTAGCTCTCTGATGTGCCAATCTTGATAAATACGATAGCCATTTGCAGAACGTTCTGGCGGCGTAATTACGCCTACTTTTTCATAGTATCGTAAAGTCTCTTTAGCTACTCCAGTCAACTGACTTAACTTATTAGCATTCATAATTTCTCACTTTTTGTGTTTTAACACTTGACCCTGTAGTTAACTTCACACTTTATACTAAATCTAAGTTAGCGTTAAGTTGAGTTCAAAATGTCAGACATACAAACACCTCAAACAATTAAGAAGCCTCTTGATTTACTTACACTGGATAACGTGGGTATTCGAGCGTATCACTATCAACCCAATAGCGAATCTTCTGAAGATCCTACTGGAATTATAGTCATTGGAAGTGCAACCGGGGTGCCACAAGGTTTTTATAAACGCTTCGCTGAAGCAGCAGTTAGTCAGGGGTTTGAAGTCATTACTTTAGATTATAGAGGCATCGGCGAGTCGGCACCGGCAACACTTAAAGGCTATCACATGGATTATCTCGACTGGGCGAGACAAGACCTAGCCGCCGGCATTGAATATGCGCAAACTGAGCGTAGAACACGCCAACTTTCATGTCGTTTAATTATGGTGGGGCATTCCTACGGTGGCCACGCGCTTGGCCTTTTACCAAACATCGAGCATATAGATGGTGCCTATATTTTTGGTGCGGGAGCGGGTTGGCATGGTTGGATGCCAGCTCTTGAGCGCTTCAAGGTCCGCCTATTGTGGAACGTAATTGCACCTATTGTAGTGAAGCTCAATGGTTATCTTGCATGGAATAGTTTAGGCATGGGTGAGAATTTACCTCTAAACGTGTATCGCCAATGGAAACACTGGTGTAAGTTTCCCCACTACTTTTTTGACGACCCAAAAATGCAACACATGCATGAGGTGTTTGCCCGATACGACAAACCCTTGGTGGCTGTGAATGCGATAGACGACAAGTGGGCTCAACCCGCTTCAAGAGATGCGTTCTTCAAAGGCTATAAAAATGCACAAATCACCAACATTGATTTACAGCCGAGCGATTGTGGCCTGCAAAAAGTTGACCACATGGGCTACTTTAAACGCGATGCTACTGCAATCTGGGATGAAGTATTCGCGTGGGCTAAAACGCTGTGATAATAAGTAAACTGCTTATTACCAGTTACTCAAACTGAAAGGCCAGTGGCAGCACCACCGCCACTATCAGCGACCAGCAAGTATAGACAGGTAAGTAGCTCGCTACGGTGGACTCCAAGCGAGTGAATCCCTCATTCTTGCGAAGACAAACGACATATTGTTGAAGCAGTAAAATCAAATGCAGAAAGATCAGTAAGTTTGCACCCGTGACTACTATACGATTGACCGTCATCCCATATTCTGCCCAGCGAAAAATGATGGCTGAAAGGGCAATGACATTCACCACCAGCGTCGCACTGACCAACAAAACATTGACGTAGTCAGCCACTTGAACGTCTTCACTCCTCTTCTTCCCAGAGATGGAAAAAACGGTTAAGGCCAAAATGAGTATGAGTAGGCCATTGAAGTTGATTAGAAAGTTTCTGTCGGTGAATGGGCTATTGCCTTGTAAAAAGCTCGCAAACAAATAGGCCAACACGGTAATAAGAAACAAAGGCGAAAATACATTTGCGAGTATCGGGGCAAACTTTGTTTGTCGATTTAATGTGGTATCAAACAGATAAGTTGCTACAAGAGGCGCAGATACTAAGCCCAAAACGATCACATACTCTGAATACCATTGCATGATGTCTAAATCGATAACTGAAAATAGACCCAAAGTAATACCAGTAAGTACCATGCCACCTAATAGAATAAGCACAGTGTAAATGCCCACCTCTCCGATATATCTGATGAACTTTAAACGAGCAGCAGCACTCTTCCAGTCATCAGACATGAAGCTGAATGCTAGCAAGCTAAAACACACTAAAGGAAAATGCAGAAGCGCCATTACTATTGAGGCAGAGTTTTCATCAAAGGGTAGCACCAGAAGATAAACCACATAGGCGACAAGGCTTGGTGCGACCAACTTGATAGTATTGGCCTTAGGTGCCGACTGTAGAAAGTACATAATCAATGAAGTAAGCACAATCAAAGGGACAAAACGTGGATAGTACCAATCGCCTTCAACTTGAAAAAATACGGGGATTTTCACTAAAAAGGTCGCTAGTAGACAAACGCCGAGCAAAAACAAAAAGGAGGTGTGAGTGAATGAGCTTGGTGCATTGTAATGGATGCGAGCATGCCAAACCTTCAAGGTTTCGGAGTCGCGATTGACTTCCATAGCACGGGATAACTCAGCCTTAAACGATTCTGGCGACTTTCGATAAGCCTCTTCTAACATGTCAGGTTGTTGTAGCTTATCTAAAATTGTATTCCCGTTATCGTCAGCGCTCATTCTAGTTATCTATACATTAATGTTTGTAATACTTAGTCTAACGTAAAAGCTCTAATAACAAAGCGCTTTGTAATGTTGCTTAAGTGAGGTTTTTATCCTAATCTCAATGATACACTAAGCCCACTCTGAAAGGATGCCACCATGCGTATTTCCGCATTACTACTTGTTAGCTCTATTTCCATATTCGGGTGCTCTCCAGCAGAGCCTGAAGCAAATTCTACACAGATGTCTGAAGCTCAGTCGATGAATGTGCCCACTAGCGAAGAGATTCAAGCTGAAAGCGCTCGTTTAAACGCTTGGTTTGATAAAAAATATGAAGAGCAGGTGATGCAGAGTCCGACTCAACTTGCTTATCTTGGCCGCGATGAGCGCCAAAATGAAATAGATGACTTTTCAGAGGCTGGTTATGACGCGTATGTCGAGATGCATGCAAAGCAATTGGCAGAACTCAAAAGTAGCTTTGACTACGACAAGCTCAACGAGGAGACCAAAATCTCCTATGATCTTTGGGTTTACCTTGCCGAGCAGATTGCTGAAGAAGACAAGTTTCGTTACAACACATATGTGTTTGAACAAATGGGAGCAATGCATAGCTTTTTCCCACAATTATTGATTGCTATCCATCGTGTTGAAAACCAGCAAGATATGGAAAACTATCTGTCCAGAATTAGTGAAAGTGCAAGAGCAATTAAGCAACTTATCGAATTTTCAAAAACAGCAGCAGAGAAGGGCGTACGTCCCCCTTACTTCGCCTTTGACGCAGTCATTTCTGAATCAAAGAAAATCATATCTGGTCAACCTTTTGATGAAACAGATAATGATAGTGACTTGTGGGCGGATGCTAAATCTAAAATTGACGGTTTAGTTAGCAATGAGGCAATAACGCAAAAAAGTGCTGATGAGCTATTAGCAAAAATTAAAACTGCGTTGTTGAATGACTTTAAACCTGCTTATGAAGCACTTATTGCTTGGCAAGAAGAAGATAAAGTAAATGCGGGTACAAAAGCACTCGGCGCAGGTGACCTTCCAGATGGTAAAAATTACTACAATGAGCGCTTATCGAACCAAACTACAACCAGTTTAAGCGCAGATGAAATCCATGAGATTGGCCTGAAAGATGTAGCAAGGTTGCGTGAAGAGATGAAAGCTGTTCAACAAGAATTTGGCTTTGAAGGCACGTTACAGGAATTTTTCGTATTTTTACGTGATACGAAGGACGACGAACGCTTATATTACCCGAACACGGATGAAGGTCGCCAAGGTTATATCGACGATGCAACCGCTGCCATCAACAAGATCAAAGAACAACTACCCAATTACTTTGGCATTCTTCCTAAAGCTGACATGGTAGTGAAAAGAGTCGAGGCATTTAGAGAGCAAGACGGTGCTGCGCAACATTATATGGCATCCACGCCGGATGGCTCACGTCCTGGCGTTTATTACGCGCATCTTTCTGATATGACAGCCATGCCGAAACGAGAACTAGAGGTTATTGCATATCATGAAGGTTTACCGGGTCATCACATGCAATTAGCAATTTCACTAGAGCTAAGCGGCTTACCTACCTTTAGAAAGCAAAGCTATTTGAATGCTTATGGCGAAGGCTGGGCGCTTTATTCAGAACTACTAGCGAAAGAAATGCCAGGAACTTACGAAGATCCTTTGTCTGATTTCGGTCGTTTAGGCTCAGAGATGTGGCGTGCTATTCGCTTAGTTGTTGATACTGGCTTGCACGCCAAAGGTTGGAGTGAAGAGCAAGCGATCCGTTATTTTCAAGAAAACTCTGCTATTACTAATGAGCAAGGATTATCTGAAGTGCGTCGCTATTTAGTGCTCCCTGGTCAGGCAACGGGTTATAAAATTGGAATGATCAAGATTCAAGAACTGCGCAAAAGAGCAGAAGATACTCTCGGCGATAAGTTCGACATTCGAGCATTCCATGACACCATCTTAGGCGGTGGCGGCTTGCCGTTAACTATCCTTGAGCGCAAAGTAGATGCTTGGATAGCAGCGTCCCTATAAAAAAAATAACTTCATTTTTGTTCCTGGTGATCTTTAGCAATCGGTGTATTCGAGCGTTAAAGTGGGCGTAAACGTTCAACGTGCCGTGGCGCGGAGTTCAGTTTGCGTTCAGCTAGATGCGTTACTATCAGATTCTACTATGCTTTAGAAAAGCCCACGATTGCTTGGACAAATTATGCGAAAACAATACTCTTTAATTAGCGTCATTCTCAGTCTCTTTTTTATTTCAGCCTGCACCAGCTCAGGTGAGATACATAACAGTGCACGCAATCAAATGGTAACAACGTTCTACGCAACGGTAGAATCGATGCAAGAGGTTGAATTTGAGTCTCATGTCGAAGAAGGTGCTGCCATTGGTGCTATAGATGGTTTACTTTCTAATGCCTACGGCGATAGCAGAGACCGGTTATTTGGGGCAATGTGGGGAGCATTTTTTGGCGCATTGGTCACTTCAATTGTAGAAGGTGATACCGACGGGTATCAGTATCAGTTAGAAGATTTATATGGCGACAACCACACCGTCATTTTGGAGGATAGCAAGGCGACTGTTGGAGATTGCGTATTAGTTACCGTATCGGGTGTCGTCGATATCGACCTAGTTTCTGATGACTACTGTTACGAATAAAGTTAACAAAAAGACGAGAATAATACATGACTCAATATTGGCTTTTCAAAACCGAACCCGATGCTTTTAGCATAGATGATTTGGCCGCCTGCCCAAATAAACGTGAGGGCTGGGACGGTATTCGTAACTACCAAGCTCGTAACTTTATGCGCGACCAAATGCTCGTTGGCGACAAAGCATTTATTTATCATTCTAGTTGCAAGGATGTGGGCATTGTAGGCTTAGCTAAGGTTAGCCAAACCGGCCTTGTAGACCCTTTACAGTTTGAACCGGAAAGTAAGTACTTTGACCCCAAATCGAGCCCCGACAATCCTCGTTGGGTTATGGTTGAACTAGAACATGTAGAGACTTTTAATAACATACTCAGCTTAAAAACGATTAAGAACATGCCAAGCATCAGTGAAATTGGTCTTGTTAAAAAAGGCGGGCGCTTATCGATCATGCCAGTATCTGAAAACGAGTTTCAGCTTCTACTGTCAGCGGCGAAACAGTCCTAAATTACAAACGGTTTCATAGCGATTTGATGTGCCCATGTTGGTATTGCCGTCTAGTAGGGTATTGCCGCTTAGTATGGTTGTTCCATAGAGAACGGCATCTCAGTCAGATCACTGGCTTTAACTGGGTTGCCAATCATCTCATCGTAGGGAGAGTCATGAACCATCACTGATTTTTCAACCTCGCAGTGTTCAAATAGGTCTCTTACCATTTGCGAATTATGAAAGCGCATTGGACTGTCTTTTTTATCTGTCACAAACCCAGATTGCCCATCTACCGTTATTTTTACTAGGTAAACATTCATTTCAAATGATTGAACTTCTAAACGCTCTATTTTGAGCGGCTTTTTCGCAATTTGCGACATGGGGAACTTGATATTCATATTGAGTTAATCTTTTTCGTCTATATTTATATGAGCAGTGGGCAACCAAGCCAGTGATTTACTTGTTACCGGTTCTTTAGCTTATTACGCGAAACATGCCGTTCAGTTCAAATCTAGTTAATTCGAACATCACTTCGGTATGGCTAAAAGCAAGTTGAACCTTGTCCAATGGCAATAGTCGTAATAAGTATGGTCTGTTAACCTGTGTGTTTAATTTTTTATTGTTACGTCAATTAGGGAGCTAATCTATGTCTGAACAAGAAACGCAAACGTCTAGTCAAATGGCACAAATGAAGCCATATCTTATTGCGGCTGGGGTGCTTTTTGTGATCTTGTTAGTGGCTTTTTTCTGGCCCTCTAGTAGCGAGCCAGAGACAATCGTTTCTCAGCCTGTCGCGGTGGAGATAGAGCCTGAGCAAAGTGCATTCAATGACGAATCTTTAAATAACCTCAATAGCGCCGATGCGGGTCAACGCAATGTGCCTGAGCCGGACGTATTTGAAGGCACACCAGAAATCCAATCCCTAGAGCTTGAAGCTAACGATGAAACGCCACCACCTCCCTCAATGGAAATTGAACCAGAGCCTTTAGACGAAAGTGATGGTGCGGTAAAAAGTGCCTTACTTGCCATAGCTGAGTCTCCGCTAGTAGCAAAATACTTAGTGGATGAAGGTCTTTTGCAAAAGTTTGTGATTAACGTAAACAATATAGCAAATGAAGAAATGTCGCCTAACCACAGCTTACTGACTAAGCCAGATTCTAGTTTCAGAATATATCAGCAAGCAGATAGAGAATGGATAGATGCGGCCAGCTTCAAAAGATATAACAGCTATGTTGATGCATTAGAATCAATGAGTACCGATGACTTGCTCTCTTTGCTGGACACTTATCGCCCGATTATTGAAGAAAAGTATGCCGAGATCTCCATGCCTAATTCCTCTTTTGATACTACCTTGCTGGATGCCATCAATGAATTGTTGGACACGCCTGTAGTACCACTGCCAATAGAGGTTTATTCCGACAGTGTGATGTATAAGTATCGCGATGATAAATTAGAAAACTTGTCAGGCCCACAAAAGCAGTTGTTGCGCACTGGCCCAGAGAATACACGTCGAATCAAAGACATTCTTCGAGATTTAAAAGATGCTCTGCAGGACCGTTAAATGGATTTAGGTGCAATCGCCCAGCAACTGAGTGATTCTGGCGCGAATAAACAATCCTTACCGCCTGTCGACAAATGGGATCCACCTTTTTGTGGTGACATGAATTTGGTCATCAAAAACAATGGCGACTGGTGGCACGAAGGCACACCCTTCACACGAGCAAAGCTGGTCCACTTGCTCGCTAGTGTCTTAAAGAAAGAGGACTTCAATTACTTCTTGGTGACACCGGTTGAGAAAATCGGAATTCAGGTCGAGGACGTGCCTTTTATCATTGTTGATTGGCAGCAAACAGAGAAAGGCCTAAGCGTAAAAACACAAATTGGTGACGAGTTTATACTGAGTGAAGATCACCCTGTCGAATTACGTGAATTCAACGGAACCGAAGTCCCCTATTGTCTGGTAAGACGGAACTTATGGGCTAGGCTACACCAAAACGTGCTATATCAATGGGTCGATCTTGCCGAAACGAAGCAAAATGAAGGAAAGCGTTTTTTGCAAATCAGCAGCGCTGACTATCACTTCAATATTGGAAGCTATTAAGGCATTTTCACTATTTTGTTTTGGCATCGGTAAACCAAAGCGGTAATCTTACGTATTTACTTTTCTCAGCTTATTTATTCACAGGAAATCGTACGGGCTTGTTGCCAAACATACCTAAGTCTTACTCAATTACACTTCGAGTTTTGTAGGAAATCAGGTATAGTCTCTCGCATAAAATTCGTACGCTTAAAAACTTATGACTAATTCAGACACCAAGTTATCAATAAAGACCATTGTAAAAGCAATCAAGGACGAAGAAAAATTGCTTCGAGAGAAGTATAAGATCTTATCTCATCAAGACATGCTTGGATTAGGCATCCTGCTTGTTTCTTTCAGTGCCCTTGTGGGTGTGGCTTCGCTTTATTTTTACGACCTTATTCCTGCGTGGGTTTGCGTATTACTGGCCGCGGTTATCACCTCTATATCGCATGAATTAGAACACGATTTGATCCACAAACAGTATTTTAGTAATCGCCCGATGATGCATAACTTTATGATGCTCATGGTGTGGATAATGCGCCCGAATACCATCAACCCATGGTATCGTCGCAAAATACATTTACATCATCATAAAACATCAGGTACACAGCAAGATCTAGAAGAGCGCTTAGTGGGTAACGGCATCAAAAACCCTTTCCTACGGTTCTTAGTTATTGTTGACGGCTTATTAGGTCTAGTCGTATTCCGCAAGCGCTACAACAAAGAAATTGATGGCTTTAGTTTCGGTAGAGTCTTCCACGCTGCGTTCCCAATAGCGACGGCCTATTTTGTCGTTCTTTACAGCGTGATTGTTTATCACTTACTAAACTTGGTAGTGCCGCTTGAAAGTTATATGCCAGCTTGGGGATTATCAGTTTTATCTGTATTTGAATTCTTGATGGTTGTGTTGGTATTGCCTAACATCATCCGCTCAAGCTCTTTAAACTTTGTCACGTCGTCTATGCACTACTATGGCAACGTGAACAACGTATACGAACAAACACACGTGTTAACTAGCCGCTTGTACGCGCCCTTCCACCTGTTCTGCTTTAACTTTGGTAAAACGCATACTATCCATCACTTTGTGCCGAATCAGCCGTTTTATTTGCGCCAACTGATCAGTGATAAGATATTGAAAGTGATGAAAGAACAGGGCGTTCGTTTTAACGATTTTGAAAGTATTAAGAACGCCAATTTATATAGCAAATAAGCTCTAGCTCGCATTCCAATACTGGCTTTCGGAGACAGTTATTTGTCTCCGAAAGCGTTAGTCATTCCAACCATTCTTTGTATATTCTCTGAAAGCGACCGTGCGTTGTCTTCCATCTCTTGGGCCAAGGCCGAGTTAGCATCAGCAACACTTTGAATACCATCAATGTGCATCTCAATTTCATTGCACATGCTGTCCTGTGAACCCGTTGAATCAACAATACCGGTTAAGTGATTCGATATGCCGTCAATCATGGTGTAGATTTCTTGGATCGAATCTGCAGATTGATTAGCTTGCTCTGTACTGGCTACCGCATTGTCTCGGCTATCGTGCATTTTCACTACCCACTCTTTTAGCGTTTCACGCATTTGGGCAAGGCTATTCATTGTATTGGCGGCCGATTCTTGCGTCCGAGTCGACAAAGCTCTAACTTCATCAGCAACTACCGAGAAGCCCCGACCCGATTCACCCGCTCTAGCAGCCTCTATCGCCGCGTTTAAGGCCAGTAAGTTAGTTTGGTCAGCAATGGAGTCTATTTCACCAATCGTTTCTGAGACTTTGTCTGAGGCCTGCATGAGCTCATCTGCCGTCACAGAAGCTTGTTCAACAACTTCAGATAGACCACTGACACCATCGCGCCCCTTGATAATCAATTCACGCGCCTCTGCACACTGTTCATTCGTGAGCTTCACTCGCTGATTAGTTGCTTCTGTGCTGCTCATTACCGTTTGACTGCCTGCTGTCATCATTTTCACGGCATTTGAGATTTTTTCCATCTCAGCTTTTTGCTGATGGATACCTTGGGTGGTTCGTTCAACAATAGCCAGCGTATTTTGTGCAATGTTGTTTAACTCTCGCGTTGCATCTAGGGTTCTTCCAAGGATGGTACGTCGCATGGCTTTGTTCATACCCAAATGAAATTTTACGATACCTGAAATGCCCCGGCCCGCCAGAATGTAACGGCTCACACTGTCATATTCAGTTTTAAGGTCGAATGCCATTTTGGGGATCTCAATCAGCTCAGTTTTAAATATAACCAAACCTGTCATTGCCAGAGCAATAATTGAAAAACCAGCATACCAGTCAGATACAAACGAAGTGAAAATGGCAACCACCGCGATGATGACTAAAAATAAGCGTGTTTTTTGTGAATAGCTAAGTTCAGAGCTCTGTGGCTTTTTCCCTTCATTGATCAGTGCATAGAACTCTGTCGCTCGTTGAATTTGGATTTTTTCAGGTTTTACACGAACCGATTGGTAACCAACTAATTCTTCGCCATCATAGACAGGAGTCACGAAGGCATCGACCCAATAGTAACGTCCATCCTTACATAGGTTCTTAACGATTCCATGCCATGACTCACCCTTCTTTAGATGGTCCCACATATCTTTATATGCGGCTTTTGGCATATCGGGGTGCCTGACAATATTGTGATTTTTACCCACAAGTTCGTCGACGGAATACCCCGCTACTTCGCAAAAAACAGGATTGGCATAAGTGATTATGCCTCTAGTATCCGTTGTAGAAACCAACTCGTAGTTGTCGGGATAAACGACTTCTTCGTTGATGATTGCTTGGTCACGCCGCATAGATAACACCTTCAAAATCGAAACTTACAAATTTCGACTCTCTGTAAACAAATTAAAACCCTATTTTGCGCATTCCCTTCATATTCCTTTGATTTGCTGAAAAATATATCCTAATGTGTAGCTACAAAAATAAGATAACGCATGGAACTAACAATGAAAACATCTCTCTTGCCTCTTTCTAAAATCATTGGGGCAACGGCTGCTCTGCTACTGGCTTTTCAAGCTCAAGCTGCAACACACATTTTTGCGAGCAAGCTTATCACCTCACAAGATTCTAAAAGCCAAAGTGATATGACTGTTATCGTCGATAACAACAAAATCATTAAGATTGTAGAAGGAAAAGATGAGGGTGGCGAAGGTGATGTTTTTATCGATTTAAGTGGTAGCACCTTGATGCCTGGCTTAATGGATATGCATGTCCATTTGTCCTTTCAAAATGAAGGACCGTCGAGCTACATGAAGCGCTTCACTTCGAATGAAGCTGACTACGCCATTGCCGCGGTTGATTATGCTGAGAAAACCTTAATGTCTGGGTTTACCACAGTGCGCAATCTAGGTGACATGAAAAATGAAACAGTGGCATTGCGCAACTCCATTAACAAAGGGGTGACCTTAGGTCCACGCATCTATACCTCTGCAAAGTCGATCGCAACTACCGGCGGACATGCTGATCCAAGCAATGGCATGAGTCATGACCAAATGGGTAACCCGGGCCCACAAGAAGGCGTTGTTAACGGCGTGGCTGAGGCTAGAAAAGCAGTAAGACAACGTTATAAAGATGGTGCTGATCTTATTAAAATCACGGCAACTGGCGGCGTACTCAGTGTTGCCAAAAGCGGTCAAAATCCACAATTTATGACCGATGAGCTTGAAGCCATCGTGCAAACAGCAAAAGACTACGGCATGACGGTAGCAGTGCATGCTCATGGTAAAGAAGGCATGAAGCGCGCAATTTTAGCGGGCGTCGATTCTATCGAGCATGGCACCTATATGGATCGTGAAGTCATTAAGTTAATGCGCAAGCATGATGTGTATTATGTTCCTACGATTTTAGCGGGTAACTTTGTTGCAGAAAAAGCCAAAATCGATGGATACTTTCCTGATATCGTTCGTCCCAAAGCGGCTGCTATCGGGCCTCTTATCCAAAAGACTTTCGCGCGAGCACATGAGAATGGCGTATTGATTGCCTACGGAACCGACTCAGGTGTTTCAGCACACGGCAACAACGGCCAAGAGTTTGCCCTTATGGTAGAAGCTGGAATGTCAGAAATGGACGCGATTCGCTCAGCAACCGTCAATGCCGCCAAGCTACTTAAAATAGACAACGAACTGGGTACAGTCAGTGTTGGTAAATTAGCCGATTTGGTTGCCGTGAAGGGTGACCCATTAGAAGATATTTCGTTGTTGGAAAACATAGACTTCGTAATGAAAGACGGTGTTGTAGTAAAACAAAAATAATCATTGTTCACTGCCCTTGATGGGTATAGTAAACTTTGCGATAAAAAACAAAAGAGGTGCAATCCACCTCTTTTTTATTGCGCATTCATGCGTGCTTACCAGCGAGAAATCAGCCTCACATGTCCATCAAAAAGAAGATGAAACGACTTATTAATTCAAAGTATATGCTTCCTGGTATTACTTTAGCCTCGTTTCTTGAATCAACTGTCGTTCCCATCCCATTAGAGGCTCTCATGGTGCCGGTCATGCAAAAGCGCCGTGAGAGCTTATGGTTAATTGCCTTACTTGCTACCGTCGGCTGCTTATTAGGCGCACTGCTTGGTTATGCCTTCGGATACTTCTTATTTGATTTGACCCGTGACTTTGTTATGCAGCACATCACAACTGAAGCACAATTTACTCGTTTTCAGGAACGCATGGAAACTGATGGCTTTTGGTTCACTTTTAGTACTGGCGTTACCCCTATTCCACTGCAGATTGCAATGTTAGCAGCGGGTGTCGCGGCATACTCATTGCCATTATTTATGCTGGCAACGGCTATTGGCAGAGTCATCCGCTATTTTGGTTTGGCCGTGCTGGTTTATTATTTTGGTGATAAAACCGAAAAGCTAGTGAAAAAGTATAAATGGCAAACCGGGCTGATTGCGCTGGTCATCGTTATCACTATATGGTGGTTTATGTTGACCTAGTCAGCCCAAAGAATAATGAGCACAGTTAATTCGTTTCATGTGAAACGTAATAGCAACAATTTGTGTCTATACTGTGTACAAGTAAGATCGTAAAGAAGTAACAATTTATAATAACAAACGTGAGATAACGACAAAGGAAAAATCAATGAAAAAGTTAGTTTCCCTCAGTATGGTATGCGCACTATTAAGTGCATCTGCATTAGTCAGTGCAGACCCAATTAAAGAAAAGATTGAAGCAGCGATGGCATCAGACCTGCGCACCCAAGCTGAGGTTGATCGAGATAGAAATCGTCGACCTGTGCAAACACTGACATTCTTTGAAGTCGAAGACGACATGAAGGTGGTGGAGTTGATCCCTGGTGGCGGTTGGTATACTAAGTTGTTAGCACCAGCGCTAAATGAAAAAGGCGAATACTTCGCAGCCATTGGCACTAGTCGTATCGAAACGAACCTATCAGATAAACCTGGTTTCGAAAAAATGCGTATCGTCGCCAAAGACGCTGAATTGTATAGAGAAGAAGGAGCACGTTTCTATTCAATGAAGGCGACTGACTTAGGCGTAACAGACGCAGATGTTGTGCTGACATTTAGAAACTATCATAACTTCAGCGAGCAGGGTCGCAAGAAAATGAATGAACTGGCGTTCAATGCGCTAAAGCCAGGTGGTATTTATGGTGTTGTTGATCACACTGCACGTCACATGGAACCGCAAAATAGTAGTAACCGTCGTAGAATCGACCCAGTGCTTGCTATCAAAGAAATTCAAGAAGCTGGTTTTGTGCTAGTCGACTTCAGCACACTACATTATCGTGAAGATGATGAGCTTGAATATGAAGTCGGTGCTAAATCAGTATCAGGTAACACTGACCGCTGGACCATTAAGTTCATGAAGCCCAAAAGCTAAATAACAGCAAAAAAGGGGTCAGAGTTAATTTAAAAAGGGGTCAGAGTTAATTATTTTTCGCGGTTTGTTCAGGCCCTCAATAATATAAACCTTCAAATGGCATGGATGCCATTTGGGAGCGGGCAGGATGCCGAAAAGCGTGTTTATATTATTGAGGGCCTGTTCAAATCAGAAAGACAAAATAATTAACTCTGACCCCTTTTTCTATGCCTGTCATTTTAGCGCAATAGTTCTGCAATCGTTCTGTCACCCAAACGACCCAATTACTTCATATATTTGAAAGATAACTGCAATCGTAAATCCCTATTGTATGCGTGCACTCAATATAAAAATGTTAATAGGGACTTTTTCACATGAATACCAAACTCAGCTATCTTAGTTTAGCTTGTTTAGCCGCAATGAATACAAATGCAATGGCAGAAGAAGAACCAACGGAAGCCGCCGTTGAAAGAATTCAAGTCGTTGGCAAAAGCGTTTCATACGCTAACAACGAAACCACCGAGTCGATGCTCAAACAACAAAGCAATCTGACCAGTGTGCTTGCAGGTATAGACAACCTTCCAGGGGTTCTCATTAATGAAGGTGACACCTTTGGTTCTGACGACTGGTCTACAACTGTATCAATACGAGGCTTTCAAATTAGCTTAGATGAACAACAAATTGGTATCACAGTTGATGGCATCGCAAACGGCAATTCAAACTATGGTGGTGGCGCGAAAGCCAACCGTTTCATTGATACTGAGAACTTAGCCCTAATAGAGGTTTCCCAAGGGACTGCTGACATTGCTTCTCGCTCCAATGAAGCATTAGGTGGCACCTTAAACTTCACTACGATCAGCCCAACTGAAGAAGAAAACTTGTTAATGAGTGTTTCGCTAGGAGACTTTGACGCAAGAAAATACTTTGTACGATACAACACAGGTGAAATTGCACGTGATACTTATGCTTGGGTCAGTGTATCTAGTGCAAGTAATACAGACTGGGTCAATCAATCGGCGGAAAACCGCAAAGACCACATTGCTGCAAAGCTAATTTCAGACTTGAACGCTGAGTGGGGTTTAAGCGCTTACGTATCATATGATGACTCCCATGAAGACAACTACCAACGAGTCAGCAAAGCTCAATTCGAAACAAATCCAGAGTCCGACCGTTTAACCGCAGAATGGACAGGTGTGCCATACGTAGACCAACTATATAGAAAAGGCTGGTCAACTTTGCGTGAAAATTTGTTTGCATATGTACAAGCAGACTATGAATCAGACAATTTATCTTTTTCAGGTAACGTTTATTTTCACGATAACTCAGGTCGTGGGGACTGGGTTCCACCCTACCTAAACGATTTAACTGTCGACACAGGTAGACCAGAAACCGAACTTGATTCAACGACTACCGTCCGTGGTGGTTCATCAAATGGTATTATCACTTTTGTTGATCGCGAAGGCTTTGCTTTAGCGCCTGCTGACAACTGCGTTAGCTCAATCGTCTTCCCATATGGCGGCGCTGGTCCAGCATTTGATGCCGACTGTTTTGGTCCAGAAGCAATACCGGTGGGTTCATACCGCCATACACATTACGGCAAGCAGCGATTTGGTTTCAATGCAGACCTTGCTTATATCATCACAACCGACTCTTTTGAAAACGTAACTCGCGCTGGTATTTGGTTTGAGGACTATAGCCGCGATGAATATCGTGATTGGCATAAAATAATTGATTCAGCCTCCAGTTTCGAGTTCGACCATACACCATACTGGATCCAATACGACCGTAGCTTTGCTGTCGATACCACTATGCTATATCTCGAAAATGAAATTGATTTTGAATGGGCCAAAGCTCGTGTCGGTGTGAAGAAATTCATTGTTGAACTAGATAGCAAAGACAATTTCGACGCAAGTAATAACGTAGCTGGCATTGATTCAGACTCTGATGCCTTACTCTCTGCCGGTATCGTGGCAAACCTTCCAATAGAAGGGTTAGAAGTTTTTGCGGGTTATGCCGAAAATTTTGCAGCCATCAAAGACACGGTATTAGAGCGCGATGCGTCAACGCTCACGCAAATTGAGCCTGAAACCGCAGAGAACTTTGACTTAGGACTTCGCTACAATTCCGAGTTCATTGATGCAAGCCTCACCTTCTATTCTATTGATTTCGAAAACCGCATCACCTTCTTGCCACCCGATACACCTGACGCGGGAATTGACTATAACATTGGTACGAATGGCTCGTATGTGAACGTTGGTGGTATCGAATCTGAAGGTATTGAAGCGTCTCTATCTATTCAGCTTGGCGAATATTTTAGTCTCTATGGTTCATACACTAATAATGAGTCGACTTATAAAGACGTACCTGATGAACTTGGTTTAGGCATAGAAGCGGGTAACACCGTGTTTGGTTCTGTGGAGGACATGTTTGTTGTCTCTTTAGATTACAACAAAGGTAACTATAGCGCGGGCTTGTCTAACAAATATGTCGGGGACCGTTTTATCGATGCAGCAAATACAAGCGTTGCAGAAGCATACAGTGTCGCCGATCTCTATGCAGCTGTAGATATTGAACCGGCCTTCGAAGGTGTGCAAAACATGCAAGTCCGTTTTACCCTAAATAACCTATTTGACGAGAGTTACTTAGGTGGAATCGCGGGTCAATCTGCTTGGATTGGTGCACCTAGAACGGCGGCCGTCAACCTTCAATTTACCTTTTAAACAAGCGTAAGTTTCAAAGGTAGACCGACGTTCCTTGCCTGCTCCCTAAGGCACTTTAGTATGCCCTGTCCAGCTTTTGGTCAGGGTTTTTTCATTCGCGAAGGAAAGTTTATGAAAACAGTCATTCCTAAAAATTTCATCTTACTCGTACTTGTTTGGTGTTTTATTTGTGTTGTTAACCTAAGCAGTGCAAGCGCCGCTACTCAAGAAGAGTCATCTAAACGACACTTAGTTATCGTCACCATTGACGGTTTACGATGGCAAGAAGTATTCCAAGGGGCTGACGCCAAGCTCATTGAACACCCAGATTTCGTCCAAAATCCAGAAGCACTAAAAATGCGTTTCTGGGACAAAAGTGCGGAGGCAAGGCAACAAAAGCTGATGCCATTCCTAAGTGGTGTTATTGCGAAAAAAGGAATGATCATAGGTGACCGCAATGCTGGCTCAAATATGTCAATCGAAAATAAGCAACATTTCTCTTACCCTGGTTACAACGAAATATTCACAGGTAAAGTAGATCCATCTTTAACCTCAAATGCCAAGGTGTCGAATAAAAACATCACTTTCTTAGAGTGGCTAAACAAGCAAAAAGGCTTTACTAATCAAGTCGCTGTTTTCTCTGGTTGGGATGTGTTTCCAATGATCTATAACAGAGAACGAAGTCGCTTATTCATTAATGCCGGCTTTGAGGCTATGCCAATACCCACGACATTAAACCCAGCGGAACCAGAACGAACAGAGGACCGGCTTAAAAGAATAGACGTCTTGAACACACTTCAGTCTGAAATTCCTAGCCCATGGTCTACCGTTCGCCATGACGCGTTTACCTATGGTTTTGCAAAGACCTATTTGCAACTCAAACAACCAAGAGTGCTTGTTATTAATCTGGGCGAAACAGACGACTTCGCGCACAATGGCAAATATGACGCCTATCTCGATAGTGCTCGCCGAACTGACGATTACTTGCGAGATTTGTGGACAACATTGCAAAAGATGCCTGAATACAAAAACAACACTAATTTGTTGATCATTACTGATCATGGCCGCGGGGCCAATCCAGATGATTGGCAGCATCACGCCTCAGCAAGTGCAGTAAGAGATTATATGACCTCATTATCAACATTCGAAGAGGGTATAGTTGGCTCAGAACATATTTGGTTTGCTGCCATCGGGCCTGATGTGCATAGTAAAGGTTTGGTGAAAACCAAGGTGGAACAAACACAATCACAGTTCGCTCCAAGCGCTCTGAAATTGCTCGGCTTTGACCCTCATGATTACGACTCAAGTGCAAAAAAATCAATTCAAGGACTCACCGATGAAACAAACAAGTAAATTCCAATATTTTGGTTTGCTAATGCTTAGCATGCTGTGCATCACAATCATTGCCAGTGTCGCTCAAGCACAAGAAAAGACCAGTCATATTTTGTTTGGTTCATGCTCCCATCAAGACAAAGAGATGCCTATTTTTGATGCCATACTCAAGCAACCTGCCGACGCTTTCATCTTTTTAGGCGACAATATTTATGGTGATACCAACGATATGCAGGAGCTTCGTAATAAATATGAAAAACTGGGAAGCAATGAGGGATTCAAAGCTTTACGAAACAAAGTACCGGTGTACGCCATTTGGGATGATCATGACTTTGGTGAAAACGATGCTGGTAAAGAGTACCCCAATAAAAAAGCATCTAAAGAGATTATGTTGGATTTTTGGAAGGTACCTTTAAACAGTCCTCGCAGAAAACATTCCGACGGACTCTATGGTAGTTATGTCATTGGCGAAGGAGAGCAGGCAATAAGGCTTATGTTGCCTGACTTGCGCTACATGCGAGATGATTTAAGTTCGGTTGGCACATTAGCCTACTACGCAGATCGAAAACCAAAGGACATGGGTCCTTACGAAAAATCAACAGGCTCAATGTTAAGTGAGCAACAATGGGTTTGGCTTGAAAACGAATTACAACAAGATGAAAAAATAAAGATTGTCGGTTCAAGCTTGCAATTAATCGCAGACTTTACGGGCTGGGAATCGTGGGCCAACTTTGACGATCGACAGCGTTTGTTTGATTTGATCAAAAAACACAAAGTAAACGGTGTCATGATCATCAGTGGCGATACACATTGGGGAGAAATATCGAAGTATCAAGAAACCATGGATTATCCGCTTTGGGACATCACTAGCTCTGGCTTAACCGAAGAATGGAAGCAAGTCAGTCCGAACAAGCACCGAGTCTCTGGTGCAAGTTCTGATGTGAACTTTGGCTTTATCAACGTGGATTGGGAACCAGCCGATCCTAAAATTCATTTCGGTTTAAGAGATCTGAACGGCAACATTGTGATGGAACAAAACATCACTTTGTCGAGCTTGTCCCCATATTAAGGGTGACCATAGCGCGCGCATTAAAAAGGGGTCAGAGTTAGTTAAAAAAGGGGTCAGAGTTAATTATTGTTTCTTTCAGGCTTGCACAGGTCCTTAATAATATAAACACGCTTTTCGGCGTCCTGCCCGCTCCCAAATGGCATCCATGCCATTTGAAGGTTTATATTATTAAGGACCTAAACAAACCGCGAAAAAATAATTAACTCTGACCCCTTTTTTGCTTTTTACACACCTTTTTTGATGACGTAGCGATAAGGTGCCTGTGCAGTATCAGAAGCAACTAAGGTATGTTGCATAAAACGGCAGAAGCTGGGGACATCGCGAGTTGTTGAGTGATCATCTGCACTGATAGCTAAGGTTTCACCGTTTTGCATTTTACGGATTTGCAAGCGGATCATCATGACAGGCTCTGGACAACGCAAGCCAATGGCGTCTAACTGATGATCTGCTTGTTCAAATATGTCCGTCATTAGATCCCGTATTGCGCGCGATAGTTGTTGATTGCAGTAAATGCGTCTTCGTATCCGCCTTTTTCAGCTAGATACTCAATCACATCTGCTAAGCTCACAATGGAAATAACCTGTGTACCAAAGTCTCTTTCCACTTCTTGAATTGCGGATAATTCGCCTTTGCCTTTTTCTTGGCGATCTAGCGCAATTAACACACCGGCAAGACTCGCTTCATGTTGCTCAATCAACTGCATAGACTCACGAATAGCGGTACCAGCCGTAATCACATCATCCACCAGCATGATCTTGCCTTCTAGTGGGCTGCCTACTAAGTTGCCACCTTCACCATGCGTTTTCGCTTCTTTGCGATTAAAACAGTAAGGAACATCTTTGTCATGGTCATTAGATAACGCAACAGCAGTGGTGGTTGCTATAGGAATGCCCTTATAAGCAGGGCCAAATAGCACGTCAAAATCGACATTCGAAGCTTGCAGAGCGGCTGCGTAGTAACGACCTAACTTAGCTAAATCGCCACCCGTATTGAATAAACCCGCATTAAAAAAGTATGGACTGACTCGTCCAGACTTAAGGGTAAATTCGCCAAAACGAAGAACGTTGCGCGCTATCGCAAACTCTATGAATTCTTTTTTATAATCCTGCATGACCTTTCCACATTACGTTTTTTACTTTGGCGCCTAGCGACGCCAACTTGCTATCTTCTCGAACGGGTTTACGCTAAAGCACTTTTCTGAGCATCGAAAAGCTCTTTAATTCCGTCATTGGCTAATGACAGCATTTCGTTCATTTCGTCGAAGGAGAACGGGTCGCCTTCCGCTGTGCCCTGAACTTCGATCAACTTGCCAGTATCCGTCATAACTACGTTCATATCGGTTTCAGCATCCGAATCTTCGAGGTACTCAAGATCCGCAATTGGGTTACCTTTATAAACACCCACTGATACCGCGGCGATCATATGCTTCATAGGGTTCGCTTTTAAGATCCCCTTCTTGCGCATCCAAGTGAGAGCATCGACTAAGGCAACACAGGCACCGGTGATTGACGCTGTGCGCGTGCCACCATCTGCTTGGATAACGTCACAGTCTAACGTAATTGTATTTTCACCAAGGAGTTTTAAATCAACCGCTGCACGCAATGAACGTGCAATCAAACGTTGTATCTCTAAGGTACGGCCGCCTTGCTTGCCACGAGCAGCTTCGCGATCTGAACGAGTATGCGTTGCGCGCGGTAACATGCTGTATTCAGCTGTTATCCAACCTTTGCCTTGGCCTTTCATAAAGCGAGGCACGCCTTCAACTACAGATGCATTACAAAGCACTTTAGTATTGCCAAACTCAATCAATACAGACCCTTCTGCATGACAGGTGAAATTACGGGTAATTGTTACGGGACGAATTTGACTAGCAGTTCTGCCGCTTGGACGCATGGTTGACTCCTTAATTTTGAAGCGCGGATTATAACGTAGTTGATGCGAAATAACCAAAGCCTGTTAAACTATTGCGGCTTGTTGCTGGTTATCATTTTCAACACATTTCAGAAATAACCAGTCGAGCACCAATATTCACTTATAACTCGATTAGGAAATACTATGATTTACAGCATGACTGGCTTTGCGCGACGTGAAATTAAAGCGGAATGGGGCAACGCCGTTTGGGAAATTCGCTCGGTTAATCAGCGCTACCTTGAAACCTTCTTCCGCTTACCAGAGCAATTTAGAAGCCTTGAACCCATTTTGCGAGAACGCTTTCGTAAAGGCCTTCAGCGCGGAAAGGTGGAATGCGCGCTTCGCTTCAACATGAACGATGCAGCAAGCAACAGCATCAACGTGAACGAAGAACTCGCCAAGAAAGTAATAGAAGCCACCGCATGGGTTCAAAAGCAAGGCGACGTAGCAATGACTAATCCAATCGAAGTTTTGCGCTGGCCTGGCGTTATTGCCGCGCAAGAAGCCGATATGGATACCATACAAGCAGACATGCTCAAGTGCTTTGACGAAACCTTCAAAGACTTTGTTGCCTCGCGCGCCAGTGAAGGCGAAAACATGAAAGCACTTATTGTTCAACGCCTAGAAGCTATCCAAACTGAATCAGAAAAGGTAGCTGCGCACATGCCAACGGTTATCGAGTGGCAAAAAGACCGTATTCGCGCTAAGTTTACCGAAGCGAAAATGGAGTTGGACGCCACTCGCGTTGAACAAGAAATGGTGCTGCTGGCGCAAAAGATGGATGTGGCAGAAGAGCTTGATCGCTTAAATAGCCACGTAAACGAAACCCTATCCATCATGAAAAAAGGCGGTGCCGTTGGCCGACGTTTGGACTTTATGATGCAAGAATTCAACCGCGAGGCCAATACACTAGGCTCAAAATCCATTAATACCGAAGTGACGCAATCTGCGGTTGAGTTAAAGGTGTTGATAGAGCAGATGCGAGAGCAGATCCAGAATATTGAGTAAGGCATCGACAAACCGAAATCCTCTAGAAGTACCTCACTAGCAACCTATTAAGGTTCGCCGCCTCTGACATTGTCCGCCAACTGTTTTCGAGCAGTTAGGCGGGCTTATCCGTATTAATGGACAGTTAGCAGAAAGCTACTTCTCGGACGGATTCAAGAACACTTAAGATTTCAAGCCCAAACATTCAAATGATAATTATTATCATTTGCATTTACATGCTCATTTAATTTTATTACACTCGCCCTTGAACTAATAACACAATCATTAATCCAAGGACCGATATTTACTATGTCATCTCAAAATAGAACCCTTTCTTCACTAGGCTCCGGCGCACTATTAACGACGTTAGCCATTGGTTTGGGTAACGCTTTTGCAAGTGATACCGTTGAACAGTGTGATAAAGCTGATACGCAATGCACAGAAGAGGCAATCGAGCTAATACGCGTCCATGGCGTTCGTAACTCTTTGTACAACGTAAAGAACTCTGGCGATATTCGCCGCATGGCTGATTTAGTTGACACTCCTCAAACAATTACGGTCCTTACTAAAGATCAAATTGAAGAGTCTGGAAAAAGTGACCTCAAAGAAATCCTTGCTGCTCAAGCAGGCGTTACACTAGGTACCGGTGAAAACGGCAATGCATTTGGTGACCGCTACATTATTCGAGGCCACGAAGCTCGTTCAGATGTATTTGTTGATGGTTTGCGTGACCCAGGTATGACGACACGTGAAAGCTTTGCTACTGAGCAAATCGAAATCACCAAAGGTCCAAGCTCTACTTTTGCAGGGCGCGGATCTTCAGGCGGCGCTGTAAACAGTATCTCTAAGAAAGCGTCAACTGCTTATGATTTTGGCCGTGTTGATGCCAGTATCGGTACTGACGATTATTATAGATTGGGGCTTGATTACAACACACCTATAAGCACCAACTTTGCTACACGTGTGAATATATTAGCAGCAGAAGAAGATGCGCCAGGTCGTGAGGGTATTAGCCGCAGTCGTAACGGGATTTTACTTTCAGGCTTATACGACAACCTTGATGACCTGCGCGTTTATACTGATCTTTACTATTTAGAAGCAGAAGACACCCCAGATTTAGGGAGTTATTTTGACAGTGAAACTCGCTCACCAATAGAAGACATTCCTGTTTACGCACAAGATGAAGACTTTTTAGATTCTGAGGTATTCGCATTTACCGTGCGCACTGAATACGACATAAACGAAAATATGACCTTCTACAATTCAACACGTTATGGTGAAACCAGTAATGGTTATATGTCTACTGGTGCTAGAGGCACCGTTAGAGATGACTCTGACCCATTGGCACCCGGCGTAGATACAGTGAATCTAAGCACTCACCAAGGTTGGCAGGAAGTAGAGTATTTCGCTACGCAATTTAACTTGCTTTGGGATGTTGATGCCGCGGGTATTGAACACAAGCTACTATTTGGTTTTGAATTTACCGACGAAGAAGTCGATAACGGCGTATATAGCTATGAAAGTACCGGCGATACGAATTGTGTTACAAGTGGTCGCCGCGGTGCGAGTGCAGCTTATTGCCTTATTGACCCGTCGGGTAACCTGTATGACAACGTAAGTAATTTGATTGGTCGAGACATCACTCGCGGTGATTCTGATGCCTTGTTCAAAGCACAAACAAGCGCCTTTTACGTTATGGATACTGCAACCATTAACGAAAATTGGCAGGTATTTGCAGGTTTACGATTTGATAGTATTGATTACAGCAATGACGTTGTGAGCCGAGGTACTGAGCTTGATTACGCATACAATGATGAATTCTACAACGGCCATTTAGGTTTAGTATATAGCATTACCGATGATGCAAATGTATATGCTACTTACTCAACGGCAACTAATATAAACGGCGGTGAATCTGACCTTGGTGCAAACTGTGGATACGGCGGTTTATGCGGTGACCCTGATCAAGCATCTGTAGCAGACCCTGAAATTGTAGAAAACATTGAGCTGGGTACTAAGTGGTCAATATTAGATGAAAAGCTATTTATAGCTGCTGCATGGTTTCAGTTAACTAAGTCAGATGTGATGGAAAGTGTGGGTGATGCCTATTCAACCCTTGGTTCACTCAACACAGGTAAAAACCGTGTAGATGGTTTTGAATTTGCTATGAACGGTAATATTACCGAAAAACTCAGTGTCCAAATTAGTGCTGCTGTGATGGAATCCGAAGTGTTAGATTCTTATGACGAAGACAATATTGGCCTAGAGCTAAGTAACTTTGCTGGCAACAGCTTCTACGCTCAATTACGTTATCAGTTAACTGAAGACTTCGCCTTTGGTGGTGATTTCACCCATAAAGGCGAAATGTACGGCGGCCAACCTGATACTGCGGCAAGTTATAACAGTACCAATGGCTATTACAGCATTGTGGTGCCTAGTTATAAGGTTGTAAGCTTGTTTGCTAACTATAGTGTGAACGAGTCAACCACTGTTCGCTTGAATCTTGGGAATGTGACTGACGAAGAATATTGGACAGCTGCTTACCGTTCAGGTGCATTTATGTACTTGGGTGATGGGCGTTCAGCTCGTGCCACTATTACTTATGAGTTTTAATAGTACTAAATAGGAAGTATTTCAATGGTCTTAATTGAGCAGTTGCTAAGCAAAACACAAGTAGAAGAGTTTCGTAGTTCGCTTAATCAAGTACCTTGGAATGACGGAAAAGAAACAGCGATGGGGATGGCCTCTGGCGTCAAGCAAAACGGCCAAACTGATGCTAGCGATAAACAGGTGCAAGCACTTGCTAATAAATTACTTGGCATTTTTGGCAGTACACCAAAATTGATATCGGCAGCACTACCTCATCGCATATTTCCACCGTGTTTTAATCGCTATTCCAGTGGTGAAACTTACGGATTTCATGTTGATGCCGCCATTATGCGCATGCCCCATAATAACGAAGTATTACGTTCAGATATGTCTATGACAACGTTTTTGTCAGAAGCTGATGAATACGACGGTGGTGAGCTTATTATTCAAACCGAATTTGGTGAGCAGAAAGTTAAACTCAATGCCGGCGATGCAGTATTGTATCCCTCAAGTAGCCTACACAAAGTTACACCCGTTACGGCCGGTGAGCGTGTTGCAGCAATTACATGGATGCAAAGTTTAGTTCCTAACATTCATATGCGCCAAACCTTGTATGAACTTGACCAGAGTATTCAAGGTTTACTTCAAAACCCCAGTATACAACGTGACGAACTAGACCGTTTGCATCACGTGTATCACAACCTCATTCGCCAATCTTCACAGGTGTAATTCTTCTCGTAAATAACACTCTCGACTTACGCTTACCATTTAACAGAGTGCCGATACAAGTAGACCTCACCATTAAATCGTACAGCAGAACTGAAGTTCCAAGCGTTAATAGAAAAACACTAACGAACTTAAGCATCCAAGGGAGCTGAAGTTCAGCGAACGCAATCTGTAGCCAAATAACAATTGGCAGATGAACGAGATACATCCAATATGAAGCATCTGCGACGTATTGAACCAGTTTGTTCGGACTAGATAGCCATTTTTTACAAACCCCAATACTCAATGAAATGAGAGACCACATCATAACGGCATAGCTCAGCATAAAACTGGCTTTTAATAAGCTGTAATGCGGGTGGCCAATATTACCCTGGAAACCAGATAGATAAATTGCTCCGGTGATAGAAGCAATACACAAAGCAATCTTTGTGAGAGTAATATGAGCGAGAGACTCAATCATCGTTACATCTCTTTGTAGCAACCAACCAAACACAAAGAAACCACCATAAAGGCAAAGCAATGGCACATGGGGTAATAGAGATTTATCTGGTGTATCCAAGCCCCAGTTCTGCATAAACCACAAGCCAATAGCTGTTGGTGACGCAATCAACAAAATCATCCACGATGAGCGACTCGTCATGCCAACAATGTGATCTGCGAGCATAGAAAGTCGATGCTTACTGGGCCCGTGTAAACTGATCAGCCATCTAAATACGAGAACACAGAAAGAGATTAACAATAAATAATATAGAAACCATAGATGTGTACCGGTGAGCAGTCCTTGAGGTAATTCAGCCAAGCTAGCAAAACCTGCTTTCAGCCCATTCACAATATTGACATCACCTCGCATACTTTCAGCACCCATGACCCAAGCTGAAACCAATAATGGTCGCAAGGCAAACCAACCTATAAGTAAGGGCAGACCTATACGCATTAATCGAGATTGGATAAAGGGTTTTATACCCTTTCTACTCAAAGTCATATGACTAAAATAGCCAGCAATCAGAAAAAACAGCGCCATCCGAAAGGAATGACTGACCAATACAAAGTTTGGCAGAATATCGCTGGTTGACATATCCATTACCGCCCAACCAATAAAGATGGGCATGAAGGACAATGCTGTGTGAAATGCTATCCCTAGAATCAAAGCAAAACTTCTTACAGCATCAAGGTAGTCCAATCGTGAGTTATGTTGTATCGCCATTTCCGTCATCTTTTATGTAGAGTATTGTTGGGCATTGTTGTTGAGTGCTCTCAAATTGATCAACTCAGTAAAAACTGACCTTATCTATCTCGTAATCAAAAGTTGTTTTTTGTATGCCATACGCCACAATACTTAAACTATTGATTGTCTGAGTATTTAGTTCAGTTTGCTCTGACCAACTACGCTTGAGCGAATCGAAAGGAATGTCTACTTGGTGAAACTTACCGTCGGCTGGCGCCAAAACGACCGATGAGTGATAATCAAAGTTAGTTATTTCCGTGCTATTGGCCGAGATCGAAATACTGCCGCTGTCTATTTTAACCAGCATACTGATGCCCTTGTATTTACTAGCATCAAAAGGTTTACCCTCGCCATCAAGCAGTAAAACCGTACTTGCCCAACCCGGTTGTCCGCGCGGTGGCACAATTTCACCTGCTAAATGTATAATGCCATTATTAACATCAATCTCGGTTTGTGTGCTGCCACCCACCATGGTGTCGTCCAAAATTTGCCTAGGTAAACCAAAGCTATTATTAGTTTTGTCACTAAAATCATCTATTAAGATAGTGTCAGTGTCCGCAATTGAGGATCCAGACATTGCAATAAGCAATGCTGCAAACGCGGCGCTTAGTAAGTGTGTAGCACGAGGACGTTTATTTAATAAGGTAAATCGCTGTTTCATTAGTATGCTCCAAAGGTAATATAGTTGAACTGATTCACGCTAGCTGCTTGCATAATGACAAACAGAGCGGTCAGACCTTATAGAGTATGTGTCGATGGAAAGACAAAAGGTGACATGAAAATTTAAAATTTTAAAAAGAACTCAAAAATAGGAAATAATTTGTCACTTTTATTTTCTTTATGGCACTTATTGATTAGAAGACCTTTGTTATTAAAATGAGAAAGTATGTTTACACCGCAAAAAGCAATTAATAAGACGGACGATGCCACTTTAGTGTTGATATCTTTAGGTGGCGATCGTGATGCGTTTTGTGAAATTGTGTCGCGCTATCAAAACTTATTATGCTCACTTGCCTTTGCCTCAATTGGCGATATCAAACAAAGCGAAGACCTAGCTCAAGAAGTGTTTATTGAGTCATGGCTAAAATTGCATACCTTACGTGAGCCAGAAAAATTGAAACCTTGGCTGTGCGGAATTCTGCGATTCAAAATCAGCCATTATCTGCGAAAAGAAAAGAACCAACCTGCGACAGGTGCAGAAGATATTGAAGAACAAATATTGACTGATTTTTCTTCGCTCAGTATGGAGAAGTCGGCGATAGAGCAACAAGAACAAGTACTGCTCTGGAATACCTTAAGCAATCTCGACATTATTTACAGAGAACCATTAATTTTGTTTTATCGACAGCAACAGTCAATCGAACGCGTTGCCGATGAACTTGACTTGACGATTGATACAACCAAACAAAGACTCTCTCGTGGCAGAAAGCTATTGAAAACGGCCATGCTAAACTTTGTGGGCACCGCTCTAGATAAAAGCAAACCCGGGGCCGTCTTTACCGCAGGTGTTGCTGCGATGCTAACAGATGTGACTAAATCTGCATCGGCGGCTGCGCTGAGTGCCGGTTCAATGAAAACAGCTTCAACATTTAAGGCCGCGACCTTATTCACACTGTTGGCGTCGTTTTCTGGTCTCATCAGTGCATTTTTTGGTTTACGTGCCGGTCTCTACCAATCAAGAACCGAGAGTGAGAGAAAGTTAACATACAAAGTAGTTGGCTTGTATATGATGTTTGCGCTTATCTGGCTTTCCGGCACTTATGCATTAAAACATATTGCATTAAACCAACCAGATGATGCAATTCTGTATACTCTCTTTGCCCATGCCTTGGTTTTCCTGTTTATTCTTAGTTACTTTTTACTTACCTTCGCAACACTGCATCAAGTCCAAGAGTTAAGGGCTAGGGAACGTATATTTCAACCCGAAGCATTTTACAGGGAAATTGATCAGAAGGATTACAAAAGGCGAGAATACAAAAGTGCACTCAAATTGTTTGGCATTCCATTAATGCACTTTCAATTTGGCACTCCCGAACATGGCGACTCCGCGGCAGTTGGATGGATTGCAGCTGGAAGCAAGGCATATGGCGTCATCTTCGCTTGGGGGCTTATTGCGGTGGCGCCCGTTAGCGTAGGGGTTATTTCAGTAGGTTTTTTTAGTATTGGTGCTGTTAGTCTAGGCCTTCTCAGCTTTGGCGCTGCTGCAATTGGGGGCCTCGCGTTTGGCTCATCCGCAATAGGATATAAAGCCTATGCTTCACTTTCATCTTTAGGTTGGGAAAGCGCTTTTAGCCACGGATTCTCCGTTGCACACGAGGCTGCAATCGGTACATTTGCATACGCACATGAAGTTAATAATGAAATCGCTTATGAAGTTTCTAAGCTGTCTTTGTTTAGTAACGGCACTCACTGGATTTCATTAACAATCGCATTTTTCGTGATTTTACCGGCTTACTTGCATTATAAAAATGTTCGCAAGCGGATGAAAAAAGATGACAAATAGTGATGTTTTAGATGAGTTTTTATCGTTTTAACGCGCGCACGATTATTGCGTTTAGCAAACCTTTTTATATTTTTGTTTATTCATCATTCATCTTTCCCTAGTATGATGTCATAAATGTACTCTGACCCCTTTTTTTATGAAAGCAGTTTTCGTTTTTCTTAGCCTTATATTCTTACACTTAAGCTCTGCGGCTAATGCTGTGCAGGCACTCACGTCTGAGCAATTGAAGTTGATTGGCGAAAAGATTTATTTGAATGAAACAGGCGGCAAAGCCGAGCACCTGGTCGCTTGGAATGATGGTGAATCTTTTGCCAGTCTGGGCATTGGTCATTTTATTTGGTTTCCAGAAAACCTAGAAAGCCCGTTTACCGAAACTTTTCCGGGTTTAATTTCTTATTTTGAATCGCGCGATGTAGCCGTTCCGCAATGGTTGCTTGCCGAGCGAGACTGCCCTTGGCAAACCAAACCGGCATTTTACAACGCACAAAATAGCGAAAAGATGATGTCGCTTCGCAAGCTCATGGCATCCACTTTTGAACAACAGGTCGAGTTCATTTATCAACGCATGCAAGGCGCGCTTGATACCATGTTAAATGAGCTTGACGATCCTGTGGAAAAATCCTTGGTAAACGAGCGATTTAAGGCACTAGCGGAAACTGAAGCCGGCATGTACGCGCTGATAGATTACGTTAACTTCAAAGGGGAAGGCACCGCAGATTCAGAGAAATACCAAGGGCAAGGTTGGGGTTTATTACAAGTATTGCTCGCCATGGAAACAGATAAGAAAAACATTAATCAAGCGTTCACCAAAGCCTGCGGTGACATCCTCACTCGTCGAGTTGAAAATTCACCGCAGCAAGAAGTTGAGCAGCGTTGGTTAGCAGGATGGAAGCGTAGGTGCTCTACCTACTCTTCCTTTCCAAACTAACTTAGAGGTTATGACTTCAGGTCAACGATAACACGCCCTCTCACGTTCCCCGCGAGTAGCTCACCAGCAGTGTTCACCACATCCTCCAGACCAATGACATGACTTATATCGTCAAAGTCACTCGCTTCGAGGAGTTCCGCCAAACGAGACCAAGCTTCTTCGCGATCAGCCAAAGGACGCATGACACTATCAATACCTCGCAATGTGATACCGCGAAGGATAAACGGTGCCACACTGGCTGGAAAATCCATGCCCTGAGCAAGACCACAGGCAGCTACAGTGCCGCCATATTTGGTGCTCGCACACACATTTGCCAAAGTATGACTACCCACTGAATCAACTGCACCTGCCCAACGTTCGCGCGCCATTGGACGGCCTGGTTCAGATAACGCATTGCGATCAATAATGTCACTGGCACCCAAGGCTTTTAAGTACTCGCTTTCTGAGGGTCTTCCGGTAGAAGCAACGACGGTATAACCAAGTTTAGATAGCAGCTTTATTGCATAACTTCCTACGCCACCATTTGCGCCGGTGACAAGAATTTCACCTTTATCTGGCGTCACCCCGTCTTTTTCTAAAGCGATCACACATAGCATGGCAGTATAACCCGCTGTACCAACTGCCATGGCTTGTTGCGCTGAAATTCCTAGGGGTAACTTAATTAACCAGTCGCTTTTTAAACGTGCTTTTTCTGCCAAACCACCACAATGTACTTCACCCACACCAAAGCCGTTCAGAAGAACTTCGTCACCCACTGCAAACTTAGTATTTTCGCTTGAAGTCACCGTCCCAACCAAATCGATACCAGGGATCATCGGGAATGACCTCACAACTGGACTTTTACCCGTAATCGCTAATCCATCTTTGTAGTTCAGCGTGCTGTAACTCACATCAACACTAACATCACCTTCTGGCAATACTGAATCGTCAATGTCTTGTAATTGTGCTGTGTACTGGTCGTCATCTTTCTGAATCAAAATACCTTTAAACATAAAATCTCCGCTGTGGTTTGAAGAATCACAAGTGTGATCGTTGAGTATAGTTAGTTTATTTCAAACAGCTAATACCACCTTGGTAGCACTCAAGCAAACTGCTGTTATACATAGGTTTTTCCTATTAGCAATCGCTCCTGTCACACTTATCACATCAAATCGACCTTTCATCCCAAAGCACTATTTTTACCCATTCAAACTCGTATGATAAAACTGTTACCTACTTCTAATCCCTAGACACTAGGTACTTGAGAGGGCTAGTTTAGCCCTCTTTTTTTATGCCCTCATTCCAAGTCTGTCTACTCATCGCAACACCTTGAAGACACTAAAATAAAACCATAAAAAACGGAGCTCAATATTGCTATTGGCTCCGTTTTTTGATCTTGAGGGTACTAGAAAGTGAAACTTACGCCCACCTTATAAATGCGCCCTAAAGTATCAAATTGACTTGGGAAAGTATTACCCGAGTTTGCTCGAGTTGCACCAATCTGGTTGCCCAGCACAGGTGGATCTTTCTTCAACATATTGTCGATACCAGCGGTTACTACTGCCCAATCCGTTACGTTGTAGCTAGCGAACAGGTCAAAATAGTCATACGAATCAATCTTTCTGAATGCTTCGAACCTGCCAGCTGCTTCTGGCAACTCCACATCAATTGAGTTGATATGTCTCCACTGCAAGGACACTGTTAACTCGTCCATTGTCCACGTAGTACGCTGTATCCAACGTAAATCTGAAATCGGCGTACAGCTTGTTCCGTAGAAGCCCTTACAATCAATAACTGGTACGTTATCAGAACTTTGAGACTCTTGTGTTAAATACTTATTTATATTCCCTGAGAAATTTAAGTCGCCGTATTCATCAAGGTCAAAACCAACATTAAAGGTAATCTCTAAACCTTCAGCTCTTAAGAACTTCAAGTTACTAGTGAATAAGTTAACACCAGCTGAACTCCCGGTTAGATCACCTCCAACACGATTTATCTTCGAACATTCACCTTCAAGTCCTTGTATATAGCAAGAATCAAGGACTTCCTGAGCGGAGAAGTTGCCGATGATATCTTTGATATCTATGTCGTAGTAATCGGCTGACACAGTGAAACTTGAGAAAGTGTCAAAGTCTGGAGTCCAAACAAAGCCAGCGGTAGTGGTATCAGCTTCTTCTGGACCAGGTGGGTTTTGAGGGTCGCTACCAGCAAAGGTGTTAATTTGGCCAGAAATAATATCCGGTATAACACCGACTTGTGCAGCAGACATACCTGTTGAAATACAAAGTTGGCGAAGTCTATCGTCAATATTCGCGGCATTCTCAACAGAACAAGGGTCTAAAGTGGCGTTGCTCAAACCTGAAGTTACCGGAGAAGACAATTCCGCAATATTAGGTGCGCGATTAGCACGCTGCTTCATCACTCTTACAAGCAACTCATCAACCGGTCGCCAATTCACGCCATATTTCCATGAATCGGTAGTACCAATAGTGTCGTAGTCTGAGGTTCTAAAGCCAAGTTCCAAATCGATCTTCTCAGCAAATGCGGCACCGTCTACAAGCGGCAATAATGCTTCGAAATAGATGTCTTGTGTACTGTAACCACCTTTAATTGGTAGTAGATTACCACCAGCGCCACCCTGACAACTTGCTGGAGCAAGTTTTAGACATTCATCAGGCTCTAGCAAGCCAGTTTCATTCCGAAATTCGAAACCGAAACTCATCGATAGCGGTGCATCAGCTGTCGGCAACGAAATCGCATCTACCGGACCAGTGAAAACCACGGAGCCAATCTCTTGCTCATACTTTTGTTGTTGAATGGCAATAGCTCTCGCAAAGCCAGCCTGCTCTTCGGTAATCGTACCAAAACCACCAAACAGATCGATAGGCACACAAGTACCACCGGAAGCACATGTTACGCCATCTCGCGTATCAAGCGCTGCTTGAATATTGGGTAAATTTGTATATCCATCACGAACAGTTGTTCGGTTTGATTCACCGTATTGGTAGGACACATCATATTCCCAGCCATCATAAATCTCACCACGTACGCCTAAATTTAACTGCCAGATGTCTGAATCAAATCGTTCAGTTCGTGGGCCAAGTTCCAAGGTTCTTCTGCGCAAGCGCACATTTAAGGAGTCCTCAGAATCTACAACACCATTCGCGTTAGCATCAGTCCAACTGCCGCCATCTACTAAGGAGCCGCCAGCCACTGCATCGTTCGCACCATCTAATATCCATTGTAAAGCTTGGTCGCTAATAAATGGATTATAAAGTGGTAGATCAAATGCAGCGCCGAAAGTACCCGAAGGAGCTACTTGTTGATCAACTGAACTGTTTGAATAATTAAATGACGCATAAACTTCGGCATTGTCATTAATCGTGTAGTGGGCCAAGGCAGTTGCTGAGTATCGTTGCGCTGGTGTTTGATAGAAATTGAACGGGTTGAAGTTAAAACGACTACATTGATCACCCAAGGTTCTGTCGTCTCTAAATTGTCCAGATACGCCGGTACCAATCAGCTCAAAGCGGGTAGGAATTGCGGTTGTTGATCCACTGCCATTCACAAAATCTACAACATTCGGGCCACCACAACCAGCGACGGGTTCAGCTGGCGTTTGCCCTGCAAGAAATTCAGAATAGCCAGCGCCAGTATTTGAGTTAATACCTAGCTGCCCAAGCGGTCTTTGGCCCAATCGAATAGCCTCACGCTCGAACCAAGATATAGATAAAACGGCATTTCCACGATCATCATCAAAATTGGAACCTAAGGTTAAGGCAATGCTGTCTTGATCACCATCCGACTCATCCGTTTGTGAGTGATTCATTGACAACGAAACACCTTCGAAATCTTTCTTTAGGATAACGTTGATTGCGCCTGCTACAGCGTCTGAACCATAAACGGCGGAAGCTCCACCAGTTACCACATCAATTCGCTCAATTAAGGCCGTTGGAATGTTAGTTGTATCGACTTGACCATTAAAGTTAAACGGCACCATTCGCTTGCCCTCTAAAAGAACAAGGTTTCGCTGTGCACCTAGCCCTCGAAGATCAATCGTTGCAGCACCCGCGGTACCGTTATTGGCGTTACTACCATCCGCAGGAATGGTGGAAGGTAATGCTCGTAATACACGCTCAAATTCTGGTGTTTGTGCGAATGTAATTTCTTCTTCGCCGATAGAAATAATTGGACTTGTCGATTCAATACCTGGTGCTCGAATTCGACTGCCAGTAACAGAGATTTTCTCTATGACTTTCTCTTCTGCCTCCGCAGTGTCTTGCGCGCTTGCTGTGGCGATAGTCATGCTTGACATAATACCCACACAAAGCGCCAGACTGACCGAGTTGGCTAATTTTGACTTTGTAAACATTGGTTTCTCCCCTGAGAACCGCTCACCGATCTAGCTGAAATTGGCGTAGCGATATTTTATTTTTATGTGAGCAAATTGGTTTGCCCAACTCTAAACTAGGCGCAAAGGTACGGTCTCACTAGGCACTATCCACGAAACGACAAAACGATGTGACAAAAGGCATGAATTGCTGGATAAACGGGGGGAACTATTTTTGCTAAACAACAACGTTGTATGAGAAGCCATCTTAGTGATGGACGGAAAACTAAAGATAATCCACTGAATTTAATAACAAATTATTACAATTAGATACAATTTTTAGACATTTCCTTGAAGGCATAAGAATCAAGCCTTGGGGCCAAAGGTATCGAACATAGGGTGAAAAGGGGAGGTGCAAAAGTTGGCTAATTGAACAAAACACGTTTATGGTAATAAAAAGGATAAAAAATAAACAAGTGATTGTGACCTATGACAGAAATGCGAATGCTAAAGTCTCGATACTTTTGGTTGGCCAACAGTGCTTTTTGGGTAGCCGTGTTGGGCATTTTTGTTCATATTCAATATGGCACTGTGCTTGGTACTGCGGACGAGTTGTCTTGGGGACGAACGTGGGTCCTCATGAGCCCTTGGTTTTTAACATGGATACCTGTTACAGCAGTCATCTTCAAAGTAGTCAGTCATAACGCACGTCGCGACCAACACTTAACTGCAAAAATTCTGAGTCATGCGGTTTGGGCGGGCTTACTCCTATCGTTTTACTGGCTCTTTTGCAGCTCTATTAGAATACTGTTACGAGATGATAGTCTTAGCGATTTATGGGATGTCTCAACCCATATCTTCACTAATAGTGCTCAGCTCGATATTGCGATATATGTGGGTGTTCTTGTCATTGCTCTCAGCATTAACTTTTATCACAGAGCCATGCAAGAAAGCATGGAGCTTCGTCGCGTGCAAAATGATCTAGTTCAAGAGCAGCTCAAGGCATTACGGACTCAGCTCAACCCGCACTTCCTATTCAATACCTTAAATACAATCGCTAGTTTGGTTCGATTAAAGAGAGAAAAAGATGCAGTAAGTGCCTTGTCTGAGCTCAGTATGATGCTACGAAAAATATTAGAAAACAAAGAACACACCGATATCAAAGTGAAGGATGAGATCTCGTTTATCCAAAGCTACCTAACCATCCAAAAGATGCGCTTTGCAGACAAATTGAATACCAATATTAGCGTTGAGCCAGACTGTATGGAAATTGAAATACCCAATATGCTTTTACAGCCATTAGTTGAGAACGCAGTGCAACATGGCTCGCAAATGGAATCGAATAGCAACCCCGTTAATTTGAACATCACTCGCAGCGACAATGAGCTTATGTTCGTGTTAACCAATAAGATTTCAAGAGGTGATAAACACGATGGATTTGGCATCGGTTTGTCTACTACGAGGGAACGATTAAACCGCTTGTATCAGAAATTCAGACTAGAGCTAACGCCGCTGAATGACGGTGTGTTTCAAACAATTTTAGCCATACCCATAGGAGCAAAGGATGCTTAATATACTGATCGCAGATGACGAACACTTAGCACGCGAAACCTTAAAACTGTTACTCAGCGAAATTCCATACATCGGCAAAGTGTATGAAGCAAAAGATGGCACTGAAGCCCTTAAAATAGCACATGAAGTCGACCCAGATATTGTGTTGTTAGATGTCGAGATGCCTGGCTATTCTGGTTTGGAATTGGCGAAACATTTACCCGAGCGCAGTACAGTTGTTTTCGCCACCGCATACAATGATTACGCTGTTGAAGCCTTTGAGCTAAGTGCTGCAGATTATATTTTAAAACCTTTTGAAGACGAACGTTTTGAGCTAGCTATAGAGCGTGCTGCAGAGCGCGTTCGGGACAAAGAGTCACAACATTTCCAAAGCCTTCAAGAAGCCTTTCAACAGCTGTTAAGAGAAAAGCAAAGTGAGTACCGAAAGCGTTTAGTGATTAAAGATCCGGGTCGAATTCGACTAATTGATGTTGAAACGATCAACTATATCGCAGGCGCAGGTAACTACGCGGAAATTCATCTGAACGATGGCAAAACAGTCCTACATCGTGAGACCTTATGTGAGCTAGAAAAGCAACTGGACCCAAGTTTGTTTGTGCGTATTCATCGATCATCGATCGTGCAACGAAAACATGTTGTAGAACTACGCCCAAATGACAAAGGTGATTACTCGGTAATTTTAGATTGTGGTGAAACCTTAACTCTATCCAGACGAAATAGAGCGAAGTTAGATGAATTAACTTGTTGATGCTTCTCCATAAACTCTAGCGGCAGCTATGCTAGCCAAGACCCAAAGTAAAAAGCCACCTTAAATTGAGGTGGCTTTTCTATCAACAATCAAAAATAGTGAGAGCTATTACCGATCTAAGTTCATTACCTTAGTCCAAGCGGCAACAAAATCATCGACAAACTTTTGCTTGGAAGTGTCATAAGCATACACTTCAGCTACAGCACGTAGCTCTGAGTTTGAACCGAAGATCAAATCTACTGAACTGGCTGTCCACTTAGTCTTGCCCGTTTTACGGTCAAGTCCTTCATAAACACCTTCTTGTGACGCTTTTTGCCAAACTGTCGACATGTCCAGCAAATTCACAAAGAAATCATTGCTTAGCGTACCTGGTTTCCCAGTAAGTACACCGTGACTAGCACCGGCATGATTTGCATCTAGCGCACGTAATCCACCTACTAACACAGTCATCTCTGGCACGCTTAGATTTAGCTGGTCGGCTTTATCTACCAGTGCTTCAGTCGGCGATTTATAACTTTCCTCAGCATCGAAGTAGTTTCTAAACCCATCGGCTTGCAATTCGAGTAGGCTGAATGAGTTTTCGTCAGTTTGAGCTTGTGTGGCATCACCACGTCCTGGGTTGAACGGTACATCAACATTGAAACCCGCATCATCAGCAGCTTTCTCTATTGCCGCTGCACCACCTAGTACGATAAGGTCAGCCAAAGACACCTTTTTACTGCCTTTGTTTGTTTTCGCTTGAATGTCTTTAAGTACCTTAATGACTTTCGCCGTTTCAGCCGGGTTGTTTACCGCCCAATCTTTCTGCGGAGCTAAAGCAATACGAGCACCGTTTGCGCCACCGCGCATGTCTGAATGACGATAGCTTGCTGCTGACGCCCAAGCTACTCGAACCAATTCTGACACTGACAAACCTGAATCTAAGATTTGTTTTTTCAGTTTTTTCGCATCATTCGAATTGATCGTTGACTGCGTATCTTCCGATATCGGATCTTGCCAAATCATCACTTCTTTCGGGACTTCTTTACCCAAGAAATTAGCAGGTGGACCCATATCTCTATGCGTTAACTTGTACCAGGCTTTAGCAAAAGCCAATTGATACTCTTTCGGATCAGCTAAGAAACGCTCAGCAATTTTTCTGTACTCAGGGTCAAACTTCAACGCTAAGTCGGCCGTTGTCATCACTGGTGCATTAAACTTACCTTTCACATGTGCGTCTGGCACTGATTTATGCAGTGATTCGTCGGTTGGGATCCACTGAATTGCACCTGCTGGACTGCGTGTTTGCTTCCACTCAAAGTTTAATAAATTGCTTAAGTACAATGACGTCCAACGAGTCGGAGCCTGCGTCCACGCACCTTCTAAGCCACTGGTTACTGTATCTTCAGAGTGACCTTTGCCACATTTGTTCTTCCAGCCTAAGCCTTGCTCTTCGATTGGTGCTGCACCTGGCTCAGGACCTACGCAATCTGCTGGCTTGTGAGCACCGTGCATTTTACCGAAGGTATGGCCACCTGCGATTAACGCGAGCGTTTCTTCATCGTTCATTGCCATGCGGCTAAACGCCACGCGAATGTTTTTCGCGGAACCAAGTGGATCTGGTTTACCACGAGGACCTTCAGGATTTACGTAAATTAGACCCATGTGTGTAGCGCCAAGTGGACGCTGTAATTTACCTTCACGGTCTTCGCGGTCGCTAGCAAGCATTTCAACTTCTGGGCCCCAATACACCATATCAGGCTCCCAATCGTCTGCACGGCCACCAGCAAAACCATAGGTGTCAAAGCCCATGTTCTCTAGAGCAACGTTACCGGCTAAGACCATTAAGTCAGCCCATGAAAGGTTTTCGCCGTACTTTTGTTTGATTGGCCACAGTAAGCGGCGAGCTTTATCGAGGTTACCATTGTCCGGCCAGCTATTTAGCGGGTCGAAACGTTGTTGACCGCCACCTGCGCCGCCGCGCCCATCTAGTGTACGGTAGGTTCCTGCGCTATGCCATGTCATGCGGATAAAGAATGGGCCGTAGTTGCCAAAGTCAGCAGGCCACCAGTCTTGAGACGTCGTGAGTAGTTTGTCGATGTCTTTCTTTGCAGCATCGTAATCGAGTTCGCTGAATGCTTTAGCATAGTCGAAGTCCGCACCGTAAGGATTGGAACGACCATCTTGATCGCGTAATTGAGAAAGATCGAGTTGGTCTGGCCACCAAAATTGATTCGTTTTTGCTTGGCCATCTCTGACGTTGCCAGTTCCCATGGCACCTTTTGGCTTAGTGATTTCCGCCGTTTCAGCGGCTGTCGACATTGCGGCGCCAGACAAACAAATTGCGCTGACTAATCCTGCAATACATGCTTTTGAAAACAAGTTTTGCTTTTTCATGTTGTTGTTCCTCTTCGTGAACATATGTGTGTTGAACATTAAAAATATCCACTTCATGCCTAACCCGGATTGACGGCAACAGCGGATAGTCCTTTTGGGTTTATTCAAAGCTTTGGAATTGTTTGCTAGCAAAAACAATTCGTGCGCAAATGCTGTGCAAGCAAATTACTGCGCGAGTAAACCGTATGAATCAGTATAGGCAGGAAAATAGATTTATGGTCCTGAATAAAACCGATTGGTGTAATCGGAAAAACTGTCCGGCGCGGACACTTCAAGTGTCCGCGGACGCTTAAAAAAGCCACAAAATAAAAATTAAGCCAACAAAAACATACACTTAAAAGTTGGCACAAACATCGCTTTATATCATTAAAAATGAACAAAGGATTAAACAAATGTTGGCTTTTTATCTTCTTATAACACCTGTTTGCATCGTCGTTTTTGCTAGCCTTGTTAATCAAATAACACAAATTTTCTCGTGTACTAGAGATGAAAATTGGAGTTTGGATAATGATTAAGGATACCAGCGCTCAAGATGTCGTGGTCAGCCCAAAGCGCAATAAAACTAAGATCGCAATTTTAGTCGGTGTGATCACTTTGCTAATTGCCTTGACTGCCAAAGCCTTTATTTTTGACGCCAAAGCTAGCCGCTCATTCGATAGAAGTAGTGTACAAGTTGCGACGGTTGAATTGGGTGATTTGATTCGTGATGTCAGTGCAAACGGCAGAATCGTCGCAGCCAATGCGCCTCAAATATATAGCCCAGAGCAAGGGTTTGTGGAACTGAAAGTCAATGCAGGCGATAGCGTAAAAGTTGGACAAATCATTGCCGTCGTTGAAAGTCCTGAACTTGCGAATGAACTGCAACAGCAGCGCTCTGAAATGAATAGGTTAGAGGGCGAATTATCTCGCCAAGAGCTTGATTCACGTAGCCAAGCCTTGCAATTAACCAAGCAACTCGATATTGCACAAGTAGACCTCGAAGCGGCTCAGCGCGAAAACCGCAGAGCGCAAGCATCTATTCAAAGTAACTTAATTAGCCAAATTGATTTTGAGAAAGCGGTGGATGACCTTGCTCGGGCGAAACTCACACAGAAACATGCAAAAGAAGAAGTTGCCATCGCAAAAGATAGACTGCAGTTTGAACTTGATAGTGCACGCAGCCGACTTGCTAGACAAAGCCTAGTGGTTGAAGAACTAGAACGAAAGATTGCGCAATTGAACATCGAAGCAAGTGTAAACGGCGTTGTGGGTAACTTGCTTGTCCAAACCAAAGCACTCGTTGCCAAAAACGACGCATTAATGACCTTAGTTGATTTAAGTGCCTACGAAGTAGAACTGAATGTAGCGGAAAGCTATGCAAACGATATTGCGATTGGCATGCCAGTTGAAATCAAGGTATCTGGTAATACGGTCATGGGCACCTTGTCCGCCATTTCTCCAGAAGTGGAAAACAGACAAGTCAAAACACGAGTACGTTTTAATGAAGAATCTGTTGAAGGTATCCGTCAGAACCAGCAGGTTTCCTCACGAATTTTACTCGATAACAAATTACAGGTCGTCAAAGTTAGACGTGGCAGCTTCATGCAATCTGGCGGTTTCGTAGCCTATAAAGTTGATGGTGATATTGCCACCAAAATAAACATTAGCACCGGTGCTAGCAGCATGAGGGAAGTTGAAATCCTCAGCGGTTTGCAACCTAACGACCAAATTATTATTTCAAATTACGACGAATTTAACGGTATCGAACAACTGCGTTTGAACTAAAAAAAGGAATACATCATGTTAAGTATGAAGAATATCAGTAAAGTTTATCAAACAGAAAAAGTCCAAACGCACGCTTTACGCGATTTCAACCTTGAAGTAGAAGAAGGTGAATTTATAGCAGTGACTGGCCCATCAGGTTCAGGTAAAACCACATTCTTGAATATTGCAGGCATGCTTGAACCGTTTACAAGTGGCGAATTCAGCTTAGACGGCGTAGATATCGGTAAGCTTAACGACAACCAAACTGCTGATTTACGAAATCAAAAAATTGGCTTTATTTTCCAAGGCTTTAATCTCATTCCAGATTTGAACCTATATGAAAACATTGAAGTTCCATTGCGATATGCTGGCATAAAGAGAAGTGAGCGCAAACTTCGAATTGAAGAATGTTTAGAAAAAGTAGGCTTAGCTAGCCGCGCAAAACACTTGCCACAACAGCTATCGGGTGGACAACAACAGCGTGTCGCGATTGCGCGGGCTTTAGCGGGTAAACCTCGTTTCTTGCTAGCCGATGAGCCAACCGGTAATTTAGATTCGCTCATGGCGCGTCAAGTCATGGAGCTCTTAGAAAAAATCAATGAAGATGGCTCAACCATTATTATGGTAACGCATGACCCTGAGCTTGCCCGCCGTGCGCCACGCAATATACAGGTTGTTGACGGTCAACTTGCTGACTTCACCATGTATCAAAACAAAACAATTGAAGCGATTGCGGCTTCAGCGCCGGTAGTGGAGGCTTAAGCATGTTTACTCACTATATTGACCTGGCGTGGAGAAGCTTAAAACGCACGCCAATGGTGTCGATTCTCATGGTTTGCGCTATCGCCATTGGTATCGGTATCACCATGACGAGCTTATCGGTTTATCACATGATGTCGATGGATCCGATCCCCTCAAAAAGCGATCAACTTTTTGCGGTCCAACTCAATACCACTGATGAGGGCACTGATTGGTGGACCGAAGACAATATTGCTTTGCAACTGACCTATAAAGACGCGATGTTTCTACATAATCAAGAATCGGCGTTTCGTAAAACAGCCTCAATGAAAGGGATGGCTACCGTTCATATGAACAATGATGAATTGAAGCCTTATTTAGCGGCAACTAGAGTTGTTGGGCATCAGTTTTTTAATATGTTTGAACTAGAGTTCATTTATGGTGGGCCATGGACGATCGAACAAGAACAACTAGCTGCACCTGTCATCGTTATAGATGAAGAAACGAGTGAAAAGCACTTTGGAAGACCAAACTCAGTGGGTGAGCAAATCTATCTGGATGATAGGTCATATCAAATAGTGGGGGTCACAAAAAACTGGGACATACACACGAAGTACTACGATCTTAACAATGGTGCATTCTCTGGCGTCGAATCAATTTTTCTGCCGATCACCTTGATTGAAGCTCAACAATTAGATAACTCTGGCAATACTAATGGCTGGAAGTTTGAAGAGATAGACAGTTTCGAATCCTATCTCCAATCCGAACTCGTTTGGTTACAGTTTTGGGTAGAGCTTCCCGACCATCGAACCAAGAAAGACTATGAAAGTTTCCTTTTTGCGTACCTAGAGGAACAAGGAAAGCTAGACCGTTTTGAGCGTAAAAAGCCAGAGTACAAGCTCAGGGACGTGAATGAATGGATGGAATACAACAGGGTTGTCTCCGAAGATAACAAAGTATTGGTTGGCCTGAGCTTTCTCTTTCTTGCAGTTTGTTTAGCAAATATATTGGGGCTACTGCTAGGTAAGTTCCTCAAGCGAGCGCCTGAAGTAGGGGTGCGTCGAGCGTTAGGAGCTAATAAGCGCCAGATATTCCTACAACATATTATCGAAGTCTCAATGTTGGGCTTGCTTGGCGGCGCGCTGGGTATTGTGGTGGCTCAGATCGGTTTGTGGGGCGTAAGAACGACAAATCAAGAGTACAACGCATTGGCATCAATGGACCTTAGCATGTTATTGGCAGCGCCAGGCATTGCAATATTGGCCTGTATTCTCGCTGGCTTATATCCAGCTTGGTTAGTCTGCAGAACGCAGCCAGCTATTTACTTGAAAACCCAATAGGAGCAACAATCATGTCAGAAATCATCCCTATTTTTCGCGCCCTTCTTCGCTCAAAAGCGGGTGCACTCATGTTGCTCATACAAATTGCCATTACCACGGCCATTGTAAGCAATGCCGCATTTATTATTAACGATCGTATTCAATACTTAAACACTGAAACGGGTTACCCCGAGAAAGAAATTTTTTCGTTTTCGATTAGTAGCTTTGGTGAAATTAGTGATCTTTCGGTTATGTTAGAGCAAACCGAAGAAACAATACGGAATATGCCAGGAGTAATAGATGCAAGCCTCGTGAACGCAGTGCCTGTCTCTGGCAGCGGTTCCGCCTCTACATTTGGTTCACAGCCGAGTAGTGAACGAGGTGAAGAGATAAGAGCGGCCTACTTTACTGGAGATGAGCATATACTCAACACGCTCGGCCTTAGTGTGTTTGACGGGCGCAACTTTGAGAAAAATGAGGTTGTTGTTGGCACCGATAGGAATGCGGTAGCCCAAGTTGCTATTGTAAGCAAAGCTTTTATTGACCAAAAATTTCCTGAAGGCAACGGTTTAGGACAAACTATTTATTTTGGAAATGACCCATTAAAAATTGTGGGCGTTGTTGAAGAAATGGTGGGCCCTTGGCTGAAGGACAATCAAGCACAAAACGTGGTTATTATGCCGATTGCGCGAGCGGACAAGCAGCAAAAGTTCATTGTTCGCGCTGAAGCCGATCAACGTGCCGCTGTAATGCGCCAGATAGATGATATATTACTAGCAGAGCACAACAAGCGGGTGATCATGTTTAAACGTGGCATGGATGAAGCGAAAGACAATTACAATGCCTCTGATATCCTGATGTTGCGAATGCTTGTAGTATTAATTGTCGTGCTAGTATTAGTAACAGCGTTGGGCATATTCGGTATGACCTTGTTTAATATTAACAAACGTACCAAGCAGATTGGAACACGTAGAGCTTTGGGTGCGAGAAAATCAGCAATCGTGAAGTACTTTTTAACTGAAAACAGTATCATTTGTATTAGCGGAATGCTGATAGGTTCAATCGCTGCCGTCTTTTTAGGTAATTCATTGATGACACGCTTTTCTATCCCGGCTTTGGATATAAATTATATCCTCACCACTGCAGTGTTCGTTTTAGTGATAAGCTTGGTTTCTGTTATTTTTCCGGCGATACGCGCTGCAAATATTGCACCGAGCATAGCGACGCGTAGTATTTGATCTGGCATATTTAGTCGGGCACATTTAATCGGGCATATTGTCCCACTGAAAGTCATAAAACAAGAGTGGTAAACACATGGATAAGATTCTGATTGTTGACGATACACCCGCTGTACTTCAGGCCCTGTCGTTACTGTTAGAAATCCATGGCTACGAAGTGATTACAACCACGTCGCCGGCAGAGGCTTTGAGATATGTCGATCAGTTGCGAGTGTCTTTGGTTATTCAAGATATGAACTTCACTCGCGACACAACGTCTGGCGAAGAAGGCAAAGGTTTATTCTTCGCCATGCGTGAGCTTAACCCTCACTTGCCCGTGATTCTGATCACAGCATGGACGGATCTTGAGCAGGCGGTTGAATTGGTCAAAGCGGGAGCGGTGGATTACATCGCTAAGCCTTGGGACGACCAAAAGTTAATCAATACAATCGCCAACCTTGTTGCCCTAGGCAAAGCCAATCAAGCCTCAGAAAAGCTACAACGCCAAAAAGAAGCCTTAGAAGGTAGTAAAACATCTGCACAAAACGTTGGTTTAGTCTACGCTAGCGCCGGTATGCAGCGTGTCGTCGACATGGCTGTGCAGGTTGCCAAGTCTGACATATCTGTATTGATAACGGGTGCCAACGGTAGCGGCAAAGAAAAAATAGCCGAACTCATTCAAGCTAACTCACCACTCCATGAAGCCCCATTTATCAAAGTTAACTGTGGCGCATTGCCCGCCGATTTAATCGAGGCCGAACTGTTTGGCGCAGAGGCGGGTGCTTATACTGGTGCGAACAAAATGCGGGTTGGCCTATTTGAAGCGGCGAATGGCGGCACGCTGTTTTTAGATGAAATCGGTAATTTGCCATACTCTGGCCAAACGAAGCTGTTGCGAGTATTGCAGACCGGTGAATTTCAACGCTTAGGCTCGGTGAATACCTTACACACCAAAGTGAGAGTGATATCCGCTACAAATTCAAACTTAGTTGATGCAATCGCAAGCGGTGAATTCAGAGAAGATTTATATTATCGCCTAAACGTTATCGAACTATCCCTTCCGTCGCTTAGTGAAAGAATTGACGACATTATGCCCTTGGTAAACCACTTTTTAGGCGACCGCGAAGTCAGTTTGGCTGCCGAAAATACACTGCGCCAACACCCTTGGAATGGCAATGTTCGGGAACTAGAAAATGCATGTAAACGAGTCGCTGTACTAAAACCTGTAGGTGTAATAGAAGCGCAAGATTTTGCGCTAATGGATACTGCGGGTAAGCAGCAGAGCAAGAATGACGTCACTAAAAACGCAATTGAGCCAAGCAAACAAGAACTCGAAGATGCGATGCGAGAATACCAAGGTGTCGTCGCCAAAGTTGCGCGTCATTTTGGCTTAAGCCGACAAGCATTATATCGCAGACTGGATAAGCACGGAGTTGCCTATTAATGCGCATAAATACCTTGCCTCGAATTTATATCGTCGTTGCGTGCATCAGTCTACTAGCGACACTTCCTTTACTCTTTCTCAGCCCATTAAGCTTACCAGGTAAGATTGTTGTCGTCATTGCCACCGTCTTGATTGCCATGGCTGCGACTCGTTATTTATTGAGAGATTTAAAAGAGGGTTTAAGCGCATTAGAAACCGGTTTACTCAACCTAAAAGACGGCGAATTTTCAAGTACCTTAGCTTACAAAAAAAGTGACGAAATTGGTCATCTTTGTGATTTGTACAACGACACCGCCATGCAGCTTCGCGCTGAAAAGCATTGGCTTTATCAGCGTGAATTACTTCTGGATAAAGTGACTCAAAGCTCACCTGAAGTACTCTTTTTAGTCAACGACCAACAGCAAATCATCTTTAGCAATATCGCCGCTAGACAGTTTTTCCAAAGCCTAAAAGGTTTAGATGGCAGCATGCTTTCAGCATTGGTCGATGGGGCCCCTCAGGGCGCAGCTGAAGCCATAAAAGCAAGAAAGGAAGGCCTATTTACCTTGCTACCTAGCGACAGCGAACCACAAACGTGGCATATGTCGACAGGTCATTTCTTGTTAAACAATCAAGCTCATACTTTATATATTTTAAAGCAAATGACACGCGAGTTAAGCCGCCAAGAAGTGGCGGTTTGGAAAAAAGTTATCCGCGTTATCAGTCACGAGTTAAACAACTCTCTCGGCCCAATTTCTTCTATGCTTCATAGCGGCAAAATATTAAGTGAGCAACTTAACGAAGAAAAGTTGGGGCGTGTTTTTGAAACCATCGATGACCGTATCAAGCATCTCAGTGATTTTGTTCAGGGCTATGGTAAATTTGCCAAGCTACCTGAACCGAAGATTGAAGCGATTAACTGGCAAGCGTTGATAGAAGAATTATCCCAGCAATGGCAATTTAGCTACTTGGAAAGAGGCATCGATGACTCACATAGTGTAGCCCCCACAAATCTCAGTATTCACGCGGACCAAGTACAAATTGAACAGTTGCTGATTAACTTGCTTAAGAATGCACATGAGTCTGGCTCTGCAGCGGATCAAGTTGTTATAGAAGTGGAGCTTCGTGGTACTGAGGTAATCATACTGGTACTCGACCGCGGAGAAGGCATTTCCGACAATGTAATGAGCAACGCGCTCATTCCTTTTTATTCAACTAAACCCAGCGGCAGCGGTTTAGGCCTAGCCTTATGTAGAGAAATTATCGACGCCCATCACGGCCAAATCGGCCTGTATAATCGCGATGAAGGAGGCTTAGCGGTTAGAGTGTCTTTGCCGCGGTTGATTGGCTAGCGCCAAACAATCTTAACCGCCAGTAACCGCTGGAAAGAAGGCTATTTCATCGCTATCTTTAATAACTGTATCGCGCGAACTCATGGTTTGATTAACCGCGACAAGTAAATGCTCGGCGCTTAATAGTTGCCACTTTTCATCATCTTTTATCATGCCGGTGACCAACTCTGTCACTGTCGCACTGGTTTCGCCAGTCATCTCGTGAATGGATACAGCGACTTCAGACGTGTGAAGTTGCTCTCTTACCGAAGCAAAAAATTTAACGGTCGCCACAATCTGTACTCCTCATTTTTGTCTCAGTTATAGAAAGCGTCGTGTGCCAAATATACTCCCAAACTACGCATACTTGTTTCCTGATTTACCACCTTCCTTGTGTATCATTTGTGTTCCTTCTATGCGCATGAAGGGGTCGACAGCTTTGCACATATCAAAAAGTGTTAATAGGGCCACAGAAACCGCCGTTAATGCCTCCATTTCAACACCCGTCTTGCCTGATAGCTGGCAAAGTGCCTCAACACGAATGCGCTTCTTTTCGGCTTGAATATCAAAATCGACAGACACTTTGGTCAATGCTAAAGGGTGGCAAAGCGGAATTAAGTCAGCACATCTTTTCGCACCTTGGATCCCTGCTATTCTTGCCACTGATAAGACATCACCTTTTGCGTTTGTGTTATCTTGCACTTGCGCCATAGCTTCGTCATTCAGATAGATAAAACCCTCTGCGACAGCCACACGTTTGGTCACGGCCTTGTCAGTAACATCGACCATATTCGCGTTGCCTTTTTGGTCCACATGAGAAAGGGTATTTTTAGTCATTTCGCTTATACCTTCGTCCATTTCTCAGTGAGATGGCCCACAAAATTACAAGGCCTGTAAGTACTATCGAGCTGCTTACCAATGATGTTATTCCAAGCTGTTTTGCACGCGCCTGTTGAGCCTGGTACACAAAAGATGACTGTGTTATTTGCTAAGCCCGCAAGCGCTCGAGATTGTATGGTAGAGACGCCAATCTCTTCCAAAGAAATCGCTCTGAATACTTCACCAAAACCTTCGACATGCTTGTCGAAAAGCACAGACATAGCTTCAGGTGTTGAATCGCGACCAGAAAAACCGGTACCGCCAGTCGTGATAATGGCGTGGATATTTTCGTTAGCGATCCAGTCAGAGGCTATCGCTCGAATTTGATATACATCGTCTTTCACTATTTGATGGCTGTGTACTGTGTGCCCAGCATCTTCGATAGCGCTTGCAAGGTAGTTGCCCGAGGTATCATTTTCCGCCGTGCGGGTATCAGATATCGTTAAAACCGCGACATTTAAAAAAGTTTTTTCTTTGGATGCAGTCATAGCACTCATTGTTGATATTAATTAAGGGAGTACTCATAGACTAAATTGCGCGTGCTCTTTTCTCAACGCTTTTATTCTTTTTTCTGCTGGCCAGTTTGAATTCATTAATGATAAATCAAAGAGATAGTCTTAAACTTGCTCAAGCTTTAGTATACTTGATGAAATTCGTCATCCGGATTCACTACATAGGGAGAGGTTTTGTCAAAACGTGCGGTCTGCTTAACGTGCCACTATCCTCAATCGACCTGCGTGTGCTCGGCTGTAAAAGAATGTAATAATCAGCACGACATTCTTGTTGTTCAGCACCCAAGTGAGGCAAAGAATGCTAAAAATACCGTTCGTTTGTTAAGCTTAAGTCTGAATAAATTAACCGTCATATCTAGCGCCGATGAAGAAGCGATGCTAACACTGAAAGCGACTTGCTTGAATGCAAAGCAAGGGATCTACTTTGTGTTTCCGAATGCTGAAAGCCAAAGCTTTGAAACGGAAGTATCTAAACGCAAAAAGGATATGTGTGTTAGCGCCAACTTACACAAAAAAACAGAACAAGAAAAACAAACATTCATTTTCATCGATGCTACATGGCGAAAAGCTAAGCGCATTTGGTTAGAAAATCCGTGGATGGATTTTTGCAAAAGTCTACACTTCGACGAGCAAATAGACAGCCTTTATCACATCCGAAAGACCAGCATCGACAATGGCTTATCGACCCTAGAGGCCGTTGCGTATGTATTGCAGAAAAGCGAAGAGATTGACGTCGCCCCCTTACTTAGCCTATTTGAGCATATGCAGTCGTTTTGGCTGCAACGTAGATGAGAGCGAAAATAACTCTTTTATTTGCTGCTATAAGATTAGTTTTTATGGCTATTTGCATTCTAAGGTTGGAAAGTACCTTTTTTGAGTTGTATCTATAAAGCTAGCATTGGTTGGAACGAGGTTGGCAACCGACTC
>NZ_JAVRID010000006.1:0-296369 GCF_031846205.1 Alteromonas sp. W364 | reverse complement strand
TATGCCCGCAATAAACCCAACAGCAAAAATCAAAAAAGGGGTCAGAGTTAATTGTTTGTCACGGTTTGTTCTGGTCCTTGACAATGTAAACCTTCAAACGGCAAGGATGCCGTTTGGGAGCGGGCAGGACGCCGACAAGCGTGTTTACATTGTTAAGGGCCAGGTCAAAGCTGAATAATAAAGAATTAACTCTGACCCCTTTATTACTATCAACTATTGAAAGCGCGTTCAAATTCTTTGAGTGCGATAGTGAGGTCGTTATCGTTTGTTTGCCACGAGCAAATACTGATTCTGATAACAAAATGTCCTTTCCACATTGCGCTACCACACCATACAACACCATTCTTTTGAAGTTCATGTAAAATATGCTTGGTTTTAGCATCGCTTTCGGCCCTTACGATGACTTGGTTAAAATGGACATCGTTTTCTATATGAAATCCAATAGAAGATAAACCTTCTTTCATGAAAATGGCGCCAAAATGCAAACGGTCAACCAACTGTTGAATGCCTTTTTTGCCCAAATGATGTAAGCAGGCCCATAGATCTATGCCTCTTGCTCGTCTCGACATATCAGGTGTAAAACTCATGCTGTCGCGATTATCGCCTGCGGAGATATAACTCCCTTGTTGATGAAGAGCCTCAACCAGTGATGTTGGATGTTTACAAAAGATAGCACCGCAATCATAGGGTGTATTAAGTGTTTTATGGCCATCAGCGGACCAAGAGTCGGCAAGCTGAATTCCCTTCGTTAGATTAGTAAATTTTTCAGATGCTAATGCCCATAATCCAAAAGCGCCATCGATATGAACCCATGCTTGCGCGTTATTTGCTAATTCGCATATAGCTCTATAGTCATCATACGAACCAGTGCAGACATTTCCGGCCTGCAATATAACGATACATTGGTCATCAAGCGTGGGTATTTGATTGACTAACATTCTTCCTTGCTTATCTGAAGGAACGACTTCAATACTGTTACTACCGAAACCCAAGAGCTTAACCATCTTAGTCACAGTACCGTGAGTTTGATCTCCCATGATTATGCGAAGTCTCGGTGAATTCATTAATCCATCTGCGTTGATATCCCAACCAAGTTTGCTTAGTAAATAATGCCTTGCAGCAGCAATTCCACATAAGGTTGCTACTGATGTGCCACTAACTAAACCCATCTTAGTTTTGCCTGGAAGGTTAAATAAGTCCACAAGCCAAGATTCGCAAACCTCTTCAAGCTTGGCAGCCAAAGGAGACATTACCTCCAAAGCCGCATTTTGGTCCCAAGTATCCGCTATCCACCTAGCTGCTATACCGATTGGCAAAACACCGCCATTCACAAAACCGAAATAGCGACTACCGCCATGATTGACAATGGTTTTGTCGCCGATTTGACTTAATTCAGACAGAGTAACACTTGGATCAATAGATTCTGTATGAAACGGTTTAGACAAATCATCTAAAAGCGCTAATGCATCCGTAACAGGAAAGACAGGCAAATCATTCGTATTCTCTAAATATGAAAATGCAGAGTTCTTAGCTTGTTCTAGTAGTGATTTAGTTAGGTCTAGTTGGTCTTTTTGTTTCATTTATCTGTCTGTCCTTTAAGCAGATGCATTCACATCTCGAAAGTATTATCTGACTGTATCACATGCAAACCATTAAGCTTTCATACGACACCTATTTACAGTTTTATTCCTTGTCATAAAACAAAGACTAAATAGTGCGTGTTTTGTTAGTTCTTTGTGACACTTTAGTTAGAAGTGTCATTTATCTTATTTCTCGTTAACCAAACAAACCCATTTCAATATATCGAGGAAGATAAAACATGAAACTTAACAAATTAGCACTAGCCGCAATGATTGGGCTATCAGCATCAGGTTACTCACAGGCGGTAGAGGTTGAACTAAGTATTACAAACTTAACACATGCGAACTATATGACACCGCGTTTAGCAATAGCACATGACGCAAGCGTTGATGCTTTCGAGGTTGGCACGGAAGCCAGTACCGCCTTAGCTTGGTTAGCTGAAGCAGGTGTCATTGACGACGCGCAGAATGCTGACTCGAGCGGTCAGAACTTTGAAGCTGCACTTGGACCTGTAGACACTGACAACGGCAGTAACACATGGCATCGTTTTGGTGGTTTATTAGCGCCATCAAGCACACTAACGTATTCGTTTGACACTATGGACAAGCCTTACTTCTCACTACTTACAATGTTGATCCCAAGCAATGATGCTTTTGCTGGTTTGGATTCTATTATGATCCCAAGTGAACCTGGCACTTACACTTATTACCTTAATGCATATGACGCTGGTACAGAACTGAATGATGAATTAAACAGCACAAGAACTGACATCACAGAAGAGGGTGGTTTGCCACTTGGTGGTTATGGTGTTCCTGGGGTAGCTGGTGCGGGTGCACCTAATATAGCGCCATCGATGGGAACGGGAGGAACCGGTGTCGCGGTAACTGTCGGCTTTGATGAAAATGGCGACCCACTTGCAAGCCCAACAGAAGTTGTCGATGGCACTGATGGTCCAGTCCATATTCATCGCAATACTTTAGGTGATACTAGCCTAACCGATGGTTCAAGTGATTTGGATTCGACCGTCCACCGTTGGTTAAACCCAGTGGCTCGCGTGACTATCGTTGTTCCAGCATCTTAATTGGGGGCAAAATAATGAAAACTACAATACTTAAATTGTCCTCATTAGCGCTGCTCGTTGCTTTAGCAGCAGGTTGCGTTGATGACGGTGAACAAGGGCCTGTTGGTCCACAGGGTGTTCAAGGACCAGCCGGTCAAGATGGCGCAGATGGGCAAGATGGTGCAGATGGAGCAGACGGTCAGGACGGTGACGACGGTAATAATGGACAATCAGGTAATCTTGCTGTTTATACCGTTAGCATTGCTAATCTCACGTACGGTCAACCGTTCTCACCTGCCTCAGTGGTAGCCCATGAGCCTGGATACTATGCCTTTGTGCCGGGTGAGCCAGCTAGTGTTGCTTTGGAAATGCTTGCTGAAGGCGGCAATGCTAGTGGTTTGATTGATGAAGCGACACAATCAGTGGAATTTCTCGATGCGCAGCAAGGCGCCGGAACTCCACCAAGAAGCATTGGCAGTGAAACGACACTTGTTGTGCCAACCTTGGATACTGATAATCTGAGAGTGTCGGTGTTGACGATGCTGGTAGATACCAACGATGCTTTCACGGGTTTAAATGCGATGGATATTTCCAATATGGAAGTTGGCGACCAAAAAGCGTTTATGACGGTAAGTTGGGATTCGGGTACCGAAGCAAACCTTGAAACTGCTGATACGATGCCAGGACCTGCGGCAGGGGCTGCAGGCGGTGGTGGCGCAAGTGCTGGATTCTCAGCAGTAAGAGATGATGTTGTGGATGCTGTGCATGTGCACCGAGGTGTCGTAACGAATGAAAACGTTAGCGATCCTAGCAGGGAAGGTCTAGCAACTTCGGTGCTTAATGAAAGTGACCGTTGGGATAATCCCACAGCGAAGATCGTTGTGACGAGAACCCGTTAGAAGTCATTTTGAGCCCCATTGTTAGATCCTTAACACTGGGGCTTATTTTTTACTTAGCTCTTTTGTTACTAATGCGCTTAGCGTCGTCAACGCATTTCCTAAGTGAGTATTGTGTGCTATGTCTAGCATCTCAGCAATTTCGGACAACAACTGTACCGTTTTCTCATCACCTATTTCCGTGCATTTTGTGATTAATTCATCGGTTTCTTTTTTCAGTAACTCTAATTTTTCGTTAATCAATTTTTCTTTTCGATCCAATTCACGGTGGTCAAATATTATGATTTACGCCTATTGTTCACAAACAATTTATATTTGATGAATTATCATAAACGTTCGAACAAAGTTGTTTAGCGCTTTTCTATCTCAATCCTGTTTGTCATTGGAACTAGGAATCACTATCATGCTCAACAAAACAGTTTCTGGAAATATATATGGCAAGCTTTGAAGGCAATATAAAAAAAATGAGAGTCAGTGTAGATAGCGATAATCTAGCTATTTACGAACTTCCTGTGGGTGAGAGTTTCGCAAATATGAATGAGGCGATTGGCCATCACATCAGCGTGCAACATAATGCTCAAATAAATTGTGTCCATTGCGATAGAGTCACTAAGAAAAGTTTTAACCAAGGTTATTGTTATCCTTGCTTAATGCGTCTAGCACAATGTGATACTTGTATTATCAAGCCTGAACTATGCCATTATGATAAGGGAACTTGCAGAGAGCCTGAGTGGGGAGAAGCGAACTGTCTCAAAGGGCATTTTGTTTATTTGTCTAACACAGGCAACACAAAGGTGGGTATTACCCGTTTTGTGACTGAGGGGGTATCCTCTAGATGGATTGATCAAGGAGCTTCACAAGCATTACCCATTTTGCGAGTGAAGAATCGTTTAATGAGTGGTTTGGTTGAAACTGCGCTGAAAGCACAAATCGCTGATAAAACGAATTGGCGTAAGATGTTGCAAGGCGAGCCTGAATTATTCGATTTAATCGCCCTAAAAGAAACACTATTGAGTGAAGCTGCCGACCAGATTGCTGAACTACAGCAAGAACACGGACTTCAATCGATAGAACCTGTGGAGTCTAGCGTTGTTAATATTAATTACCCTGTTTTAAAGTATCCAGAAAAGATTAAGTCTATTAATCTTGATAAGGAGGGTGGTTTTGACGGTAAATTAATGGGGATTAAAGGTCAGTACTTAATACTAGACGAAAACCGCGTGATTAATATGCGAAAGTACTCTGGTTATCATTTAAATGTAAATATAGCTTAGTGTTTGCCAACCTTAATGCTGAATGACTTGTCAGAATTGAAGTATTAGCTCATGCTCGTGAGAATCCTCCAACCCTACGTAGCATGTCTTTTAGCCAGCGATCTCTTATTGCGCTTGCGCAGGGCGAAAGCAGAGCTATTCAGAAAAGTCAGTCAGCAGCCGCATGAAGTGTCTGTGTTTATTTCTCTAGACGACCCCTATAGCTTTTTGCTTGTTCAAGTGCTCACAAACATGCAAACGCGGTTCGATATTAGCATACGCTTTTATCTTATCAGCCATTTGCAAAAAGAGATGTTTCCAGATCCGGAAAAATGGCGCAAGCACAGTATGATTGATGCTTGCAGACTAGCTGCACAGCATAAGCTGATTGCTCCATCGAAAGATAAACTGCTAAGTAATGAAGAAAGAGCGGCCTTTACAAGCCAAATACTTGAGCTTCATGGAACGGTCAATAATACTTCAGACTATTTGAAAATACTGTCTAAGGCATGGGTAAAACAAAAAGTTCAGGAGCGGAAACTACCACAACTAGATATAGTGAGTGTCAGTCAACAACTCGCGGAGAATGAGCAAAAGCTCAAGAAAATGGGACACTACTTGCCGGCATCAATGCATTATGGAGGCGAATGGTACTGGGGTGTTGATAGGCTAAGTCACCTAGAAAAAAGGTTGAATGCACTTGGCTTGAGTAAAGGGATAAATACCGTGTTGTACGACACACAGGAATTAATATCCAAACCGGTATTTACGCAATCAGCTAACAAAGAAGAAAAACAAAAATCACTGGAAATGTTCTATTCCGCCAGAAGTCCCTATTCCTATTTAGGTCTTGAGCGAGCAGCGGCACTGTGTGAAAAGTATCATGTAAACCTTGTGATAAAGCCTGTTTTACCTATGGTGATGCGAGGTATGTTAGTTCCCCATAGAAAGAAGATGGTCATTTTTCACGATACCGTTCGCGAGGCTAAGAAATACAACATACCATATGGCTTTGTCGCAGATCCTTTGGGAAAGCCAATTGAACACTGTTATGCCTTGTTTATACATGCTAGACATCATGGCAAAGAGCTCGCGTTTTTGCTCAACTTTGGCAGAGCCGTAAATGCTGAAGGACGTCATGCAGATCAGCTTGATACTTTGAAAGACATTATTGAACGAAGTGGGTTGGATTGGGAGAAAGCCAGACTTGAACTCGAGAATACAACTTGGCGCGAAGAACTTGACCAAAATTATAATGAACTATCATCTTTCGGCTTTTGGGGAGTGCCATGTTTTAAATATGGTTCAGAGTTTACTTGGGGGCAAGACCGATTATGGTTTATTGAACAATTGATTCAAGATGATTTAGTAGATCCCAGAAACTAAAAAACCCATTGAGTCATCAACGGGTTTTGTGTCTCTTAAAAAGAGATGGTACCAGAGGCCGGACTTGAACCGGCACAGTATTACTACCGGCGGATTTTGAATCCGCTGCGTCTACCAATTTCGCCACTCTGGCACAGAGTGCTCTACGACGTTTGCCGAGAGGAGAGCATTATAGCTATCTTGGATCATGTATCAAGTGTTATTTCGCTCAAGTGCCGAAAAGATAAGCGAATAGCGAAACAAATTCACAGTCTCGCGTAGTTTTATTGGTCTGTTGAATGTAACATTCGTATATTCCAATCTAATCATAATAAAACTATTCAACTAGAGTACCGTTTTGACCAGAAAAAAGAACAAGCAAACCGATAAATCGAAGGTACCTTCTAGCACAGCAATTCATACCGAAGAGACTGAGACACAAGCGGGCGATTTTCGCAGAGCAAGTTTCTTCCGTCGTCTCGCTGCTATCATTTATGACGCCTTAGTTGCGACAGCGGTTGCTATGTGTGCAGGACTCATTATTCAAGCCGTTTTACTGGTCTTGTTTGAGTTTCAATTAATTGATACTAAGGGTCATGAGCACTATATGGATTTATTCCAAGTGTCAGATTCGCTGAAGTTAATCGCTAACGTATGGGTTGGATTTTGGGTTGCTAGCTTTTTTCTGTGGTTCTGGAAGCATGGCGGGCAGACGCTTGGGATGAGAGCATGGCGCTTAAAAATATATAACCTTAAAGATGAGAAAGATATTTCCTATGCACGCCTGTTGTTAAGGATGCTAACGTCATTTCTAGGTCTTGGCACCTTATTGGTGCTTTTCGACTATAAACACAAACAGTCATTGCAGGACCGTATTGCCCAAACTGAAGTATTATTCCTGTCGAAAGAAGCAAACGACCATAAAAGCTGGTAAAAGCAAAAGCGAGCTAGTTGCGCTATTGCCGGCGTAAAAGAAGCATTGCGATGCCAGCAAATACTAGGCTCGGTAGAATGGCTCCGACAAACGCGGGAAGTTGGAAGACTAAGCTAAACTGCCCAAACACCTGGTTTGCAATAAAGAAAGTAAAGCCAACCATCACGCCCATAATGGTCCGTGCGCCCATCGTCACGCTTCGTAGCGGACCGAAGATAAAAGATAAAGCCATCAGTAACATAACTGCCACTGACACGGGCTGCAACAGCTTGCGCCAAAATGCTAACTTGTAGCGCTCAGAATCTTGATCGCTGTTATCAAGGTAGTTGATGTAACCAACCAAACCTTGAATTGACAAGGCCTCTGGTTTGATAGCTACAATGCCTAATTTATCTGGGGTCAGTGTGCTATTCCAAGTGATTTTTTCAGCCTGGCTTTTATCTATTTGGGTTTCTGAAAATGACAGTAATTGAACATTTTGTAAAGTCCATTCTTCGCCACTAAAGAATGCAGCATCAGCTGATAAAATATTCGTTAAATCGAGCTGAGGACTGAATTGATATACGGTGATGTCTCGGAGTGTTTCTTTGGTCAATACCTCGCCAATACTCACAAAGTCATTGCCATCTTTCGCCCAGAACAACTCATCGGATAAAATCAAATTACCGCCAGACAGCGCTTGTGTACGCAACTCCTTAGCTTTCGACTCACTTTGTGGAGTGACCCATTCGCCAAGCATCATGACCGCAATAATCAATATTACCAAGGACTTCATCGCTGAAGCGATAATGTTCCAGCGGCTTAAGCCTGAAGCTTGCATAACAACTAACTCACTATTTTGTGCCAGCAAGCCCATACCAATTAAGCCCCCAAGTAGGGTAGCCATTGGGAAAAACTGTTCAATTTCACGAGGTAGACTGAGTAAGACGTAAAGTGCAGCTAAGGTCATATCATAGTCACCCTGACCTACACGTCTTAATTGTTCTACAAACTTTATTAACGCGCTAAGACCAATCAGCACTGAAAGCGTCACGGTGACGGTGCTAATAAGCGTTCGAGCAACATAAAGATCTAGAAGCTTAAACATCTTTCTTCCTCAAAAATAGTTGTCTCAACACTACGCCTGTTTTTCTATCGCGCGCTATTAATCCAATGCCCACTAATAACATTAGGAAGTGAACCCACCACAAACCAAGGAATACAGGTAGTTTGCCATCTTCTAGCACTCTGCGACTGGCGAGTAATAATAAGAAATAGCCGAGGTATAGGAGTAGAGCAGGGAACATTTTTCCGAAGCGCCCTTGGCGAGGATCTACGGCACTCAGAGGGACCGCGATTAAAACAAGAAAAGGTAAAGACAGAGGAATGGCAATTCGCCACTGTAGCTCGGCAATTTCCTCGATACTATTCATTTTTAAGAGTTCAGAGGTAGGCAAAGCGACTAGTTTTCGACGCTTTTGTTCTTGGTCTTTTTGTGCAATTGTTAGGCGATATTCGTCAAAGTTGATGATCTGGAAAGCCTGATCAGTGTTTTCGCCTTCGTACTGATTTCCATCAAAAAGCACTAATTGCTGATCACCTAGTTCACTAGTTTCAATAGTACCAGTTTTTGAATAAATGAGATGGACTGTCTCGTCGTCTTTACCGCGTTGTGAAAGAAAAACTTTCTCAAGTCGATTAGTGTCTGCGTCGAAATCGTGAACAAAAATAACTGACTTTTTATCACCTGTTTGTTGAAACCTGCCGGGAATTACTGATGCTAAGCCCGATTGGGATTGCGCTTGTTCTTGTAATTGGTACTCCCGTTCAGCTGATGCCGGTACAAGGTAAAGAGTGACAAGGCCCGTAACGAGGGCCATTACTACCGCAAAAAGCAGGGTAACACGTGTGACATACCATTCACTGACGCCACATGCTTTCAGTACAGTCATTTCGCTGTCCACATACATCCGCCCATGCGCCAGCATTATGCCCAAAAATAGACTGATGGGCAGTACCAAAGAAGCAAGATATGGACTATAAAGTGTAATGAAACCAAGCACTAAGTCTGCAGGAACGTTACCGTCGGTCGCGTCGCCCAAAACACGCGCAAAACGTAAGGTGATGAAAATAGCCATCAAAACACAAAATACGGCCATTTGTGATTTGAAAGTTTCGCGCAATAAATATCGAAAAATTAGCATTTAGTTACAGGTGAAAACATAGGTTTTAGTGGAAAGGTGCAGATATTTCAGTAAACTTACTATTTCTGACTGTTTTAATGCACACATCGTCTTTAAATCACGTAATAGTTTAGCATAAACAAAAGTTTTGCTAACAGACAATACATTATTTTTATCTGCAATAATCTGAAAAAGACGAAATTAATCGGTTTTGGGTGATTTTCATTCAAAACAATATTTGAGGAAACAACATGGAATTTAGCGTAAAAAGCGGAAGTCCTGAAAAGCAACGTAGTGCATGCATCGTCGTGGGCGTTTTCGAGCCGCGCCGTTTAACGCATGTTGCTGAACAACTTGATCAGATTAGCGAAGGCTATATTAGCAATCTTTTGCGTCGCGGTGACCTCGAAGGAAAAGCTGGTCAAATGTTACTCCTCCACCATGTGCCGAATGTACTGAGCGAACGGGTACTTCTTGTAGGTTGTGGCAAAGAACGCGAGCTAAATGAACGCCAATACAAGCAAATTATTGCTAAGACTATTCAAACACTCAATGAGACTGGTTCTATGGAAGCGGTCTGCTTCTTGACTGAACTTCACGTGAAAGGTCGAGACACTTACTGGAAAGTGCGTCAAGCGGTCGAAGCTGCGAATGACTCTCTTTATACCTTCTTGCAACTTAAAACTAAGAAAGGTGAACCTCGTAGACCACTTCGTAAAATGGTCTTTAATGTGCCTACTCGAAAAGAATTAACCTCTGGTGAACGTGCTATTGAGCATGGTTCAGCAGTGAGCAAGGGTGTGCTGGTTGCGAAAGACGTGAGTAACATGCCACCAAATATCTGTAATCCTAAATATTTGAATGAACAAGCTGCTAAATTAGTGTCTCAATACGATTCCTTGTCATTAGATACTGTTGGCGAGAAAGAGATGACTGAGTTGAGTATGGATAGTTATCTTGCAGTGGGCCGAGGTTCTGTCAATGAATCGATAATGAGTGTGATTCATCACAAAGGAGCGGATGACTCACAGGCGCCAATTGTGTTGGTTGGTAAAGGTCTGACCTTCGATTCAGGTGGTATTTCAATCAAGCCTAGCGCCAATATGGATGAAATGAAGTATGACATGTGCGGTGCAAGTTCAGTCCTAGGTGTAATGCATACCGTGGCAGAGCTAAACTTACCTATCAATGTTATCGGTGTTATCGCAGGGTGTGAAAACATGCCGGACGCGAATGCTTATCGTCCAGGTGATATACTCACCACAATGTCAGGGCAAACCGTCGAAGTGTTGAATACCGACGCAGAAGGCCGTTTGGTGTTATGTGATGCCTTAACTTATGTTGAGCGCTTTGAACCTGAAGCTGTCATCGATATTGCAACCCTAACAGGTGCATGTGTCATTGCTCTTGGGCCTCATGCAACGGCGGTATTGAGCTCACATAATCCACTCTCGCATGAGTTGATTAACGCCTCAGAACAAAGTTCTGATCGTGCTTGGCGCTTACCATTGTGGGATGAGTATCAAGAACTGATTGAAAGCCCATTCGCAGATATGGCAAACATCGGTGGTCGTCCGGCAGGAACCATCACTGCAGGGTGTTTTCTTTCGCGCTTCACGAAAAAGTACAATTGGGCGCATTTAGATATTGCTGGCACCGCATGGGTCGGGGGCGCAAGAAAAGGTGCAACGGGCAGACCAGTGCCGATGTTATCGCAGTATCTGTTTAACAAAGCTGGTTTAGTCAGCGAAGATTAATATAAAACGCAGTAGGTGCAATATTAAATGACAATAGTCACGTTCTATCAACTCGATGAGAGTTCAGCAGATCCAAGTCACGATCTTATGAAAGCGTGTTCGAGTTTATTACTTACAGCTTACCGAAAGCGTAAGTGGTCAACAGTATTGTGTTCTGATAAAAAACAAGCCGAACAAGTTGATGAATTTGTTTGGCAACATCCGGTCGATGAGTTTATCCCGCATAACTTGGCGGGTGAGGGACCGAAGCAAGGTACACCTGCTGAAATCACTTGGAGTGGCCAACCAATCAGTAACCGCCATACACTAGTGAATCTGTCGCACAGCATGATTGATAACCACCGACAATATCAACATATTATTGATTTTGTGCCTGTCGACGAAGTAAAAAAACAAGAGGCGCGAGAGCGTTACAAGCAATACAAAATGGCGGGTTGCCAGATGCAATTCACGCCTGCAAATCAATTAAACGAGAGTAATTAATGGATAAAACATTCGATCCCCACAAAATTGAAAAAGACTGTTATCAAAAGTGGGAGCAGCAAGGTTATTTTAAAGCATCTGGTGAAGGTGAACCCTACTGTATCTTATTACCACCACCGAATGTTACGGGTAGCTTGCATATGGGTCATGCGTTTCAGCATACCATCATGGATTCATTAATTCGCTACAATCGAATGAAGGGCAGCAATACCCTGTGGCAATGCGGTACAGATCACGCGGGCATCGCGACTCAAATGGTTGTTGAACGCCAGTTAAATGCTGATGGAAAAACACGTCACGATTTAGGGCGAGAGGATTTCGTTAAGAAAATATGGGACTGGAAAGCAGAGTCCGGTGGCACTATTACGCAGCAAATGCGTCGTTTAGGGACCTCTCCAGATTGGGATCGTGAAGTCTTTACCATGGATGATAATTTGTCTGAAGCCGTTCAAGAAGTGTTTATTAAGCTTCATGAAGAAGGTTTAATCTATCGTGGTAAGCGCTTGGTGAATTGGGACCCTGTGTTATTAACGGCGGTATCAGACCTTGAAGTAGTGAGTGAAGAAGAAAACGGTCACATGTGGCATATGCAGTATCCACTGTCTGATGGTAGCGGTCATTTGGTTGTTGCAACTACACGACCAGAAACAATGCTCGGTGATACGGCAGTGGCTGTTCACCCTGATGATGAACGTTATGCCGCGTTTATTGGTAAAACATTAACTTTGCCACTAACGGGGCGTGAAATTCCGATTATTGCAGATGATTATGTTGATCAAGAGTTTGGCACAGGCTGTGTGAAAATTACGCCAGCGCATGACTTCAATGATTACGATATGGGTAAACGTCATAATCTTGAAATGATCAATATTCTAACTGACGATGCTAAGTTAAATGATGTTGCGCCAGAGAAATATCGCGGTATGGATCGTTTTGATGCCCGCACTGCAATTGTTGCCGATTTAACTGAGCTTGGTGTGTTGCTGAAAGTTGAAGAACACAAACTAAAAGTGCCTCGTGGAGACCGCACGGGTGTCGTCATTGAACCTTATTTAACTAACCAATGGTATGTTGCGGTTGAGTCTTTAGCCAAGCCTGCAATTGAGGCGGTGGAAAGTGGGGAGATCCGTTTCGTACCAGAAAACTGGAATAAAACCTACTATCAATGGATGCACAACATTCAAGACTGGTGTATCTCACGTCAATTATGGTGGGGACATCGTATTCCTGCTTGGTTTGATGACGCTGGAAATATATTTGTGGGTCGCAATGAGGCCGAGGTAAGAGCGAAGCATAATATCGATGCGAGTGTTGCGTTAAGACAAGATGAAGACGTGCTAGATACTTGGTTTTCATCGGCCTTATGGCCTTTCGCAACGATGGGTTGGCCAAAAGAAACGCCTGAGCTAGAAACGTTTGTACCAAGTTCAGTGTTGGTCACCGGCTTTGATATTATCTTTTTCTGGGTTGCCAGAATGATCATGATGACTAAGAAGTTTACCGGCAAGATCCCGTTTAAGGACATTTATATTACTGGCCTGATCCGAGATGAAAACGGCGACAAAATGTCAAAGTCGAAGGGGAATGTGCTGGATCCTATCGATCTTATCGATGGCATTGACCTCGATACACTCCTTAACAAACGCACGTCGGGTATGATGCAACCTAAAATGGCAGAAAAGATAGGCAAGGCAACTAAAAAGCAGTTCCCTGATGGGATTAATGCTTTTGGTACTGATGCTTTACGTTTCACTTTTGCAGCAATGGCATCAACAAGTCGTGATATTAACTTTGATATGGGACGTGTTGAAGGCTATCGAAACTTCTGTAACAAGATATGGAACGCGACTCGTTTTGTGTTAATGAATACCGAAGAGTTCGATGCAGGTAAAAACGGTGGTGAATTGCAATTGAGCGTGTTCGATCGTTGGATTTGGTCTCAATTCCAAGAGACTTTGAAAGCCTACGAACAAGCTATGGCCCAGTATCGATTCGATATTGCAGCTCAACACTTATATGAATTCACCTGGAACCAATTCTGTGATTGGTACTTGGAGCTATCAAAGCCTATATTAAATTCAGAAAACAGTAGTGAAGCAGAAAAACGAGGTACTCGTCATACCTTAATCAATGTACTAGAGCATATGATGCGTTTATTACATCCTTTCATGCCTTACATTACGGATGAGATTTGGCAGAAAATAGTCCCTCTCTCTACAAACCAGACGAGTGCTGAAAGCATCATGGTTGACGCTTTCCCTGTGTTTGATCAGAGTAAAGTAGATCAGGTAGCGCTAGACGATATTGAATGGGTGAAATCATTTATTGTAGGTATCCGTAATATCCGTGGTGAGATGGATATCGCGCCTTCAAAACCTTTACCGGTTTTACTCAAGAATGTAAGTGCCTCAGATAAAGCAAAGCTCGATAGCAGTGGCGATTATCTAGCGAAATTGGCGAAACTAGAGTCCGTTGTTTTGTTGACCGAGGGTGAAAAAGCACCCGCTTCCGCTACCGCGATGGTGGGGGAGATGGAAATCTTAATACCGATGGCTGGCCTAATTGATAAGGATGCTGAATTGGCACGCTTAAATAAAGCTGCTGAAAAAATTGAGAAGGATGCACAGCGTACGAAAGGTAAATTGAGTAATGAAAACTTTGTGAGCAAAGCTCCTGAAGCTGTCATTGAAAAGGAGCGAGCTAAGCTTGCAGATATGGAAATGCAGTTGAGTAAAATTAGTGCTCAAAAAGCAGAAATAGAAGCTATCTAACGATATGTATAAGTAAGAAAAGCCAACATGTGTTGGCTTTTTTGTTTATTCCGCAAGAAAGCAACAGTAAAAAAAAGGAGATACCATGCGATTTTTAAAATTTGGCCCCATAGCCATGCTCGCAGGCATGACTTTATTAGCGGCTTGCACACCATCAGAAGAAGGTTCAATGGAAAAACAAGAAACAAAGAAAGCAACTTCACCTACCTTTGAGCGTTTAAAAGAATTACCTATTCCTGCGCCAACGGCAAAAAAAGTAGAATATACCGCAGAATATCATGGTAAGACTTTATCTGACCCATACAATTGGCTAAAAGACCAAGGCTACCCAGAAGTAAACGACCAGCCAGTTATTGACTACTTAAATGAAGAAAATGCATATTTTAATGCTTTCCTAGAGCCCAAAAAAGCCCTTGTCGACACTATTTTCGAGGAGTTTAAAGGGCGAACCAACGATCAAGATTCATCAGTTCCTTGGGTCGAAAACGGTTACGAATATAAATCCTTCTACAAGGAAGGTGAAGAGTATCGTACCTATAGTCGTCGAAAGTTGGACAGCGACAAAGAAGAAGTTTTTATGAGTGTGACTGAGTTGGCTAAGCCGCATGATTATTACACAATGGGTGATTGGGAAATTAGCCCAAATAATCAATTTTTAGCCTACTCATATAATACGAACGGTGATGAACGCTATAAAATAGTCATTAAAGACTTAAATACGGGTGAGCTTTTATCTGATGAATTAAGCGATACCAATGGCGATTTGGTTTTTGGCGCTGATAATAAAACTCTAGTTTACGGGCGGTTAGATGACGAGCGTTGGTTTACAAAGAGTGTCAACGTGCATTCTTTGGGGACAAATTCATCTGAAGATAAAATCATTCATACTGAAAATGACGACGGTTTCTTTATTCAGTTTGATATGTCCTCAAGCGAAGAATACTTGATCATTGCTAGTGGACAAAGTGAAACGGTCGAAACTTTTGTGGTTCCCGCCAATGATTTATTCGCGACACCCACTAAACTCGTATCGAGAGAGCAAGGTTTTCTCAATAATGTAGATCATGCCAATGGTTATTTTTATATCATTGCCAACGATACTCACGTGAATTCACGCATGGCCAAGGTGTCGGATGCCGACCCTAGCTATGATAAGTGGGAAACAGTTATAGCAGGTTCAAACGATCTTTATCTAAAAGGCATGTCTGTATTTAAGGAGTTTATGGTTATCTCATTCCGCGAGAAAGGGATTGAGAAAGTGACTATCAGCGACTACAAAGACAGTTCACACGATATTGCGTTTCCAGAAAATGTGTTCACCATCAGCTTGGGCAACAACCCAGAGTTTTCACAAGACTTTGTGCGTTTAAACTACACGTCAATGATTACGCCAAACACCGTGTTTGACTATCATGTCGGCAAGAAAGAGTTGCAAACTAAAAAAGTTCAAGAGATACCGTCGGGATATGATAAGTCTCAATATCGTACAGAGCGCATAATGGCACCAAGTCGTGATGGTATCGAAGTCCCCGTTACCTTGGTGTATCACAAGGACTTTAAAAAGGATGGTAGTCAGCCGATGATGTTGTACGGTTATGGTGCGTATGGCTCAACTGTCACACCGCGCTTTTCAACATTAAGATTAAGCTTATTGGATAGAGGCTTTTCATACGCTATTGCGCATGTGCGTGGCAGCGATATGTTAGGACATCAATGGTATCTTGACGGGAAACTAGATAAACGCATGAATACCTTCAATGATTTTGTGGATGTCGCTCGTCACTTGATCAGTGAAGACTATGTTGCAGAAGGGAATATTAGCATTTCGGGTCGTAGCGCAGGTGGCGAATTAATGGGTGCCGTTGTGATTCAGGCTCCGGAATTGTGGAGCTCTGTAAATTTGGGCGTGCCGTTTGTCGATGTACTTAACACTATGTTGGACGCAAGTTTACCGTTGACGCCACCGGAGTGGTCAGAGTGGGGCAACCCAATCGAAGATCCCGTTGCATTCGACTACATAAAAAGCTATTCGCCATATGACAATATCGTTGCGAGAGATTATCCGCCAATGTTGGTGACTGGCGGTCTGAATGATCCTCGTGTGACTTATTGGGAGCCTGCCAAATGGACAGCGAAAATGCGTGAGTTGAAGACTGACAATAACCTCTTGGTCATGCGCATCAACATGGGTGCGGGGCATTTCTCGAATAGTGGTCGTTATGGTCGCTTGCGTGACTATGCTGAAGAGTACGCATTTACGCTTCTATCACACGGGATTGAAGAGTAAGGTAGCTACTTTACAAATGTATTGAAAAAGCCCTGATTGTGACGATTCTTTTAGATGAAATGCAATCAGGGCTTTTTATTGTCTTTTCTGACATATTATTTAATAGCGCGTCTCAAGGCAACAAGACCTAGCCCTGCGAGTAACCAGCTACCAAATGAACCGCCGTTCTCCACAACAATCACATCAACAGGTTCAACATACTCATAGTTTTCACTTTCCAAGCTGATAAACGCTAAATCTGCATCGTCCGTACCATCCGATACCGCCACAACTTCATCTGTATCAGCATCGTAAATCACAATCATTATTTCATAATCATTGCTTGGAAAGCCGGTGATTAATGAGTTTTCCACCACAATTGCATCTTGCGTATTGTCACCGTTGATATAATAGATGTCGGTGGTATAAAAAGGTGTAAATGTATCATTTGTGCTTGAGTATATTTCTGCATAAATCGCTGCACGTTGGTATATTGTGTCTACGTCAAACTCTATCGTGAACGATGAATAGTAGCCGTCATAATCGATGTCATTGTCTAAAGTAACGTAGCTATCGTAAATCCAAAAATCTGGATCATCATAGCTTCTTGCCGTTTCTCTTGTTAAAGGAGCTACATTTTTCTTTAGGTTTAGTTCTGCTTTTGTTGCTGCGCTATTTGTGATTTTTCCTTGCTCAGCGGTTTTATATTTAATTTGTTTTTCGCCAGCAGCATCCACTATGTTGGGTTGATACTCTTTCGACTTCACCAATGCTGATGATGTGTCTTGATTAGCAAACAGATCACCAGTAAATACTATGCTGCTTACCATCGCGATGGAAAAAAGTGTTTTGCTAGTTATAAATTTCATAATGTAAGCCCTTAGGTGTAATGCTTGATAGTCAGTATGCAAGGGTGAAGCTGAACCGAAACTGAAATTTACCTGAACCTTAGCTGACTAGGTTTGTTGCAAACTGAAGTATTTGTTGCTTTATGAACTGCTAAATTTTGTCGAAGTGTGTGCTAATATCCTGTTTAACATACCTTATTTATTGAGTTTGCTATGACGAAGAAGCCAAGCTTAGCCACACTGAGCATTAATGCTGGTGCACCACCACCTGAACAAGGAAAAAGTTTTAGACGAGGTCCAGAGTTTGCCAGCACCTTTCACCTCTCAGGTGATGTGGACCCTACAGCGTTTCAGTATGGACGCTTTGATCATCCAACTTGGCGGGATCTGGAACTTGGTTTATCTCAACTTGAGGGAGGTGAGACGAGTATATTTCCTTCTGGCATGGCCGCTGCAGCCGCGATCCTGACAAGTTTAGTGAAGCCAGGGGATACTATATTATTACCAAGCGATGGCTATGCTCCTGTGCGCTATTATACTGAACAATACTTGGTTCGTTTTGGCGTGAATTTACAGACAATTGCAACGAAAGATATTGAACACTTCGATTTTGCAGGGGTTGATCTTGCTTTACTCGAAACTCCCAGCAATCCGATGCTAGACACTTTTGATATCCGAGAAGCGGCTGAGCGTGCGCACACTCAAAATTGTTTACTAGCAATCGATAATACAACACTGACGTTTCTCGGCCAACAACCCTTGGCCTTAGGTGCAGACATCAGTTTATGTGCTGATACAAAATCAGTGAATGGCCATTCAGATGTTGTATTTGGCCATGTTTCAACAAAAAACAGCGCGCTGAGCGATAAAATAAGAGAGTGGCGAAAGTACTCTGGCAATATTCCAGGGCCGATGGAAACTTGGCTGGTTCACCGTAGTCTGTCAACACTCGATATGCGATTACAACGTATGTGTGAGAATGCTATGCGTTTGGCTGAATACTTGTCAGAACATCAAAAAGTGGTGTCTGTCCGTTATCCAGGTTTAGTTTCTGATCCCTCATATAAGATAGCCAAGAAGCAACAAGATTTATTCGGCTTTATAATCAGCTTTGAACTATCTGATAAAGAAGCTGCAGAGAATTTTCTCAATGCGTGCAAATTGGTATACGAAGCAACCAGTTTTGGTGGTGTGCATAGTATGGCTGAGAGACGGGCACGATGGGGAACCGATAACATTGCTGAAGGTGTGATTCGCTTTAGCGTGGGTTGTGAGCGGACGGAAGATATTCTTGATGATGTGGAGCAAGCTTTATGTGACGTTTGATCTATTTTGATGACAATACTTCCGTCAGGTTATTTTACATTTTTATTTCCACCCACCTTAAGTTATTGATATTGTTATATTAAATGTGTGGCCTAACTATTGCATTCAGATTGTAAAAAGTAAATTAGGGAAATATTTATGAAAAAACTGTTGATTGTATGTATGTTTTTGCTTGTTGGTGGTTCAGCTAACGCTGCGTTAATTACGTTTGGACCTTCATCAGCCTCTGGTTCTGGGCCGACAATCTCCTTCAATAATCTAGTTGTTCCTTCCACTATTATGGGTAACGCAACTGTTACGCTTTCTGTAAATGGTGATTTTAACAGTAATTTTGAATATCTCGATATTCTTTTTGACGCTTTCAGTCTAGGAAGAGTATTTGATGGCAACACTGCCAATGACTTATTTAATTTTGCTGGTGATATTGGCAATCAATCTAGATCAACTTTAACTGGTGTTGCTATAATCTCAGCAGCAGATTTTGCTGCGCTTATCAGTGACGGTTTATTGAACCTCTCTTTTGACTCTTCAAGCAGGGTAAACTGTTGCGGTACTATTAACGTGTTATCAGGCAGTATTTCTTACGACTCTAAACCAGTGCCAGCACCTTCAACAATTGTATTGTTTTCCTTGGTGCTATTAGGTGGCGTTTACATGACAAGAAAGCGTAAAGCATAAGCTTGGCTATAAAGCTTTGAGATATAGAAAGCCAATCACATGTTGTTGATTGGCTTTTTGCTTCTAGCTTGTAACAAACAGCGTTTTTTGGCTATATTAGTTTTTCCAAAGGTTTTGTAATTTTTCATACTGGAAAAAGGTGTGAGGGTCCCAATGGCTTGGAATCAATTCAAGATCCTTGCGCTCTTCATAGTTCGACACAAGCTTTTTCAGTATCAACTTAAGCCTTTCCGGATCGATTCTTTCTAATTGCTTTCTGGGTTCGGGATAATAAAGATTGCGCTTTGCGGGGATGACCATAGTCGATCCATTTCCGACAAAGGTAAGGTTTTTGGTCGCAATTCGGCAGACAGGCTCAAATATATTTTCTGGATTGAGTTCAACTACAATCGCATATTCAAATGAATCAGATTTAGTACCATCAGGATTTTCAGCAATATAGGTGACGCCGTATCCTTGTGGAAAGTGGCCTAAAATTTTCAATAAACTATCAACGGCTAATTCACTTAGTGATGACTGTTTTGCTGCCTTGGTAATGAGCAAACCAGCCTTAGGCAAATCAAATAGAGTTTGGTCGGGTTTCGCTGAAAAAATAAAAGAAGCATAAATTTGTGGGATTTTGATTAAGTTACCGATCCCATTTTTGGGCTTTTGTGCACCCACTAATAAGTCCACTGTTAATTTGAGCTTTTGTTCTTCCTTAGCAATAAACTCTGCTCTTTCGGGCTTTGAATTTCCGACGTACTGCTCCATTCCTAGGCCATATTTCACATATTCTAAGGTGTACTTGTAATTGGTTTTTAATAATTCAATCCGTGTTTCTTTATCAAGGACAGCATATTCGTCGCGTTTACCATCTCGCCCCTTCAATATTTCTTGAGCCTTAGGGTGCAGTAAGCCAATATCTTGGAATATAGCAGCGGTGATTATTGGGATGGCGACGTCAATTTGAAACGGCGTGAGTTCAGTTCTAGCATCGGTGTACCTCGCATTAGAATCATAGCGAGCAGAAATGTAGCTAGAATCAATTTGATTTTTATCCAGTAGCTTATCTAATAAGCGCATTGCCAAAATTGATTTGTAAGCCGGTTTAAAACGTTGTTTAGTTTGTAATACCTTAAAGCCTTCAGTGGGGCACAATAGGTGTAAAGTTCCCAACATTCGGGCACTTGACGTTTGTGTTTTCTCCCAGTCTTCACTTTCCGAAAGGCGTATGATCTTTTCACCAATTTCCGACACTCTACGCAGGCGTTTCAGCCTTTCTTGTTCCTGCAGATCCTTTTCTTTCTTGAACTTCAGTTTTGCTTTTTTTAGCGCGTCCGTTGACAAGCTAGCGGTCTTTTTATTTGAAGACTGAACAGCTTTGGTGAGTCTTTGTATTTCGGTATCGAGTGTCGTCAGGCGCTTTTGGTCCGTTTCTTGGTTCTCAAAAAATACAGAGGCTTCTTCAAAAAGTGAATCTTGCAAAGGCGACTTGCCATCAATAAGATTAACGATATCAAGAATTGATTGAGTAAACTTTGAGTTTCCGACTGTCCCGTGCATTCCCGACCTTTATGACTACTGACCCTTCTTAGGGTAAAACATCAAGCTGTCCTAGGCAACAGGCTGATATATATGGCTCTATCTGTAAAAGTGGCGCTGCCGTCGATCTAATTAGCGATTACCATGAAGCTATGGCGTTAATAATCGTCGTCATAATCGATTTGGCCAACTTCATCGCGCTCTAACGCACCTTCGCCGATAAAGTATGTGCCCCAACCATCGTAATAGACCTTGTGTTTATCTGCGATAGCTATCAGCTTATCGGCATCGGCGTTAAAAACGTCAACATCTAATTTTTTCTCTACAACAGCGTCGAAGCAAAAGACTGTGCCACCATCGTCAAGCACTAATTCTTCAGCATCAGTGACTTCAAAGCCTGCCTTGAAGGCATCAACTGCCGCTTTCTCTAAAGCATCAAAATCCGAGCTAGCTAGGTGGTGCTCGATTTGGTGTGCTTGTGACACATCACTGCCGTCAGCAATTAAGGCTTCAATTGTCTCTTTGTTGAATTCATACCATTCATTTGCATCATGTTCACTCATAATTGACCTTCCTCAATGTTCAAGCGTTATCTAGTTTTTCAGCTTCAATATTGAGCTGCTTGATTTTGTCCGACATGATCGAGTGAAAATGTTCGGCTAATTGTTTGGCATTCATTCCATCAGGAATGGCAACCGGCGGCATGACTTCAATGACGACAGTACCGTTATTCCAGCGGTTAAAATGCACTTTATTGTGTAACTCACTCGCACATACAGGGACAATCTGTTCTTTTGCTGCGAGGGCTAATCGGAATGCACCGGTTTTAAACGGCAACAAACCTCTGCCATTACTTCTTGTTCCTTCCGGGAAAAACCAAATACTTAGGTTCTTTTCGCGCATTTTGTCTAAGGTACCGGTGAGTGTATCACGAGCTCTACCTTTGTTTTTACGGTCGATCATGATGTTTGCTGATAACCAGTAAATAACGCCAAAGATAGGGATCCACTTCAAACTCTTTTTGCCGACTGTGACGACTCCGGGTAATGCGGCTTTACAAATTGTGATCAGGTCATAGCTATTCTGGTGATTGGCGACAAATACGTAATTGTTATTAGTGTCTACTTCGCTTGAAACTCTCATTACAATTTTCAGTCCGACAATGCGCGCCATTGTCGAGTACATTCTACCTGCTAAAGCAACGTTATTTCTATGAAATGGGCGCGTCAAAAAGATAAGGAAGAGGACGGCATTCAAACCTATAAAATAGATAAGTAAGGTGATAAAACGAATAATAGCTAACACAGAAATTCCAGGTGACAATCTATGGGCGCAATTATACGGAGATTTTTTCGCGAAGATAGCTTACCAGTCGAAAATATGAATGAATTTCTTGAATGTGTCGATATACTATCACTACTTCCAATTTCATTTAGTGAGCCAGTATGCCTGTATTTAAGCACGAAGAACTAGAGGACGATATTCTTCATGACTTAATCGAAGAGATTAACGAGCTGTACGAGGCTAGTGAGCAAACGCTTATCGAATTGGAGCTAACACCTAAAGACAATGAACTTCAGCGCGCGTTATTCCGTTCTGTACATACCATTAAGGGTGATTTGGGTTTAGTCTCGTTTACTCCGATGATTGCTATATTGCAGCATCTTGAAGATTTACTAGATCTGTTACGGAAAGGCGAAATTGATTACACCAGTAACATGAGTGATTTGGTTCTATTGCTTATGGACAAGGTTAAGGTCTTTGTCGAAAGCTGTATGAAGAATGGTTACGCCGAGTATGACGAAAAGTTAAACAACGCAGTCATTGATGTGATCAGTAAAATTAATCCGACGAATCAAAATCGGCATGAGTTTCTGTTTGCCAATGCAGTCAATTTAATTGATCCTACGCGGAACTTAGAGCAGGGAGAGGAAGGTTTTGATGAAGTCCCTGTTCGATTAGCGCGTACGGGTATTCCACAAAACCTCAGTCCTGAGCAACAAGTCGATTTATTGTTCTTCCGTGAATTGATGAAACCAATTGAAAAACGTATTGGATATCAAGAGGGGCGGGGCGATCGAATTGCAAAGTTAGCTTTCTATATTAACGAACTCAGTGCCACGCCTATTGATGAGGCTCAGTTGGCCGTTGCTTGTTACGTGCATGATTTTGGTATGTCATTTATGCCAGCAGACATCGTTAATAAAGAAAGTGCGTTAACGAGTTTAGAGCAAAACTTAATGCGTTCGCATGTCTACAAGAGTGCACGTTTGCTTGAGAATCTGAGTTTGTGGGATGAAGCTCGAAAAATCGTTATGGAACACCATGAATGCATGGATGGTTCCGGGTATCCACTAGGTCTTAAGCGAGATCAAATCTGTGAAGGTGCCAAACTACTTGGTATTTTGGATCGTTACGATAGCCTAATTAACCCGAAAAATGCGAGCAAATTGTCGAAACGAGACGCGGTTATTTCGTTGAACAAAGATTACAAAGGTCAATTAAGCGGTTCATGGCTACGTCTATTCAATCAAGGAATGACTAAGCTTCTAAATCAATAGAGATAGTAAAAGCTCAGCGCAATACATTAATTACCTTTAAATGCCCATTTGACCATATCCTTTAAAGTGGGCTCTTTGCCATACATAATCATGCCCATTTTAAAAAGGCGACCCGCCGAGCCCCTAATCCAATAACACAGCAATAGTATTAAGCCAAGTGCCAATAAAGGCTCCCATATAGCCACTTCTATCAATGACATTTTTATTGGCATTGCGGCAAATGCAGTTAATGGGAAGTAACTGAGGAAAGTAAAGGCAAGACCACTGGGATTACCCATTGTCATCATCGTTAGAATGACAGGTAGCAAAGGGAGAAGCATCAAACTCGTCTTTGCACTGTGATTTGGGTCATCGATAGCTGCAGCAATCGCCGCCATAAAGGCAGTGCAAAAGTATAGGCCCGCCAAGGCAAATACAATGAGCCAAGGCAACATTGACCAATCGATAAAGTCGAAACTTAAAGGTTCACCGGCGATCACGACACGTATAAAAGTGTAACCTAGAATCCCACTAATACTCATGGTGAGCATGGCTTTTAGGCCATGTAATAAGTTGCCAAATATTTTGCCGTCAATCCAAGTCTGAGCGCTAATGCAGGAATAAAGTTGTTCAGTCACTCTTTGCTGCTTTTCACCCGTAATACTCGCAAAGATCTGGGCAAATGAGGTGAATACACCTGCCATTAGGAGAAAGGCCATACCAATGGCTGTGAGCGAACTTTCATTCTCGTCTTCTTTCACATTGTCGTCAGTATAGCTTTGTTCAAATAAAACGGGTTCGGATAGCAAGCTTAGTTGCTCTTGTTGTAGACCAAGTTGTTGCGCATAAAGTTGCGCGTAGTATTGCGTCACCGTTTGCTGCAGTGTAATTAGCCACTCAGTCTTTTCACTGCTATGAATTTTGACCTCATGCTTTCCCAGTGCCCCCACTTTGACTTCAATGATTGCATCATATAGCGCGTCATCTTCAAGTTGTTCGATCAAAGAGTCTAGCGCTCCTGGTGCAGGTTCAAACTCAAATGGCCCTGTAGAGTTAGGTATGGCGATATTACTGCTTTCGCTTACAACCCCAATCCAATACATTGGTTCTTTGTCGTCCTTTACCGTTTGCCAAACAAAAACAACGGCAGCAATAGCAAGCATGATAAGTTTTGAAATAACCTCCTGCTTCCATTTGAAAAAATGCATAAACTCCCACGCAGTAACTAGCCTTACTTGGCGAAATGTATTTTTATGCATGGGTAGACGCTCCCTGTTCTTCGATTGCTTGCAAGTAAAGTTGGTGTAGATCCATCTGCTGGCTTTGAATATCACTTACCTCACCAATTGAAGGTAGTAGATTTAATAGTTGATTAATGGTGAATTGTGCCGAGATGCTTAAACTCAGTTTATTGTCTTTAAGCCATTGATGTTCAACATTGTCAGGAATACTGCTTTGTAGTTCCGGTGCAATAGACTGTACAAATGTAACAGAAATTTTCGCATTGGCTTCCTGCTTTGAACGGAAGTCTGCCAGTTTGCCGTAGAATACGGCTTTTCCTTTATTCATTAGCAAGATGCGAGCGGCCAACTTTTCAATCATTGCCATTTGATGGGCGCTCAAAATTACGCTCATGCCTTGTGCAGTCAGTTCGGATAGAAAGGTGACGACTTTCTCTTGATTCACTGGGTCGAGCCCGGAAAATGGCTCATCTAAAATGACCCATCGTGGTTGATGAATAACAGCGGTAATTAGCTGTACTTTCTGTTGGTTACCCTTTGATAGGGACTTTAAGGGATCATCTTTACGGTCGATGAGTTCAAAGCGATCGAGCCAGCTATCGGTGGCACTTAACGCTGACTGTTTTTCCATGCCATTTAACTGAGCAAAATACAGGATATTTTTAAGCAGAGACTTCTCTGGATAAAGGCCTCGGTCTTCGGGCAAATAGCCAAGCTCATGAGAGGGGATTGATGGATGATAAGTTCCGTCTATATTGACTGATATGCGGCCTTCGTCAGCATGTGTAAATCCAGTCAACATGCGAATAATAGAGGATTTACCTGCACCATTTGGGCCCAAAAGAGCAAAAATTTCACCTTCTGACACCGAAAAAGAAAGTTCGTTGACTGCAATCATCTCTTCGTACTTTTTAACAACCTTGTCGACTACTAATTCCATGTTTAATCCCTGTAATAAAAATGACGCCGACGCTAAGTGTATCCATCTATTGAGTGCTTATCCAGAACGATATGAGCGGTAATCAGAGCTGACTTAGAATTCGGCATTGACTTTTGTCTCAAAACGGAAAAAGGTGTGTCCCATAATGAAATAATTCGTGGAACAGGAAAGACTAAATGATTATCAATTTAGATGGGATGTCGAGTAGTGCTATTTATCATCTAATGACACAAACAATAATACCAAGGCCAATAGCATGGGTATTGTCTGAAAATGATAGAGACAAAGCGCCAATCAGCGATGACTATAACCTTGCTCCGTTTTCTTACTTCAACGCAGTGTGCAGCGATCCGCCTTTGTGTATGTTGTCTGTTGGTAAAAACGCTGGTGGCGCGTCAAAAGACACAGCGGTAAATCTGACTCAGGGAAAGTATTGCGTGATCAATATTCCGAATGCTGAGCAAGCCGCACTTGTCACAGCATCAGCTGCGACTGTGGACTACGGAAATAGCGAAATTGATATTAATGATATTGCGCTTAAAGAACAAAACGATTGGCCATTACCTTTTGTAGCCAATTGCGGCGCCGCTTTTTTATGTCGCGTTCACAGTACTCAAACTTTAGGCAATGCACCACAGCAACTCATTTTTGTTGAAATTGTCGATATTTACATTGATGATGCCGCGGTTAGCGAAGTCAAAGGACGTTTACATGTTGATGCAAAAGTACTAAACCCTCTGGCGCGTTTAGGTGCGAATCAATATGCAAACTTAGGTGATGTTTTTACTTTAGCGCGTCCAAAATAGCGAAAGCTTAGTTGTTATTTCTGTTTAGGTAGGGATCAAGGTCCCCGCCTACGCGGGGATGACGAAAGTACGGGGATGACGGAAGTGCGGGGGTGACGCAAGTGCGGACGTAAGAACTAAGGTCCCCGCCTACGCAGGGATGACGCATGCACGGGGATGACGAAAGTGCAGGGAGCACTAATACCCTTTGTTAAAGTCGACTTTGCCAATCAGGCCTTGTTTACTCCTAAAGCGGGCTAAGTTTTCGGTAAATAACTCGAATACTGAAGCGTGCATACTGGATGCAGCAGTATGGTTCGTCATATAGAGTCGTTTCGTCGTCCAAAATGGGTGTTCTTGTGGTAGGGGCTCTTGTTTGAAAACGTCAAGTACAGCCGCTTTCAATCGTCCTTCGTCTAAGGCCTTTACTAGCATTGCATCATCAGCAATAACATTGCCGCGTCCGCCATTGATGAAAATGCTCTCGGGTTTAGTTGCATTGAAAAAAGCCTCATCGCAAATGCCATTAGTGTCTGGTGTATGCGGCAGTAAATTAACAATAACATCGCAACTCTCCGCGAAATCCACGAGTGTGGATAAATGAAAATGTTTATCTGCCACTTCAGGGCGCGAACGGGCATTTAGGCTATGTATTTGCATTCCGAAGCCTTTAGCCGCAAGCGCAACATCATATCCAATATCGCCCAAGCCCATGATACCCATTACTTTTCCCTTCAGTGTTGGGAGTAACTCTTGTTCCCAGTGGCTGTTCGATTGTCGCGACATAAATGCTTCTACTTTGCGCTGAAACAGTAAAACATATGCCATCACATACTCACGCATTTGAGCACCAAAAACACCTTTTAGGCCAGTTAATACATAGTCCTGCTTCGTGCTATTAATCAAAGGTGTAACGCCAGCCCAGGTTGATTGAAACCAGATCAAGTTGGAACACTGGTCGATAAATTTAGAACAAATATTGGGATTGCCTAGAACGATATTTGCTTCAGAGAGTTCAAGACCTTCAGCATGTTCATTAGCCCAAAACAGCTCAATATCTGTGTAGCCTTCACTATTTTTCAATATTTCAAAGGCTTGCTGATACGCTTTATGGTCTCGAGAAATAATTGCTAGTTTTAACACAGAAATTCTTCCTTAGTTTTTGCAAATAGAGGTGCAGGATTTGGTAAAAATGCCGATACCTTTTTTATCACAGATAAATAGAATAAGCGAAGTAGTTACTATGTATGATTTCACCATTAATGGAACGCTGAACGCAGGTTTGACCGATGTATACACTGCATTCCACGATCCTAATGTGCTAGTGCGTTGGTTTGCCCCTGGCAATATGATGGTGTCTCAGTTTATGTCTAACTTCATAGAAGGTGGGAACTATCGGCTGATATTGCAATCGCCTGATGGATTCCAACAGACCATCATTGGTAGCTATGAAGCGATCAGTCTGAATGAGGAGCTTTGTTTTACTTGGCGCTGGGAAGATACAAACGACATTACTAAAGTGAACATTTCTTTCACCTGTGATAATGACAGCACGACGTCAATCAGGCTAACGCAAAGTGGTTTTAAGCGTGAAGAGGACATGTTACACCAGCAATATGGCTGGATAGCATCTTTAGAAAAACTGAGTTTAGTCACTCGTAAGCAAGCCATGGTAGCTTAAACACCAGGCTTGCTAGTCAATCTCCCACCGTTTACCGATTAAACGCCAACATTATCCGCTTGTTATTATTCAACTGTTCCACTCTTTCTTGAGCCACCAAAGAGAATTTAGCTGCTTGATCTTTTGCGATAGGCTCAGCCTGAGGCAGCTTTACCGTACGAGGGTTGCGGTGTACGCCGTTGACTAGAAACTCATAATGTAAATGAGGTCCAGAGGCTAGACCCGTAGAACCTAAATAGCCAATAGTTTGACCCTGTTTAACAGTTTGCCCGCGCTTCACAGCGCGTTTTGTAAAGTGTAAATATTTGGTGGTGTACTTTTCACCATGTTGAATAAACACGTGGTGTCCATTGTATTTGTCGTAAGCTGATTTAATCACTTTACCGTCACCTGCAGCCATTACTGGCGTGCCTACTTTGCCAGCGTAATCCACACCTCTGTGTGCTTTCCAACGCTTTTGTACAGGATGGAAACGACGTTTTTTAAAGCTGGAGCTAATGTATTTAAATGAGACAGGAGCTCTCAAAAAGCTCTTACGCATGCTTCTGCCGTCTGGCGTGTAAAAATTACCATCGCTATATTTTATTGCTTGGAATTGTTCGCCTTGGTTTATAAATTCAGCCGCAACGATGTCGCCGAAACCAATAAACTCGCCGTCAATATATTGCTTTTCATAGATAACATTGAAGGTATCGCCTTCTCTTATCTCTTGTGCAAAGTCGATGTCCCAACCAAAAATACCCGCTAAGCGCATAATTTGATTGTCAGTTAACCCTGCTTCACTACCAGCGTTCCAAAAACTACTGCGTATTTCGCCTTGTGCGAAACTGAATAGGGTATCGACCTGCTTTACAGAAACGTCACTGGTGAGTTTATTGTCGCTGTCGCGTTTAATGCTAAGGGTTTCAGTTTTAGATAAAGGGTAACGTAGTGATTGAAACTGTTTTGCTTCATCCATTTGAACGTAGAGAAAATCGCCTGGCTTAATTTTGACTAGATTCTTTGCTAGTTTGCCAGCACGGCTCACATTGTGAGTGTCTCTTGGGCTTAATCCAAGTTGTGAAAAAATACTGGCGAGGGTATCACCACTTTTTACTTGATGAGTTTGCCAGTTATCCGCATCATCTTCGAGCTCAACGCTTTCTACTGTTGAGGCTAATTTTGGTAGCTGCACATCGTATTTTATGCCGGGAAGCAGTTGTTTAACCTCAAGGTTTCTTGAAGCTTCAACAGTGTCGGCAGGGAATAAAACGAAGCCGAGCATGACGATTGCGACAGTGGCAAGCGTAAATCGGTGCGGTTTTGGCAGTTGTTTTATTGTATTCGTAATCATACGACCGTAAAATAGCTTTCTATTAAAACACCAGAATATAATGATTTTAGTCTTGAATCCAGCGGAAAGGTTCAATTTCCACTTTGTTTGTTACTCCTCAATCTGAGGAATTTCTTCATCCAAACGAATGAGCTGATTAAAATGTAATCATATTAAGAAGTTATAAAGGACGTTCTTTTATACCTTCAGTACTACAGGAATAAGTAATGGCAGACTGGCAAACAGCGTTCGCAGAGATAAAGCGCGGATCCGACGAAATATTGATCGAAGAAGAACTCATTGAAAGGTTAAAAAGCGGCAAGCCGCTAAAAATTAAAGCTGGATTCGATCCAACTGCACCAGACCTGCACTTAGGTCATACGGTTTTGATCAATAAACTCCGCACTTTTCAGAATTTAGGTCACGAAGTGATTTTTTTGATTGGGGACTTTACTGGCTTAATCGGCGATCCAACGGGTAAAAATGTCACGCGTAAACCATTAACCAAAGAGCAAATTCTGGAGAACGCTAAAACATATCAGGAACAGGTTTTTAAAATATTGGATCCAGAGCGCACGACTATCCGCTTCAACTCCGAGTGGTTTGACGAAGTGGGCGCGGCCGGTATGATCAAGCTAGCGGCTAGTCAAACGGTGGCGCGTATGCTGGAGCGAGATGACTTTAAAAAGCGTTATGCCAATGGCCAACCAATCGCTATTCATGAGTTTTTGTATCCGCTTGTGCAAGGCTGGGATTCGGTTGCATTAGAAGCTGACGTTGAGCTTGGTGGTACCGATCAACGCTTCAATTTGCTAATGGGGCGTGAGTTACAAAAAGATCAGGGGCAGAAACAGCAAACAGTATTAATGATGCCATTGCTAGAAGGCCTCGATGGCGTTCAGAAGATGTCAAAGTCTTTGAATAACTACATTGGTATTACCGATAGTCCTACCGAAATGTTTGGTAAGGTGATGAGTATTTCTGATGACTTGATGTGGCGCTATTACGACCTGTTAAGTTTTAAACCGCTTGAAGAAGTCCAATTGCTAAAGGATGAGGTAGCAAACGGTAAAAACCCTAGAGACGTGAAAATTGCGCTAGCCCAAGAGTTGATTGCTCGTTTTCATACTGAACAGGACGCAGAAGCTGCGCTACAAGACTTTATTCAGCGCTTCCAAAAGAACGCGATTCCAGATGATATGCCAGAGTTTGAATTTGCTTTAGAAGATGACGGGATCGCTATTGGTAATCTTTTGAAACAAGCAAACCTAGTTGCATCCACATCTGATGCAATGCGAATGATTAAGCAAGGTGCAGTTAAAATTGATGGCGAAAAAGTGAGTGATACACGTTTCAAAATCGAACAAGCGGGAGAGGCTGTTTATCAAGTAGGTAAACGGAAATTCGCTCGAATAACCCTGAAGTAAGGTACTCAAGGTCAACAATAGGTAATAGGCCAGATTGAAGCATAACGCTCATAACAGTCACGTTCTAAAAGATTTTAGTATTTCGGCCTTTAGTGCCGGCTTTGTTGCTGTTTTGGTGGGCTTTGCGAGTTCTTTGGCGATTGTGCTGCAGGCTGCTCATGCGATGGATTTGCCGCTTGCACTTATTGAGTCTTGGGTTTTAGCGCTAGGCGTAGGCATGGGGATTTGTTGCCTCGGTCTTTCTTGGTACTACAAAAACCCAATTATTATTGCGTGGTCAACTCCCGGTGCCGCGCTATTGGCGACTAGTTTGCAAGGACTCAGCATAGAACAGGCAACAGGTGTTTTCTTATTTGTTGCTGCGCTTTCATTGCTTATTGCTCTTTCCGGAACGTTTAATAAAGTGGCGCAGTGGATCCCAATGCCCATCGCTGCCGCTCTACTTGCCGGTGTTTTAGTCAAGTTCGGCTTTTCTATATTTACGTCGTTTCAGCTTTCCCCGGTGCTTATTGGCCTCATGCTTATTACTTTTTTTGGAAGTAAGTATTTTGCACCTCGCTACGCGGTCATCCTCACGCTAGTAAGCGGTGCGTTGTACCTATTCTTCGGACCTGAGCAACTGTCAGTCGAGGGCGTTGGACTGGGAATGGCTAAACCCTACTTTGTTATGCCAGAGTTTGAGTTAAGTACCATTATCGGTGTTGGTATTCCTTTGTTTATAGTGACAATGAGCGCACAAAACTTACCAGGGATTGCAGTACTAAAAGCGAGTGGCTATCACGATCAAGCAATCTCTCCTCTCATTGGAAGCGTAAATGTGGTCACGTTGGTTTTAGCACCCTTTGGCTGTTTTGCATTGAATCTTGCGGCGATTACTGCTGCCATATGCACAGGAGAAGAGTCTCATGACGATCTAAATAAGCGCTACATTGCGGGTATTTCCGCAGGTCTTTTCAATATACTCGCCGGCCTAATGGCTGTTTCGATGGTTGGCATATTTGCTAGCTTCCCAATGGCATTTATCAGCGCTTTAGCTGGTTTAGCCTTATTAGGCACAATAGCAAGTAGCTTACATAGCGCTTTGGCTGAACCCGACCATCGTGAAGCTGCGCTAGTTACGTTCCTAGTGTGTGCGTCGGGTATGAGTTTTGCTGGTGTCTCTGGCGCATTTTGGGGCGTAGTGCTCGGTGTTGTGCTTCAGAAAATAAAAGCCAGAAAGAGTAAGTTGGCCTAATTTGGCTTGTTTTGTGGAGAATGATCGTCCATTGCCTTCATGTTAGTCTCTATCTAAAGCAGAAATAATCAGCACAAAAAAGCATAATACACAATTGAATAAGGGTATCTGCAAACTACTGGGCATCATATATATGAGGCTCACTGCGGGCAGCCAAATACACCATGTGCTAATGATTGTGGCTGGTAATCGATTATAAAAAAAGCTCCGAGAAAGAGACTGCCGAGTGACGGCCCAACTAAAGCCACTTTCTTTCCAGATGTAAAGCGCGGTAAGCAGGGGACTAGTAATAAACACACTAAAGACAAATTGGTCGACGGCTGTTTTCTTTATTACCGTGATGGCATCTGCTTGGTCTCCAAACCACCCAGCTTGCAGTTGATAAAAACTATCTATGAGCCACCCCATGAATGCCCAAACCACGATGTAAAATATAAAATGCTGAAATTTTTGTGTTTTTATTTTCTGTTTAAAATAAAGGAATACAAAAGGAAGAAAGCCGCCAAAAAGAGCAGTGGACACAATTGCATATAAAATACCAAACTGCGTTTTTATTTGTGCAACATATTCAAAACTGCTTTTCGCTTGTTCTAAGTAGAAAAAACTAAGCACGACCACCAATGCAAATGATTGCAGAATAAGGGCGGGAGCTATGTTTTCTCTAGCCGCAGCGATCAAACGCTGGCTAGGAGTTATTGCCATATATTGTTTCTACTGCCAATTGGCGCGCTTACTTTACAAGAACCTGCGCAACTTGAGTGATTGTTATTTTAAAGAGTTAACGGCGCGTTTATCTTCTTGCCAGCCAGACATGTCACCTTCTAAATGAAATACTTTATTAAACCCGTTTTCTTCCAGCATTTTAATGGCTTTTCCAGCGCGAAAACCAGATCGACAATAAACGACAATTGGGAAGTCTTTGAATTCTGACAAACGATCCAAGCTTGTTTCGATTTCATTCACAGGAATATTCACTGAGTTCGGAATGTGTGCTTCACTGTATTCTTGTATGGTTCTTACATCGAGAAGTAAACGTTCACCTTTATCCATCTTTAGCAATTCATCAGGTGAAATATCTTGGCTACTGTAAGCGCAAAAAGATAAGAACATCAATAGACTAAGTGTAGTTTTGAGAAATGTGTTAATTGTGAAGAAAAGTGACTGTTTGTTTTGACGCATCGTTTTATGTCCTTGTATCGACTTTATCAATAAGCCATGAGTTCTTAACTAGTTATCAGGGCTGTTGTTTGAAAGTTAACTATAGCTAAAGATAGACGGATTTACATAACTTTGCTAATTCAGGTAATACTCTCGGTGTAAAGCGATGCAATGCATCTGGATTAACTTTAATAATACTAGGTGCGAATACATCAGTGTGGGCGGCCCAAAAAAGCTCAATATCTTTCATTGGTAAGCTCAATGCAGCAATAATGTGTGAAGGCTGTTTGCGAATAATGTCGGCTAACGAAAACTGTGAAAAAGAGCTTGCCGTGTCAGCGTATATATTTTGGATACCACAGATGGCCAATAAATTATTTATCCACCTGTCATTACCAACACCACTTAGAGGTTGCTGGCTCATATAATAAAGGGCTGTACTGTTTTGGTCTTTATACTGTTGAGTTAAGTCGGCAAGAGTGCTTGTTAATTGCTTTGTTAGTTTACTTGCCTGCTGTGTTGCATTAAGGAGCTTACCAATGCGTTCTATATCGGTAATGACATCGTTAAATGCTTGTGGTGATGATCGGTACACAGTAAAACCTAACTGTTCTAACCGAGCTAAGTCTTGTGCTTTATTCCCACCTTCCCAAGCCAATATAATACTTGGCTTTAAACGAACGATACTAGCAATGTCTGCACCTTGATAGCTAGATACAGACGGTAAGGGCTGGGTACATTTTTTTGTTCGGCAGCCTTGGCCGTAAGGATAGTCGCTAAAATCACTGACAGCAACGAGATATGTTTCTTGTTCCAAGGCAAACACAATTTCGCTTAGATGAGGAGAGAGGCTGATGATACGTTTGTCTTCCTCGCTATTTGCTTGGGCGAAACCAAAGCATGCAAACATGACAAAAATGAGTGAATTCTTCAAAATAAGCTTGTTAGTAGGTAATCGCAGTATGCAAGGCTAAACAAAATAGTAGTAAAAGTAAAAGGAACACTACGCTTATTCGATTTATCAATGCGATGGTATTTGAGATGACTATTGCTCGTGGCTCACCTTTACCAATATATTTTGTGCGGCGATATTTGTTCGCGTCACTGTGTTTAGTATTTCTATAAAACAAGGGTCCGCTTAAGTTGATATCAAGTGCGTAATGACATGCACGCAGCACAATAGCTCCCTGGGTCTCGGAGATAGAACGGGCAATTCTATGTTGACGTATGTACGTGACGATCAATACCCCTCTGGCGATGAATACAGAAATGAATGCACTTAGTCGAATAGGCAACCATTGCAGAATAAATACAAATTTTGCAACAGCCTTACCAAAATACTCATACTGCGGCAGTTTAGTGTTCCAGCTGTGATGCAGCTCATAACATACTCGATAGGTAAGCGCCGTAAATGGGCCCAGAAGAATAAACCAGAACCAAGTCACGATAGATTGATAATGAAAGCGAAGTAACAAGCCTTCTACTGTGGCTTTCGTTACTCCTACCTCAGATAACATATCTGTTTCTCTCAATACCATGGGCGCGAGGAGAGACTTACTCAGTGATTTCTTCTCCAATATTTGGGCTTTTTTAATCTGTTGGCTTCGTTGAAGATGGCTTGAGAACTGCAAACAAACATACAAAATGCAGGCATCAAATAGAGCTGGGTAATATACAAACTCTCTGAAAATGATCAAGATCACCAAGTTGGGTGCAATGATCATGAACGCAGCAAGCGCACCTGATATTACATGTTGACTATTAGGTGCACTGGTCTTTGGTTTGACTCTTGAGGCCATTCGTTCGCCCAGAAAGCGAACAAATGACATTGGATCAACCCTAGTAGGCAAGGGCCATATTCTCTCAAAACAAACCACAGCACACAGAATCAGCCAAGGTTCAAGCGCTGGGTGAGTGATGATGTTGAGCAATATGTCCATTAATTTTAATCGATGACTTTGAGCATACCCATAACGAGGTTGGCGCTATTTTTTGCTGCTTTGTCGAGATAAGCCTGAAACGATACCGTGGATGTTTTTCCAGCGATATCTGATAAGCTTCTAATTACCAAAAATGGCGTTCCCATCAAATATGCGGTTTGTGCAATCGCAGCGCCTTCCATCTCAACAGCTGTCATTTCAGGAAAGCGTTGCTTGGTTTCCATGGCTGCATCATCGCTGCCAATAAAGCTATCACCTGTGCAAATTAGACCGACTTTGGTCTTAACGTCGGGAAGTGATTTGGCCGAGGCGATAGCTGCCTCGATGAGCTGTTCGTTGCACACATAGTTTTCAGGCATCCCAGCACATTGACCAAGCTTATACCCAAAATGTGTAATATCTACGTCATGATGAGTGACTGCTTGGCTAATCACAATATCACCAATATCGAGATCTTGATCGAAACCACCTGCTGAGCCAGTGTTTACCACATAATCAGGCGCAAAACGGTCTATGATCAAGCTGGTGGCAACAGCGGCAGCGACTTTACCTATGCCACACTTTACTAATACAACAGAGTGACCATTTAATTCGCCACAATAAAAAGTAAGGTGAGCGTGATTTTGCTCTTGTAAATTGGTGATTGAGGCTTTGAGTAGTGCGATCTCTTCGTCCATCGCACCGAGTATTGCTATTTTCATTAGAAATCTCGTTGATTTTTATGGGAAGTGTACTTGGCAAACACTAAAACGCAAGCACTCAAGGAGTGGCTTGCGCTTTTATGATGTCACAATCTTAACTATACTAATGCGTTCAGAGGCACTTACGCTGCAACTTGGCGAGATGAGCGTACAGGTCTCGTGGGGCGCTTAGATGGTGTAAATAGAGATGAGTTTGTTGGTTCAGGTGCCAATGGTAGTTTACCCTGTTGACGTCTCAAAGGGACCAATTTTGCTTCGATACAAGCTCGAATATCTTCAATTTTGTAGCCGTGTCTGGCTTTGATTCGAGCATGCGGTATGCCTGCTGAATCCAAAGCACCAGTGACAAAGAAGTCGCGTTTAGTTTTGTGTCCTTCGGGCCCCATATTATGCACTAAGTCGAGAGCTAGCACAGGTGTCATGTCGGTTTTACTCACCAACACATAATCAAGTTGCTTGCCCGTTGCTTTGATCAGAGCTGATTTCGCCATTTTTTTGTTGGTGTTGCGTCGCAGTGACAAAACATCTGTCAGACGCACGCGACACATGACCCTAAACTCATTGCCAACCGCGCGCTCAATCATATCTAAAAATTGGTGCTCTACTGGCGAGAACAATTGCGTTTTGCGCATAAAAGGGAAACTCACTTCATCTTCACTGAACTTAATTGCAACGATAGCCACTACAATTAAAATCATCACTAATACAATCGCAAATTCCATACTCTTTCCTAGTTGGTCTGTTGACTTGACGTGATCGTCGAGTCGGTGTTTTGACTTATACAAAGAGGTAGCAATTGCTGTGCCAAGCAGAAGTTTGAAAGTGTTTTTTTATGAGGAGTGTCGCTAACTAGCTGTTAGCTTTTGGGAGGACATTCACGATTTAGAACCATTAAAATCGTTCTAAATCGTGAAGGAAAGGGAGGTAATTCTTAGCTAAGAGGCGCTTTTACAAGGATATCTACCTGTGTACCACCACCGTCTTTTGAGATAATCAAAGTGGTGTTGTTATCTGCACTTTTGATCATTGTTCTTTGCTTCACTGTTTTCGGTTCGGCAAATTGTACAGATGAAGATAAGTAGTATTCAACCACCTCTTCTGGCGTTTGTGGGATGAATAAAATCATAGAAGCAGGGTAATCAGCGGCAAAAATTTGGCACAATTTGCCGTTTACCGGAATATCGACCTGATTAAATGTTTCAGGGCAACCTGCTGCTCTTACCGCAACTTCAACGTTAGCTTCAAGCTCATCTATAACAGTCTCATCTACAACAGTGTCTTGTTGAGACTTCACTGTTTCGCTAGATTCACTTACAGCGTAAAGGTTGGCATTGTTATCAGATAGGTCTTCTATGTTAGCTTCTTCAGCACTTTCGCTGACAGCAATCATTGAATAGTTGTCGTCTTCTGCCGCTTCATTTTCAACGCTTGGAGAGACTACCTTGTCTTCCACAGGTTTTGGTGTTTGTTTGGTTTTTGCAATGGCTGGTAAAGCAGGCACTTCAGGTGACGCTGCAACTTTAGGCAATGCAGGGATTTCGGTCTTGTTAGCGTCTTTGGCTGCCAATTCTGTTTTGGCGACAACAGTGGCTTTAGCGGTTTCAGTAGCGTCTTGCGCTTCTGCTACAGCTGCTGCTTCAGCCTGTTCAGCAGTTTCCTCAACTTCAACAGCAAGAAGCACCTCAGTGGTATCAGTAGCGTCTTGCACTTCTGTCACAACCGCTTCTTCAACCTGTTCAGCAGTGTCTTGAACTTCAACAGCACGAAGCATCTCAGTGGTATCAGTAACGTCTTGCACTTCTGTCACTACCGCTTCTTCAACCTGTTCAGCAGTGTCTTGAATTTCAACAGCAACGAGCGCCTCAGCGGTTTCAGTGAGTACTTCTTCTTCTGCTTCTGCGACGACAGCTTCAACTTGTGCTTCAGTTGCAGCGGCCTCTTCGGTGGTTTCAACTGCCATTTCAATACTTTGTTGCTCGAGTGCCGCAAGTTCACTTTCGGTTTTAATATCTTTGACTTGGAAATCGTTACTTTTTTCCGTACTTGCTTCAACACTTGCCTTTTCAACCGTACTAGCATCTTGTGCCGCTAACTCGCTCTTTGCTTCATTCGTAATGGCTAAACCAGCCATAATCAGTTCAGCCACTGACTTCTCGGAATGATCTGGTTTGTCACTTGCTTTCGGTGCAGCAACAGCTTGTGTTTTATAAGTAGTTGGTACTTGAGCTACCAAAGCTCCATCAACATTGCCTTTTCTCGTATCAAGCAGAGCACTTAGTGCTTGTTCGACTTGGTCCGGGCTTTTAACCGTCGTTCCGGCAGCCTCTGCAATGCTAACATTAGCAGCTGTTGCAAAGATGAAACCAGCAATTACAGCAGGCATCACGATGCTTGTCTTTTTATTGCTAGTGTTTCTGGTCATAGCCTGTGCGCTCGAAGGTTTGTTCTTCGCCGCTGAACTAAACAGTGTTTGATTGTACTTATTCAAAATCCTACCCGCCTGAGTATGTGTCTTTTAAACTGCTGACATATCGTTTAAAAGAATACTAAATATAATTTCCATATCGGCAGGATACTAGCTGTACTGCAGTCATGTAGTCTGTCTAATAATAGCTAGGTATATTAAAAAATAACCAAAGTGGGTGTTTCTGGGGCGTTTTGAACGAAAAAATGGACGTGATACATCAAGTCATCACGCCCATTATGATAGGAAAGAAGCGAGTTAAGCAGGCATTACACTTCCATGTAATCCAGCATACCTTCAGCTGCTTTTCGTCCCTCATCGATGGCAGTGACGACAAGGTCAGAGCCTCTCACCATATCGCCGCCACTAAATATCTTGGGGTTAGAGGTTTGGAACGCAAAGCGACCTTTTGCTGGAGCACGAACACGGCCTTTCTCATCCAGAATAATGCCATAATCGCCAAACCAAGGCGCTGGACTGGGTTGGAAACCGAAAGCGATAATAACGGCATCGGCTTCAAGTATATGTTCTGAACCTTCAATTTCTACAGGTCGCCTTCTGCCAGCCGCATCCGGTTCACCCATTTCTGTTTTAACAACACGAACACCGATTGTTCTGCCACGCTCATCAACTGCAATATCAATTGGTTGCAAATTGAACTGGAACTCAACGCCTTCTTCTTTCGCGTTTACAACTTCTCTACGTGAACCAGGCATACTCTCTTCATCACGACGATAAGCACATGTGACGCTTTGCGCGCCTTGGCGAATTGAGGTTCTGACACAATCCATCGTAGTATCACCACCGCCTAAAACCACCACTTTTTTACCTTTCATATCGACAAAGTCAGCGGGGTCTTTCTCAATCCCCATCACTCTATTAATATTCGCGATGAGAAAGGGAAGGGCTTCGTATACGCCAGGTGCACTTTCGTTAGCAAAACCACCTTTCATTGATTTGTACGTTCCCATACCTAGGAAAACAGCATCATAGTCATCGATTAGACTTTGGAACTGAACGTCTTTACCTACTTCGGTATTCAGTACGAACTCAACACCCATTTCAGTGAAAATTTCACGTCGTAATTTAATCACTTCTTTTTCTAACTTAAACGAAGGGATACCGAAGGTTAGCAACCCCCCGATTTCTTCATATTTATCGAATACGACAGGTTTTACGCCATTGCGCACTAAAATGTCTGCGCATGCCAGTCCAGCGGGTCCAGCGCCTACAATCGCGACTTTTTTATCAGTCGGAACAACGTCAGACATGTCCGGACGCCAGCCCATTTTGAACGCGGTATCAGTGATGTACTTTTCAATACTACCGATAGTGACAGCGCCAAAGTCGTCATTTAATGTACAAGCACCTTCACATAGACGGTCTTGTGGACAAACACGACCACATACCTCGGGTAAGCTGTTGGTTTTATGAGATAATTCAGCAGCCTCCAGTATTTTCCCTTCATTAGCTAAAGCTAGCCATTGAGGAATGAAGTTATGTACCGGACATTTCCATTCGCAATAGGGGTTACCACAGTCTAAGCAACGATCGGCTTGACCTTCAGTTTGTGATTGAGATAGTGGTTGATAAATTTCACCAAAATCTTCTTTGCGCACTAAAATAGGTTTTTTAGGCGGGTCTATGCGTTCTACATCAACAAATTGATATACGTTTTTAGCCATAATACTTCTCCCTTCTCTTATTGCGCTTGAACGCGTAGTTCCGCGCTGGAACGGCTAATATGACCAAGCAAGTTTTTCACGTCGCTGGTTTTCGGTTTAACAAGCTTAAAGTGCTTACTTTCTTCAGCGAAGTCAGTGAGTAACTTTAATGAATGCTCACTACCAGTCTCTTCATAATGGCCATTGATTAGGCCACGTAAATGTTCAGAAAGAATTACTTTGTCGTCAACACTCATAATTTCGACTAACTCACTATTGACTCTGTTTTCGATATCATCAAACTCATCGTAAAGGTAAGCAAATCCGCCTGTCATACCTGCGCCGAAGTTAACGCCAATACTACCTAGGGAAGCAACGATACCGCCGGTCATGTACTCACAACCATTGTCACCCATGCCTTCCACAACCGCTACTGCGCCAGAGTTTCTAACCCCAAAACGCTCACCGGCGCGGCCTGCAGCATATAGCTTCCCGCCTGTTGCACCGTATAAGCAAGTGTTACCCATAATGGCACTGGCATGAACATCAAAACTGACATTGCGAGGAGGGTGGATGACTAGCTTACCACCCGTCATACCTTTACCAACGTAGTCGTTAGCATCACCAATTAAGCGCATATGTAATCCGCCTGCATTCCACACACCAAAACTTTGGCCAACAGTACCCGTTAGTGTAATTTTAACTGGTTCATCGTCCATACCTTGGTTACCGTGCAAGCTAGCGATATAGCCTGATAGCGTTGCGCCAACACTACGATCAGTATTGCGAACGGCATAGGTATATTGTGCGCCAGACATTTTATCAACGGCTTGTTTACAATCGGCAAGCATGCGCTTGTTTAACTCACCTTTGTCAATTGGTTCATTGGTCGTTTCTGAACAAAATAGGCGCGTATGCTTGCCCGCTTCTGGCTTTTTCAACAAGGGTGATAAATCTAATCTTGCTTGCTTAGCCGTTTGACCGTCGAGTAAGGTCAGTAGTTCTGTGCGCCCCACGAGGTCTTCAAACTTGGTGACACCAATACTTGCCATGATTTCACGCACTTCTTGGGCAACGAACTTAAAGTAGTTCATCACCATATCAGGCAGTCCGATGAAATAGTTGTCGCGCAGTGATTTGTCCTGTGTGGCTACACCTGTTGCACAATTGTTCAAATGACAAATGCGCAAGTACTTACAGCCTAAGGCTACCATTGGGCCGGTACCAAAACCAAAGCTCTCTGCGCCTAAAATACCTGCTTTAACAACATCTAAACCAGTCTTTAAGCCGCCATCTGTCTGTACACGTACTTTGTGTCGTAAGCCATTTTCAACAAGCGCTTGCTGAGTTTCTGATAGTCCCAATTCAAAGGGGCTTCCAGCGTATTTCACTGAAGTTAATGGGCTTGCGCCTGTTCCACCGTCATAACCAGAAATGGTAATCAGGTCGGCATAAGCTTTTGCAACCCCAGTCGCTATTGTTCCGACACCAGGCTCAGAAACGAGTTTTACCGAAATCAACGCTTTCGGATTAACCTGTTTCAAGTCGAATATCAGCTGAGCTAAATCTTCAATAGAGTAAATGTCATGATGTGGTGGAGGCGATATGAGCGTCACGCCAGGCACTGAGAAACGCAACTCAGCAATGTATTTGTTGACTTTGTCACCAGGAAGCTGGCCACCTTCGCCGGGTTTTGCGCCTTGAGCCACTTTGATTTGAATAACACTCGCATTCATTAAATAGTGTGGCGTTACGCCGAATCGACCTGATGCTACTTGTTTGATCTTACTGTTTTTCTCTGTATTAAAGCGCGCTGGATCTTCACCGCCTTCACCAGAGTTAGATTGCCCACCGAGCCTATTCATCGCAATAGCTAATGCTTCATGCGCTTCTGGGCTGAGTGCTCCGATAGACATTGCAGCAGTGTCGAACCTAGGGTATAGGTTTTCAGCAGATTCTACTTGGTCAACATGAATGGCTTCTTTGAAACTCTTAATTTCCATTAAGTCTCTCAAGTGTGCCGGTGCTCTATCATTCACCAAGTTACTATAAACGAGGTAATCATCGTAACTACCGCTAACTACTGCTTTTTGAAGCGATGTAACTACATCAGGGTTGTAAGCATGGTATTCGCCGCCATGAACGTATTTAAGTAGTCCACCATGGCTAATCGTTTTACGTTTCAACCAAGCGATTCTTGATAAGTTAACGATATCTTGCTCGAAGTCAGCAAAAGAGGCGCCTTGAATGCGAGAAGGGATACCACGAAAACAAAGAGACACAACATCACTATTGATCCCAACCGCTTCAAATAATTTCGAGCTTCGGTAACTGGCGATGGTGCTAATTCCCATCTTCGACATTATTTTGTACAAGCCTTTGTTAATCCCTTTACGGTAATTCAGCACCGCTTGCATTGGTGTGATATCAAGTTCTTTCTTATCAACCAGTTGCTCAATCGTTTCGTAGGCTAAGAACGGATAGACAGCTGTCGCGCCCAAGCCTATGAGTACAGCAAAGTGATGTGGGTCGCGAGCAGAGGCTGTTTCGACAACAATATTTGCATCACAACGCAAGGCATTATCAACAAGTCTGCGTTGTACCGCACCTACTGCCATAGCGGCAGGCACTGGTAGCATATTCGCTTCGATATCACGGTCGCTCAATACTACAAATACGGCAGAGCGCTCTCTTACAGCTTCTTCAACTTCATCACAAATACGCTGAATAGCATTGGACAAGCCTTCTGCTAGACTATAATTGAGTGGAATTATTTCGTGATGGTAGTGCTCATCATCCAGTTCTTTAAGTTGCTTTAAGTCGGTATACATTAATACCGGTGACTCAAACAAAACGCGATGAGCGTAGCCTCTGGTTTCGTTGAACACGTTTTGTTCACGGCCAATACAAGTTGCCAGTGACATAACGTGATTTTCACGCAATGAATCAATTGGGGGATTAGTTACTTGAGCAAACTGTTGTCTAAAATAATCATACAGGGTTCGGTTGTTTGATGACATGACCGCCATCGGCGTGTCGTCACCCATTGAGCCAACCGCCTCTTGGCCGTCTTTGGCTAATACTTTAATCACCTGTTGCATCTCTTCGTAACTGTAGCCGAAGAGTTTGTGATAAGTCGCCATGGTATTGTCGTCAAAGGCGCGTTGTCCAATTTGACTGGCATCAGCCTGTTCCACTGGAACAAGTCGCTTGATATGGCTTTCTAACCATTCTTTATAAGGGTGACGTGTTTGTAAATCTTCGTCGATTTCATTGGTACGCCAGATTTTTCCAGTGTAAGTATCTACTGCCAGCATTTCACCTGGACCAACACGTCCTTTTTCAAGGACATCTTCCTGCTTGTAGTCCCAGATACCAATCTCAGATGCTAGCGTGATTAAACCGTCTTTAGTTATCACATAACGAGCAGGGCGTAAGCCATTTCTGTCCAGGTTACATGCAACATGGCGACCATTTGTTAGTACGATCCCGGCAGGACCATCCCATGGCTCCATGTGCATTGAATTGAATTCGTAGAATGAGCGTAAGTCGTCGCCCATTGTTTCGTTGTTCTGATATGCGGGTGGGACAAGTAAGCGCATGGCTCTAAACAAGTCCATGCCGCCAGCTAAAAAGACTTCTAGCATGTTATCTAGCGAGCTAGAATCTGAGCCTTCGGTGTTTACAAATGGGGCTGCTTGCAATAAGTCTGGTATTAGCGGGGTTGCAAATTTTCCTGCGCGAGCCGTTGCCCAATCGCGGTTCGCCTTGATTGTATTAATTTCGCCATTGTGCGCTAAAAACCGGAAGGGCTGAGCAAGTGGCCACTTGGGCAATGTGTTCGTTGAAAAGCGCTGGTGGAACACACAGATACTAGATTGTAAGTTTTCGTCTGCAAGATCGTGGTAAAAAGTAGGGAGATCTTTTGGCATGACAAGACCTTTATAGACCGTGACCAAGCCAGATAGGCAGGCAACATAAAAGTCAGGATCGTCTTCTAATCGTTTTTCTGCACGACGACGCGCCATATACAGCCTACGTTCAACATCTTCTGAGCGCCAGCCGCTAGGACTGTTGACAAAAATCTGTTCGATTTGCGGTACACCTGTTTTTGCTAAGTCACCAAGAATGCTGTGGTCTACAGGTACGATTCGCCAACCAAGAACGGGCAGCATTTCTTTTTCAATTTCTTCGCTCAATACTTGGCGTGACTGTTCCGCGAGTGTTGGATTCTGACTTAAAAATATCATGCCAACGGCATAGTTTTTACTCAGCTTCCAACCGCTTTGCTCAGCAATACCTTGAAAAAAGGAGTCTGGCTTTTGTAGTAATAAGCCACAGCCGTCACCGGTTTTACCATCGGCGGCAACACCACCACGGTGTTGCATGCGGTCTAGACCTTCGATTGCTGTTAATACTAATTGATGGCTAGCTTCACCCGATGTGTGGGCGATGAGACCGAAGCCACAGTTGTCTTTTGAATCATTAGGATGATACAAACTCATATTATTCTCCTTCCGCAGCTTAACGCTGCAGCACGCTGTCCTTGAACAAGACGTGACACTTGTTAAATAAGGCGAACCAGTCGCTGTATTTCTTTTATTATTATTGTTATTAATTTGCCATTGGTATGTTGGCCAATGTTTTGTCGTATTGTTTGCCGCTATCTACTGTTGTTGCCAGAATGGTTGTTGTGAAATAACGAATTCAAACGTCCGAATTTTTATTCACCTTTTATAGCGGCAAAACAACATACCTATTTTGTACATCAAAAGCAATTATAAGCAGTATAAATATTAATATTTATTTGGTGAATATCGCCTGTAAATATTAAAAATAAAGGTGATGATCTAATGATTTCAAGGTCTTGCTGTTCGGTTTCTTGCTCATGGCATGCTTGACTTCGCTTTTATCGAGGGTAAAAAATGTCTTAATAAAAGGGAGGTTTGAATGAATGTAAATTCATATAAAGCTGCATACTTATTACATAAGGTTCAGTAAGTCGCTTTTTAATTGGGCTTGAATGATGAGATTAATTTCACTTCACTTGCTTTCTTGGTAGCATGCAAAACAATTATAGCAATAGACTACATAAACCATGCACCTAAAATCTCCTAATGAGTCTTGGGCAATAAAGTTTGCTCAATTTGTTGATCGTTTTGGTACGCTGAAGATCAGTATCCTTTTTGTTGTGTTTACTCTCCTCTTTACGCTCGTTGGCTCGTACATTATTCGAAGCAGCATGGGCAGTCAGATTGAAATTGATGATTTTATCAGTGCACTTATCCTAACTATGCTCAGTGCACCCTGGTTGCTCTACTTCTTTAGTGAGCTGATCAAACAACTCGAACACAGCCGCATTAATTTGGAGGACGCTGTCAGCCAACTGGAGCGTTTGAGAAAACACGATGTCATATTGAATCGTGAATTACAGAACAACATTCGACAGTTGAACTACGAGATTGAACAAAGGCGCAATGCGCAGCTAGAGCGTGAAAGCGTATTTGAAGAACTGGAGCGAGAAATTAAGAAAAAGTCTGAGCAAGAAATGCAAGCGCGACGACTATCTACGCTAACTCGTTCAATCATTGATGCGTCTCCAGACTTAATATACTACCGAAATGAAGAAGGCCGATTTGCGGGTTGTAACCGTGTTGCAGAGGAAGTGACAGGTAAAACAGAAGAAGAGTTATTAGGCTTAACACCGCATCAAGTCTATGATGAATCTTTGGCGAGGCAGGTTGCCGCGAGTGATAACGAGGTCCTTGAAACTAACGCCAGTTTGACCGAGGAACTTTGGTTAAAATTTGCAGATGGGCGTAGCCGCTATTTCGAAATGCGTAAGGTTCCTTTCTTTGATCAAGACGGTCATCGCTTGGGTCTACTGGCTTTTGGACGAGACATGACCGAGCGGAAGCAGGCGGAAAGTGCCATAGCCCAGGCAAGTAAGGACAAAACCAAATTTATCGCCACAATTAGCCACGAATTAAGAACGCCGTTGAATGGCATCGTTGGTCTGAGCAGAATGCTCCGTGATACCAAGTTGTCAAAAGAGCAGTTTGATTGGGTGAGCACAATATATGCGAGTGCCATCACTCTGGGCAATATATTTAACGATATTATCGATTTGGACAAACTTGATAGAGATAAAATTGAGATTGACCTGAAGACCGTCAATTTACGTGACTTCACAAATGAAATTAGCAGTATTATTCGCTTGTTAGCGCAAGATAAGAATTTGACCTTTCAATCTGAGATTATCGAACCCATTCCTGTTGCCATTGAAGCCGATGGTACACGTTTACGCCAAGTCTTGTGGAATATTCTATTCAATGCTTTGAAGTTTACGCCAAAGGGTGAAGTGACATTGGTTGTCGAGGCAAGAGATGAGGGGGCTGGTAACTCAACGGTTACCTTCAGAATTAACGATACAGGTGTCGGAATACCACAGGACGATATAGATAAAATTTTCGCGATGTATTATCAGGTTGATCATCCCGATCATCAGTCTGCGACCGGAACGGGTATTGGTCTTGCCATCTGTAAGCAGATGGTTGACAAAATGAATGGCGACATTCGCGTCCATAGTGTGGTTGGTCAAGGAACCTGTTTTGAAATTGTATTGCCGGTGGCAATCAGCAAGCAACAAGCAAGAATGGCAGAGTTGGAGGTCAGCAATCTCAATATACTATTGGTGGAAGATATTGAGTTGAATGTCATGGTTGCAAAAGCACTACTTGAAAAGCTAGGTCAGCGGGTTGAAGTCGCTATGACAGGAACCGCTGCAATTGAAATGGCGAGGAAAACACAATACGACCTCATTCTGTTAGACATACAATTACCCGATATGACTGGTTTTGATGTGGCAAGAACGCTACATGATGAAGAGTTAGTGCTACAAACACCTATTGTGGCACTGACGGCGAATGTCATTAAGAAGCGAGAAGAGTATTTACAAAACGGTATGGACGACATTATTGCCAAACCAATCAAGAAAAGCCGAGTCATTGAAGTCTTCAATGAACTGTTTGGTGAAGATCAATTACAATCTGAGCGGCCGAGTGCGAGTGAGGTTGTGAGTATTCCTAAGGTCGACAAGATACTCGATATTGATATGCTACAAATGTTAATCGATACCATCGGGGAAGATATGGTGCGAACCAGTCTTGGCGTGTTCCAGGAGAAGATCCCCGAATATATGGAATTATTAAAAGTGTCACTTGCCGCTGATGAAAAATCAGACGTTTGTTCTGAAGCTCATAAAATCAAAGGCGCCGCAGGATCTGTTGGTTTGTCCAGAGTACAAAAAACGGCGAATAAAATTCAGCAAGGTGATCACCCAACATGGTGGGAAAACGTACATGATTGGGTTGAAGAGCTTGAAATGGCGATTGAGCAAGACGTTGAACATCTACTTGAATGGGTTAATGCAAATAAGATAGATGACTAGGATAAAAGAACTTAAGGAAACGGCCCTATGACAGAACTGTTCGACCTGCCGGCAGTGTTATGCAGCAGAGTATAAATAAAGACCGCTTTATTCCCTTGCGTAAGTCAGAGTTGGTTAACGCTTGCCTTGCACACCAAGACTTGCATGAGAAAGTCGAGTTTGGCGAACTGTGCAGTTTGATCGTCAGTACCTTGCACTTCGAATATCATCAGCATTTAGAGGTTCTCAAAGATAATTATGCGCCTTTTGACCCAAACAGTGACACCCTCAAATTAAACCCACTGAGTCAAAGCGAACTGACAGAGAAGCAAGCAATATTTGCAAACACATTTGCAAAAATTCTAAATGCTGCAAATTTTGAAAAAGTAACCGACCAAGACCTTCGAGAAGCTCTGGAAGAAGAGTCCTTATTTAAAGTCAGATTAGCGGTTGAATTTGATGATTTCGCGGAAGTCGTTTTTTATCGCCGCGGAGAATATCAAAAAACCGAAATAGTTAAAAAGTGGTGGGGGCTAAAGAAGCAAAAAATCACCTTCACTAACTATGACAAGGTAGCGGTTTACATTCGTTTTAAGGATAAAGACTATTTTGAGGCTCAGGATCGAGAGACAGACAACTTCGAACCGAGTTCAACCATTATAAAACTCTTTCAGAATGTACCTAAAGCGGACTTGGAAATGCTTTTCCCGAACAGTGAAGTGCGCATGCGCACTCTTGATAAAGCTATTATTGGGGGCTCTGCCTTAATTGGTGGAACGATCATGTTAGTGACCAAGCTCGGTGCATCTCTTTTACTAGTTTCAGGTTTACTCGCTTATTGGATAGGCCTATCTGATAAAGAAGTCACCATCACAACGAAAGAACTGCTTGCCTTAGCCGCCGGTGCCGGTGTCTTAGGCGGGTTTATTTTTAAAGAGTGGAGTAAATTTAAAAACCGTAAATTGAAGTTCATGAAAGCCTTGGCTGACAATTTGTATTTTAAGAATCTCGATAATAACGCGGGTGTGTTTCATCACTTGCTCGACTCTGCAGAAGAAGAGGAATGTAAAGAAGCAATACTAGCTTACTTCTTTTTGCATATCTCAAAGACCCCGCATACGGCGCTAGAGTTAGACAGAGTCATTGAGCAGTGGTTTGAGGATACGTTTAATTTTGAAATCGATTTTGAAATTGAAGATGCTTTGTCAAAGTTAACTCGTTTCGGAATTATCAAAAAGCGAGAAGATAAATATGAGGCTTTGAACTTAGCTGAAGCGAAAGCTGCGCTGGACGAAAAGTGGGATAATATTTTTTAGGCTAGGATTGAGTGTTGGTTTAACTGCGTTTTTGTAGGGTAAATATTGTCTAAAAGCACACAGGTGAGATTTACTTATCGTATAGTCAATCCTGTTATCAAAGTCCTCTAAAAACGATAGTAATAAAAAACAAGAGAGCCGGAGATTATACTCCGGCCTGAAATTAAATTGTAAGAAGTTAGTAAGCGCCGGCACTGTAAATAAGTTCATAGCTATGGCTGTAAATCTCAAGAATGTTACCAAACGGGTCTTCCATATAAATCATTCGATATGGTTTTTCATCTGGGTAATAATATCGAGGCGCTTGCATTCTTTTTTTACCGCCCGCCTCAACAATGCGCTCAGCTAATCCTTCTACATCAGGGTCTTGAACGCAAAAGTGAAAGATGCCTGTTTTCCAGTACTCAAAGTTATCTTTTGGGTTCTCTTGGTTTTTGAATTCAAAAATCTCAACGCCAATTCTGTCTCCAGTAGATAGATGCGCAATTTTGAACTTTTCCCATTTTTCACCAAATACTTCTGTACACATTTCGCCTATTGGGCTGTCGTCTTCAGTAATTACAGTTGGTTCCATTATGGTATACCAACCCATTACTTTGGTATAAAACTCCACGGCCTTCTCAACGTTGGGCACTGATATACCGATATGGGAAAAGCTTCGCGGATATTTCTGATTCATCATATTGTCTCCTATCGACTGATTGATTCTAATCGCAGAGTTTACTTAGCCTTATTGATTAATTAAAATTATTAATAATTATTATTTTGAGTACATTTTGTGATGATTAATCCAATCTGGTTAAATACGTTTTGCACACTTGTTGAGGTAAACCATTTCACTCAAACCGCTGAGCGTTTGTATATGACACAATCAGGTGTAAGTCAGCATATTAAAAAACTTGAGCAGCAAGTTGGCTGCGCTTTACTTGAGCGACATGGCAAAACATTTTCGCTCACCATACATGGACAAAACCTATATCAAAAAGGACGTTTATTATTAAAAGAATGGCAATTTTTGGAACAACAATTGAAAGACGACTCATCAACTAGTGGCTTGATCAAAATACAATCGCCTGGCAGTTGTGGTTTACAATTTTATCAGCAGTTACTGGCTTTACAAACCAAGCATCGCAGCTTGAGCATAGACTATCGTTTTGCACCAAATATTAGCGTTGAACAAGCAATTGCTAATCATCAAGCCGATATTGGCTTTATGACTCAAGAGCCTAGCCTTGGGGAAGTGTCTAACTATAAAATAGGCACGGAACGTCTGCTGTTAGTCACAGCACGCAATATAAACAACCCGACGTGGCAAACATTGTGTGATGCCGGTTTTATTGCACACCCAGATGGCCAACACCATGCTCAGCTGCTATTTAGCGCAAACTACCCTGAATTCGAGCATATTGACCAAATAAAGCAGACTGGATTTTCCAATCAAATAAGCTTGATACTCGAGCCTGTATGCTTAGGTTTAGGCTTTACCGTTTTACCTGCAACTGCGGTAAGTACATTTAATAAACCTGAACTGATAAACGTGCATCAATTAGCGAATTCAGTGAATGAAAATATATATGTGTGCTACCACCGTAATAGGCCTCTTCTCAAAAGAATGAATACTGTGATTGAGTTAATCAAAACTAGCCTAGATCCATAGCTTACCTCTGTTTGTATGAGCGTAATTGCCCGCGCAATTTGCTTGGTATTAGAACCATTCGTTATTCTTTTCAGTGCCTCAGAGGTACTTCCGATATGCTTGACTTATCAAGTATGTTGGAAGTATGATGTTTGTCTACTGACAACAAACGTTTAAAAAATTAATCGGAAAGTAACACTATGGAAAAAACAGAAAAGCGAGTAAGTCTTTTACTATCAATTAATGCGGCAAACTCTTTACTCACTAAGAAGCTAGACGGTACTCTCGGCGCAATACATGGAATTGGTCTAACGGAATATATGGTACTTAATGAATTAAATAATGCACACGAATATACCGTAAGAAGAATTGACCTTGCTGATTCATTAGGTAAATCAGCGTCAGGTATAACCAGAATTCTTCTTCCAATGGAAAAATCAGGCTTAATCGTTAAACAGAGTAATCTGAAGGACGCAAGAGTTAGTCTGGTAAAAATAACTGACGCTGGAATGGAGATTTTTAACAATGCTCATCTAACAGTATCGCAAAAATGCGAACAAATTTTTGCACACTGGAACGAAAGCGAAACAGTGTCGGTTCTAAAACTCCTGAGTATGCTTTCGCTAAGATAAGACGTAGGTCAGCAATCATCCACAAGGAGTCATCGCCAATACCTCCTACGTCATTCCTGCGCAGGCAGGAACCTCCGGCCACACAAGAAATATTTCAATAGCAATTAGCTTTATATTTTTGAAATAATTCTGTTTTTTTAATTTACTACGCTGTATTGGAGGTTACCGCCTTCGCGGCAATGACGTAGGTGGTTCACTGGTAGTGACGTAGGTGGTTCACTGGCAATGACGTAGGTGGTTCACTGGTAATGACGTAGGTGGTTCACTGGTAATGACGTAGGTGGTTCACTGGTAATGACGTAGGTGGGTCACTGGTAATTATCAGCTTATGTTTCACTTACAACTGCCCAAGTCGTTTTTTAAAAAAGATGACACCTAAGGAAGGGAGCAGAAGGATAACTAAAATTCACATGGACTTTTTCCTACTACGGTATCCCCGGTAATTGGGTGCTTAAATAAGATGGTCTCTGCATGCAACAGTAGCCTGGTTGATTGACTCTGTGTTTCTTCAGTTCCGTATAAATCGCACCCTAGAATAGGATGGCCCATATATTGGCTATGTATCCGTAACTGATGAGTTCTTCCTGTGACTGGCTTATAACGTACGCGAGTTGAGCTGATATTCCGCTCCAATACTTCAAAATCAGATCTACATGACTTCCCAATATTGAAGCACACTTTTAACCGAGGGAACAGACTGGGATCTTTGGCGATAGGGGCAGTAATATTTCCTTGATTCTGTGACAATTGTCCTGACAAGATAGCAATATAGGTTTTATTGATCGCATGCGCTTGAAATTGCTGAGTGAAATCTTTGTTTGCCAGCTTACTTAAGGCTACCAACATAATACCTGATGTGCCAAAGTCTAGGCGATGGACAAGTTTTGCTTGTGGGAAATCCTGTACTAAGCGGTAATGCACAGAATCTTTATTTAATGGATTTTTACCTGATAATGATAGCAAGCCACTGGGTTTATTTATTAATAAGAAGTGTTCGTCGTGACGCAAAATATCAATTTTTTGCTCACACTTAGGCGCGACAAAGGTATCAATGGGTATTTTCACAGGCACGCCAAAGAGAGGCGTTTGACGAATTGTCCAAGCGGTATTAACACGCTATTTTTCAACAACGAAGTCGTGCCAAGAGTGAAGCACTCTACTAAAGTCTTCAAGACCGCATCCAGCCATTGATTCCTGATCGTAAGCCTCGGTTCCTTCTGGCAATTCATCATCTAGCTCAATGTCTAAAGTCTTCGACCTAACTTCGACCTCATCGCTATCTAAGACCAAATCAATATCGTTACCAGCTAGTTTATATTCTTTGAGTGTTTTTGATGTCACTTGCTCTATGCCGTCTAGCACGCTTCGTATCTTTTTGAGATTGCTTCTTAGTTCTTCATTGAACCACAAGCTAAAGGTTTCGCAGCCCATTTCAAATTCAGCTCTGGGTTCACCGTCTATATCTCTTGTAAATTGATAGTTCATACTTACCTCTCCCCATTTAGGCCCTAGCGCCTAAATTGTTCAAACACCGCTAACTTCCAAGGTCGCATTGCAATAACCATACTGGTGCCATACTTATCGTCAAACTCGACGGCTTCATCACTGCGTTGAGCATCTTCAAAAGCGAGCGATAAGTGTTTTATTTTTCTGCTTAGTTCAGCATGCGAAGCCTTACTGAGCAGCCCAGTTTGGAAAATACGGATTTCCCCAGGTCCATTAAAGTGACTATTTAGAAAATCAGACTGAACATGTTGCTTGAAGAACATTTCAATCGGTCCACCTTTTAGCCAAGAGAAATCACGACTAATTTTCAGCTTCACTCTATTATTTGGATAAAGATCGATGATCTTGAGTTTGTCGAGGCTAGCCAGATACTGGACTAACTCAAGTGCCTCAAAGTCATACACCTGAAGGATTTGATCGCAGGTCCAATGGTCCATCAACAACTGTGCAAGCATTAATAATCGAATATCTGAGACCAGAAAAGACTCTTGTTCAACGCTCAGTTCACTGGTAAAGCTTTGCGCTTTTAGCATCTCGTCACTTAAATCTGAAATTTCAATATCGAGTAACTTACACATATCATCTAAGCGTTGAAGTGAAAAGTCTTGTTTTGAAAATAAGCGCTTAACAGAGGCTTCCGACAACTGCAGTGACGAAGCGACTTCTTTGTAAGTTATGCCTCGTTGTTTTAACAAACGCTTGAGGGTGGTTATTAAGGCCGACTTTTGACTCATATGTTCTCAGGAGTATTCATACTTAATTATTATAGTCGCTCATTTTAATCAAACTCGCAATGTAGTTGGTACTTGGCTTTTAGTCATGTTTCCTGATTGTTTATCGATAAGTGTTTAACTACTTCGTTTACAAGCTGATCTGATTGGAAGGGCTTAATGATTACACCATCCATTCCAGCCTCAAAATAAGCCTCGATATCTTCGTCGAATCCTGCAGCAGTCATCGCTATTATTGGAAGGGTAAGACCATTTTCGCGAAGGGCTTTGCTCGCTTGTATACCATCCATGATCGGCATTTGATAATCCATTAGAATAAGGTCGAAAGTAAAACTTTTATTTAACTCTATCGCTTTTTTCCCGTTATCAACTTGAAAGGTTTTCGCCCGATGCTGCTCCAGCATACTAGCAGCAACTGCCCGATTAATTTCATTGTCGTCTACAATCAAGATGTTTTTGCCCTGTAGGCTAGTGATACTCTGGCTTTTGTGACTAAGTTCGGTTGGTTCTATTTGGCCCGTTTCGTTGCAGGCCATTAAAGGTAAGCGAAACCAAAAACGACTGCCTTTTCCAAGCTCAGAGTCTACATCTAGCTGGCCATGCATTCTTTTAATTAGATCACGGGAAATACTTAATCCAAGTCCGGTACCGCCGAACTCTCTCGTTGTTGAATTGTCCGCTTGCTCAAAGCTATTGAAGATACGGGATTGTTGTTCAGGGCTGAGCCCCAGACCACTATCTTGCACGCTGAATTCAATGATCGCGTTTGTGTTATCACGTTCAACTAAGCGTAGCTCAATTTCAATTTTACCGACCTCAGTAAACTTGATTGCGTTTGAAACAAAGTTATTCAAAACCTGTGTAATGCGAAATTCATCACCAATCAAATGACGAGGCAAATCATTCGACAAAGTACTTATCAACTTGAGTTTTTTGTCTTCAGCGCTTTTATTGTAGGTATCAATAATCTGCTTAACCATTAAAGTGAGGTCAAAACGCTCTGACTCAAACGTAAGCTTGCCAGACTCAAGCTTTGATAGATCAAGAATATCGTTCAGTATTTTCAATAGCGCTTGCGATGACTGATCTATGGTTGAAATATATTGTTTTTGTTGCGCCGCTAAATCAGTCATTTTCAATAGCTCTAACATACCAAAAATACCGTTCATTGGAGTGCGTATTTCATGACTCATATTTGCTAAAAACTGGCTCTTCGCCTGAGAATGAGCGATGGCAATGTCTGTTTGATTACGCAGCTCTTCGTTGAGCGTGGTCAATTGGTTTGTAGACTCATAGGCTTCAGTGATATCTCTAGCAATCACAGTCCCTAAGGCATTCATACCAGAGGCTTCGGCATTAGGGGAGTATATTTTGATTTCTACAAACCGCTGCCGATCGAACTTATTCTTATATTCAAAGACTTGTGAAGCGATAAACTCTGGTCTTGCTGAAGATTGATTATCCAGTTGAGCACTGAACGTTGCTAGAAAAGTGGAGCAGAATAATTCATTTAGTTCGGGTGTTGAACTGAAGTCGTGTTCGAGCACTAAGCCAGAACTTGCCATGTATTTGTTGATGAACACGCATTGGCGCTGTTGATTATAAAACAGCACACCTACGGGCAGTTTGTTTACGACCGCTTGAATTTGCTGGAGTATGGCTTTGTCGTCGTCAATAGGGGGTTGCGCTTGGCAATATGGTTTGCGTTTTTGGTCACAGAAGGTTGTGCTAAATTGGCGTAATGCGATAGCAGATAATAATCCGAAAAAACCAATAATAAGAAGAAGATAATTTTGTTGAACTAAGGCCAGAATAACGCTGACCACAGTGATGATTGCTAGCAATAAATAGAGTAAGGTTGGAGAAGGGCTTGTTTCCAAGCGAACTGGCTTCACTGAACTTCCAAGTTAAATAGTCCTAAACTAAAGTAAGAATAAAGTAGCTGTACCTAAAAAAGCAAATATTCCGACCACATCCGTGATCGTAGTCAATATAACACTGCCAGCGAGGGCTGGATCAATCTTAAACCGTTTCATAATGATCGGCAGTGTTGCACCGGCTAAACCAGCAGCAATCATGTTCATCATCATGGCGAACGCGATAACCGCGCCTAACATGAAATCTTGTTTCCAAATAGCGATAACAGAGGCGATCAAGGTCGCCCAGATAATACCGTTCAAAAAGCCTATCGCTAATTCTTTTCTGACCAGCCAAACCGAGTTACTACCACTAACATGGCCTAGCGCCATACCACGAATAACCAGTGTTAGCGTTTGATTACCAGCAACACCACCCATACTTGGCACAATTGTGTTTAAGATAGCGAGCACGGCTAATTGACTCAAAGTCGCCTCAAACAAATCGCTCACAGCCGCGGCTAACAACGCTGTTACAAGGTTTACTCCCAGCCAAATAGAACGTCGTTTTGTACTTTGGCCTACTGGTGCAAAGGTATCCTCTTCATCATCAAGGCCCGCCATACTCATCATGCTGTGTTCCGCATCTTCACGAATAATATCAACCACGTCATCAATTGTGATACGACCAACTAAGGTTTTATTCTCGTCAATAACAGGTGCAGAAAGCCAATCGTATCTTTCAAACATGCTGGCGACTTCGCTGTCACTCATGTTCACGGGAATGGTTTCAGCTTCTTCATTCATGATTTCGCTAACGCTGACCTCAGGCGGTGAGGTCAGTAGCTTTGTAGCAAGCACTGTACCGATGAGGTTGTCATGGCGATTAACAACATAAAGCGTATCTGTATTTTCTGGCAGTTCACCTTTTAAACGTAAGTAACGTAATACAACATCAACGGTCACGTCAGGACGCAAGGTGATGGTATCGGTATTCATGATAAAGCCGGCGGTATCTTCACCGTATGAGAGTGCTTTCTCGGCACGCTGTCTATCTTGCGCATCCATTGATTTGAGGATGCTTTGCAGGACGGTATCGGGCAGGGTACTTAATGTTTCAGCTAAGTCATCGGTGTCCATGTCTTCAAGCGCATCAACAACGCTTGATGGCACCATCTTCGAGATAATACCGTTTCTGACATCTTCTGATAATTCTTCGAGGACTTCACCATGAAAATCAGCGTCTAATAGCTCCCAGAGTTCTTTACGCGTTTTTAGGGGGCTGGACTCAAGTAGTAAAGCAACGTCACTGGATGGCAAATCATGCAGTAGTTTTCTGACTTGCACAAAGGTACCGTCGCTTAGTGATTGGCTAATCGAGTCCAGTTGACTTTGTACGTTGCTTGATTCTACTGTTTCCGCCATAAGACCCTTTCGTCGTCTTTGTAAAGAGATTGAGGCTGAGTTGCCACTCTATACAGGACTGTCTATGTTAAGTTTGGTCGAATATGCGCTAAGTATAACACTAGTTTTCATTAGTGTTATCTGTCTTATTGATTTTATTGAAATTTATTCATCTTCGTTAAAGCGGTTTACGATAAGGCTAGCGATAGCATCCATGGCTTCTTGTGCGTCTGGACCATCGCAACGCAGCAGAACCTGTTTGCCTTGACTGCTTTCAAGCATCATCAAGGCTAAAACACTATTGGCAAACGCTTCTTTATCGCCTTGATGAAGGGTGATAGAGGATTCAAACTGATTGGCAAGCTTGGCTAACTGTGTTGCAGCTCTGGCGTGTAAACCTAGCTTGTTAACGATGGTAAGTTGTTTTTCAAGAGTCATAGCCGAGTAGCCTCGTCGCCATCTTCAGGCTTATTTTCAAGCGCTTTAATGATTTTCAACTCGCGGTGTCTCACTTGCACGTCACCGTGGCTAGAACGGAAACTGCTACACAATGACTCGGCCACAAAAACTGAGCGATGTTGGCCACCAGTACAGCCGATCGCAACAGTCACGTAACTTCGATTATTACGCTCTAAATGCGGTAACCAAGTACTAATAAGATTTTGGATTTGCCAAATGAACTTGGTCACTAGAGGTTGGCCGCCAAGGAATACTTGTACAGGGCCATCTAAGCCAGTCAGAGGTTTAAGATCGGGTTCCCAGTGCGGGTTGGGCAGAAAACGGGCATCAAACACATAATCAGCATCTTTTGGTATACCGTATTTAAAACCAAAGGACTCAAAGACGATAACGAGGTTAGTGCTCTTCTTCCCTAATACGCGCTCTCTAATCAGCTCAGAGAGCTCATGAAGCGATAAATTATCGGTATTGATATGCAAGTCTGCTTTTTCTGATACTGGCACGAGGATTTCACGCTCAGCCTCAATCGATTCCGACAATGATTTGTTCAGTTTGAACAAGGGATGTAAGCGGCGCGTCTCACTATAGCGTTTGATAAGTACATCGTCACTTGCATCCAGATATAAAATAGTCACTTCCCAAATATCTGGTAAGAAGTCGACAATTTCAGACACTTCGTTAGCCATTTTGGGAATGTTTCGTACGTCGATGCTAACGGCTACTTTTTCATTCTCATCGGCCAAGGTATGCGTTAGCGTGGGGAGTAAGCTGACCGGAATATTGTCTACGCAGTAGTAGCCCAAGTCTTCTAGGGCGCGCAATGCTATTGATTTGCCTGAACCGGAGCGTCCGCTAATGATGATTAGATTCAATGATGAGCCCCTTATTCTAGGTTTTGGTTATGCTAGCGCTGCGATTATTTGGTCTTTACTTGTGGCTTTTCTAATCGTTTTCACGATTTCTTTATCACTGAGTTTTTGTGCAATAGAAGAAAGTGTCTGAAGATGCTCTTCTGTTTGCTCTGATGGTACTAATAGTGCAAAGAAAATATCAACGGGTCTGTCGTCTATAGCGTCAAAGTCGATAGGTTCTTCACTCGTGACGACAACAGCTACGATATCGTCTATGCCGTCGATACGGCCATGAGGAATGGCAATGCCATTTCCAATACCTGTGCTGCCCATTTTTTCTCGGCTCACTATACTCGCGAGTATATCGCCAAGTGCTAATGATGGGTTTTCTCTGGCCGCAATCTCGCTGATGACTTCGAAAATTCTTTTTTTACTGTGACAATCGACCGCACATTCAGTGCGGTCTAAAGAAATGATATCAGATATGATCATATTAACTCTTAAGCAACTAGTGTCGCTTTAGTTTTTCCTTGTGTTTAATAACCTGTCTGTCTAGTTTATCGATAAGGCCATCAATGGCTGCATACATGTCATTATGCTCGGCATTTGCGTGAACAACGTCACCCTTTAAATGCACAGTAGCTTCTGCTTTTTGGCTCAGCTTTTCGACGTTTAACACCACGTGTACGTTGCTGATATGGTCGAAGTGTCGTTCTAACTTCTCAAACTTAGTATCGACATATGCTCTGAGTGAATCTGTAATATCTACGTGGTGACCTGTTAGATTAATTTGCATAATGTTACGTCCTCTAATGTCGTCTTATAAAAGACTTTTTCTTTGGTTCGACGGGGGAATCGAGAGAGACTCTCGATATTTCGCAATTGTCCGCCGTGCAACTTGAATACCTTGATCAGCTAACAATTGCGCAATCTTGCTATCACTTAATGGCTTGCTAGGTAACTCTGCAGCCACTAACTTCTTAATTAATGCTCTTATCGCAGTAGATGAACACTCTCCTCCAGACTCAGTAGAAACATGGCTAGAGAAAAAGTACTTTAACTCATAAATGCCACGTGGCGTGTGCATATACTTTTGTGTGGTAACTCGAGATATAGTCGATTCGTGCATATCCACCATTTCAGCTACGTCATTTAGTACCATCGGTTTCATCATTTCTGGGCCGTGTTCAAAAAAGCCCATTTGTTGCTGCACAATACAATGAGACACCTTTAGGAGTGTTTCGTTGCGGCTTTCTAAACTTTTGATAAACCATTTCGCCTCTTGTAAATGAGACTTAATAAATTGGGAATCGTTCGAATTTTTTGTACTTTTACTTAAGGCCGCATACTCTTGATTAACCACTAATGGCGGCAGTGAATCATTATTTAATTCAACAACCCAGCGACCGTTTTTCTTGAGCACAGTGACATCTGGAATGACATATTCCGGCTCTTTGGTTGCTATCTCACTCCCAGGACGGGGATTGAGTGTTTGTAGCAGACGCATCACTTCACGCAGTTGGTCTTCTTTCAACTTCGTTTTACGCATTAAAGTGCGGTAGTCTTTACTACTTAGTAAATCACTGTGTTCGCTTAGCAAATGTTTAGTTTCAGCGACCCAAGGTGTGTCGGGAGCAAACTGATTGAGTTGCACCAGCAAGCATTCTTGAGGTGAGCGGGACCCAGAGCCAATAGGGTCAAACATTTGAATGCGTTTTAAAACACATTCCACTTCATCAAGCTCAATCTCTTCGTTTTGTAAGCTATCCAAAATGTCTTCGCAACTGACGGTTAAATAGCCTGATTCGTCGATACTGTCGATAATTGCGATAGCGATAGAACGGTCAATATCAGAGAAGGGCGTTAATTCCATCTGCCAGATTAAGTGGTCTTGGATATTTTCTGAGGTCTCACCTTGAAAGACGTAGTCGTCGTCGGGGCTTGAGCCACCTGTCATCGTTGCTGGTGCAGAAGACGAACTGAGGTATTCTTCCCATGAACTGTCGATCGGTAAATCATCAGTGAGTTGATTGTTTTCTAAGGCGTCATGACTATCGATGTTGTCAGAATTTGCCGAATTGAGGTCGCTAGAATCAGCTTGCTCTCTATCGTTTGCACTATTCTCTTCTGACTGCTTGTCATTATTGTGTTCACTTTCATCAATTTCCAATAAGGGATTTGAGTCAAGCGCTTCTTGGATTTCTTGTTGCAGGTCTAGCGTAGATAACTGTAATAGCTTGATCGCCTGCTGCAACTGAGGCGTCATCGTAAGTTGTTGACTGAATTTTAACTGCAATGAAGGCTTCATTGATGCCCTTGACCTAATGTTAACGGCGAGACGTGCCGAATTCTAAACATGATACGGAATACCTATAAGACAAATTGTTCACCGAGATAAACATCTCGCACTTTTTGGTTACTGAGAACTTCCTCAGCACTGCCTGAGGCGATTAGTTCGCCATGACTTACTATATACGCTTGTTCACAAACATCGAGGGTTTCTCGAACATTGTGGTCAGTTATTAATACACCAATATCACGTTCTTTTAATTGTTGTATTATCTTCTTTATATCATTAACAGAAATTGGGTCAACACCGGCGAAGGGTTCATCGAGCAAAATAAATTTAGGATTTGCTGCTAAAGCTCGCGCGATCTCGACTCTACGCCGCTCCCCGCCTGACAAACTCATCCCAAGATTGTTTCGAATATGATTCACATTAAATTCATCCATTAAATCATCGGCTTGTTGCTCGCGCTGGTCTTTTGTGAGTTCTTTTCTCGTTTGCAAAATAGCCATTAGATTTTCATATACCGTTAGTTTCCGGAAAATCGAAGCTTCTTGCGGTAAATAACCGATACCGTGTCTTGCTCTCTCATGCATGGGCTGAATTGATAAATCTAGCTGATCAATGAAAATTTCACCTTTATCGATAGGTACGAGCCCAACGATCATGTAAAAAGTAGTGGTTTTACCGGCGCCATTGGGGCCTAACAAGCCAACGATTTGGCCTGTGGATACCTCAATACTGACGTCTCTAACGACTTGCCTAGCTTTGTATGACTTGGCGAGATGATTGGCAACGAGTTTACTCACTATTGATCGTCCTCTTGCTTCTTATCTGCGTCTTCTGCTTTATTTTTCAAGGTGTCTTTGGTTTTCTGAATCGTATCTGGACTGAAAATTGTCACGGTAGGCGTGTTACTTTTCTCATTTGTGTTGGCCAGCACCTGTTCTTTTTGCATATCAAAAATAATTGAATCACCTTTAATCGTAAAGGCATTCTGCAGAAGTTGTGCATTGCCTTTCAAAGAAATGGTGCGGTCAGCTTTAATGTATTTGATTTCATTCGCACGGGCTTCGACCATGCTGCCGTCGGCCAATTGTTGGATATAAGAAGCAGGTTTGCCGGTGGCAATAAAAATTTCACGCCCAGCCCCATTGGTGCCTATCACTTCCATTTTATCGGCGCTAATTTTTAAGCTACCTTGAGTAATCTTGACGTTACCCTCGTAAAACAGCACTTTCTCTTTACTATCGGCAAAGGTATTTTCAGACTCAAGTCTAATGGGTTGCTCAAAATCACTCTTTTGAATGATTTCCTGCGCTGTGCTCGAAAACGCTAAACCTAGCGTTAAGCAACTAGCGAGTAGGTAAGTATTCAGTTTCAACATGTTTTTTTAACTCGTATTGTTGGGTTTCTAGATTTGCGCTAAACCCAATACTATTAATCGTAAAATTCGAACCAGATATAGCAACTGGTTGATCTGAAGACAATTCTTGAGTGTCTAAACTAAAAGAAATGTAGTCAGTAGAAATGGTTTGTATGTAGTCGTTAGTTTGTTGACTACTGATCACAACATCCGAGGCAAGCTCTAGTCGATTGTTGTCATAAAACGTTCCTTCACTTGCGACAAGCTGCCAACTCTCGCCGGTCTCGGCTAAGTAGATAGTGTATTCAGGTTGCTCAAAGTTTACATATTCAAGTAGGTCGTAGTGTTCCATTTTTGCGGCACTGACTTGATGAGTGAGCTGACCATCTTTATCAAATATTTTACTGCGTAAATTTAGGGCCTGATAGTTAGGCACGAGTGCAGCGTCTTTATCGCTCACCTCAACTTGTTCTTCTTCTTCCATCCAAATGGGTACGTACAGCGCAAGTGCGGCACTGAAAATAAGGATGATACTGAGCGCTAGTCGATTCATACACTAGCCCCATGGATTTCTTCCAGCTTTCCTTTTGCTTGTAATATTAAATCACAAATTTCACGAATAGCACCACGCCCGCCGTCTAAGCTGGTACAAAAAGTCGCCTTTTGCTTCACCATTGGATGGGCATCAGCAACTGCGATGCCAATTTCACTTTCTAAAAACATACCTGTGTCGGGCATGTCATCGCCGACACTCGCAATTTGAGAATTCGTATATCCATAATCACGAATCAACTCCTTAATCGCGACTTGCTTATCTTCCCGATTCTGCATAATGTGTTTCACATTCAAGGCTTGCATACGGTTCGCAACAATTTGCGACTGCCGCCCAGTAATTACGGCTACATCGACACCCACTTTAGAGAGTGCTTTGATGCCATATCCGTCTTTGGTGTTAAATGCTTTTAGCTCTTCACCTTGATTGCCCAACAAAATCGTACCATCAGAGAAAACACCATCCACGTCACATACGAGTAGCCTGATGTTGGCAAATTTGTTCATGAGGCTTTGGTCTATCTGTCCGTACAATGTATTTACTTTAGCCATTACACCACTCCGGCTTTTAACAAGGTGTGCATTTTAATCGCGCCCACGGGGTGTCTGTCAGCATCAACAACGAACAAGGCATTGATTTTATGTTGCTGCATAACGTTTAATGCATCCACCGCTAACTTATGCTGTTCAATCGTAATACTGCCTTTGGTCATTACTTCAGTAACTATTGAGTGATGAATGTCGATATGTTTATCTAAGGCTCTGCGTAAGTCACCATCAGTGAATACACCCAATAATTGTTGTTGAGCATCTACAACGCCAGTCATCCCCAAGCCTTTGTTAGATATCTCGAATAGCGCTTCGGTGACCGAGGCAGTTTCTAAGACGATAGGCAATTCGTCATCTCGTGCCATTATATCGTCAACTGTTAGCAACAAACGTTTGCCTAAAGAGCCTCCAGGATGAGAGAGGGCAAAGTCGTCAGCGGTAAACCCTTTAGCTTCGAGTAAGGCAACTGCCAGTGCATCGCCAAGTACTAAGGTTGAGGTAGTGCTTGTGGTTGGTGCTAAACCAAGAGAACAAGCCTCTTTGGTGACTTGTATGTTGAGAGCGACGTCAGCATGCTTTGCAAGTGAGCTGGCATCATTATTCGTAATGGCAATCGTCGGGATGCCTTTGCGTTTGATGACGGGAAGTAGACTGGTGAGTTCTTGCGTTTCGCCAGAGTTAGAAATACCGATAAATACATCGCCAGAGGCCAGCATACCCAAATCGCCATGGTTGGCTTCACCTGGATGCATGAAGAATGAAGGTGTGCCGGTGCTAGCCAGTGTTGCTGCTATCTTGTTACCGATATGGCCCGATTTGCCCATACCACAGACAACTACTTTTCCTTCGCAATGCAACATAAGCTCACAAGCTTGATTAAATTTTTCGTCGAGTCGGTCTTGCAAGCGCGTCAAAGCGGCAATTTCATTTTCGAATACTTTATTTGCGGTTTGCAAAAAGCTCATTATCTTCTCGTTTCTTTTGTCCTATTTAGGACTATAAATACCGATGCCTGAATCTGGCATGAACAACACAAGATTCTGTTTAAACTGTTACTTTATGCGAAAAGCCAGTATTGATACGCTAAAAACGCTAGCACAAAAATACCGCCTTCATAGCGATTGATCTGTCGTGTACCACGCAGATTAAAGCAAAATACAAATAACAATATCGTTAGGCCAAGCATAACGTAGGAGTCTCGACTTGAAGCGTCGGCATCCAATAGCCCAGGTGCTATCAAGCCTGGCATTGCGAGAACAGCCAGAATATTAAATATGTTCGAGCCGATGATGTTGCCTAAGGCTAAATCATCTTCACCCTTTCTCACACCGGCAATACTTGCAGCAAGTTCTGGTAAGCTCGTTCCTAAAGCAATGATGGTGAGACCAATAACCAAATCACTCACACCAAAATGGCGCGCAATAAACACGGCACTTTCTACTAAAAAGTGCGCACTAAGGGGCAACATGACTAAGCCAACAATCACCCACGTTACCGCATTAACTGTCGGAACGTTATTTGGAATCTCGTCTTCTGTTTCAGCAATCAGAGGATCGTTCTTATCGACTTTAAACGATAGCCAAGCCATTCCGCCTAATACAATGACAAACATGGTGATTAAGATAATGCCTTCAACAGGGCTTAAATAACTGTCGGATAGAAAGTACACAGCAAATAATGTGACTAGCAATAAGACGGGGAGTTCACGCTTGAGCGTGGTAGAAGATACAAGCAGAGGCTTAATAAGCGCTGTAATGCCCAAAACCAAAGCAATGTTTGTAATATTAGAGCCTAAGGCATTCCCTACCGCAGTGTTGGGATTACCATTAATCGAGGCAGTGGCTGAAACAACAATTTCTGGTGCGCTAGAGCCCATCGCGACAATCGTCAAACCAATCATCATTGGCGACACGCCGAAGTTCTTGGCTAATGCTGAGGCACCGTAAACAAACTTGTCAGCACTCCAACTTAGTACTGCTAAGCCTATTAAAAATATAACAATTTGTATTAACACTGAGTAAGTAGTCTCTTCTAAGTAGTTTTTCTATTGTCGCAAAAAGTAGGGCCATTTGACACTAAAATGTCTAAAACAAAATGGGCTTTGGCTACTTTTTGTAAGTTTTCATTACAATTTATAAATTTTGTTACGAATAAATACTATTAATCGCCTTGAAAAACCGCAAATTATAACCACATAGCTGTCCTTATTACGCTATAATTTAGGGCTACATCGCAGGTTTTTCAAGATTCCTTAGGGAAATTTGAAAATAAAAGCCTTTTATGTGAAGAAAATGGCGAAATTGATGGTCTTGTTCAGCTTAGAGTCATTAAACTTTGTTAATCTTCATTTTATGAACTTTTTAGCGCTATTACTCGTCTTTACTAGGGTATCAGCGAATCCTTAAGTGGGTTGCTCAGTTAAAGTGTAGTTAACAGTAAAATTAATACAATTTTTATATGCATGCTGTGTGTTCTGTACAACGTAAAGCTCGGTAAGAGCGATGTAAGGATGCAGCTAAGATGCAAGACAAAATAGGAATAAAGAACACAGAATGTCAGACATTTTAGTTGATATTAACAAAATGCATTTTGAGCGCGGCGAACGTGTTATCTACGATAGCATCTCGATGCAGGTGCAAAAGGGTGCAATTACCGCGGTCATGGGACCTAGTGGTATTGGTAAAACGACTCTTTTGAAGTTGATCGGAGGCCAATTGACCCCGGAAAGCGGTGAAGTGTTGTTTCAAGATGAAAATATTCATCAGATGAGCCGCAAACGATTATATGACGTGCGCAGAAAAATGAGCATGCTATTTCAAAGCGGTGCTCTGTTTACAAATATATCGGTGTTTGACAACGTTGCATTTCCTCTCCGAGAACACACCAAGCTCTCCGAGGCAATCATCGAGACAATCGTATTATTAAAATTAGAAGCCGTTGGCTTGCGAGGCGCTGCACATTTGATGCCTAGCGAGCTATCTGGCGGTATGGCTAGAAGAGCGGCGTTGGCAAGAGCTATCGCACTCGATCCAGAACTCATCATGTACGACGAACCTTTCGCAGGCCAAGATCCTATTTCAATGGGCGTATTGGTGAAGCTGATTAAAGAATTAAATTCTGCCTTGGGGTTGACTAGCATTGTGGTTACTCACGACGTCAATGAGGTGCTTTCTATCGCAGATTACGCCTATATTCTTGCTGATAAACGGATAATTGGTGCTGGTACGCCTTCCGAAATCCGTGAATCTAAATCAGAGCTGGTGCAGCAGTTTTTACAAGGTAATGCCGATGGGCCTGTCCCATTTCATTTCCCTTCTGAGTCAATGGAAACATCTTTCCTAGGAGGCAAGGAATGAATTGGCTAATCAATTTAGGGGCAGGAACCTTATCCCGCTTAAGTGCGATAGGAAATGCCTCGTTGATGCTTTGGGGTGGCTTGTTTGCCTTACCTCGATTGAAAAACATTCCTTTGATTATTCAGCAAATATACGTCGTTGGCGTGCAAAGCTTGTTAATTATTATTGTATCTGGTTTGTTTATCGGCATGGTAATGGCGTTGCAGGGCTACACTATTTTGGTCAATTATGGCGCCGAAGGCAGTCTCGGCCCCATGGTCGCTCTGTCATTGTTAAGAGAGTTAGGTCCGGTTGTGACGGCCTTGCTATTTGCTGGGCGAGCAGGCTCGGCACTGACTGCTGAAATAGGCTTGATGAAAGCAACCGAGCAGCTCAGTAGTTTGGAAATGATGGCTGTTGACCCGCTCCGCCGTATAATCAGTCCTCGTTTTTGGGCGGGTGTTATTTCAATGCCCTTGCTCGCGCTAATATTCAGCGCCGTTGGTATCCTTGGCGGTCATTTGGTTGGGGTAGATTGGTTAGGCGTTGATTCAGGTAGTTACTGGTCAATAATGCAAGCCACGGTCGAATGGGACAAAGACGTTATAAATGGCGTAATAAAAAGTATTGTGTTTGCATTGGTCGTGGTGTGGATAGCTCTTTACAAAGGCTATGACGCAATTCCTACTTCTGAAGGAATAAGCAAAGCAACAACCGAAACTGTGGTGTTTTCATCACTCGCAGTGTTGGGATTAGATTTTGTGCTAACAGCACTAATGTTTGGAATTAATTAGGAATTGAGATGACAAGCAAGAAAACAGAATTAATGGTAGGTATTTTCGTTGCCTTGGCGATAGCCGCAACATTACTTTTAGCATTACAAGTAGCCAATAAGGGAATGAGCGGTGGCGGCGAAGCATATGTCGTCAATGCAAAGTTTGACAACATTGGTGGTTTGAAACCGCGTTCATCGGTAAAAGTCGGTGGCGTTGTGGTGGGCAGAGTCTCTCGTATTTATTTAGATGAACAAGAGCTCATTCCTGTTGTCGTAATGGAAATATCTGACGAATATGCACAGACCTTTCCAGAAACGAGTTCGGTATCCATTTTAACCGCTGGTTTACTTGGTGAGCAGTATGTGGGTCTAACACCCGGTTTTATTTTTCCAGGTGAAGATCCGATTTACCTCGGTGATAAAGAGGGTGAAACGCAGTTTATCGTAGATACCAAATCAGCCTTGGTACTAGAAGACCTGATTGGTCAATTCTTATTTGGTAAAGATTCAGAATAATTAATCTCGCAGTGTGCAGAAGGGGAAGAGTGTGAAAGTGAAAACATGTAGTCGTATTAAGTACTTATTAACAATGTTGACTGCGATGATGGTCATATTGACAGCATCTAGTGCCCATGCGGCAAAGCAAGACGACCCGTACTTAATGATCCAAGAAGTGGCTGGTTTAACTTTTGAACGCATGAAAAAAGAGAAGGATGCGATTAAGCAAGACCCTGAACTCTTACGTAAAGTGATGGAAGAAGAGTTGCTACCTTATATCGACTACCGTTTTTCAGCCTTCAAGGTTTTGGGCAAATACGCACAAAAGGTACCTAGAGAAAAGCTTCTTGAGTTTGTATCAGTTTTTCGTGAATACTTAATTACCAGCTATGCAGTAGCATTGGGTTACTATGATGATCAATTCGTTGAATTTGCGCCAGCTATCAATTTTGACGGGCGTTCTGATGTAACTGTTCGTGCGGTGATTAAAGACGATGAGAGACCTGACATCAAAGTGGCTTTCAAGGTGCGCAAAGATAGAAAGTCAAACGAATGGCAAGCTTATGATATGGTTGCTGAAGGTATCAGTTTATTGTCCAGTAAGCGCAGCGAGTTTGAGTCGGTGTTGAGACAGGACGGTATCGATCGAGTGATTGAGTTGATGCGTGAAAGCATTGAGCAACCGATCGTTCTTGAAGAAAAGTAAAACATCAAATGCAAGCAAATCTACAGACATGTGAAGAAACACAAAACCTTAGCTTAATCATCAGCGGCGATATTGATCAATTAACGCTCAGCAAAGATTATTGGTTGATGGCATCATCTAAAGATAAAGCGCGCCTACAAAAAGCGAGTAAGTTGCGAGTTGACCTTGCTGACGTGGTCAGAGGCGATAGTGCTGGACTCGCTTGGCTAATTAATTTGAAACGAGATTTAAAACAACACGGCGTTGATGTTACCATTCAAAATTCCCCTGCGAAGCTGATAGAGTTGGCGAAGCTAAGCAACGCTGAACAGTTAATAGAGTAAACAGAGAATAGAATGACAAACGAAGATATTGCGGATCTATTGAAAGGCGAACTTTCGCTAAATGATGTAAAAGTGAAAAGCGAAGGCTCTCACTATCAGATCATTGCGGTCGATGACCGATTTGATACCATGACCCGCGTAAAGAAACAGCAACTGATTTATAAGCCGCTGTCCGACAAAATAGCAGACGGCACAATGCATGCAATTACGATTAAAACCTTTACAACTGAGCAGTGGAAGCGCGAAAAGATGTTCCACTCTTAACTTTGATTAGTGATAACTCACTATATAAAAGTAATCAAAAGCACAAATAATATTAATAAGAAAAACGAATAAGAGAGTACCCGTGGACAAGTTGGTCATCAAGAAAAGCCCGCCATTATCAGGTTCGGTCACTATATCAGGCGCTAAAAACGCCGCACTACCTTTGTTGATCGCAAGTCTACTTGCTGATTCTACTTGTTCATTTGAGAACGTTCCCGCTTTACGAGATATTAATACGACTTTGCTATTGTTGAAAGATTTCGGTGCAAGCGTCAACCAAGTAAACAAAAATCATGTTGAAATTGATGCTAGCCAATTAAATAGTGTTACTGCTTCGTATGACCTAGTGCGCACTATGCGCGCATCTATTTTGGTCTTAGGTCCACTGTTGGCTAAACATGGTAAAGCAAATGTATCGTTGCCAGGCGGCTGTGCGATAGGTGCCAGACCTGTCAATCTTCATCTATCAGGCCTTGAAAAAATGGGCGCTAAAATTGAGGTTGAAGAAGGCTATATTCGCGCGGAAGTCGATGGTCGTTTAAAAGGCGCGCGTATATTCATGGACATGGTAAGTGTAGGTGCAACTGAAAACTTAATGATGGCTGCATCGCTTGCTGATGGTGAAACAATTTTAGAAAACGCAGCAAGAGAACCGGAGATTGTTGATCTAGCTAACTGCCTAAACAGCATGGGCGCTAAAATCGAAGGGGCGGGCAATGACAGCATTAAAATTACCGGTGTTAAACACCTACAAGGCTGTCACTATTCAGTGCTACCTGACAGAATTGAAACCGGCACATTCTTGGTCGCTGCAGCAGTCAGTCGTGGTAGTGTGAGATGTGAACATGCAGCGCCAGCTACTTTAGACGCCGTATTAAGCAAGTTAGAACAAGCTGGTGCGAGCATTAAAGTAGGCGAAGACTGGATTGAGTTGGATATGGAAGGTCGAGCACCCAAAGCGGTGAAATTAAAGACAGTGCCTCACCCAGGTTTTCCAACAGATATGCAGGCCCAGTTTATGACACTCAACTCGGTGGCAGAAGGGTCGGGCGTGATCACAGAAACTATCTTTGAAAATCGCTTTATGCATGTGCCTGAACTCCAAAGGATGGGGGCTCATATTGAACTAGAGGGCAATAGTGCTTTATCGAAAGGTAATTCTCAACTAACCGGTGCACAAGTTATGGCGACTGACTTAAGAGCCTCGGCTAGCCTGGTTATTGCTGGTTTAGTTGCAGAAGGTGAAACAACGGTTAATAGGATATATCACTTAGACCGTGGTTACGAAGCAATAGAACATAAGCTAAGTGGTTTAGGCGCTAATATTAAGCGGGTTTCGGAATAATATTTCAACAGACAGCGCCGCTTGCTTAAGAGGCTAGGGCGCCAACGGTCACGGTCATAATGATGATTTGATTGTTCCTACTCACTTCTAATTGAAGCTGAGTACCTGGCATTGTTTCAGAGACAAACTCCAAGGCTTTACTGGCATTACTCAATGCAATTCCGTTGACGGACAATACGACATCATCCACACGCAAGCCAGCTTGATCTGCAGGACCCCCGCTAACGACTTGCGTGACAGTCATACCTGAACTACCCAGTTCTACATTTCCTGAGAATCCTAATTCGCCTCTGGTGACTGTGCCTGAAACGATGATTTCATCCATGACGCGTTTTGCTAGCTCATAGGGAACCGCGAAATTAACACCATCTACTTCAGTAATCGTGCGACTGTTTCTATCAATACGTTTAAACTCTGCATTTGTAATACCCATTAAGTAGCCATTACTATCGATTAAGGCGCCACCTGAACTGCCAGGGTTGAGCACCGCATCTGTTTGGATAAAACCGAAATAGTTAGCTAAATTGTTAGTGCGGTCTGTGCGACTGACGATTCCCTGCGTAATTGTTTGACCCAAATCTAAAGGGTTACCGATAGCCATAACCACATCGCCAACGCGAACATCTGTTTTTGGTATCTGAGGCATGACATGCAAGTCGTCGGCATCTACTTTCAGCACCGCTAAATCTGTAATTGTATCGTAACCGATAATTTGAGCTTCGAGTGACCTGCCGTCTTGTATCAGAACGTAAATGGTATCAGCTTCTCTAATAACATGATAACAAGTCAGCAAGTAACCTTCTTCATTCATGATTACGCCAGAGCCGCGGTTTGTTCGTTCGCTAGGGCGATTACGGAAAATGGAGTTTCGATTATCTATACTGACACTGTATATATTGACAACGGCGGGTGCGCTACGACTAATAGCTTCATAGTAGGTAACACGTTCAGGGGCTTTGTCAGAGGTCTTCAACCACTTCACATTTAAGCCGCTACCTTGCCTAAACTCAGGAATGAAAATCAACAAAATGGCGGCAACTGTTAACCCAAGGATAATAGGTTTTAGTAGCGCGATGAAAAAGCGTTGCAATGTTGACATGATTCACTGGTTTACGTGTTTGAATGCGCGAATAATAACAAACAAAATGCGCTTAATATAGCCAATAATGATTGGGTGTGGAGCTTAAGTAACGGTTTTTATTCGAAATAACCATAAAAAAGGAGGTAAGCCCATGTATGCACCTACCTCCTTTACGATTTATATGACGATTACTGTCGGATAACAACGTAGATTGTAGAACTACCTCGTTTCACATTTAAGGCCATAACATTGCCTTCGTTGGCCTCAATAAGGCGACGTAAGTCAGCAACATTGTTTACTCGTTGGCGATTTAAACCGATGATCACGTCGTCATCCTTTAAACCAATGCGAGCTGCTGGAGAGCGTACCTCTACATTCGTGACAACAACACCTGCATTGCCTGCGTTGTCTTGGCCATTATTGAGTTCACTACCTTCAAATGCGGGGTGCATTTCTTTCGCAACTTCTGGCGTAATGCCAGCATCGCCAAGAGTGACTTCGACCACTTGTTCTTCGCCATCGCGAACGATGGTTAAATCGACTTCTGCACCAGCACCCATGCTTCCCACTTTTGCTCTTAGCTCATCAAAACTAGAAAGTGTGTTGCCATTAATTTCAGTAATGATATCACCAGCACTTAGGCCTGCTTTAGCGGCTGCAGATTCAGCCACAACTTCCTCAATAAACGCACCTTTATTACTCTTGGAGCGCATCGCTTCTGCGATACCTGCGTCAACGTCTCTACCCAGAATACCAAGTAAGCCACGGCGCACTTCGCCAAATTCAACGATCTGATTGACTAAGCTTTTCATCATATTGCTTGGGATGGCGAATCCTATACCGACATTGCCACCATTTGGTCCGAAAATCGCCGTATTAATACCAACCAATTCGCCATTTAAGTTGACGAGTGCACCGCCAGAGTTTCCTCGGTTTATAGCAGCGTCGGTCTGAATGAAATCTTCTAAACCACCAATATTCAAGCCAGAACGACCTAGCGCACTCACAATGCCTGATGTCACTGTTTGACCTAGGCCAAAGGGGTTACCAATAGCGACTACAAAGTCACCCACACGAAGTTGATCAGAATTTGCCAAGGCAACTTCTGACAGGTCATCTGCTTCAATTTTAAGTAGAGCGATATCGCTTTGTTTATCAGCGCCGAGTTTCTTGGCTGTAAATTCTCTTCCGTCAGTAAGTTTGACAATAATCTCATCAGCATTATCGACAACATGATTGTTTGTGACTACATAACCTTCTGCTGCATTGATAATGACGCCAGAGCCCATCCCTCTGAAGGGTCTCTCGCTCACTTGTTCGTCGGGCGCACCGAAAAACTCCCTAAACATTTCTGGGACTTGACGACGAGTGACTTGCGTACCTTCAACGGCAATACTGACGACAGCTGGAGAGGTGCGCTCGATCATAGGTGCCAGAGACGGTACCTCATCTTTACTGCTAGAGAAGAAAGGGATAGAAGCTGATGCTGATGTCGCAGCGCCCAATGCAAGGGAACCTGCGGTTATACATACAGCTATTTGACGAAAAATTGCTTTCATTAATCTCGATACTCCAATAATGATTAGTTAACTGAATACCTTACAAAGACTAGTGAAATGAGATTTTAGTTCACTAGGCTTGTGATTTATTCTCTTTTTCTACCTCGGCCTCAACGCCGACAAATACGCCTGAACCACTATTTGCAAAGTCTCTCGGTTGAGCGTCAGGTTGAGCAAGTGCAATATCATGTTTGTTGCTTTGTAGATTGTTACGTAGAAACAAGCTTGCATGTTCACCAAAGAATGTATCTTTTGTATCTTCGTTACTTGTCGTCGCTTGAGTCAATGATTCTTCATAGTCATTAAGTTGACGTGCTAGCTCAGCCGTTTTACTTTGTATTTCATTCAGCGCGTTACGGCTTAAATCCAAATGCTGCCTGGCTTGTAAAGCCAATAATGCTTTTAATTCTTGTTCATTGTGCCCAAGCTTTTTCTCTGAAGAAGCCGATAAGCTTTTAAACAGCACAGCGCCTAATGCGCCCCCAATAACTAAACCGATAATGATGCCGATGGCTAAGGTGCCGATTTCCATGATAACTCCAACTTGAGGATTGCTTCCCTTGCATGATCAAACATTCAACTCATCCATGCAAGCGCTTATTGGTAATAAATTGTTATTAGACTTTAATCTCGATTTTCAAGCTGTCACAAGCGCTGTATACTACCTCACTTCTTAGACACAGGGATTAAAGCGATACTCATTACGGTGTGTCATCACTGCCCATATAATGCGTATTTTTGGCCTTAATTCGGTTTTTCAACCCAATAAATGTAGATTTTTTGGAAAATTCATGACCCCTTGGGAAAAATATCAAGACGACTTGTCGTTGATTGACTTTCAGTACGATGAAGCACAAGAGAATGCCGTTAAAGAGTTACAAAGACTATATGATGAATTGACTCACCCAGAACGCAAGCCGTCTTGGCGTGTCAAAATCAAACAGGCCTTTGGAAAAGGCATGCACAATCCCAGTATTCAAGGGATTTACTTTTGGGGCGGTGTTGGTAGAGGCAAAACTTACCTAGTCGACACTTTCTATGAATGCCTGCCATTTGAACGCAAAATGCGTGTGCACTTCCACCGTTTTATGCATCGCGTCCATTCTGAACTCAAAATATTAGATGGGAAGGAAGATCCCCTAAAAATCATTGCTAAGAAATTATCGGAGGAAGCGAGAGTTATCTGCTTCGATGAATTCTTTGTGTCAGATATCACTGATGCTATGATCCTTGGAACCCTGATGGAGGAACTGTTCAGCCATGGCATAGTCCTTGTTGCGACGTCCAATATCATTCCAGACGAGTTATATCGAAACGGATTACAACGTGCACGCTTTTTGCCCGCGATTGAACTGATTAATCAGAACACCCGTGTTGTGAATGTCGATAGCGGAGTCGATTATCGATTGCGCACCCTAGAGCAAGCTGAAATCTACCACTATCCACTCGATGATGAAGCGACAACAAATTTGCAAACCTATTTTACTCAACTCGCCCCTGAAGAAGGGAGGAGTGATGTGAAAATCAGTGTTGAAGGTCGTGAAATCAGCGCCTTGAGAGATGCTGATGGTGTTGTGATGTTCGATTTCAAAGCAATATGTGATGGTCCACGCAGTCAAAGAGACTATATAGAGATTAGTCGTTGCTATCATACTGTACTGATTGCAAATGTAGAGCAAATGGGGGCCAGCTCTGATGATATCGCTCGTCGTTTTATTGCGATGGTAGATGAGTTTTATGAACGGAAAGTAAAGTTGATCATGTCTGCAGAAACGCCTCTTGAGAAACTCTATTCCCAAGGACGACTCAATTTTGAATTTCAACGTTGTTTAAGTCGCCTTCAAGAGATGCAATCAAGAGAGTACTTGGGGCTACAACATATCGCCTAACAGACGCGTGCTGACACCGGGCATGAAAAACAGTACAATCTTGCGCATAAAATCCAAAACATTGAATTAATCCATATAAAGAGAATTAAAAATGGGTAGAAAGTTTGAAGTAAGAAAAGCCTCTATGGCAAAAACTGCCGGAGCAAAGACCAAAGTATATTCACGCTATGGTAAAGAAATTTATGTTGTTGCAAAAAACGGTGGTACTGACCCAGAGGCCAATTTGCAGCTTCGTCGATTGATTGAAAAAGCAAAGAAAGACCAAGTACCTAGCCATGTTATCGAGAAAGCAATCGACAAAGCAGCCGGTGGCGCTGGAGAAGACTTCGTACCAATGCGTTACGAAGGTTTTGGTCCAGGTGGTTGCATGGTAATAGTTGACTGTTTATCAGACAACGCTAACCGGACCATTACTGATGTGCGCAACTGTTTTACCAAAACCAATTGTAAAATAGGTGCGCAAGGCTCTGCAGCGTTTATGTTTGATCACTTTGCTGTTTTCGGGTTTAAGGGCGATGACGATGAAGTTGTGCTTGAAGCTTTAATGGAAGCTGACGTAGATGTGTCTGACGTTGAAGTCGATGACGGCACAGTAACTGTGTTTGTGCCTCATACAGAGTTTTTCAAATGTAAAACAGCACTTGATGAAGCATTTCCTGACTTGGAAATAGATCTCGAGGAGATTACTTGGGTACCTCAAGACACCAAAGACATTAGTGAAGAAGACATGCCGATGTACGAAAAATTCATGGATATGTTGAATGATTGTGATGACGTGCAAAACGTATATCACAACGCTAACGTTTAGTGTAAACTCCCGCCCTGAGCCAGCCAGGCAATCGCCGCTTTCTTCATGTTTACATGTTTGCAAGGGGAGGAAAGTCCGGGCTCCACAGGGCAGGGTGCCAGATAACGTCTGGGCGGCGTAAGCCGACGACAAGTGCAGCAGAGAGAAGACCGCCAGTTTCGACTGGTAAGGGTGAAAGGGTGCGGTAAGAGCGCACCGCATCGCTGGTAACAGTGGATGGCAAGGTAAACTCCACCCGGAGCAAGACCAAATAGGTTCCCTTATGGCGCGGCCCGCGTTGGGAACGGGTAGGTTGCTGGAGCCAACGAGTGATTGTTGGCCTAGACGAATGATTGCCCACGACAGAACCCGGCTTATCGGCTGGCTCAACTTTTAATCAGTTAGGCAATGGTAACGAATCAAACAGATGATAGTGAGTTATCTCAACTTATTCGTAGAGTAATGCGTTCCGCGTTGCAATTTCTACATTCATTTCAAATAGTTAAAATCTAATCTCGGCATTTTTTCGACCTATGGTATGCAATCTTGTTAAAATGATGTAATGTAAACGTTTACATTGCGCGTTTGGATTGTGTCAATCGCGTTATATTTTTGATAGTTTTGAGGAAAACAGATCGTGGCATTTCGTAAGCATCTTCCAATTTTATGTTTAGCTATGGGCTTAGTATCGGCATGCAGCCAAGAGTCAGTTGTTGAACCAGTAAAAGAGAAACCTGCAATGCAAGAAAAAAACGGTATTGATATTTGGCCAAGGCTGAACGTTGAAGTGAAACAAACCGATGAAGTTGAAAGCCGTATTCAAGAAATTATGGCAACAATGACATTGGAGCAAAAAGTAGCACAAATGATTCAACCAGAAATTCGCGATATTACGGTTGAAGATATGCGCCAATATGGTTTTGGTAGTTATTTAAATGGTGGCGGTTCATTTCCTCAGGGCAATAAACAGTCCACACCAGAAGATTGGATTAAGTTAGCTGAAGATCTTTATCAAGCGTCGATTGACGATAGTCTGGATGGTTCGACTATTCCTACGATGTGGGGCACAGATGCCGTACATGGCCACAATAATGTGATTGGCGCGACCTTATTTCCTCACAATATTGGCTTGGGAGCTGCCAACAACCCCGAGCTAATTGAAAAAATTGCTAATGCTACTGCGACTGAAGTGATGGTGACAGGAATCGATTGGGTTTTTGCACCGACTGTAGCCACAGTGCGAGACGACCGCTGGGGGCGCACCTACGAATCGTATTCTGAAGATCCTGAGATTGTACGTGATTATGCCGCAGCTATCGTAAAAGGCTTGCAAGGCAGAGCCGGACAAGACTTCTTGAGTGACAATCGAGTGATCAGCACAGTGAAACATTTCGTTGGAGATGGTGGCACTGTAGGAGGCGACGATCAAGGTGATAATGTTGCGAGTGAACAAGCACTTTTCGAAATTCATGCGCAGGGCTATGTGGGTGGTTTAGAAGCGGGTGCTCAATCAGTGATGGCGTCTTTCAACTCGTGGCACGGTGAAAAAATTCACGGCCATAAGTATCTATTGAACGATGTATTGAAAGAAAAAATGGGCTTTGATGGTTTCATTGTCGGAGATTGGAACGGACACGGACAGGTGAAAGGCTGCACTAACGGTGATTGTGCGCAAGCAGCAAATGCGGGTTTGGACATCTTCATGGTGCCAACAAGCGCCTGGAAACCGCTATATGAAAATCTTGTTCGCCAAGTGAATGAAGGCATCATCCCAATGTCTCGTATTGATGATGCGGTGACTCGAATATTGCGAGTAAAGTTGAGAGCAGGTCTGTTTGAGAAGCCTAGTCCAGCAAATAGGAAGTTTTCAGGTAAAACCGAGTTGATCGGTCAAAAAGCGCATAGAGATATTGCCAAACAAGCTGTGCGTGAATCGCTTGTAATGCTGAAGAATAATGAGGCGCTATTACCACTTAATCCAAATACGCACATTTTAGTTGCAGGTGATGGTGCCAACAACATTGGCAAACAATCTGGCGGTTGGACAATCACTTGGCAAGGCACCAACAATACCAATGAAGAATTCCCGGGCGGCACCTCTATTTATGACGGTGTCAAAGCCCAAGTTAGTGCAGCAAATGGTAGTGTTGAGTTAAATGAAAATGGTGACTTTTTCAAGAAACCTGATGTTGCTATCGTTGTTTTTGGTGAGGAGCCGTATGCAGAAGGTCATGGCGACAGAGAGCACTTAGATTATCAGCGAGGTCAAAAGTCTGATCTGGCACTGTTGAAGAAACTACAAAAGCAAGATATCCCTGTCGTGGCACTATTTATTAGCGGTCGACCTATGTGGGTGAATCAAGAGCTCAACAACAGCGATGCTTTTGTTGCTTTGTGGCTGCCAGGCTCAGAAGGTAGTGCGGTAGCGGATGTACTGTTTACTGATGCCGATGGAAAGCGTCAATATGATTTCACAGGCCGCTTGTCATTTTCATGGCCTAACTCACCATATGATGCGGTGTTGAACAAAGGTGATGAGGATTATTCACCATTATTCCCCTACGGTTATGGCTTAAGTTATGACTCGAAAGACACGTTAGGAAATGACTTGAGTGAGACATACGAAGAGCTTGAGGCGTTTTCGACCGGTAAGAAAATCTTCACAGGGACGATGCAAAAACCTTGGGTCTTGCTACTTAGCGAAGGTGACAAGGAAGAGCTTGTTGTCGCTAGTACAGCTTCATTGGGAACGCTGAGCTATCGCACTATTGATAAGGAAGTACAAGAAGACGCTATTAGAATGACACTCACTGACGCTACAGTTCCCTCAGGACTTAAGATAGCAAGTAAGAGTTTCTTCCGCGAAGATATCAGCAATGAACTTCTTAATAAGTCCAGTTTATCATTCATGATCAAACCTGAGTCGGCTATAACGGAAGCGGTGATGTTAAACATGAGTTGCGAGAGCGAAGGTGATGCTCCAGGCAGCTGTCGTGGCAGTGTTGATATTACCGAGAACTTGAAAGCAATGGAAAAAGATAAGTGGCACGCACTATCCGTTGATTTACAGTGCTTCAGTCAGCAAGGTGTCGATTTTTCTGGCTTGGTAGTACCCTTCCACTTACTAAGTACTGGCAATATTCAATTAAGCGTAAGTGATATTGAATTTTCATTCGATACTGCAGACTCAGCAAGTATTAAATGCAAATAAAAATTGGGGTCACCTAAGGGTGGCCCCTTATTTTTAGACCATTTGAAAGTTCTTTGGCTTCGCAGCAGAGATAATTATTAATGAGTTTGTTGCTCAAACAACTAGTACGGCGAAGAATGTTGATATATTGAGTAAGCGATGTGGCAAAGCTCAGTATCGGTGTGCTTGGGCAGTTGCGCTGACGGTATACAGCTTTCCTGACTTTGGATGTCACTGGGCAAATCCATTAGTTCAAGGATTGCATTGCCCTCATCATCTAGCGATACGATATTGGTAATAAAATAGTTGGATATGACAGCCACGCTTTTAACTGGACGAGAACGAGCGAGAAAGGTGTCAGTTTCATAGATGATAAAGCTTGGATGTCCTTCTTCAGCATAGCCAATGACTGTGTATTTCCCACCTTTAGAAAAGTCTTTTATAAACACATGTGCAACATCTCCTTTGATAGCCTCCAGTAAAACGAAGTTACCGAACTTATCTTGGCGATAAAAAACGACATCGTTAACGGGCATGCTTGGTGAGGCAGTATCGACGATACACAGAGAGTCACTGTGCTCTGGTATGGAGTGGCACTCTAGGGGTAGTGTGACGTCTTTTTCTAAATTTAGCGCGAAGGCTAGTTGGCTAAACAGTAGTCCGAATGCTAATAGGTTAATCGACTTCATGTTTTGTTATTACTCATATTGGTATCTTACTTTCTAAGCGATTGTTGCTTGAGCGTGTTCTGTTTGTTTCGCAATTAACCGCCTGTTCGTTTTGGTGCGGTAAACGTTTAAATGATGCCTAGTTCAATCGCTTTTAAAACAGCTCGAGTTCGGTCTCTAACGCCCAGCTTTGACAAAATACTGCTGACTTGATTTTTAATTGTCCCTTCTGATTTGAACAGGCTTTCCGCCATTTCTCTATTACTGCATCCAGCAGCGAGCAGACGTAAAATTTCGGTTTCCCTGTTAGACAGCGCTTCGGGCATTTCGCTAGATTCAAACTCACCTTTCACGCCTTGTAAACCTTGGATCAAGCGTTCGGTTATAGCGGGTTGGATTAAGGTGTTGCCAGCATTTACTGTCTGTATTGCTTCGACCAAGGTTTCCAACGAAACATCTTTAAGCAAGTAGCCTTTCGCTCCGGCTTGAAGGGCTTTCATTACAGATTCATGGTCATCAAAAGTGGTCAGCATGATGACTGGAATAGTGCATTGCATTTCTTTGAGTTTGTTGAGAGTTTCGATTCCGTTTAAATTCGGCATACGAATATCCATGAGCACAATATCAATGCCGCCATTTGCGGCCAAATTGATGGCGTTTATGGCTTCTTGTCCATCACTGGCTTGCGCCACAACCTCAACTTTATCAGAGAGCGAAAGTAAGCTGTGAATACCTTGTCGAACGAGGGTTTGGTCATCTACAAGCAATACTTTAATCATGTAACATTACCGGAACACTTAGCATAGTTAAAAATCCTTTTTCGTTGCGTTGAAATTCTGCTTTGCCATCGACTAACGCAAGACGCTCTTCGATACCCGTTAGGCCATTTCCTCGTTGGATTTCGATATCTTTTTGTAAGCCATCTCTAACGTGCTTGTTGGCCTTTAATTGCTTACTCTGAGTATGATTGCCATTGTCTTGAATAGCAACTTGAACATGATTTGAGTGTTGAGAAAAAGAGACCTTAACTTCGCTTGCTTTCCCATGCTTCAGACTATTCGTAAAGCTTTCTTGGATACATTTGATCAGTACATCAGCTAGCGTAACGTCTTCGATGCTAATATTGTCAGGGTAATCCACGGTGATATCGATGCTAGGTAGTCTGTCACTAATCGCCTTTATTGCACTTTCTAGTCGAATCGATGATTTATCTCGTATATCAGACACAGCCTCACGCACATCGCTCAGTAATAATTTAGACAAGCTGTGACATTGCTCGATAGAATCTTTGATCGTTTGTTTTTGCGTTGCTTGTTCATTGTCTGTATCGAGCTGGTCAAGTTGACGCCCTGCAACCTGCAAGTTAATCGTTAATGCCGTTAAGTGATGACCCAATAAGTCATGTATGTTGCGCGCAATCCGCACTCTTTCTGCTTGTTCAGCAGCTTGGCTCAATAGGTGTTGGGTAGAAACGAGTTCTCGATTAATCGTTTCTACCGTTTCTCTCGTGTTTTTCTCTTTGATTGTGGTGGTGACCATGACCAAAGCAAACAAGTTAAAGGTCCAGAATAAAAGGGCGGAAACAATCATTCCGCTGAAACCCCAATGATACTCGTAAACTGCCCATAAAACTGCAGACCACAGAGGTGATAGCATGAAAGCCAATCTAGCGCTGATAAAGTAGGGTAATGCAGCGCTCCAAATCACCATGAAAATAGCGGTGTAGACGAAAGGAACCACAAAGTAGATACCTACTACCGTGCTAAAAAGTAGGAAAAGAAAGATAGTACGCACTCGACCATCGTTTTTATACGGACGTTCTCTTATCAAGCTAAGCCATAGCACAATGTAAGTCAGAAATAACGCAGCGGCTATTGGGAGCGCACTGTCCGATAGCTTTTCCATACCGTACATAAAGTATAATGCACTTCCGCTGACTAGGGCCCATGTAAGCAATGCAGATGCGCTCTCTATAGAAATAGAAAGGCGTTGCCAAAGCGGTTTCTTTTGCACAGGTGCTTGAGTGATTGTCATGTTATTCATTTCTGTCTGTTTTTTCTTGTTGAAAGAATAGCAGTGTTTTGCCTGCAAGTGCGATAGGTAAAAAGTCACTTTTTACGTCATGACTAATGGCACTCTCGTATCTCTTTTTGAGCGGCTAGTATGGATTCACTGATAAAACAATTCAAACAAACGACTTATGCGGAGTTTACTATGACTTACTTTCATTCCTTGTTATTTATTATTCATATTGTCTTCGGCAGTATCGCCCTTGTCTTATTTTGGGTGCCATTGTTCACGAAAAAAGGTCAGTTGAATCACGTTAAATTCGGCCTTTTTTACAAGACATCAATGTACATTGTTGCGTTAGGTGGTTTTGTTATGTCACTGATGGTTATCGCTATGCCACAGACAATGAAAGCAGAGATGATAGCGCAATCAAGTGATCCAGAGAGAATGGTAGGTGTGGTCAGAATATTTTGGGCATATTTGCTGTATTTAAGTATTCTCAGTTTCACTGTGACTCGCCATGCTGTTGCGGTAATCAAAGTGAAAGAAAACAGAAGTGCCTTACGCAAGTTTTCCTATCTTGCGCCTATAGTAGCACTGTTGATAGGTGGTCCTATTATGATTTACTTTGGTGTGTCAGGGGGTCGTGTCTTGCATCTTGTGTTCGGAATATTAGGGTTCTTTTTAGCATGCAGTATGCTGCGTTATTGCCTAAAAGCCGAAATGGGTGAACGCAAGTGGGTTTTTGAGCATATTGGTTCGTTTATTGGTTCAGGCATCGGTGCCTATACAGCATTTCTGGCTTTTGGCGGCAGAACCATGTTTGAGGGGCTAGGCTATTGGCAATTAGTATTTTGGATCGCACCAGGTGTGATTGGAACAATCGCTTCAGCCATACTGTGTAAAAAGTATGGCAAGGTCTTTCAAGTCGAGAGTGCCGCAAGAGCGAGTGTTTAAGCGACAAGACCCCGGGCTAATACTCGGTTAGCGAGCAAGGCAAGAAGTTCGACCTCCTCTTCGCTGCGCTCGCCATCAACTTTGGTGATCGCCATAGCGACTTCGAGTGAGCGCGCTGCGTCAATATTGAGCTCGTCTGATAGCGAACGAATAAAGTCGGGCGCCGCAAAGCCATCTATTGCCTCTCTAGCTTGATGAATTGCGTCGTTTATAAAAGCTTCTTTGGAAATACCACTATGCCAGCTCATTTCGTCTACCAAGTCATCAAAATAATCCTGCTCACTCAAGGTGATTTTCCCATCGATTTGATATAACAAAACAGTCAATTTAATCAAAGCTTCATTGTGCTGTTGGTGTTGCTGTTCTTCTAATCGATGAATTTGTGACATGTTATCTACCTTAAACCGATGAGTGTTAGAGAGTACAGGTACTAAATCAAGTAGCCGCTATATACGCTTTATAAAGACCCTTGATTATTCAGTAAAGTTCCTGAGCTATACAAAGTTATTACAGAGAATAAACTAAGTAGTTCATTTCACTGAGGATCTAAGTGCCAAAAAGACAAAATCAAGAGGGATTTAGTTTGTACTTGAATAGCCAGGTGCCAAGCTTGGGTTTTCGATACGCTGCAACACATCAGTATTTTCCAAAGCTAACTGACAACCTTGCCCAGTAATTCTGTGTCCTTCGGAACAGTCGACCTGCCATTGCCTTAAAATATATGCAGCGAGCGCGGCTCTTGTCGGCATAATTTTACGTCCATTGGCCATAGCGAAATCCATTTCAATCGCCATCGGATTTTTAATACTAGGGTGCGGGATCAAAACGAGATTAATCATTTGATGAAACTGAGAATCAGCACCGGACAATTGATGCGCGTCAGGTTCGCTCTCGAGTGTCGTGATCGAAGTGAAACGTGTACATACAAAGTCTCTGAAGCTTTCATTCTTACAGTCGTAAGCTCTTACATGCCAACGATGACCATTATTGATTAAAGCGTGGGGAACCAATTGGCGTTTACTTTCACCAGAGCTAATGGAGACATAATCAACTTCACATAATTGCTGATTATGAATTGCGCGCATGAGAGCTGCAATAATACTGCTGTCAGGGTGAATTAACTGAACCGCATCAAAGCATTGTTCGGAGGGTTGTGTGTAGTTTGATATACCGTTTCCAAAACCCCGGCTCAGTGAATGTAAAATGATATCTGGTTCATATTTAAATAACGGCCGGAATTCACTTGTTCGGTAATATTGTTTGGTTGAGTGGTCAAGCAACAGGTTTTTCGCTGCGAGATCTCTGTACGCAGCAAAGTCTCGAGTACAGGCTGCGAGGCCAGTTTGGAACCGAGTAACCAAATCGTTGCGCGAAATATGTCCAAAAAACTGTAAACAAAAGTCAATGAATGCAAGTCGCTCACGCTGGGCATGAGGCATTTCGTTGATGATTTCGGTGTTGTTCACTTCCTGTAATCTCCCAAAAGGACAAGCTCATTTTTGATGCATAAGAATAGTGTATAAATACTCAGTGTGCAATCAAAATGATTCTATAAGGCTTAGTGTGAAAATAGCGGAATTTTAGCGAGGTTCGCAAGTTTAACTGAACACCCCCGCGGCTTTAAATAGCTGTAAATGCACATCAACTAGGGCATCAATATTACGCTGATAGCCGCCGCCGATAACCGCAGCTACAGGCAAGCCTAATGTCTTGCACTGCTGAAAAATAAACGCGTCTCGGGCATAAACGCCTTCTGTGGTAATATTCAAATGACCTAAATCATCATCTATATGCACATCCACTCCAGCATCATAAATCACAGCGTCTGGTTGAAAGTATGCGATCGCCATATGCCAGGCTTGTTCCACAGTGGTAAGAAACTCATCATCTTCAGTGCCTTTGCTTAAGCCGAAATCTAGGTTGCTACGCTGCTTACGATAAGGAAAGTTCTTTTCGCCATGAATAGACACGGTATAAACCGATGGGTTGTTTTCAGCGAGTTTTGCAGTGCCATCCCCTTGATGAACGTCACAATCAAAAATAAGCACTTTATCTATGTTTGGAGATTGAAGCATGTGCAAGGCAGCTAAGTATAAATCGTTGATCATACAAAAACCGGAACCAAAATTAGCGAAGGCGTGGTGATAACCACCCGTTAAATTTAATGCTTTCCCGGAGTTTAGCGCTAGCTCAGCGGTTAATACTGTTCCGCCGGCTGCGGTTAAGGTCCGTTGTATTAATTGCTCTGACCAAGGAAATCCAATTCGACGCATAGCTTTAGGATCTAAACTACCTGTGCACAAATCTCTTACATAATTAGGGTCATAAACGCTAGAGAGTGCTTTGGTGTCTAGTGGACTTGGGCTAGAAAATTGTTGCTCGGGAACACCTTTTTCGAGCAGTGCGTTCTTGATCCCTTGATATTTTTCAATAGGAAATCGATGACGAACTGGCAGGTCAAGTTGGCTATAAATAGGGTGAAAGACCAAAGGAATCAAGCAAAGTCCTCAACTAATATTAATTCAACAATGTGTTACGCAGATAAATCGCTGAAAGCTCAATAAGCGTTTTTATCTGAGAAACCTTTAATGATTGATTTTAAGATGATCTTCACGTCTAACCAAACTGACCAGCGATGGATATAGTCAAGGTCATACTCCACACGTTTGACCATTTTGTTCACCGTTTCAGTCTCTCCACGGAAGCCATTGATTTGAGCCCACCCGGTGATACCAGGTTTCACTTTATGACGTAGCATGTAACCTTCAATTAACTCGCGATATTGCTCATTATGAGCAATTGCATGTGGGCGAGGGCCTACTATCGACATGCGCCCTTGCAACACATTAAAAAACTGAGGTAATTCGTCTAATGAGCGTCTTCTTAGAAAAGCACCAAAAGGCGTTACTCTGCTATCACCTTTCGTAGCTTGCTGAATAACATCTCCATTGTCAGCAGTGCGCATCGTCCTGAATTTATATACCTTGATTTGTTTACCATCTAAGCCATACCTGTTTTGTTTGAAGATAACAGGGCCTTTGGAGCTTAGTTTTATTCCAATTGCGATGAACAGCATTGGAATCGCGACAATGCTCAGAATAATGCAGCTAAAAATAAGATCTTCGATACGTTTCAATACATTATTTGCACCTTGAAACGGTGTATCAAAAACGCTCAAGGTTTGCACTGAACCGACAGTTTGCCAGCGAGCGTGTAGAAGGTTGTAGATAAAGAAATTAGGAATGATGTATACAGAGCAGGTAGTATCGCTGCAACGATTAAGAATTTCCATAATGCGCGCTTCTGCACTCATGGGCATGGCAACGTAAATAAAGTCAATCGTGCCTTTCTTCGCTTTAGATATGGCCTCTTCAATATTGCCAACAATTTGATCGTGGAACTCTAAGGGTAAGCGATTCATGTCTCTATCATCATAAATCCCATCTAGCTTTATTCCTAAATGGTTATTTTCCAAAATCTGCGTTGCCAGATGGTAGCCCGCAGGAGTTCCTCCAATAATGGCTGCTTTTCTAGTATTGCGGCCTTGTTTCCTTTGTATAAACAAGATTTCTCTAAAGACGATACGCCACGCGGCGAGAGCGGGAAAAGTAGAGAATATCCAAATCAATATTATGGTTTCATCATATTTCGCTAATTCCGGGAAAAAGTAGGAAAAGACAACGATGACGGAAGACGTCACTAGCCATGCAATTGTTGTGTACTTAATCAGGATCGTTGTTGATTGTGTTCGCCAAGATCGATAAAGGTCGAGTGCTTCAGCGGTCACATTAAATACGATGAGCCCAAGTGATAGGAGAATCCAACTGTCAGCTTCAAATTTTTCTTGCTTAGACTCAAGAATCAAAAAAAACAAGAAGGCAATCGCTATTAAGTCAACAAGGCGATACATTGTTGAGAAGCTACTTTGGTTGGACTGAATAATGCCGGTTCGACGGCTTTGATTCGTTTTTTGCTTGTTCATTTTTCTCACATATAGAAACCAAGAGCTTGGTCAACTATAAAAACTCACCTATGGAGTCGGCGTTTACATATGCGCTAATGGTACGCGCTAAAATTTGTGATTACTAGGTACTTGTAACTATTCTCTTTTTTATTCGGAAGTGCCGCATTTCTGCGTCAATAAAAAGCGTGAAACTGAGCACTTGAGCATTGTGCTTCACCGCTAAGATGAGCTACAATCAGGCCTCAGAGTGACGTTGTTGAGCTACTTACGTAAGCGATAGAGAATCGTTTGGAAAGATAGCCATGTCAACACCAGCAGAATAACAAAGGCAAAGGAATGAAATTCACAAAAACGGCACTTATCGTTGCACTCACAAGTTCATGCGCACTCGCTCATGCTCAGCAGTTTGAAGATGCCTCAAGCATCGAATTTGGTGGCTTTGACCTCACTCCAACACTAGATGTTGGATTTCGCTATGACGACAATATCACGCGTGCCTCACAAAATGAAACGAGCAGTTGGTCTCAAATCATTTCTCCTCAAGCGGTAATGCTTACCAACTTTGGTAGCAGTCAAGTGACGGTGGGCTACCGTTTGCGTAATGAGCGTTTTTTTAGCAGTCCAATTGATAACTATACCGACCACTTCTTTGAAGCAGGTGTAGAATATGAACTTAACTCTCGTCATCGCTTAGATATAGGCATTGATTTTAGCGACACCCATGAGGACCGAGGTACCGGTTTCTCTATTGGAAGTGGTGATGACCTAAACAAACCAGATCAATTTAAACAAGCTGAGTTTGATATTTTGTACTCGTACGGTGCGTTTAACGCTGACGGTCGTCTAGACCTCAATTTTAACGTGACTAACCGAGACTACGATATTTCGACACCCCAGTACATGGCTCGTGATCGCACATTCTCTACTCTGGGTAGTACGTTCTACTATCGTGTTGGCGCAACCACAGATTTGGTGTTCGACATCATCCATACAGATGTCAGCTATAAATTTGACCTGAATGCTGACTCTCCCTTGGATAGCACCCAGGTTTCGTATTTAATCGGACTAGACTGGGAAGCAACAGCACAGACTTCTGGTTATGCAAAAATAGGTTATCAAGAGAAAGACTTCGATAGTCCATTTCGTGAAGACTTCGATGGTGTTGATTGGGAAGCGGGGATTTTATGGGAACCTGTGGAATATTCTACAGTCGAACTGACAACAGGCGCTAACACGAATGAGACTAATGGAGAAGGAAACTTTATCCGCGGTCGTGACTATCAAGTTGAATGGCGCCATGAATGGTTGGATAGGTTAAGAACTCGTGTATCTTACACGTGGGGCAATGACCGCTATGAAGGGCAAACTGTCGAGAGTATTGGCGTAAGACAAGACGACTTAGCGCGGTTTAGGGCTTCTATGTACTACCAATTCAGACGTTGGATAAATTTTGAGTTAGGTTATATTCGAGATGAGCGAGACAGCAACAGAGCGACCATTGTATATGATCGTAACCAAATTTTGATCAACGCATTATTTACGCTTTAATTTAAAGATTATAAAGAGGGTTTTGTATAGCAATGACTATATCCACTAGCTTTAGCTTATTTGCGAAGCTCTTAATCGCATTATCGATGATAATTGCTGTTCAGGCGCATTCAGCGCAACAGTTCGACCAATATCGTCTTGGTTCGGGCGACGTCATCAAGATAAGTGTATTTGGTCAGCAAGACCTAATGGTAGAAACTAAGCTATCAAATATTGGCGTTATAAATTACCCGTTTTTAGGGGATATAAACCTTGTGGGTCTTACAGCGAATGAAGTTGAAGCGCTCATTGATAAAGGTTTGCGAGGTGATTATTTAGTAAATCCCTCGGTCTCAGTCACAGTCGTTGAATATCGTCCATTTTTCATCGACGGTGCAGTTAATAAGCCTGGTGGCTACCCTTATCAGCCAGCCCTCTCAGTTAACAAAGCTGCCGCTCTTGCTGGTGGCTATACCGAACGTGCAAACCCATCCAAAGTACTCATAATTCGTAATATTTCTGGTGTCGAGACTGAATTGGAAGCGACCGAAATAGATATTATTTTTCCCGGTGACATCGTCACAGTTAAAGAACGCTTCTTTTAAGCCAGAGTTGTAATAGATGACAATCGAAAAAGTTGAACAAATTGAAGCAAAGTTGATAGGGGCGGACATTATCGACTTTGCTCAGTATTGGAACACTGTTAAAAGATATTTGTGGCGTATTCTGGGTCTTGCCTTTTTTTTAACTATATTAGTTGCTTTACTGGTGCTTTCAATTACCCCAAGGTACATCGCAACAGCGTCCTTGCTCATTGAAGCAGAACAAGCAAATGTGCTCTCGATCGAAGAAGTTTATGGTTTAGATTCTAGCCGCAAAGAGTACTTTGAGACACAGTTCGAAATACTGAGGTCTAGACAAATAGCGACCAAAGTTGCTAGAGAACTAGGCTTATATGACAATCCTTTATTTAACGTTGAGCTGCTTCAACAGAATAAATCTGGTTTATCGAATACTCTAGACTCTCTCAAGGGACTGTTACCGTTTTTACCGCAAGCCGAAGAAGGTATAGTTTCAGAGGAACAAGCGTTTAACAGACGTTTGAATTATGCTGTTTTGCAGCTTATGAATAACGTCACTATTAAACCTCTCAAGAACACACAGGTCGTTGAAATTTCTTTCGAAAGTGAGGATGCTCAGTTAGCAGCTCAAATCGCAAATACCTTCGCAGATGTTTATATTGAAAGCTACCTTGAAGCCAAACTTGATATGACGTCAAAAGCAACCTCATGGTTAAACGAAAGCCTTCAGGGCTTAAGGCTTAAGCTGAATGAGGCAGAAAAGAACTTATCTGACTTTTACGAAAGAGAACAACTTGTTGATATCGATGGCGTAGTTGGTTTGGCATCTGAGCAACTGCAACAACTTAGTGATCAGCTGATTGAAGCTCAAGTTTTACTTCAAAGAACTCGTAGTATTTATGAACAAGTAAATCAGGCTGGCGTAGGAATAGAAGAACTTTCAAGCCTGCCTGAAGTATTAAATCATCCCTCTATTCAGTCTATCAAACGAGAAGAAGTGGTTGCTCAGAGTAAGGTTTCTGAACTCAGAGAAGTTTACGGTCCAAAGCATCCCAAAATGATAGCCGCCAATGCAGAATTAAACTCAATTCAGCAAAGTATTCAGAAACAAGTTGCGGTGTTGATTTCTGGCATTAATACGGAATATCGAAGCGCTCAATCAAAAGTGAAGAAATTGACTCAAGATGTTGAGCAAGCAAAGGCTGAGTTTAGAAAGCTCTCAAGTTTAGAGAATCAGAGAAAAGGGCTACAGCGTGAAGTCGATACTAACCAACAGCTGTATAACTCCTTCTTCACCCGTTTAAAAGAAACTGATCAATTAGGTGGCTTTGAGTCAGCAAATGCGCGTGTACTTGATGCTGCAGTTGCGCCAACACAAGCTGCTAAACCAAAAAAAGCCCTTATTATTGTTGCTGCGTTCGTTCTTAGTATGGGCTTTGGTGTTTTTCTTGCGTTGGCATTAGAAGCATTGAATGCTGGGATTCGCTCAGTAGATGATGTGGAAAGAAAGTTGGGGCAGCGTATGCTAGGGATTATTCCATGGCAAGCCCACAAAAAGTCTGAAAACTTAGCGCTGAGGCACTTCTTCGATAAACAGCATCATATGTTCAGTGAGGCAGTAAGGACACTACGTACGAGTTTACAGTTACTGAATTTAGATAAACCTTCACAAACGATATTGGTTACCTCTAGTGTGCCCAAAGAGGGTAAAAGTACCGTATCAATCAATCTCGCATTTGCTATCGGGCAACTGAATAAAGTGTTGTTGTTAGATACCGATTTGAGACGCCCAACGCTTGCTAAACAGTTCGACCTTCCAGGTTTTCAGCCGGGCTTAGCAAACTTGATAGCGGGTACCCATAGTTTAGATGAGTGCATTGTGACTGATGAACAGTCTGGGGTAGATTTAATATGCTCAGGTTCAGTGCCCCCAAACCCTCAAGAGTTACTGGCATCTGATCAATTCAAAGAGTTAATGTCAGCTTTAAAGACAATGTATGACTATATTATTGTTGATAGTGCACCTACCCAAGCTGTGAGCGACGCAGTGGTCGTTTCTAAGCTCTGTGATTCGGTCGTTTATGTCGTTCGAGCGGACAGCACTAGTCATAAAGTGATCAATACAGGTTTAAGTCGGTTCTTACAGATTGGAAATCGGGTCGACGGTGTTGTACTAAACCAGGTTGATTTGAAAAAGGCCAAGAAAACGGGTGAATATTCTGGTTTCTATGACCAATATGGTTACAACAGTTACCCATCAGACGACGCGAAGAGTTGATAGATTTACACAGCCACATCCTACCCGGCATTGATGATGGTGCTAAAACCATGGATGATGCCATTGCGCTTATTGAACAATCGATTGCTGCTGATGTGACTCATATTGTCTGTACGCCACATATTCATCAAGGTGTATATGATAATGACCTATCGACTATCCTAAATGCATACGACCTATTGTGCTATGAAGTAAAGTCCAAAGCAATACCTATAAAATTAGCGTATTCTGGTGAAGTTAGAATATGCCCAGAAATTGTATCTTGGGTTGCGAATAAACAACTACCCTTTTTAGGCTCATGGGAAGGGCGTTCTGTGTTATTACTGGAGCTACCTCATAGCCATATTCCACCGGGCGTCGAAAATCTGATCAAGTGGTTGTTGAAGTCGGGAATACAGCCTGTTATTCCACACCCAGAGAGAAACAGGGATATCATTGCGGATTACCGAAAAGCAACAAGCTTGAAGAAACAAGGCTGTTTATTCCAAGTTACTGCCGGCGCATTTACCAATCGGTTTAATGAGCGCGTGAAAGATTTAGCTGTTAAAATGTTAAGCGATGGTCTGATTGATTATATTGCTTCAGATATGCATAGCATTCACCGGCGACCGAACGATATGAAAGCAGCTCGAGTCGAGCTAGACAGTTTACTCAGTGCTGAAGATGTTAAACGTTTAACGCATACAACACCTGCTCTGATTACTGCTGATTTGCAGTGGCGGTAGGGAATATTGCTATGTTACAAAAAGCCTTAGAGTTAATTCGAACAAATCTAATGTTAATACTCGTGTTGCTTATATCTTTAGTGGGTATTTTCCATAGCGCACGTTTTGCGCTATCTAGTTTAGACTTCTATGCAGTTAAAAATCTCATTTCTCAATGGCAAGAAACCGAGTCAGTAAAAAACACTGAAGACATAGCAAGAGCAAAATCTCATTTAGAAAGAGCAAAAGCACTTCACCCTGCGCATCCAGTTTATACTGACATGCTTGGTCAGGTATTTGAATGGGGTGCTTTATCCGGAAGCAGCAATGAAATTGGAGACCTACAACAAGCGAAGGCCCTTTACAGTGCAGCTATACAACAACGACCAACCTGGCCAGTGACTTACGCATCCTTAATCTTAGTGAAATGGCGATTGGGTGAATTTGACGAGGAATTGATTGAAAGTATTAAAATGGTGCAAACCTTAGGCGCTAAAAAACCAGAAGTACATGCAATCATTATTCATTTCGGTTTAGCAACTTATGCTGAAAATCACCCGTTCTATGCTCATGTACGAGATGCCTTACCAAAGTATCTTTCACTGGCATTGCGCAATCAAGAAACACGAATCTCAACGCTTGCTATAATTGATTATTATCAAAGCCTTAAAACAGTTTGTCGATGGATGAACAAACAGGATCCTTGGGTGGTCAAGAATGCTTTAAAATGCGTGCAGTAGACTCTACATCTTTCTAAGAATGGCTTAAAGAGGGCCTCTTGCTCGAATTTTCAAATTATTGCTTAGCATACAAAGTGAGATGAATATCACGAAATAGCAGGCATTTGCATACGCTTGCAGCGGAAAATCTACTGCCATGTGAAGACACATGCCGATGATCGCCATGCAACAGGCGAACGAAACGCCTTTAAATATAGAGTTCCGACGCTTTCGCATTGCTCTTATTGACTTGTAGAACGCAAAGACAACAATCCCCGCTAATAACGTAAAGGCAGGCAAGCCGTATTCAATTGCGAATTGTAAATAATCATTATGAGCATGATCATAAAACGACATGACGTCAGTTTTCTGGTATTTCGGAAACACGGAGTAGAAGCTGCCAGCGCCAGATCCAGTGATAGCAAAGTCGCTAAGCATTGGCATGGCATCAGTAATGACCTCGTCACGCGTCTCTTCACTAAGACTGGTTTCAGCAAGTCGATTTTTCACATTCTCTAGGCCGAAATAGGTGCTCACAATAAAGAGGTCAATAATAAATATGCTAATTATTAGGACGCTCAGACCTTTACTACGTTGTTTGATGATTAACAGAGCCAAGATGCCGGTCAAGGTCATTGCTAAGAAAAACGCGGTGTTTCCCATTCGACTTCTGCTCATCACCAAGGCAATGACCATAATGGCTAAACAAATTCTAATGAGTGCTTTACTTCCCAGCATCGTGGTTGCTATTGAACGCAACAAGTCCTTTGGTGATGACATTTGGTCTTTCTGTAAACTAGTGATCAATAAACCCAGACCTGCCGCTAAGGTTAACATAAGGAAGTTGGCGAAATGGTTCTTATAAACGAAACTACCAGTGGCAATTGAAGTGACTTCTAACTGAAATATTAGACTTCTATGGCTTTGCAACAAGACTTCTAATGCACCATATAAGGCTTGAAAAGTACCGGCTGCCAACATGGTCATGAGCAGAAGTTTGAGCCGTTGCTCAGTATTTACCAACATCAAGATTAAGCAAAATAAACAGAAAAAAGACAAGAGCTTGTAAAAACTAATACCGCTTTGACCGGTATCTAAGGATAAGTAAAAACTTTCCACAGAGGCTAGTTGTTGAATAGCAAAAGCGCTTGGCGAAATGAACTCAACAAAGACTGCTGGTAGGGGAACGAGTTGCAATGCAGCAACTACTATTAAGGCTAACCATAAGTAGATCATTCGCAGGTAGGGCAGCAAACCCAGCCAAGGTTTGTCTTTGTGAGATAGGGCTGCAACAAAGGTGAGAGCAAAAATAGCGATCTGGAAAAAATTCCAAGCCCAAGGGCGGTTAGCACCCAAAGGTATAGGTAAGGCAAAAATAACAAACAACAGTGAATAATACAGTAATGATTGAAGTTTTAAATTCACGAGTGCTCGTTGGGTTGTTCGCGTTAAGCTAGCGGCAATTTTTTATGATTATTTCTTAATTGCTAGAGACCGTTGTATCGCCGCCGCCAGCGCCGCCAGCACCAATGCCAATACCAACAGGTGAAATAGGACCTGTGCTAATTACGCCAGCCGCTGTTGCTGTTGATACCAAAGAGGGATCAGCGCCTGCTTGCAAAGCCGCAACTAAAGCATTCTCTGGGGTAATAGCGCCGGTAAGGGCTGCGCCATCAAGCACTTCTTGGGCGAAGTCAGGGTAAAGCACAACACCAAGTGTAATGACCTCAATGACTTTTGCGGGATATTCTTCAATGAGCACTTTCGTGACATCAATCAAGCTGTTTACGACAATCATTTCACGATAAAAATCATTCGACAGCGGCACATTAAAAGCGATGGCGGATTTTGCGTCAGGATTAAGCGTTGTATCTTCTTCTGTCATCGATGAAGCTATTGCCATGGCAATAGCTTGAACAGAGGTGTTACCGCTATTCACTAATTCAATAACATTCTCATGAAGTCGATTTCCTGGTTGCACTTCATCACCGAATAGAGACCTTGTTGCAACATCTTGCGCCGCGACCGAGGCGAATGAAGCAAAACAAACAAAGATAAAGGTGGCGAGTCTGCGCATTTTAATTTTCCAAATCGTTTGATAATAGTGACAATTTATTACTAGCATACGCCGAACACATGCTTTGTTTACATTTTACTCAGTAATTCATTTATTAGCAAATAAGCGACAGTAGTTTATTGCTCATCTTGGACCAACCTGGGAGCTGCGATGAAGTAACCTTGTTGGAAATCAACGCCGGCGTCTTTTAACCAGTCTGACTCTGCCGAGCTCTCAACCATTTCTGCAATTATTTTTATATTTAAACCATGAGCAATCGCAAGCAAAGACTCCACAAATAATTGATTATCTTGTTGCTCATGGATGTTGGCAGTGAAGCGACCATCTAACTTTAAGTAGTCTGGTTGCAGTTCTTTTAAGTGAATAAAGCCAGCCAGTTGAGCGCCATAATGTTCTAAGGTGATGCTGACACCTAATGCTTTTAACTGCTGAGCAAACATATTGAGTGTTTGCGCAGAATTGACTAAGGCTCGTTCGGGTATTTCCAAAACCAAACGTTTCGCGATGTCAGGTTCTTCATTTAACTTGCTAAGCAGCCAAGATTGAAAATTCGGAGAGAGTGAGGATAAGCGAGAAACGTTTAGGCCAACACGTCCATTCTTAGCTTTCAATAACGCAAACGCGTTAGAGAATAGCATTTTGTCCAATTCTTCAGAGTAATTTAATCTGACTGAGGCCGGTATCAGTTGTGACATCGGTACCATTTCACCGGTATCTTTTCGCTTCATTCGTGCAAACCACTCAGAATACTCAACCTTGCTGTTAGGCATTATCAAAGGCTGTGCCGCAAAATCTGCTTTTGCTTCATCAATAAGCTGTAAGATTTGACCTCGCCACTCACTATTGCTTTGCTTAATTGTGATATTAGATGCAAATTGCCATTGTGACGGCAACGTAGCTGCGATGGCTAGGGCACTATCGGCGCGCTCCATAGCAGCATGATAATTGTCTGAATACTGAAACTCTGTAGCGCCTATGTGGGCAGTACCAAGTTGGTATTCACTTTTTTCAATGCGTTTAAAGTTAGCAGCAAGCGCTTCCACTAAGCTCTCACATTTAGGTTTTTCAATATCCTCTAAAAGCACTGCAAAATCGGCTCCTGCAATTCGGTAGATAGAGAAATGACTAAAATGCTGAGAGCAAATTTGTTTAGTTTCCTCACAGATTTTCTTTAAATACGAATCGCCTTCGTTGATCCCAATATGTTCATTGATATTTTGTAGGCTCGTGCCACGAATGATTAATAGAAAACCTTGTGAATGATGTTGCTCATCTCGCAGCAGTTGTTCAAAAGCTAAATCGAAAGCGCGACGATTGCCGACTTCAGTTACTACATCGGAATAAGCGAATCGTCTATATTGCTCAGACTGTTTGTTCAACTGCATGAACAACTTACCTAGCTTAGTAGACATAACATTGATGGCTAAAACAAACTGTTTTAGCTCTTTAGTTTTTGGGACTCTACTCACTTTCTCAAAGTGTTTATCACTCATTTTTTCAGCTTGCAGAGCAACATCTTTAAGAGGACGCGTAATCATTTTTACTAATGCATAGACAAAAAATAATCCAAAAACAAAAATAATACTGATGACTGAAAATGTGGCTTTTGCATTAGACCATAGTTGCTGATACCCAAACCCAGGATTACTAATGACTTCTAATCGCCCAGCAATAGTCCAGCCAGTGTTTAGTTCTGTATTTGATTTGGGGGCCTCGATAGTAAATAAATCAACAAACCAAGCGGGAACATCATCAAGTGTTTGCGTGTTTATTTTTCTAATCAATACCTCATCTTCACCGTTATATAGTGTAATCTCTTGATAATAACCACGATCGAAAATTGCGTTCGTCATTGTATCGATAATTGGTAAGCCTTCTTCGCTCTCTAAGTGAGGCATGATCGATAAACCCAACGAGGTAGCAGTATCCTGAGCGTGAGAGGAAAGCTGGTATTCTATGTATTCACGGGTATTGCTGACATTCACCCAAATGGATGACATAAATACGATAAACAACACTAGGAAAAACCCTAATCCTAACTGTTTAGAGAGTGACATATCTGCTCCGTTTGAATGTCGTCGACAAGCCACGACTTATACTCTTAGCTGAGATTATAAGGCGTATCTTATTAAAAGCCATTTTTCATTCGCTCATTTAGCTCATCCCACAAGCTGTTGTTCCCTCGATTTTGCATCATTCTGCCTCGGCCTTGAGTTTTGGCAAGCCATAGGCCATCGCCATTAAAACTATATATAGGGAGTAAATCTTTTCTTTGGCTTGCCGGGAGAATGCGTTTATTTAAATTGTCTAGTACCAAGGGGATAGAATTTGGATTCTCATAGTAGGCTAACACCATATGGGCTTGTGGTGGCTTGGTAGCCGTAACGTACATTAGTCTTAGTTTAGACTTATCTACACCTAACTCGACTAAGCTGAAATATTTGGCGATAGTAAAGTCTTCGCAGTCACCACCAGATGTGGATAGAAACTCTATTGGTGTTGCCCAATAGTCTTCTTTTCCCCAGTGTTTTTTGTCATTTATAAAATCTAGTCGATTAAAAAAGTCATTAATTTCTTTTAATTGTTCATCAATAGGTTCGCTTTGTTGAGCTTCAAGTAGGGCTTGCCATTTGATGATTCGTTTATACGCGTCTTGACCATATTGTTCGCTTATTCGCGATAGCAAATTTTCATTAATTTCAATTTTTGAATAGAGAGGAGAATGCTGAATAGCAAGCAGGGCAACGCAGCAATAGAGAATGACCTTTTTCATTCTATTGCGATACCTTTATAAGCCACATGTAATTGTTCCAGCATGCGCTGTTCATGATGTCATTAATGCTCGTTTATGCTTTTGCACTTACTATATCGATAGATTTGCATCATAACTTAAAGTTTCATATTTATGATGTTAGTTATTTATACGCAGCTGTGCTTTTTGGTACTATTAATACTTACTTATTGGCAGTAATACTGCTTAATTCCAAAGCATTTACGGAAAGTTAGCATAATAGGGAGTATTAGGTTCTTGCAAAACGGCTTAGCTCAATATCCACTTATCAATGTAGGTGGTATCAAAACTGCCTGTATCGACCGCACAGGAATGGTTTCAGTCATTGTGAGTCGAATTGAAAGGGCAACAAGACAATCGACGCCAATGGTGATTTTCGATTCTAATGGGCACGCTATCTCTTTAGCTAATTCAGATGCTGACTTTATGCATTGTTTGAATCAAGCTGATCTAATTCACGCAGATGGCCAAAGCGTTGTATCATTTTCTCGCTGGCTAAAGGGCGCAGATATCCCAGAAAGAACGGCCACAACTGATACTATCCACGACATACCGAATCGGAGCGACGCAAAGCTACAACATTTTCTGTTAGGTGGCGAAGCTCAAGTTGTTGATGCTTGCGCAGACATTATGACTGAAAAGTATCCTAATTTTTTGGTTGCGGGTAAGCATCATGGTTATTTTGATAAGCAAAATAGCGATGACATTATTGAGCAGATCAATGCGACACAGGTCGATATTCTATGGGTAGGTTTAGGAAAACCTATTGAACAATATTGGATTATGCAAAATAAACACAAATTGCGAGTCCCCGTTATTATTAGCTGTGGAGGTTGTTTTAATTACATCACGGGTGACTATAAAAGAGCCCCTCAATGGATGCAAGATGGGGGATTAGAGTGGCTGCATAGAATGCTAAGTGAGCCAAGGAAACTGTTCTGGCGCTATCTCACCACTAATCCGCATGCAATATACTGCGTGTTGAAGCACAAGTATTTTCCATCAGAGGCCACATGAACGAAAAAGTGTTGTTTCTGCAGAAAACCTTCGAACAAGGAGGGGGGATTGAAAAGGTGCACTCGAACCTAGCTGCCGGCTTCGTTGCCAGCGAACAAAATGTTTTCTTCCATATCATCTCAGCTAGCGCGGAGCATTCAGAGGGGATTAAAAAGCTTGCTCAGTCTTTCAGTGTTTCCTTTACGTTTGATAATGATTCCCTTAACCGGAAATTTTCAGTCTTATCTAAACTGATCCGCCAAGAGGAAATTACCAGTGTCATTGCTGCCACTGAAACTGCCAACATGCTGGCGATTTTTTGCAAAATAAGGTTTCCGAGCCTTAAGATTATTTTTACTCGTCATTGTGCTTTTGATGTCAGCGGTCAGAAACTAGGGCCAAGTGCAATTAAATCACTGTATTCAATCTATCCTTGGTTTGGCACAGTCGTTGCTGTGTCAAGGGAGCTAGTCACACAGACGAAAAGGCAGACTTGGATTCATAAAAGTCGTTTACACTACATACCAAATGCTGCTGCTACCCAAGAAAATCAAGCTTTAGCTCAACAAAATACAGAACACTGGCCTCATAAACAGTATTTCCTAGCCATTGGTCGACTGGTCGAACAGAAAGGTTTTGATATGTTGATCACAGCATACAGCCTAGCTGTTAATAAAAACAAAAATCTACCCTCGTTAGTGATTGCGGGGCAAGGTGAAGATGAGGCGAAACTCAAAGCGCTCGTTTCTGAGCTCAAGCTGGAAGAGCATGTCACTTTTGCAGGCTTTCTACGGAATCCATATTATCCTATGGCGCAAGCAGAGTGTTTTGTTTTGTCTTCTCGCCATGAGGGTATGCCTACGGTTCTGATAGAAGCCTTGTCTCTCGGTACTGCTTGTATTGCTTTTGATTGCCCAACGGGCCCGAGCGAAATTATTCGACACAACGAAAATGGCTTTTTAGTCGCAAACGGAGACATAGACGCGCTTGCAGATGCCTTATCGAACTATCAGTCTGTACCAAAAACTGGACTAGTCGAAAGTGTCGCTGAATTCTCACAAAGCAGTGTTTGCCAACATTATTTGAAGCTATTAGGCGGTAAAGCGAATGTCTAAGATAGTGATTGTCATTCATGACCTACGAGGCGGTGGTGCCGAAAAAATGATGGTGCGACTCGCAAACGCAATGTCCATGCGAGGGCATACTGTGACTTTACTTTTAGTCGCGAAAGGAGGTGCTAATCTTGCCATTGTTTCGCCAGAAGTTAAGGTAATCCAATTAGCCTGTGATCGCACATTGTCTGCATTTATGCCGCTTCGAAAACAGCTCAAAGCCCTCAAGGCAGATGCAATTCTGTCAGCGCTAACACACATTAACGTTTTGACATTCCTCGTTTGCATGAGTTTGGGCATGAGACACAAATTAAGTATGAGTGAACGCAATACTTTTTCTCATGACAAGTTAGTCAACAAAGGTGCTGTGATGAAACTAGCATATGCATTAGCACCTTGGTGTTATCGGTTTGCATCCAAACCAGTTATTGCAGTATCTAAAGGCGTGGCAAACGATCTCGTTGCTACGAGCATTGCTAGAAGTAAAGATGTTGTTGTGGCACCTAACCCTGTCGTTGCGACCGACTTTTTGTTGCAACTTAATTCAACCGCAACTCACCCATGGCTATTAAATAAACAAGGTCGAGTCATCATAGCAATCGGTCGTTTATGCGAGCAGAAAGGTTTCGACTTGCTTTTAAAAGCGTTTTCGATTCTAGTGAACAAAGAGGCGAACAAAGAGCAGTATCGATTGATTATTTTTGGAGAAGGGGAATTAAGACCTCAACTAGAGCAAAGGGTGCTAGATCTGAACTTAGGTCCTTATGTATCACTGCCTGGATACGCCGAGAATCCCGTCGCTGAAATGCAAGCCGCTGATCTGTTCGTTCTACCCTCTAGGTTTGAAGGGAGCCCTAATGTTTTGGTAGAGGCGATGGCGGCTAAACTACCTGTGGTAGCATTTGATTGTCCTCACGGGCCAAAAGAAATCCTTGCAGCGGTAGAAAAAGAAGCGTTGGTTCCTTACCTTGACATTAAGGCTTTGAGTTCAAGAATGGAGACGGCTTTGCAACAAAAAACTAATATAGATATTTACCCTGCAATCATTTCTCGTTTTGAGGCAGCTGAATCTGCCAAGATATATTTGGACTTCATGTTAGCAAAATGAGTATTTCAACCACAAATTATTACAGAGTCTTTTTACTTATTGCCGTTGGCTTTTATTTGAGTTTCTTTCGCTTTTTTGAGCGAGTAATTACTGGAGCGGGTGATAGCGCTTCATTCGAAGTTGTTGCTGGTGGAAATATCCTTAATCAAATAATAGGGATACTTTTACTTTTGCTTTCACTTACATACTTTCTGACTAGCAAGCTTCAAGGTATTAAGGCATTCCTGATGTCAGCATGGCCCATATTATTGATTGTATGTTTCTTCTTATTATCCATAACTTGGTCTGATGTACCGAATATAACGTTTAGGCGATGTGTTGCATTTTTCACTTTGATAATCAGTACCTTCGTTTTGGCTCAAGTTTTTTCTCCTCGTTCTTTGTTGTATTTTTTGGCAAACGCTATTGCTCTGGCTACTATTGTTGGCTTGTTTTATACCTTTTTAAGCGGGAGTACGATTAATTTTGGCCTGGGTGAGCGAGAGTCAGGTTTTAGAGGAATGTTTGCTGATAAAAACAGTGCCGCTAGAATATATGCTTATGGTCTTTTACTTTTTTGTGCACTTGGGCGTTACAGAACAGGATGGGATAGATCGCTCCTAGCACTATTGACTCTTGCCCTTTTCGCCTCGCAATCAGCATCAGCTGTTGTAATAGCGGTGGTGGGTGTCGGTCTCACTATTGCACTTCGTATATTTCGAGGTAGAAACAAGTCTGAGAGTATACTTCGCTTTATTATGCTAGTTTTGCTTTTAATGATCGCCGGATTGGTAATTATTAATTTGTACGAATACCTACTCTCACTCTTAGGTCGTGACGCTAATTTAACAAATCGTGCAATTATCTGGGAATTACTAAAGCCCTATTTGGAAGAAAAATACTTATATGGATATGGCTTTGGTAGTTTTTGGGCAAGTAGTGCTGTGGCAGATTTTATTGAAAGGTGGGGGTTTATTGGTAACGCGCATAGCGGCTACTTTGAGATCATGTTGCATGCTGGCGTAGTTGGTATGGGGCTTTTCTTTGTCCTTATTTTTGTTAACGCTGCGCGAGCAATTAAACTCTATATTGGTAGCGAACATCGTATCTTTGCTTCTTTCGCGATAACGCTTCTGTCAGTACAGCTTATTACCAATTATATAGGTTATATTATTCTCAATCATAATAGCTTCGATATGTTCTTATTTATGCTTTGCTTTTTCTGTGTGGCTAATTTGGTGGGTTCTCATGAGTACAACAAGTCATGAATAATAAGATGAATAGCCTACCGAGTATTTCTGTCGTAATAACCACTTATCAACGGCCAGAGTATCTGCAGAGCGCTTTGTCTTGCGTTTTAGCTCAATCCGCTCAAGCATCGGAGATTATTGTGGTCAACGATAGTCCTAGCGATGACTACACAAGCTGTGATGAATTAGTTAACTTGAGTAATGCCAAATTAATCAGTACCGATGGCTCAAAAGGGGCTAATCACGCCCGGAACACAGGCGCGAATGTTGCAAGTGGCGATGTCATCGCTTTTTTAGATGATGATGACATTTGGCTTCCAGAATATTTATCAAAGGTAGTTCAAGCATACGCTGAAGATAGAAAAGTGGTCGCCACCCTCTGTGGTAAGCGGATCATGGAGCGTCAACATATTGAAAAAGTGAACTCCGAAGGCTTCCTTACTAAAGCAGAGTTACAAAAAGGCAATACGTACTGTGGTGTCAGTGGTTTTACTGCAAAAAAAGAGTACCTAAAACAGATTCCTTTTGATGAGGAATTAAAAAACGCACAAGATTGGGATATCTACATTCGCTTTTTTCAATCTGGAATGTGCGTTAAGAACATTTCTTTACCTCTATATCTCTACCGTACAGAAGTTAACTCTGGTATTACTAAAAGCACGCAAATAATTCAGCCAACACAAGCACTTTATCGACTTGATGCAGCACTTAAACATCGAGCTTGGCTAGGTGAAGAAGCATTTAGAGAGCGCATTATTTCGCAAACCTTAACTAATTTGATGGGGAAAAAGTACAAGCTATCATGGGTCAAAGTGTGTGCTGAGTTTATAGGCTGGAAAAGTACGGTATCTGCCCTATTTAGAAAATTTCGGCCCTCAAAAAAAGTGAGTAAGTAACATGCAAGTCTCCCCGGCTAGACAAAGGATGGCAAGGTTAGCCTGGTTGTTTATTGAAAAGTTCGGCCTAATTTTCCTTTCAATATTTTCATTCTTTGCGTTCGCCTTACTGCTAACACCAAATGAATTGGGCTTAGCTGTGCTTTTATTAGCGATTGCTGAGTTGTTTTCATTCTTCTTTTCATCAACCATTGATAATTCGATGATAGGAATGAAAAAGATTTCAAAGTCTGACGATGGAACAGTATTTTGGACCGGCCTTATTAGTACATCGATACTTGCATGTGTTTTGTGGGTATTACTTAGCACCTTCTACTTCCAAGAAGCTGAATCTTCGATATTAATGGTGGCTTTACTATTTTTACCCTTACAATCACTCTCACGTATCCATATTATCCACTTAAGGCGGGCAGGGGAGTTCAAATCATTAGCTCAGCGAACGCTTCTCGGTAAACTATTGGGCTTGTGCTGCGGTATCTACGTAGCCTATATTGGCTATGGAGCATGGGGTTTAGTGACTCAAGCAATTGTGATGTCATTTACTTCTGCAAGTTTGCTAATGTTAACTTGTCGTAGATCAGTTCCTTTCACCTTCGACATCGATTTGATAAAAGATTTGAGTCTAGTTGGTGTGCCTGCTGCTGTGAAGTCAATAAGCAGTAACTTCGTAGAAAAAGGTTTGATATTTGCCCTAGATATTACTCTAGGCTCGGCAGCAGTGGGCTTTTTCAACTTTGCTAATCGCTTGGTGCAATTACCAAAGAAAGCCATTCACAGCGCTTTAATGACTTACGGTCATCCTGTGTTTAGTAGGAAAGCGAAAAGTGAAAGCCCAGATGCGGAAAAATTGCTTTCAAATTTCTTCTTAGATGCAACACAGATAGCGGTTTACCTTGCTGCTCCTATTTTTATTGGGTTTGCGATAATTGGTGAGGCATTAGTCGGCGTGATTTTTCCAGAGCGTTGGGCCGCCGCGGCTAGTTTAATATTGCCTATTAGTGTCATGGCGGCCATCAGTTTTTCTTTAACTTTCTTACCAAGCATTCTGGTGGCGAAGAAGGTGACGAAGAAAGCGTTAATACCAGAAATTATCACAACCATAATGGCTATTCTTTTCGTGTTTATGACATCTGAACACTACGGCTTGATGAGTGCTGTATGGGCACTTATTATTAAATTGGCAATTATGTTGCCTATCAACACTCAGGTTATCACTAGTATTTGTGTGTTCTCGGTCAAACGCTATTTGCTGGTGCTCTTAAAGCCTGTATTAGCATGTGGCGTCTTATGCGGAAGTTTATTGGCATATATCACATACTTACCATTACAAGACGTCATCGATATTACTTTGATTGTTAATATTGGTGGTTTTGTTTATTTAGGCAGTGTACTTGCTTTAGAACCAACCATAATAAAAAGAATAAGAAGATTCGTGTCTGAGTAGCTAGAGGCTAAAGTGAGCATACAAAAAAGCCGCCATGATTTGCATCAGGCGGCTTTGTTATTTCTTTGATGTACTTATTATTTCTTACGTCTTAGCATAAACATCAAAGAGGCCATGAATAACAACACTGCGGCTGGAGCGCTTGCTTTGTACTCTTCTATAGAGAAGCGTAGTTCACGGATCTCAATCTCTCTATCATTTTGAGCGTCAGTTAGTGCAATCATTATTTTGTTTACGCCATTAATGCCGTCACCGAAATTTGCAATGCTTTGCTCAAGCCAAGGGTTTGGACCACTGCCATCTGGGGTAGGTGCTACGTAGAAGTTGTTAAATATGTCCATGAATAAAACTTCAACGTCTTTTAAAAGCTTTAAACCAATTTCCGTAACTTGCTCATTCGGATTAGCTAAACCATCATTAAAGATAGAGAATGTCTTGATATTGACTAGTCTGTTTAATTCAATTTCAATAAACACCGCGTTAGTATCGGAGATAACTGCACCGTCTTTGTCACGGGTTACTCGAAAAGCGCCAGTGCCACCTTTAGAGAGTTTTCTCTGAACTACACTGTCGAACAATAAAACAGTCGAGTCAGTCGTAGTGCTAGTTGGGGTGGTATCAAGCACATAACCATCTGGAATATAAACATTAATGACATCAATATCGTCATTGGTAATAAAAGACGCGTTAGCCAATGTGCTTATGGATAAAGCGATAAAAATGAAAACCAGCTTAATAGAATTCATAAAACCTCAATAATAATGCGCATTTGCGCGAAAAGTGTAACCATGTTTCAGTTACGAGTTAGTCTCAATACAAAGCAATAATTGCGCCATTTATTTAAGTTGTTGAATATTATGGTTAAAATACTGTTGGTCCAATGAGTTTAGAAAAGGTGTTAAAAAAGCTGACACACAAGCTAAAGTTGCGGCACTTTGAAACCAAATATTGTGATATCCCTTTGATATCTTTCACTTACTATCGCTAGTAATTTATCTGTGTATGCGTTTAAAAATGAGTTTTCGTCTTGCTGCTGATTAGAATGCGGCAGTGAGAAACTTTCTACACCAAGTTCACTTTGAATCTTTGCAAAGTCTTCTGTCAACGAAGACATATAGCCTAAAGAGTCAAAACGAAGTCCGCCTTCATTGTTGTTAAGTATTCGATATTGCGAAATCCAATGCCTATCAGAAAATTGGTCTGCGCCTTCCTCACTAGCTAGCCAATGGACAAACTCAGCAAACGGCATGTCTGGGTATAAACCTCGATAGCGAGTTATTATGAAAATGTCGGCAAACTTCCCATTGTTGCTTATTTTATCATTCCAACAAGAATAAACTCTGCTCCAAGGATCTCTCACAAATGCGAATTGATAATAGTCTGAAAGCTTTGCATTGATTTGTAATACTTCAGCATATGAGAGTTTGGTTTCTAATTGATAGCTAAAAGGGAGTGTACGAAAAAAGCTCCTTACACTGCTTGAAGCCACTTTAGGGTTTCCTGCGTGAATTGCTTTCAGTTCATCACATATGATGACCGTTCCTATGTTATCTGCAGTCGGCGCCACTCCTGCTCGAAGACAGTAGCGCAGCAAATATGTAAGCCGGACAAAAAGACGGGCAAGGCGCGGAAGTTTCCGTAACTTATAAAAAGCGATATTGACTGCTCTTTTAAACTGCCAGTTTTTTTTCATTTTGGCGTATTCTCGTTTTGTATAACGTCGATAAGCCGACGTGCTAGCAATTGTCCAACCAAGGCATTCCCAACTGGCGTAAAGTGACCTTGTGAACGCTCCCAGTAAAGCAGTTTTTCACTATTTTGTTCAAAAGTTCCAGTAGGATCAACAACAACGAAGTTTTCTTTGATTGTTAGTGGCATCGTATTCTCGTAAGCCCGTTTTTCAAGTTTCTTAGGTATGTTCAGTACAATAAGTGGAACATCACTTAGCCCTGCTGTCTTCTCGAGCTCCTTGTAGAGTGCAAAGGCTAGCTTAGCCTTTTCAGGCCCTGCTCCAGAATGCTTTGATGTATTGTTTTTGTTTCGCAGCAACGACTTAATCATTAGTGCTGATCTTTCCCTAATAAAACTATATGCTTGACTATTTTCAGAAAGAAAAGTGTAAAACGGGATATGTTCGAGTATTTCGCGTTGCCTAACTCCAGGTAAATAGCTAATTGCCTTACGGCTCAAACCGGCATTCTCTAAGTGAAAGAGTTGACTCCACTTATTTTCATCTAGATCGGTATGGTGCCATGTAGACACAATCAGATCTGGCGAATACTTAATGCCTTCCTGCTGTAACGCGATGAGTTGTTCTGCGGTGCTATAACCTGATACAGAAAGATTAATGACTTCAACTTTTTTACTAATATTTTTAGAGACAATAGTAGCTGCTTGGTGTATGAATGATTCTTCTAAAGTAGCACCATATCCCATACCAAATGAGTCACCTAAAAGCAGAAGTCGAAATGTGTTGTCAGATTTTTTATACGGTATTTCATCATCAGCTCTTAAGCCTTTAGCGTTAGTCTTGAAGTTTACTGTGTAATCATATGTCTTGTGCGTATAGTTCGCTAAGGCTTTGTTTACGCGAATTCCATATTCACCTTTGGTAATATTTCTAGGGTTTATTGGTTGGACTTTAAATAGGCGTATATAGCCCTCGAAAAAAACGGCCATCCAAGTACAAACAAAAATTATTTTAATCAACAGTTTAAAACGCAAAGTAAATAAACTCCGAAGGTTTGTTCGAGGCTAATACCAAAATACTCATTAACACAAAGAGCCAGATATTTAAGGATACAAACCAATGCGATTTACTGACCGGTGTCAGGCTTTTTGACAATGCTTGCCAACATTGAAAAGCGACTAAAAACCAAGAATAAAAAAGAACAGTGGATAAGTTTTCTATCGTGATTGCAGAGTAAGTAGGCGATGTGACAATGTAATACATAAAATGTGAGATTGTCTCAACATTCTGAGCTCTAAATATTAACCATCCTAAACAGGTCAAGTGAAAGAAAATAAATACTTTCAAGATTACCTTTCCTGAGATTTTAACTCGTTCTGGGCTCTCTAGTTTACATGCTTTGTAAAAGCTGAGCAGGAAACCATGGTAGGCTCCCCATATTATAAAGTTCCAAGATGCACCGTGCCATAAGCCACCTAATAGCATTGTGATACTTAAATTTCGGTAAACAAAGAAAGATCCACCTCTATTGCCTCCCAATGGAATATATAAGTAGTCTCGTAACCAGGAAGACAGACTAATATGCCACCTTCTCCAAAATGATGAAGGATCTGTCGCAAAATATGGAAGCTTAAAATTGACCATGAGCTCAAAGCCAAATAGCTTTGCTATCCCTCTCGCTATATCGGTATAACCAGAAAAGTCACAGTAAATTTGGATGGAAAAGGCATACACACCTACGAGGAGGGTTAAGCCATCAGTTGCGCCAGCTCCTGCATTGCCAATATCAAATGGATGAAAAGTACTATCTACAATCTTCGCCATATTATCGGCAACAACTACTTTTTTGAAAATTCCCCAAGTGATCAGCCAAAGTGCATTACTCAATTGCTCTCCTCTTGGGAATTGCTTAACCGTTTGGAATTGAGGGAGTAAGTTTTTACCTCTTTCTATTGGTCCTGCCACAAGCTGTGGAAAGAATGAAACGAATGCACCGAAGTCTATGATGTTGTTTGTATGTGTCAGCTCTTTTCGGTAAATATCGACGGAATAACTAATAGTTTGAAAAGTGTAAAAGGAAATGCCTACCGGAAGAATGATGTCTAAAGTGAGTGCTGTTGGAGTAATATCAAAAAGCGATTCGCTTAATTGTGCAAATGAGTCTGCAAAAAAATTAAAATACTTAAAGAATCCGAGGATTGTTAAGTTAGAAAATATACTAAAAATTAAGAAAGCTTTGCGACGTTTACTAAACTCAAAGTTAGCAAAGTACCTAAACAGGAGTGGCACACCAAACAGCGCCAACAAGACTGAGCTCAAACTCAAGAACATGTGCTCTCGAATTATCTTAAGTGCAAAATCTAGCTGTGGGAAAACTAAGAATAGTAAGGCGCTAAGCGCGAGGAAAGTCAGGCTTTGCAGTCCAGCATTCTTCTCGCTTTTTCCTTTATCGATAAGCATTCCACAGTAAAAATCGATACTTATTGATAGAGCAATTAAGAACAGAAACCTAGGATCCCAATATCCATAGAAGAAAAAGCTGGCTGCCAGTATTACTGCATTTCTGACTTTAATTTTGCGTTGGACAGTCCAATACGTAATAAAAACAACGATAAAAAAAGCAGCAAACTCTATTGACGTGAATATCATGCTGGGTCTCGCGCTTGCTCTATGCTTTTATTCATCTTTCAATACCCAAACGCTTCATAGTCACTCGCATAAAAATCTTTAATAAATGTTATCGTATTTTCATCGATTTGGTGGTCTCTGCTAGGCGCACTCTCCAGTTTGTGAGGAAACTGTAAATCTTCTACACCGAGCTGTTTCCGCAAAGTGTTAAATCCATCTTCTAAGGATTCAAACTTAATAATCAGATCCATGTTGATAAGGCCAGAATATTCTTGCAACCAATACGTTTGCGGACGCAAAAAACCTTGTCCAGCAAACCGTCGGATGAAATTGTCAAAGTCAATATCACTGGGGATTTGATAGTTTTTTTGATGTATAGGATCGCGCATGGCGTTTTTATACCAAGAAAAAGCGCGGCTCACCGGGTCTCGTACAATCGTAAACTTAAAGTATTGTTCGTATTGGATGTGTGTGACTTGTATGGCGTTGTTAGGGTTTGCATGTGGGCGAGTGTACTCTCGAAAACGTCTAACTAGATCTTTAATGTTCTCTCGAGAGCGCAATACTTTGGTTACGGGTAATGGTTTCTGTATCATTCGAATACTACGATGATCCTGTCCACTGCGCCCTTGATGACCATCAAAGTGGCCTAGTGCACTTTCTACGCTAGTGCCTGCACACTTTGGAATGTGTACAAAAATGCATTGGTATTGGTGAGATATCACGCTATTCCCTGATAGTCGCTAATTCCTTTGATACCACCATTATATTACACATAGAGTCTATCGTTAATCTGCTTTTTATTTGTAGAGCATTTCATCACGAGTCTTCGCCATCTCTTTCAACAGTTGATTCTGCAAACGGTGAGGCACTTCAGCCTTATCCATAGCCGCGACAAATAAATCGACAGTGAGATTAAAGTGGTTTTCGGTGATTTGCATGCCAGCATGAACTTGCGCCATCGAGTCGCCAGTGTATGTGCACGGGCCATTACTCATAACGCAAAGCTGCTCTACGAGCTTTTCAGTAAAACGTTCGATATTTGTTTCTTCGAAGTACCTATATATTTCTTCATTAAATGCAATTTCGTTCACAAAGTTATTTGCAATGAGTTCAAGTTTTTCCATTCCGCCTAACTGTTCGTATAACGTTGTACTTTGTTGGTTGGCGCATGAGGCAAGACTAAGGCTCGTGAAAATGATGGCAATCAGACTCAATGTTTTTAGCTTTTTATTGATTGAAAAGTCAGTTTTATTTGTCATTAGAAGTGCCCATTAATAGATAAATAGAGTCCGCTTTGCCCTTCAGCTCCTGCAATAGTGCCTAATTCTGTCCATGCAGCGGTGAAAGACACGGATTTACTTGGAATATAAGTGGCAAAGAAATCAAACCAATCATCTTCACCTAGCCCTAAGTTATCTGGTTTTTGTCGATACTCCACACCTACTGCAAAGTGGCGAGAAAATAAAACGCCAGCAGAGGCTTCTAACATGAGTTCGTAGCTGTTCTGATTGTTACTACCAAAACCTAGCAATCCCATTTCATTTGCTTTTGTTGCTCTTGCTGTCACATTCCATACGGCGTTGTAACCGGCAATAGCACCTAAGTGTATCTTGCTCATTGCGACGTAAAAATCAGTTCCAGAAGTTCCTTCCGCGCCGAGTAAATTTGCCACGGCCTTGTCTTCAAGTGCTTTGTGTTGCAAGCCGACACTAATTTGTCCCATAGGGGAATAAACGGCGTCGCCAAAAACTTTGTATTTTGCACCAAAGATATTCATCTTAATTTCACCGCCTAAGCTCAACAAATCGAAGCGCTGTTGAGCTATGCTCAGTTCTACTTGGTCATAAAATGAAGCACTAATTGCTTGAACATTCAGCCGATAATCCTTTAAATCTGCTTGAGATAAAGCTGCTGAAACGGATATTTCATCTTGGCTGTCATAGCCCGATAGAATCGCCCAAGGAACAAGGCCGCCACCACCGGCGCCCTCAACTTGACTAAGGCCGGCTGTACCAATCAATTTGCCGTCACTTGCTATACTGTGAAAACTCAGCAGGCTAAAAAGTAATAAAATGTATTTCGTTAGTTTTATCTTCATCATAAAAGTGGGTCATCTTGAGTAAGTTATATGTAATTGGCCTAGTGATTACCAAGGAACAAGGTTAGTTAGGCAATGAAAATGTTTTGTGCCACTCAATATACTTCGCAGCATCGATAGGACGACAGATGTGATAGCCTTGAGCGTACTCACAACCATAATTGCGCAGAATCTCGAGCGACTCTTGGTTTTCTACACCTTCTGCAACAATCTCCATATTGAAATCGTGTGCGAGTTTGGCAACGGTTCGAACAATTTTGCGATCCGACTCTTGTTGGTCAAGTTTGAGGACAAAGCTCTTATCAATTTTTAGTATGTCAGCGGGAAGCTTGCTTAAGTAAGACAATGAAGAGTAGCCGGTTCCAAAGTCATCAATAGCAATTTTGAATCCAGCCTCGCGCATTATCGCAAGTTGTTGCACCGCTTTACCAAGATCTTTCACCAAATGGCCTTCGGTCATCTCGAAAGAAAGAACACTAGGAGGTAGCTCATTTACCCTTAGCAGCGCCATTACCATCGACAATAGTTCTGGGTTCATCACATCTTGCGCTGAAATATTTATGGCAACCATGACATCAATATCGTGATCTCTAAAGCTGATAATATCTCTGATAGCCTGTTGGTATACCCATGTTGTCACTTCACCAATGAAACCCGCATGTTCCGCAACAGCAATAAAGTCTTCGGGTGATACAAAACCTAACTCTTTGTTATTCCATCGAATCAGAGCTTCAACCGATAGGACTTTATTTTGGATAAGGTTTAACTTTGGCTGATAGAACAATGCAAGTTCGCCGTTATTCTCACGCAGTTCCTTCTTCAGCTCGGTAATAATTGAAAGGCGACGTGTATACTTTTCTTCTAACTCGTCGCTAAACTCAAGAATAAACTGGCGCGTTATTTGTGCTTCGTCGATGACAATATTCATTTTTCTAAATAGATCGCTAGGCGAATGAGTGTCCGAGGGACAATTAATAACACCCATTGCGACTGTCATGGGAATACTAACACCTTGAGCGGCAACTTCGCCGTCCAGCTTACCTTTGATTTGTACTAACTCATCTTTGGACAACTCTTTTTCGGGTACCCACAACAGCTCACCGCCGGTTAAACGCGCAGAGAGGCCGCCAAGAGAATCGACTCTGCGAGCAAGTTCAGTCAGGCATAGATCGCCATTGTGATAACCGAAGGTATCGTTGACGCCTCTAAATCCAAATATGTTAATGCCGATAGCTTGGAAGCACTCTTGTCGTTCAAACTTTTCACTGAGTAACTTCTCAACATGGTTTCGGTTATAAAGCGTGGTAAGCACATCATGTTGTGCCTGATAAATGACCTTTCGCTCTCTGTCTTTGATATTACTTTGCATTGTTTCAAATGCTGCAGAAAGGGTGGTAAGTTCAGATGAATGTCCATCAGCGTTCACCCCTTCATCGTATTCACCATCAGCAATTTTTTTTGCATGCACGGTGAGCGCTTCAATCGGCTTTACCAGCTTTTTAGAGAGCATTGCGCCAAACATAATCGCGATAAGCATCGCTGCTAGGGCAATCAATCCAATACTAATCTGTAAGGATATAAAATCTGCCAGTAAGCTCTCAACCTGATTAGACAACATGATCTCTACTTTGAGTCCGTCTTTTTCGAGTAAAGTAAAGGATGTGGAGATGAGCTTATTCTTGGAATTAAAAGATAAGGTAAACCAGGCCAATGCATCCATATTTTCAATCTGGATATTCATCATGTTGGCATCGCTATCGATAGTACTCACACGGTAACTTTGTGCATCGCCAGGTGTGACCACAATACTCGTCTCTAGTTGCGTAATACGTTTCAGCTGTTCAGCAATGCTCTTATCTATTTTGAAACCCATCATGGCTACAGCCATAGGCCGCGGTGCTTTTACACTTGAAAACAGAACTTGATAAAGTTCACCGTCAAGCGACAAAATAGAATCAGAGTTGCCTTGGTTCACGGCTTCTTCAATCAGCTTAGGGTAGATAAAATTCGCGCCTGGGATGAACTTTTCTGGGACGCTAGTGATCGTATCGCCGCGTAAGGAAAAGAGAGCCATTAGATCAGCGTTAATGCGTTGTCCATGGTTTGATAGGGCACTATCAATGGTGAGCTTGTCTCGACTAGCAACAGTTCCTTTAAAGCCAAAGTCATCTGTTAATACTGTGGCAGAGTTAGCGAGTTGTTTCTGTCTGGTATCGAGCACTTGGGATAGTACATTTCTCGCGACTTCTAAGTCATTTTTTAATTGTGCAGACGCTTGATCGCTGGTCGATTTCCAGATGAAAATCAACAAAGTCACCATCGTTATCACTAGGATACGAATGATTAGGCGATTAATACGTTGGTTCAGCGTCTTTTGCATTGTGTCTCTATTTACCGAATTTTTTCTTAAAGCCAGATGACTCGGGAGGCATCGACTCTGAATTTTCAGGTTTGTCTTCAATAGTCATCGGTAATGTCACGGTGTGTTTCATTTCTTTTCCGTTCACCTTGGCTTCAATATGCTCATTACTCAATGGTGAAAGCTTCGAATGCCAGACTTTTAGCATCAGTTGCTCGCTTGTTTCAGCTTCTTTAGGCAATTCGATACTTACCTTTCCATTGTTATCGGTTACGCCAAGAGTTTCCCCATCACTTATGTAAATAAAGCCAATCATATTGTCATGAATATTACAGCCAAGAACAGCTACGCCATTATGTTCGAAAGTGACAGCCTTAGATTCGCTGCCGCTGAATAGTTTTATTTCGAAATGATTTGGTCTTGAAAAGCTATATACGTGGTGTCGAATATTGTCACTATTTGGAAAATCTACGCTCTGAGTCTTTTGGATAGCCAGTACTTCAGGTTTAAATTGTTGGTCTACCTGGTCCATTACGGCTGTTCGCTCATCCTTTTTCGCTTTGAAATCTGGGAATGTCACTACTGCATTTGGTACTGATTTACCCGCCTGATCCACCACCATGATGTCGTATTCATTTGCGAGCGATACTGAAGAGCCTAGTAAAAGTGAAAAAGTCGCGACAGCCGCAAAGAAAAAAGAATGGGAATAACGTCGTCTGGTCTGCAATCTAACCTCTACTGGTAGTCATTAGGATACATAGAATACCAAATAACCATGTTGATACCGTTTAAGTCACAATAATCAGGTGTGAAAAGTCATACTTATATTGCTACCTAATTTTTAAATTCTGAGTAAACTACTTTTGCGATGTTTGTTTGTGTATTATGCTGTTTAGGAAGTAAGGAACTCATTGAGTGCTGCTCAACAGGGATCGTTCTACTAATTATTTATAAGGCGATTTCATGAAAGGTATTGTTTTTACTGAGTTTTCCACTATGGTCGAGAGCCTCTTTGGCGAAGACATGCTAGACGATTTGCTCGACGCAACGGATCCAGCTTCAGGTGGCGCTTACACCAGTGTAGGCACTTATGACCACAAAGAGTTGGTTGACATGGTGGTTGAGCTTCACAACCGGACCGACGTCCCGGTTGCAAAACTCATCTATACTTTTGGCGAGCATCTCGGTCGCACATTCTCTGAAAAATTCTCTAGTTTTTTTGAGGAGGCGGGTAACACTCTCGCCTTTTTGAAACAAATCGATAAGCACATACATGTGGAAGTGCGTAAGTTATACCCTGATGCTGAGCTGCCCGGTTTTAGCTATACTGAACCATCCACTCCAAACGAACCTTTCGAACTTCACTACAGTTCTACTCGGGGATTCGCTGACTTGGCTGAGGGGCTCATACAATCGACCTCCAGTTATTACAATGAAAAATTCGAGCTCAAGCGTAAAGATTGGGTTGAAGGCGAAGTACACCACTGCATTTTTTATATTACGCCGATCGAAGCGACCGAAGTATAGTGCCTACTGAATTGGCGCGTCTAGAAAGGCGCCATGCTCGGGAACAAAAAGCAAGGCAGGAAGCGGAGCATTTACTTGAGTTAAAAAGTCGAGAACTGTTTGAAAAAAACAGAGAGCTTGAAAAATTAAGTAACAGTTTAGAAAAGCTGGTGGCTAAACGTACTTCGCAGATGCAAAAAGCGAGGGACGAAGCGTTAACAGCCTTGCAGGTCAAATCTGATTTTATCGCTAACATGAGTCACGAACTTAGGACCCCAATGAACGGGGTTTTAGGTGTTCTTACCCTATTGTCCGACGAAAAATTAAGTCAAGAACAGCAAGAGCTGGTTCGTGTTGCCTTGTCGTCAGGTAAGCACTTACTTGGCGTGATTAATGACATATTAGATTTCTCAAAAATAGAGGCCAAGAAGTTAGAGCTAGAATTAAGCTCAGTTCAAATTGAACCGTATTTTCACTCTGTGTGTGCACCTTTTGCATTGGATGCCAAGAAAAAAGGCATCGAATTCCGATACGATATTGATATAGGCGTGCCCAAAGCATTGGTGACCGACCCGCTGCGCTTTACACAAATAATCAGTAACTTGCTCTCAAATGCTATTAAATTCACCGACAACGGCGGTGTGTTTTTATCCTTCACTCCCTTTAATTCAAAAGGCGTTTATCGCTTGACGGTAGCCGATTCAGGTATTGGTATTGGTCAGGAACATATTGATAGTGTTTTTGCCGCGTTTGAACAGGCGGACAATAGTATTACTAGAGACTTTGGCGGCACAGGCCTAGGAATGAATATTACTAAGAATCTCGTTGAGATGTTCAAGGGGCAAATCCTAGTTGAAAGCGAACTAGGCGAAGGAACAACCTTCCATGTAGATATCTCATTTGCTCAAGGCGAAGAGAACAGCGATATACTTCCTTTAATAGACGCGGGAGAAAACCCGCTTGCCGAGAGTAATATACTGCTTGTTGAGGATAACCCTGTTAACCAAATGGTAGCGATGAAGATGCTTTCGAAGTGGGATTGTCATGTTGATTTGGCAGACGATGGCCTTTGTGCATTACAAATGCTTGAGACCAAGGATTACCAACTCGTGTTAATGGACCTTCAAATGCCGAATATGGGAGGAATCGAGGCGACAAAACGCATTCGAGCTTCTAAAGAAAAGTTTGCCAACATACCTATCGTGGCAATGACAGCCCACAATAGTAAAGAGCATATGCAGGAGTGTTATGACGCTGGCATGCAGCACCATATTTCTAAACCAATTGAGCGGGACAGTCTGCAGGCAGTCGTTTTACAATATTTAAGTGTGAGCAATGACATACAAGAGTCAGACGAAATAGCAATAGACAACAGTTTACGTATCCCTGGTATCGATATAGCCAGCGCTTTGGAAAGAGTGAACGGAGATTGGCCTTTGTTATATTCATTAATCGCACGCTTTTTGACTGAAAACACAAATCTAGGGAATACCTTGAAGCGGTATCTCGCAGATAACGATCAAACTAACGCGATTATTTTGCTGCATAAAGTGAAGGGAGGCGCTGCAAATTTAGGAATTGCCGAATTGTCATCGCTAGCGGGCGATTATGAAACACTATTAGCAAAGCAGCAGAATTGGCCAGATGAATCTGCTTTTTCAAGCTTACAAATGATGGTCGATAATCTTAATAAATCGATGCAAACGGTCGATAACCCTAGCAACGAAAACCAAAAGTCAACGCTGCGGCAAGAGTCGCAAGGCTATGTATTGCAACAGCTAAAAGATTTACAAAACTTGGTAAATAAAGACTTGTTCGCTGCAGAGGATATTTTGAAAGATTTATTGGATTGTGAGCTTTCAGAGGGTGTGCTAGAAGAGCTAAAAAATGCGCAAAATGCAATGAATCAGTTTGATACACCAATGGTGTCGGCAGCGATTGCCGCAGCATTGGTGCAACTAGGATAGATAATGGCTAAGAACAGAATTCTACTTGTTGACGATTCACCAAATGAATTACGCATTTTGATGGAAGTCTTGAAAGATAAATATGCAATAGTGGCCGCGACGAGTGGCTTTCAAGCGTTACAAATGATTAAGGATGATCAAGATATTGAGCTGGTTTTGTTAGATGTTGTCATGCCAGATATGGACGGTTATGAAACTTGCCAGAAAATACTCGAAATCGCTCCTCATATTCCAATTATGTTCGTTTCTGGAAACACTCACACTGAAGAAATATTGCGAGGCTTCGATGTTGGTGGTTTAGATTATTTGACCAAGCCTATCGATGCAACGCTCGTTGCCAGAAAAGTAAAGGTGGTCATTGAAGATAGAGCTCGTATAGCAGAGTTGTCAGACGAGAATAAGTCAACGACAGATATGGTGATGTCGGTTATTGCGAGCGCTGGACATCTAGGGACTGTTTTGGGCTTCTTACGAAGCGGTTTAAAAATTAGAACGCCGGAGGCGCTTGTTAGCGCTTTGTTTGACGTATTTGATGGCTTAAATATTGATGCATGCGTACAACTTCGGATGGAAAAGAGGGTCATTAATCGTTCCAGTCAAATGATGATTACGCCACTTGAGCAAGATTTATTGTATCGAGCAGCAAACATGCAAGGGCGATTCCTTGAAAAGGGAAGTCGCTACATTGTGAATTTTGAAAGTGTGTCTGTGATTATCAAGAATATGCCCGATGATGAAATGGAGCGGGGTGAACTGCGCGACAATCTCATGATGATCATCGAAGATACCGATGCATTGAATAAAAAAATGGGTACGTCGTCAGGCGAAATTATGGAGTCTCCATTACCAGATACTCGGCTAGCTACTCTCCGAGAAGAACTTCAGGATATTCAGTCCACTATGGAGATGATTATTCAAATGCAAACCACGCATAAACAGAAAAGTATGCATATACTCGAAGATATGCAAAACGAATTGGGTGACAGTTTTTTTAAATTGGGGTTAATTGAGACTCAGGAAAATACGATTTCTGAGTTGGTTAATACGAAGGCAGCGAAGATCATATCCCATATCGATGAGGGTATGCACGTTGAGGATAACCTCACTACGCTGAGAGATAGGTTAGTCATGTTGACTATTGATCTGGATAATTAGTGAATAAATTGATAAACGTTAAAAGACTGAACTGTGTATTTCTAATGCTGTCAAGTTTGTCTATTTGCACAGCAGCAAACGCTACGCAAGACATAGAGTTTTCTGGGTTTGGTAGGGTTGTAGGTGGCGCTATTTCAGATAAAGACCTGAGTTTCAACGGCTATGACAAGAATCTCAGTTTAGATCAACAAAGTTTAATTGCACTTAGAGCAGACTATACTTTTACTGACGATATTTCGTTTGTCGGTCAAGTCATTGGACACAGCGCAGATACAAGAGATAGCGGCATTCAATGGTTATATTTGAATTATCAAGCAACGAGTAATTGGTCACTTAAGTTGGGTCGCCAGCGCATACCATTTTTCAATTACAGTGACGTTATTGATGTGGGGTTTGCTTATCCTTGGATAAGCCCACCGACCCAAGTTTATACTAATTATGTATTCTCAGATTTTGAAGGTTTGAGCAGTCGCTACGATTTTATCAATAACTCGGCTTCAGGCGCTGTTACCGCTTATTACGGTGCTTTTGATGGTGATATTTATGTTTCCAATGATCGTCGACAAGCTGATGTTAAATATATAGCGGGTGTGGCAGTAGAGGCGTCTTGGTCTGGCTTTGACTTCTCAGCTGCATATCATCAGGGAGAAGTTGCGGTGAAAAACCCTGGGCTCGAACCTTTTATCGACTCGCTTCGCCAACTCGGTTTCAACAATAGCGCATTGGCTCTCGAAATTGATGGGGAGGCAACTTTCGCCAAGCTTGGGCTTGCCTATGAAACGTTTGATTACTACTTCAGAACAGAGTGGACGCAAATAGATTCTAAAGTTCACTTTGTACCTAAAGTCAGCGCAGCGTATGTGAGTGTTGGTTACCATTTATCAAACGTACTATTGCATGCGACTTATGCAACGAGTGATGCCGAATATAACGAATTTCCAGATGAAATACCTATTGGTATTGCCCCTCAACTAGATGCACTTGCATTTGGTTACCAGCAAGTTGTCAATTCTCTACCCGTGGATTCATTAGATTCTCTTACTGTTGGCGCCCGGTATGACTATTCCACAAACATAGCAGTTAAAGCTGAATTATCTTTCCTGAATGCAGAAGATGGAGAAAGAGGTTTCTTTGATGAGTTCCCAAACGACAGTGGCGATCGCCAGTCAACACTCTATCAATTAGCTATAGAGTGGGTGTTTTAATGATGGGCTTCGTTCGAAAATCCCTACTGTACTCCTCGATTATCGCAAGTTCATTGATATGCTCAACTGTAAATGCCAAAGTCATTGTTGTAGCGAACACTGATGAAGTCATTAAACTGACGCGACAAGAGGTGAAGGCCTTGTTTATGGGCGGTGCAGTTTCTTATAATTTGAAAGCGGTCGCATTAAAACCAAAACACAAGTCGAGAATGCAGTTCAATGCGAGTGTTTTAGGATTAACTGAATCGAGAGTTCAAAGTTATTGGGCGCAAATGCGCTTTTCCGGAAAGAGTAAGCCCCCACAAGAGTTAGAATCTGAACAAGCGGTATTGGAATATCTACAGAATAATCAGGGCGCAGCGGCTTATTTGGATGAAAGCAAAGCGGATAAACTGCCGGATGGCTTGAGGGTTATTTATAGTGTGAACTAGTTTATCGCTTAGTGAAGGTATTTAAGATTGCTTTCAAGGGAGCAGGTTTACCAAACAAATAACCTTGTAATTGATGACATCCGTTCGCTATCAAGAAATCGGTTTGCTCTCTTGTTTCAACACCCTCAGCACAAATATTAAGATTCAACTGTTTTGCCATCTCTATGATTGTTTTTGTTACCAGAGTGCTTCGTTTAGATACCCCAAGGTTGTCAACAAATTGCTTGTCAATTTTAAGGGTATGCAACTCAATTTGAGTTAAGTAGCTTAAGCTTGAGTAACCAGTGCCAAAGTCATCCAGAGCAATGAATGAGCCTAAGTCTTTTATTTTGCCAAAGAACTCGTTTGCCATATCGAAGTTTTCTAAATAAGTAGACTCTGTTACCTCATATTCGATGCATCTAGCGTCTATATCTAACTCTTTATATAGCCTAACGATATCTTCAAAGAGCTTTGGATTACGTAAATCATGTACCGATAAATTGAGGGAAATACTCAGTTTAGAACCAAAATGCTCAATCAAGGTAGCAGAATCGCGCAGCACACTTTCTAGTACCCAGTATGTGATTTCGTTTATTTTGCCGCTTTGTTCCGCAATAGAAATAAACTCTACAGGGGAAACAAAACCAAATTCAGGACTATTCCAACGCAGGAGTGCTTCAAAGCCGACGATTTCTTCATATGGATTGACTTTTGGTTGATAGTACAAGCTAAATTCACCGTCTTTCAAACCAGGTATAATTTTGTTAGCTAACAACAGCTTACGCTTATTGTCTTCCATCATTTCAGGGACAAAAATAGTATGGGTGTTTTTCCCTTCTACTTTTGACTTGTACATGGCCACGTCGGCGTTGCTAACGAAGTCGCTAAGATTGAATTGCGCATCTTTAGCCCTAGCAATACCAATGCTAGCACTAATGAGTATTTCCCAGTCATTGATGTCGAATGGTTTGCTTATTTCTTTAATGATACGTTCAGAGATATCAGTTACGACGAAGTCATTTGGATCGTTGTACAACAAAATAAGGAATTCATCGCCGCCCAAGCGAGCAATTAAATCACCGTGGCGTAAGAATCGTTGAGTGCGTTTGCTTGCTTCGATAAGCAGCTTGTCACCAACTTCGTGACCGTAGGTGTCGTTGACGCCTTTAAAGCCATCGAGGTCGAAATACATCAATACTAAATTATCACCTTCACGCTCAGCCGTGCTCAGAGACTTACGTAAGGTTTCCATAAAAAACTGTCTGTTAGGTAGGCCGGTCAAACTATCAAAATTGGCCAAGCGCTCCATATCTTTACGTTGCTGCATTAATTGCTGTGTGTAGCGTTTGTTCTTTATTTCTTCTTCATGGATGGTGTCCATCATACTGCCGATTTCATTACTTAAATCGACTACTTCTTTTTTACCTTCAACATTGATATCGATGGAATAATCGTTGGTTTCTTTAATTTGATGCGCTAAGCGAGCAAGCTTTTGTAAAGGCAGTAACATGCGACTGTTAAGCCATAAAGAGAGAGCAATACCGATACCAATGATAATAAATGTCAATGGCAAAACACGCGTTAATAAATGCATTTTGCTGCCAGTCAGTGGCTTTTCTAAATCATTCACAATCAGAAGGTAACCAAACGGGAGCTCTTCATCGCCAACAATTTTGTATGCGAAGAGTTCGCCATTTTTGTTCGACATACCTAAAGGGATTTGGTTTAGCTGCTCTGTGTCCACGACAATCTCGAGTTCGCCTTCGACTTGCAAAGTGGGGCCACGGTAGGTGTCTATCTGATTAAAGTCTCGATCAAATACTACTGCAAACTTAACATTCTCATATTCGCCTAAGCGAAGTAACAAGGTGCGAATAGCCACAGTGTCGAGGTCATCGCCCTCTTCAGCGAGCACCGCGAAAAGGTCGACTGACAAATTGTTTGATAGGCCATCTAAATCGCCGGTTACAGCTTCTCGGTATAGATCTTCATGAGTGAAAATTGAAAAAGCCAAAACGGCAGCACACAAGCCTGCTATCGCCAAGCTGTTGAAGACGGTGAGGGTTGAGCGTATTGTTTTAAAAATCATATTACTTAATTATAAAGATGCCCCCGGCTATTGAAAGGACTTACTGTCGCCTGAGGGTATGAAAAAATAGTAACAAGTATAAATACACGTAAACGTTTGAAACATATTCCTGCAAATAAACATGTTCCAAGCTCACTATATGTATTAAGGTATTTGGCAGTATACGACAAATAGGGCTATTTCATGATCGTGTATTTTATAAACAGACAAATTGAACATCAGAATCTTCGCGATAAAAGGGTAAGTAATGGAAACAATTACCAGTAATAGACAAGTCGAATTGGATGGCTTAACAGAGGTAGAGAGCATGGATATGAAGGCTCTCTCTCCTAAGTATCGGCGCCTTAATATCCAAATTTCCTTTGCTTTTTGGGGAGGTTTTGCTGCCATTATCGCTCTGGTATTGCTCCAGCCTTTTTTTGATTTACCTACTTTCTTCAATGAACATGCGTGGATAGCAATCAGTGTGTTACTTCTTCTCATGATTTGGTCTGTGATTTATCATTATTTCGCCGATCCGAAAAAGAAATACGCGATCCGTGAGCACGATATCCACTTTCAAACCGGTTGGATTTTTCAAAAGCGAACAAGCCAACCCATTATGCGCATTCAACATATCGAAATTGAGCGTGGACCAATTGAACGAAAAGCGGGCTTGGCAACCTTACAAGTTTTCAGTGCCGGTGGGGCCAATCACACTTTCGAAATCCCTGGTTTGGTGCATGAAAAAGCCATAGAACTTCGGCAATTCATCTTAGATCACAAGGATGTTCGAGAGGATGGATAAGTCGCTTGAAGAGCTAGAACACTCGAATGATGCACAGAACAACGTGATCAATAAGAAGGCCGAAGCACAGGTTGTCAGTGACTACACAGATTGGCAACGATTATCGCCCATCAGTATATTGTACTTCATGGTGAAGTCGTTCTATGCGATGGCCAATACTCTATTCTATTTGCTACCAGCAGTGGCGTTTAACTTATCCAAAATAAAGGAAAACCCTTTAATTTTAGCGTTTGCTGCAGGTGGTTTTTTATTGCTCTTTTCCGTCATCGGTTTTTTGAATTACTTTTTCTATCGGTTTCGGCTAGAAGCCGGTCGAGTTGAAATTAAACAAGGTATTTTCAAGAAGTCCCACATTGACTTACCTTTTGAACGCATTCAAAACGTGAAACTTGAGCAGCCACTTTATTATCGCTTTAACAATTACGCTTGTGTTGAGTTAGATACCGCAGGTAGTGCAAAGCAGGAAGCTAAAATTGTTGCTTTGAAAATGCAGCAAGCAGAAGCGCTGCGGCAAATCGTCGTTGAAAATACTAAGCAGCACGCGGCTATTAATCAAGAGCTTGGGGAAAGTGACTCTGAGGCAGCCGACGCTAGTCAAGAAGTTGTGCTTAATCGACGCAGTATGAAAGACCTCGTTATTCATGGCATTTCAAATAACCGAGTTTGGATTTTCCTAGGGGCCTTAGCTCCATTTTATAATTCACTTGCTGATATTCTTCAGGAAGTGTTTGCAGCCGTTGGTTTTGATGCGGAAGCATACTTCAGCTTGGAAACACAAGCATGGTGGGAGTTTGGCTTACATGTACTGTCAGTAGCCATGTTATTGATGCTGATAGTCGTTATCTTGTCTGTGATTGGCTCTATTTTAATGTTCTACAAGTACACACTAAGCAAAATAGATAATCGTTATATTCGTCGCTCAGGTCTGTTGACCAAGCAAGAAGTGAGTATGAAGTTACGTCGCCTTCAGATAATGTATCAAGCACAAGACTGGCTTGATGTGCTGCTAAAGCGAGTAAATCTGCACTTTGAGCAAAACAAGACAGGCTCTGCGAATGCCAATAAACCGGGCCAACAAATGTCGAATACCTTGTTGGTGCCGTCCGTGACATTAGAAGAATCAAAAGCGTTAATGTTAGACGCGATGCCAAGCCAGCGTTTGAGCGAGCAAGTTTTTGCGCCGATTTCAAAGCGTCTCATCTTGAAAAACACCATGCTGTTTGCTATTCCGCTTGGCGCTATTACCTTTGGCTTGATAGATAAAAATGGCTTGGCCGGAATGGCAATGAGTGTGGGTTTGTTAGCGATGTTTTTTGCAATAGTGAGTCTACGCTGGTGGCGCTGGGGATATAGCTTTGACGATGAATTCATCTATATTCGCAAAGGATTTTTGGGAGTAAATTATTACTGCTTCCCGATCCACAAAATCCAACAAGCTCAATTCAAGCAAAACGCTTTTATCAAACCATACAAACTGGCGAGCTTGCGTATGATCTTGGCATCGGGTCCACAAACCATCCCGTACCTACCTGAAGACGTGGTTAGGCAACAGATTAATCGGGCCTTAGATAAGCTTGTGAGTGATAAGCGGTCTTGGATGTAAGTGCGCAGTGGCTACAATATAAGCAGGATGGAGATGGTGGCCCCTCCCAGACTTGAACTGGGGACCTACCGATTATGAGTCGGGTGCTCTAACCAACTGAGCTAAAGGGCCATCCGGAAAAACGGCGTGCAGTATAAATTTTTTTTGCGGGTATGTCATCAAAGCGGTAAATATTTTTTTAAAAAAGCCGATAATTGGCATATAAGCCAGTAAAATGCACTAAGCTTAGTACTAAACGTGCAAATATGTCATACCTTTGGTATATTTCGCGTGTAAACATTATTTTCACTTGTCAGGAGCGGTAAATGGCTGATGCACCATACTTAATCAGCGGTCGAAATACCATTATTCACAAATTACGTAAGTTAGATTTGTTAATCATCAATGGTCGCCGTGATCCAGTATTGCTTGTCATGCATAACGAAATCGAAGTTTATGAGGGCAAGATCCCGCAAAATAAACTCGACGCAAAACGCATGGATATGGCAAAGGTAGATATTGCCTCCGGTGACAATTTCGGTGATTATCGTCCCATGTTGTTTATTCAAACATTAAACAACAAAGAGTATAAAATCGACTACAGTAAAGCGGGCACCGATTTCTTTATTACAGTACACCAAGACAGTACTTTTTAAGTTCTCACTCCCATGACGACGACGATGCTTCGTGGGGCTTTTGGATTCTTAGTTCTTACGTTCATTTATCTCTTCGCAGTTTTTCTTTTTCACGCTTTATCATTGCCAGTGCCGCCTGCACTTATTGGCATTCTCATTTTGTTCCTTTTGTTATTAGTATTAAAAAAAGTGCCTCTATCGGTTACCACTGCTGCGCGGCCCTTGCTCGCACACATGGGCTTATTTCTGCTTCCTCCCATGATCTCAGTGCTATTATTCTTGGATGTTTTTAATCAACACGCCGTAGTATTGTTATTAGCAATCGTTGGTAGCACCGTGCTTAGCTTGGTCTGCGCATTTTTTCTTAGCCAGAAAATACTCAAACGTGTTGAGTTGAAATTAAAGCAGGTACCTGATCCCGATGAATAGCGGCTTAGACAACATCAATCAATTGTTTATCGCACTATGGGCAGAACCGTTGTTGCAAACACTCGGTGTACTTTGTATTACATTATTAGTGTATATTCTGGCCAGGAGGCTTTATGCATTTAGTAAGCAAAATGCCTTACTGAATCCGTTGGTCACGTGCACAGTAATTATTTGTAGCGCTTTATATCTGCTAGACTTTGATGTAACACAATTCACTTCATCTCTGAGCTTGTTGGATTTGTTGTTAGGCCCTGCAACCGTGGCCTTAGCTGTTCCGCTATATAATCAAATCCCTGTGATCCAGCGCTTAGGTGTCAGAGTGTTGGCGCCAATAATTATTGCGGGTACCATTGCTCCTATACTAGGTTGGGGCACAATGTATCTTCTTGATACAAGCGAAACACTCCAAATGACGATGCTCGTTAAATCGATAACGACACCTCTGGCGATGGAAACAACTGCGTTAATTGGCGGTTTACCCGAGTTAGCAGCTGTGTTTGTTATTTTAACCGGTATTGTCGGAGCAACGTTCGCACCTTGGCTAATCATGCTCACAAATACGCGCTCTGAATATGCAATGGGTCTTGCGCTGGGCTCAGTCGCGCATGTTGTCGGAACCACCAAGGCGTTAAGCATTAGCGAAACCTGTGGTGCTTTTGCAACCTTAGGCTTGTGTATAAATGGTATTGCGACAGCCATTGTTTTGCCTTTACTATTTGCTTAATAGCGCTCAAGAAAGCGGCGATGTTGCCGTTATCAGTCAATAGACTTATGTTTAACTAGCTCCGATGCTTGTAAGAAAATAAAGTACCGCTTTAAACTTCTTTTTTTGGTTGACCGATGATTTCAGTATTAATATGTGACGACTCACTAGTAGCTCGAAAACAAGTAGCGAAATGTCTTCCCCAAGACTGGGAAGTAAACGTGCATTTTGCAAAACACGGCGAAGAAGCCATTGAGGCACTGTGCGAAGGCAAAGGCCAAGTGCTTCTGCTCGACCTCAATATGCCAGTGATGGACGGTTACGAAACACTAAAAGCCATGCAGGCTCAGCAACTACTGACAAAAACGATTGTGGTATCAGGCGATATTCAGCCTGAAGCGAGAGCGAGAGTACTCGCTTTAGGCGCGGTCGACTTTATCCAAAAGCCTGTTAACTCTGAAGAACTGACTGCTGTGCTTCGAAAACACAACGTTCTGGCTCTTGCTGAAGATATGCCCCATGAGCCAGAAGGCTTAGATGAGCATTTGCGCGACTGCTATCAAGAGGTTACCAATGTTGCAATGGGGCAAGCCGGAGATCATTTAGCGCGCATCATGAATGTCTTCGTGAAATTACCTATTCCAAACGTCAATTTAATCGAGGTGTCAGAGTTGCATATGATGCTTTCTGATATCGAGCAACATGAGCAAACATCTGGCGTATGTCAAGGCTTCTTAGGCGACGGTATTAGTGGTGAAGCACTGTGTGTTTTGAGTGATTCTAGCTTTGGTGATGTCGCGAAAATCATGAACATACACGAAAACGTTGATGATGAAATGCAACTTGAAATCTTGATGGATGTGGCGAGTATCTTGATAGGGACCTGTCTATCTGGTCTAGCAAAGCAGTTAGACATGCAGTTTAGACAAGGCCATCCAATGGTATTAGGCCAGCATCAAAGCGTAGAAGAACTTATCAAAGCCAATAAAAGTCACTGGCGAAAAACCTTAGCTATTGAACTCAGTTATGGCCTGGAAGGCTATAACGTACAGTGCGACCTCTTACTATTATTCACTGAAGATTCATTGGATATGCTGAATTCAAAACTTGCTCACCTTTTGGAGGACTAAAAATGTCAGACAACGCATTAGACGAAATTTTAGAATTCCACTGGATGATGGATATGTTACAAACAGTGGATGTTGGGATTGTCGTTTTAAACAGGAAGTTCGAAGTAAAAGTGTGGAACGGTTTTATGGAGGCTCACAGCGGCCTGTTGCCTAGCGACACTAGAGACAAAAGTTTGTTTTCACTATTTCCAGATATTTCTGAAGCATGGTTTGAACGTAAAGCGAAAGCGGTATTTGAGTTGCGAACTCGTGCGTTTGTTACTTGGGAACAAAGACCTTATTTATTTAAGTTTAGAAATTTTAGGCCAATCACTGGCAGTGAGCCTTTTATGTACCAGAATATTGCTCTCTCGGCCCTAGTATCAGCAACGGGGAGTGTCGATCATATTTGTATGATGGTGTATGACATGACCGATGCGGCTTCAGCCAAGAAACAGCTATTAGCCTTACAAGTAAAACAAAGCGAACAAGAAAGCACAACGCATAAGAACAAATAGACGAATTCGCTATTCCTATCTACTTTGGTGTAATAATTGCTAAATGAAGACCATAACAGTTAATTAACTACGCCAGCGTTATTTTATTGGCAGGATTTTATGGTCAGTTCGTAAAAATGAATCGTCTTTCTCACATTCGTCTATTAATACTCGTCGCGTTCCTCCTTCTTGCGGTTTCAGCATGCGGTGGAGGTGATGCTGATAGACCCGAACCCACCGCGGTTCTAGTTAACGCCGGGCCGGATATTGTTGCCAATGAACAGAGCACTGTGAGCCTTCTTGGCGACGCTAGAGAGTCGGGAAATGCTGCAGCAACGCTTACTTATACTTGGTCGGCTACTCCAAGTTTGACGATAACTCAAGAGGATATCGCTTCCTCAGTTGCTACTCTAACGACTCCCGTAACAATCGAAGTCAGTGAGTATATACTTACTCTAACTGTCAGCAATGAGAATGGTGTGCAGGGAAGTGACTCGATTACTTTAAGCGTTAATCCGGTAAATATTTCCCCGATTGCTAACATCGTTGTTTCGCAAAACGATATCTATGAAGTGGACACTTTTCCCATTAATAGTGATGTAGTTTTTGACGCGTCGCAGAGTTCTGATGCCGATCCTCAAACAGATGACGCAGAAATTACTGAATATTTGTGGCAACAAACTGCCGGCCCCGACCTGCTCACTGGCAAAATTGTGACAGCTTCTAGCTTAACTGTACGAACACCCATTTTGGCATCTAATGAGACAGCGACCATCGTTTTGACCGTGACAGATCAGGAGGGTGCTATTGGCCAGCAAGAAAAAAGCATCCTCTTACTCAGCGAATCGCAAACCATTCCAGAACTCACTATTGTAGGTCAACAAACTCATACGTCTGGCGACTACATAGCGTTATCGGGAAGCGCAACAAGCGCTGCAAGAGGGGCTGCTCCATACTCAGTGATTTGGAGTAGTGATTCATCGCTTGCTCCCTTGATTGCTGATTTTAACAGCTTTAACACCTACAGTGTGGCTCCTTTAGTCAGCCAGGAAACAGAGATTATTTATCAGTTCCAAGTAACTGATAGTTATGGCAATCAGCAAGTCGAAACGCAAACAATGCGTGTGAAGCCACCTGTTCAATCGAAATTAAATGATACAGGTGTCACGGTCAATGCAACAAATATTGAGCTGAGCGACGCATATCAAGGCGAATTTGCTGGCCAAGATGCGCATCTAGGGCGCGATAGAATGGAACAAAGTGGTGTGTTGGACAAAGCCGGGCGCGGCGAAGTTGGTTTTGACTTTACTCGCCTGAACCAAAATGGCGATGAAATTGACCAAGAAACCACGAATTGGCGATGTGTACGCGACAATACTACCGGCCTGATATGGGAAAACAAAAATAGTGATCCTACGGACCTTCATTATCAAGACAATCTGTTTACTTGGTTTATTGAAGCTGATAATGGCGGTTTTGCGGGTTTCCAAAATTTGAATTCGTTGTCTTGCAACCTCACTTTAGGTACCTGCAATACACAAGCATATATAGACCAAGTAAATGCCCAAGGCTTGTGTGGTTTTTTCGACTGGCGTTTGCCATCTCATACAGAGCTTCTATCTCTCGTTCACTTTGGCCAGTCACAAGGTCCTTTGGTTGATAGTGAATATTTTCCTGACATGGGTTCAATCAGTCTTGACCCACTTTGGTATTGGACATTACTACCGAATGTTGATGGTGTGAGTGAAATAGGTTCACAAAGTGCATGGGCAATTGATTTTAACTCTGGCGTAGATAATTTCATTCTAAAATCGAGTGAAGTTCGAATTAAGTTAGTGAGGGCAGGGCGATGAGTTTAAGTACACGGGTGTCTAAAATAGCCAGTTTAGTTTCGTTGATGGTGTTGAGCTCATTCACGCAAGCACAGGAAGAACAATTTTGTTTGTCTACAGCTCCTATGAGTGCATCGACGGAACAGTTTAGAGCCTTTGAAAGCGGGCAAGTATTGCATCTTAGTACGAATTTAATGTGGATGCGTTGTGCTCTCGGTCAAACTTGGGACGGCGAGACCTGCTTAGGAGAAGCCAATCCGTATACGTGGAAAGAAGCTTTGGATAATAGTGTGAGTTATGAATTTAATGGCTCAAGCAATTGGCGTTTGCCAAACATCAAAGAGCTCAGCTCAATTACTGAACGCTCGTGCACACGGCCTTCGATAAACGAAGAGCTATTTCCAAACACTCGACCTGATGATTTTTGGACCTCAACGCCCTCAATGACCGATCCGGAAAGGGCATGGGTTGTGGCGTTTTTCAACAGTAGTAATTCAATCAAAGAAAAAAATCGCGCAGTGTTTGTTCGCTTAGTTCGAACGCCAACAGCGCTAGAAATAGAAACTGAATAATCAGCGCTATACAAACAGGTCAAGCAAACTATTCAAGTAACGTTTGCCTAAGGCTGTTAATTGCCAACTAGTTGGTGTTTCTTGTATGAGTCCTAAAGACAGCGCTTTGTTGAGTTTTGCACGCTCGTACTGTGTCAATGAGCGCCCAGTTGTGCGTTGAAATTCTGTTTTTGGACACATCTCAAAAATTCTAAAACGATTCATAAAAAATTCAAACGCTAAGTCGTCGTCATCAACTGGATTTTTTTGATCCAGATAAGAGCGGGTCAAGTCCATATAACCTTTCGGATGCTTTACCTTGACTGTGCGATGTAATTCGCAAGTTTGCTTATCTAAACTGTTTATATTCGGATGAGCTTTGGTGATTTTGCCATGAGCTCCGCAACCGATACCGAGATAATCGCCGAATCGCCAGTAGTTAAGGTTGTGTTGGCATTGATGACCGGGTTTGGCATAAGCACTAATTTCATATTGTTCATAGCCCGCAGCGCTTAGCAGGGCATGGCCTTGTTCTTGGATTTCCCAAAGAACATCGTCATCTGGAAGCGTTGGTGGTTTGGAGTGAAACGCTGTATTTGGTTCAATGGTTAGTTGGTACCAAGACAAATGAGGAGGGTTGAGCGCTATCGCTGTTTTTAGGTCTTGCATTGCATCTTCAACAGATTGCCCCGGCAAACCATGCATAAGGTCTAAGTTAAAGCTTTTAAGCTTAAGAATAGAAGCAAGCTTTATTGCGTCAATTGCTTGTTGAGCGTCGTGGATCCTACCTAAAGATTGCAAATGTTCAGTGTGAAAGCTTTGCACGCCAACCGAAATACGAGTAATCCCCGCTTTTTGAAACCCAACAAATTTATCGCTTTCCACAGTTCCTGGGTTGGCTTCCATGGTGATTTCTGCATTACTTGCCAAGGGAATGCGATCTTTTATTCCTTCTAGTAAACGCGCCATTGCACTGATTGACAGCAAGCTAGGCGTGCCGCCACCAATGAAGATGCTAGTCACTTCGCGTAGTGAACCATCGGGATTCGTAACAAATGGGAGGTCCGCTACTAAATCGTCTAGTAGATGGCTGACGTATTCGGTCTCTGGCAAACCACCTTTTAAGTTGTGCGAATTAAAATCGCAATAGGGGCACTTTTGGACGCACCATGGAATATGTACATACATGCCCAGTGGTGCTTCAGGTGTTGGAGTTACACTCATGACTGTGCGAGTAACTCTCGCATTTCTTTCATTAGTGAAGCGAGGGCTTTACCACGATGACTTTGTGCGTTTTTCGTTGTTTTGTTGAGTTGAGCGGCACTGCATTGTTGCTCGGGTAACCAGAAGACAGGATCATATCCGAAGCCACCGTCACCGTGGCGTTCTGTGCTAATTTCACCCAGCCATTCGCCCTGACAAATAATCGGAGTTGGATCTAGGTGATGACGCATGAAAACCAATACACACAGAAAACGAGCGTCTCGGTTTTGCTGTGGTTCACTCTTTAATGCATCAAGCAGTTTATCAATATTGCTCGCATCCGTTGCGTCTGGACCTGCATAGCGTGAGGAATAGATGCCAGGTGCACCGCCTAGCGCGTTAACCGCCAAGCCACTATCATCTGCAATCGCTGGCAAGCCAGTCACCTCAGCCGCATGGCGCGCTTTAATAATTGCATTTTCAACAAAGGTTGTGCCGGTTTCAGGAACGTCTTCTACATTAAAATGTGATTGCGGTTTCACTGAAATCGAGAAACCTTCGAACAAGCTTGCAAACTCAGCGACTTTGCCTTTATTACCGGTGGCTAAGACGATTTGATCTATCTTCATTTTTTCTTGGCTCGCGTTTTCACTTTAGCTTTGGTTTTCACTTTTTTGTTGGTTTTCACCTTTTTCTTTTTGGTGATCGTAGGCGCTTTATTCTTAGGCCGTAAGCCTTCTAAAAATCTTGCTTTAAAAACTTCTTTTGTATAGCGTTCCACTTTTCCAACCATTTCAAAGTCATGTGCTTCTACGATTGAAATGGCAGTACCTTTAGCGCCGGCACGACCCGTACGACCTATTCTATGAACATACACATCGGCTGTACGCGGCATGTCATAATTGATCACGTGACTGATATTCTGCACATCGATACCTCTGGCGGCTACGTCGGTGGCAATCAGGATATTAGTATCTCCCGACTTGAAACTTTCCATTGCCGCGTTACGCTTGTCTTGCGGCATTTCGCCCTGCAGATAGCTAGCTTTTAAACCCTGACTGGCTAAGTAGTCCTTTAAGTTTTGCAAGCGCTCACGTGTTTTCACAAACACCACACAAGATTCGATAGTGTTGTTCAGGTGGTGCATTAGGATCGCATTTTTGTGAGTTGCGTCGTCTGCTAAGTGATACCACTGAATGATTTTGTTCTTTTCTTTGCGTGAAGGATTAGCTGAAATAGTCTCAGGTTCTTTCAGCAGTTCTTCTGCAAACTGTCTGACGCCCCTACCTTCTAATGTGGCGGAGAAGAGCATGCTTTGCTTTCGCCACCTTGCCTCGCCGGCAATTTGATGCACGATAGAAGAAAAGCCCATATCCAACATTCGGTCTGCTTCATCTAAAATCAGCGATTCGATATCTCTGCAGTCAAAGCTTTCTTGTTCAATATGTTCGAACAAGCGGCCCGGCGTAGCGACCAAAATATCACAATGTCCATCGAGGGTTTCACGATCCGTTCCGTAATTGATACCACCCGTGATGACACCACAAGTGAGGTGAGTGTACTTAGTAATTGCTTTGGCCTGCTCAAACACTTGATTTGCCAATTCGCGCGTAGGGACTAACACCAACACGCGAGACGAACCTGGCTCGCGACGAGGGTAATCAAGTAGAAACTGACAAGCTGGTAGTAAAAACGCCGCGGTTTTTCCTGTGCCTGTTGGTGCTTCTGCTAAAATATCTTTGCCATCCATTGCATGCGGAATAACCAGAGTTTGGATGCTTGTGGGGCTTTCGTAGCCCATATCGGCGACGGCTTTGCAGAGTTCGTCGTCTAAATCTAATTGGTCAAACATGAGTAACTTAAATATGGTGTTAATTGGGCGCATTCTACCTTAAATGCGTGCTTTGGAGTATGTTTGTTTATAAATTCCTCTCAAGTGCCATTATTTGTGAGTTTGAGGATGTAAATGGAGACACAATATGCGGCTAGTCGTTGACTTAAAAACCAAAGCTCGTTAGTTTATCTGCAGGATAATTATCAAAGCGCAGAAAACGTGTATTTAAGCTACTTCGGGTTATCGGACAACCCTTTTTCAATTGCTCCAAATCCCAAATATTTATTTATGAGCCCGAGGCATCGGGAGGCTCTCGCACACCTGACGTTCGGCTTGAAAGAGTCGGGTGGTTTTGTGATGCTGACTGGGGAAGTTGGTACCGGTAAAACGACGGTGTCTCGAAAGCTATTACAAGATCTATCTGATGATACGCAAACGGCGGTCATTCTTAACCCAACATTGTCCGCTTTGGAGCTGTTGGCCACAGTCTGCGACGAACTTGGTATCAGCTATACTGAACAAACGACAAGTTTGAAGACGTTCACTGATAAAATACTGCAAAAATTAGCTGATAATCATAACAAAGGCGTGAATACGGTTCTGATCATTGATGAAGCTCAGCATTTAATGCCGGAAGTATTAGAGCAATTACGTTTGTTGACTAATCTTGAAACGACTCGTGAAAAGCTCCTCAAAGTGGTACTTATAGGCCAACCAGAATTACAGCAACTCTTACGAAGAAATGAATTGCGTCAATTGGCACAGCGTGTCACCGCTCGTTATCACCTATTGCCACTAACAAAGGCTGAGGTCGCACTATATGTAGCTCACAGGTTGCAAGTGGCCAATGGCAACCCAAGTATTTTCACATCGACTTCCTTAAATACCCTGTTTGCTATTAGCGGTGGCATCCCTCGTGTAATCAACTTATTGTGCGATAGGGCTATGAGTCTGGCTTACACACTACAGAAACCCATTATTAATCATCAGTTAGTGATCGCGGCAAGTCATCAAGTATTGGGTGAAGATATTGTAGAACAAGGCCAGAAAGAAATGTGGAAGCGCATCTTCGTCACAGGTTTTGTCGCCTCTATTGTCTTAGGTGCTGTGGTGGGAGGTCTTTATGCATAAGGTGTATTCCATTTCAGAATTGCAGCCAGGAATGATGGTAAGCAAGGTTGTCACGCAAAATGGCCCAGTGAAAATTCGAAAAGTGGGTATGATCCGTTCCCCTGAAATGATTAAAGGGCTTAAAGAAATGGGGGTCTCTGAGCTTGAAGTCGACTTAGAGCAAAGTATCGGTATAGATAATCCTGACATTGCAGAAGACGAAAAGCCGACAATTACGCCGACGCAACAATTACTGCGAGATGAACGACAAACAGCTCAAGCCAATCCAGATTCAAGTCAGCATTATCATCGCTCATTGTTCATGCCATCGGTCGAAACATTGCCGAGCCCGTGGCGTTTATATGGTAAGAATGTTTCGATTCTCATGTTGCTAATTGTTGGTGGAATTTGTTTAGGCTGGAATATTGCGCATATCGGGCAATGGATCTCGCTTGCGCAAACGAAAGACTATGTTCGGGTGGATGTACCAAATATACCCTTTACACCTATTGCGGCTAAAGAACGAGAATCCAAGGGCAAGGCGCAATCCGACATTGAGCCAAGTGATGTTCAAACAGCTGCAAACAAAGCAAACATGCAAGATAATGCTGATGAGCTTGCTAGCGCAGCCATGGCTGAAGAGCCTCCGCCAATGATACTTGGCTATCGTCCGGAACAAGACTTAGACAGTAATGACTTACAAGACCTAGCCTCCAGTGATGCAGGTGAAATACTAGCCCAACCAAGTGCCGACAGACCTGTTGAAGTATCCTCTGATTTATTGAAGAGGGTAAACTCAGCTATTGTGGAAATAGACAAAGCGCCTGACGATAACGATGTGAGCAGTGAGTTGCCGGATTATTCCGATCTTCCTCGCATTGACCAATTATCCATTGCAATGCAAACAGAAATACCTTCGATGCAATTTAGTGCGCACTTTTATTCTTCACAAAGAGTAAACCGTTGGGTAAGAGTCAATGGTCGTAAGCTTGTTGAAGGCGACTTTATCGCAGAAGAATTGCAGATAATCAACATTGAACCACAAACAGTTATCTTGTCATTCAAGGATGAGGTGTTTACGATGAATGCAATGACTGATTGGTAAAACGAACGGTAGTTAAATCAGGAATTACGAAGCTTCTGGCATAAACGCTTTTTTAAAGAATTTACTTAGCTTCATACTGAATTCTTCGGGCCTCACTCCTGCAACGATGGCATCGTCCGCTCTACTCAAATCTAAGCGCACGATTTCTGTATGTAATTGCGTTTGTAAGCTATAGAATACCATTACTACAGGTTCAAGTGGATGCGCGACCTGTCGTTGACTAACAATGGCTAGCTTCTGACTTTCAAGTTGAACGAGTGAACCAACGGGGTGTAGGCCAATCGCATTGATAAATTCCATGACCAAGTCGCGGTCAAGTGTTTCATCTTTTTCAAGCTTCAGTAAGGCAATGGATGCATTATCAGAGCGCTTGTAACCTCGATTTGAGATCATTGCATCATAACTATCTACAATAGACGCCATTTGGGCATATAAACTGATATCGGAGGCTGTTTTCGCTTTCGGGTAACCACTGCCGTTGACACGCTCATGATGATTAGCAATTACGTCTAGGACGATCGGAGCGACGTCATCTAAACGCTCCACCAGTTCGATGCCAATATCTACATGACTGCGGATTACGGTCCAATCTGCTTCACTGAAGTCGTCTGTTTTGCCCAGTAATTCACGGGGCAGGGTTGCCATACCAATGTCCATCAATAAACCAGCCATGGTAAGGTCTTCAACTTCGGCCTGTGACAAACCTTTGTACTTTGCAAAAACAGCTAACAGAATTGAACAATTAATTGCATGTTCAACCAGATAGTCATCAGAATCTTTCAGCATAATTAAGCAGGATAGGGCGTCTACATTATCGAACACCGAATCAATAATATCTTGGGACAGATTATTGAGTTCCTGCACATTTGGCGCTGCCCCGCTGCGAAGTTTATTTACAAATTCTTGTTGAACGTTCTTTGCCTGGCCATATAGCTTGTCTGCTTTAGCCAAGGCAGCTTGATGAGCCTCTGCAGCGATGGCTTTTTCTGTTATATGTGCTTCGTTGTCATGTACTAGTGTGGGGTTGTCATTTGAGATATCAGCGGGCGCATTAATGTTTTCACTGTGCGCAGCATCCTCAATTACGTTAGATGAGGGCTGAATTTGAGGCGCAGGTTCTGGAACCTTTTCCTCTGACGCTATAGGGATTTCTATTTTTGACTTATCTATGTTTATTTCGAGCTCTAATATCCCTTTTTTGGTGAGGGCATCAACAATGGCCTGAGTCTTTATCAGGCCTCTGCTTTTTATCCGAACGTTACCTTTTTGCTTGACGACGTTTTCGACGTACATGCCAATGGTAAGTTCAGTAATGGGGATAGACTTAATCATAAAATACTAGTTAGCTCGACAATGGTGACAAATAGTAAAGTAATCCAAAAAATTAGTCCGTAGTATACACATCATATGACTGAACTATCGCAAAACATGCAGATAATTTAAGGTATTCACATTTATATATGAGTATAAATAATGTTTTATAACCAAGCGCTTCTTTTGTTTTCAAAAGCCTTTATCGAGGCGTCAAACTCCAAAGTTTGACCAATTGCATCTAAGCCTTTGATCATGTTTTGTTTATGGTGCTCAGCAATATCAAAGTGGAACTCCTCACTACCAGCCATAACTTTTTGTGCCGGCAAATCAATATGAAACTCAATAGTAGCGTCTTCGTGAACCAGGTTAAACAAGCTATCCATTTGTTCACTTGATAACGTTATCGGCAGCAATTGGTTATTTATGCAGTTTCCATAAAAAATATCTGCGAAGCTGGTCGCTATAATACATTTAAAGCCAAAGTCAGCGAGTGCCCAGGGAGCGTGTTCACGGCTTGAACCACAACCGAAATTTTCTCGTGAAAGAAGCACACTTGCACCTTGATACTCAGCTTTATTTAAGGCGAACTCAGGGTTGGGGTCTTGTTCGTGTAAATCTAAATAACGCCAATCATGAAACAAGTGTTTGCCATAGCCGGCACGAGTCACGCCAGTTAAAAACTGCTTTGGAATTATTTGGTCTGTGTCAATATTGGCTTGGTCAAGTGGAGCAGCAGTGCCGCTCAATGTTGTTAATCCTGTCATAGTATTTCTCCGAAGCCTCCCAAGTTATCCTTCAAATTGTCGCGCATCAGCGAAACAACCAGTGATTGCAGCAGTGACTGCCATTTCTGGACTGACCAAGTGCGTTCTTGCACCGCGACCTTGTCGCCCTTCAAAGTTGCGATTACTGGTCGATGCGCAACGATCGCCTGGCTGCAGAATGTCGTCGTTCATGCCCAAACACATGGAACAACCAGGTAGACGCCACTCGAAACCAGCATCAATGAATATTTTATCTAAGGCTTCCTCTTCCGCCTGTTTTTTAACTTCTACTGAACCAGGCACCACAATGGCAGTAATATCGCTTTTGACTTTGCCTTTAGCTGCGAGCTTTGCTGCTGCCCTTAAGTCTTCTATGCGGCTGTTAGTACAAGAGCCAATGAATACATGTGATACTGCCACTTGATCCCATGTTTGACCTGGTGCAAGCCCCATATATTTGAGTGCTTTAATAGCTGATTCTTTTTCAATCGGGTCGCTAAAATCATCCGGTGATGGAATGGCTTGATTGACACCAACAACTTGCCCTGGATTAGTTCCCCAAGTGATTTGTGGTTGAATGTCTTTTGCTTGTAAAGTGACTACCGTATCGAAAATAGCGCCGTCGTCAGAATACAAGGTATTCCAGTAATCAACAGCTGCGTCAAATAGCTCCCCCTTCGGTGCGAACTCTTTGCCTTTCAAATAAGCAATCGTTTTCTCATCTGGAGCAATCAAACCGGCTTTTGCGCCCGCTTCAATGCTCATGTTACAGATAGTCATTCTTTCTTCCATCGATAAGTCACTGATCGCTTGACCTGTATATTCGATGACATGTCCCGTTGCCCCTGCATGGCCAATTTCGCCAATAATCGCAAGAATAATATCTTTAGCTGTGACACCAAGAGGAAGTTTGCCAACGACATCCACTTTCATGCTCCTTGCTTTACTTTGCTTGAGAGTTTGTGTGGCAAGAACATGCTCAACTTGAGATGTACCAATACCAAAAGCTAAGGCGCCAAACGCACCATGAGTTGCAGTATGGCTGTCTCCGCAAACAACAGTCATCCCTGGTTGTATCAAACCGAGTTGCGGCCCAATGACATGCACTATCCCTTGATTCTTATGACCCACAGGATAGAGTTGTATATTGTGTTGTTCGCAATTGATAGCTAATGTTTGTAATTGAAGTTTGTTTTGTGGACCACACGCGTCTAGGGCGAGTGAGCGCGTAGAAATACTGTGATCCATAGTACCGAAAGTAAGGTCTGGACGACGCACTTTACGGTCTTTTTCGTTTAGGCCAGCAAAAGCCTGTGGCGAAGTCACTTCGTGAATTAGGTGTCGGTCGATATACAACAAAGTATCTTCACCAAGCTGTTCAACAACATGATCATTCACTATTTTGTCATAAAGGGTTTGAGCCATGATAATAAGTCCCCTCTTAAGAAATTTGTTGAATAAGGTAAGTGCCAACTTGCTCAGTTGTGCAAGCTTTATCGCGTTGCTCTTTTGGCATCAGTTCGCCAGTTAGCACACCGTCGCTGAGAGTTTTCATCACAGCTGCATCAATAGCATCGGCTGCAGCCTCTTCTCCTAAGCTATAGCGTAACATCATGGAAGCACTTAAAATTTGAGCAATAGGATTGGCTATACCTTTCCCTGCAATGTCTGGCGCTGAACCGCCTGCGGGTTCATACATGCCAAAACCGTCACCGTTGATACTGGCTGACGGAAGCAGTCCCATTGATCCAGTCAGCATAGCGCATTCGTCACTAATAATGTCACCAAATAGGTTAGAACAAAGCATCACATCGAATTGAGCGGGGTCGCACAGTAATTGCATGGTGGCATTGTCGATGTATATATGCTCTAAAGTGACCTCTGTATAGTCTTTAGCAACCTCCTCAACAACTTCGCGCCACAGTCGACTGCAAACCAAAACATTAGCTTTATCAACTGAAGTGACTTTTTTACCGCGCTTCATCGCGGCTTCAAAGGCACTAATAGCGATACGGCGAATTTCACGTTTTGAATAACGCATGGTATCAAAAGCATATTGCTCTTCGCCTTCACCCTCTAAGCCTTTGGGTTGTCCAAAGTAAATACCGGAGGTTAATTCTCTAACAACCAATACGTCAACGCCAGATTGTGCAATGTCTACGCGCAATGGCGACAAGTGAGCTAAACCCTCGTAGATTTTAGCGGGTCTTAAATTACTGAATAGGTCGAAATGGCTCCTAAGCGTTAACAGAGCTGCTCGTTCTGGACGCTTGTCGAGTGGTAATGAATCCCACTTAGGCCCCCCGATAGAGCCGAATAAGATAGCATCAGCTTGCTCACAACCTTTTAAGGTAGATTCCGGTAATGCCTCTCCATGATGATCAATAGCGTAACCGCCGACAGGGTAGACGGTGCGTTCTAATTGAATATCAAATTTACTACAGACTGCATCGAGCACTCTATTTGCTTGATCCATTACTTCTGGGCCAATACCGTCCCCGGGTAACACTGCAATTTGGTATTTGGCCATTCTAAACTCCTGATATTTGTTGTTTTTGTTCGTCAATTTGATCGGCAAGGTGGGTGTTGTTAAGCACAAAAATTAGGGCTCTAACTCCAGATTCAACAATATCAGTTGCAAGTCCAATACCATTAAAACGACGGCCATTATACTCCGCGACCACACTTACTTGGGCCAGGGCATCGGCACCTTCACCTTTCGAATCAAGTTTGAAATCGACGATGTTAATTATTCTATCTTTTACTACGCGCATAATAGCATTATAAGCAGCATCAACAGGACCGTTTCCTGTAGCAGATTCAGTAATACTTTGGTCGCCTACTGACAACTTCACTGTCGCGCTAGGAATAATGTTTCTTCCCGAGTTTGCTTGTAAATATTCCAATTGATAGTGAGCGTGGTCATGTTTCTGCTGGTCGAAAAATAGAAGAGCTTCAAGATCGTAGTCAAACACTTGCCCTTTTTTGTCTGCAAGGCGCAAAAATGCATCGTAAATAGCGTCTAAGTCATATTCATCTGCTTGATAACCGAGTTCGCCTAGACGATGCTTTATGACATGTCGACCTGAGCGAGAGGTCAGGTTTAAATTGTTCTTGTTTATACCAACGCTTTCAGGAGTCATTATTTCGTAAGTATTTTGTCCTTTCAACACACCATCTTGATGAATACCAGAGGAATGAGAAAAGGCATTAGCCCCAACAATCGCTTTATTAGATTGTACAGGCATGTTGCAAAGGTTGCTTACAAGCTTTGACGCCTTTGATATTTCCTGTGATTGTATGTTGGTTTCAAGGCCTAGCATCGCGTAGCGTGTTTGTAAGATCATAGCAATTTCTTCAAGGGAACAGTTGCCAGCGCGTTCACCGATACCATTGACGGTGCATTCTACTTGACGGGCGCCTTGCTCTACGGCAGCTAAAGAGTTAGCAACAGCAAGGCCAAGGTCATTGTGGCAATGTACTGATATGATAGCTTTGTCGATATTGGGTACACGGTTAAATAAGTTGTGGATAATGCCACCGAACTCACTAGGCGTGGTGTACCCGACCGTGTCTGGGATATTTACCGTGGTAGCACCTGCAGCAATGGCAGCTTCTACCATACGGCAAAGATAATCGATATGAGTTCGCCCAGCATCCTCACAGCTGAACTCGACATCATCAGTGTAGCTTCTAGCATGTTTTATTGCTTTTACAGCCATTTCAACAACTTCATCTTGTGACTTGCGTAGTTTGGTATCTACATGAATGTCGGAGGTAGCAATAAAGGTGTGAATACGAAACTGGTCAGCTATATTCAGTGCTTGGCCGCAAGCGTCGATATCTTTTTCAAGTGCTCGCGATAAGCCACAAACTGTTGCATTTTTTACTTCTTTAGCAATCATACGAACAGATTCGAAATCACCAGGAGAAGAGACAGGAAAGCCTGCCTCTATAATATCCACCCCAAGTTTTTCGAGCATCAGCGCAATCTGTAGTTTATCTCTTTTATTAAGGCTTGCTGGTAATGCTTGCTCACCATCGCGTAATGTTGTGTCAAAGATTTTGACTTGCTTGTTAACACTGCTCATTATTCTTGCCCTTTCATTTGGCGTTACTTGCCGATGTTTTCTTTAGAGATACAAAAAACCCGTGCTTTGCACGGGTTTTTTTAATTTCTTAAACTTATTTACCCGTGCACTATCTTCGCCAGTAGTGATAGCAGCAGAATAGAAATGAGTGAAAATGCATTTTTTGATGATAAAATTTTCATATCTGCGCCTTTTTGGTAGTTTTTATTTCGATATCGTCACTGTACTTCGCCAAAGCAACGGGGTCAACAGCTCAAAGCGAGAATTCTAAAGAAAACTTCGATTTAAATATAAGAAAAAGGTGTGTCTTATAACAGATCCTGCCATTCCTATAACTATGTCATTCCTAAAACTGCGTCAGTCCTTAAACTACGTCCACCTAAAACTACGTCCACCTAAAACTACGTCACTCCTAAAGCTACGTCACTCCTAAAGCTACGTCATTCCTGCGAAGGCAGGAATCTAGGTCCCCGCCTGCGCGGGGATGACCAGGTTCTGAGCCAATTATCGGCGAAGTTAAAAACTAGGTCCCCGCCTGCGCGGGGATGACCAGGGATTAATGCGGGGATGACCGGCGGTTAATGCGCTTTAAGGCTACCTTTCATTTCTTTACGACGCTGATGCAATAGCGGTTCGGTATAGCCTGAAGGTTGCTCTTTACCTAAAAATATCAAATCTTTTGCGGCTTGGAATCCAATAGACTTACCTAAATCTGGCATCATGGGAATGTATTCCGGGTCATTTTGGTTTTGCTCATCTACCAAAACCGCCATTCTTTCGAGTGACTCATTCACTTGCTCAGTAGTTACGATCCCATGGTGTAACCAATTCGCAATATGCTGACTGCTAATGCGTAAAGTGGCGCGATCTTCCATTAAGCCCACATTGTTAATGTCAGGAACTTTTGAGCAACCGATACCTTGATGGACCCAACGTACAACGTATCCCAAAATACCCTGTACATTGTTGTCGAGTTCACGTGTGACTTGTTGTGAACTTAATTGTGCATCTGTTGCCATTAAAGGAATATCGAGTATGGTATCAATGTACTCCAAATGCGTATTTTTCGTATCTGATTGAATACCTTTCTGAACTTCAAATACATTAATTTGATGATAGTGCAGTGCATGCAATGTTGCTGCGGTGGGCGAAGGTACCCATGCCGTATTTGCTCCGGCTTCAGGGTGGACAGTTTTTGCTTCCATCATATTTGCCATTTGATCTGGAATCGGCCACATGCCTTTACCAATCTGTGCTCTTCCTGATAGTCCAAAATTTAACCCTGTAGCTACGTTGGCTAACTCATATGCGGCAATCCATGGACGAGCTTTAAGCTCTGCTTTCGGCGCAAAACAACCTTTCAGCATGGATGTGTGAATTTCGTCGCCAGTGCGGTCTAAAAAACCAGTATTAATGAACACAACACGTTCGTTTGCGGCATGAATACAGGCAGCTAAATTCAAACTTGTTCGACGCTCTTCGTCCATGATCCCCATTTTAATCGTATTTTTCGGGAGGTTTAGCACTTGCTCTACGCGACCAAACAAAGTGTTAGTAAACGCCACTTCATCGGCACCGTGCATTTTCGGTTTTACAATATATATGCTGCCATGTTGTGAATTTTTGAATGGACTATTTCCTAGAATGTCATGCTTCGCGACTAAGCAGGTAATCATTGCGTCCATGATGCCTTCAGGGATTTCCTCACCATTGAACAAAATCGCATCGTTAGTCATTAAGTGCCCTACGTTTCTAACGAACATTAAGCTGCGACCAGACAATGTGACTTTTTCATTGTTGAGTGAGCGATAGGTGCGATTGTTATTCATCTTACGTGTGAATGTTTGCTCACCTTTATTAACATCAACGCTGAGGTTTCCTTGCATTAATCCCAGCCAATTCTGATATACCAAGGTTTTATCTTCAGCATCTACTGCCGCAACGCTATCCTCGCAATCCATTATGGTGGTTAACGCAGACTCTAATAGCACGTCTTTTAGGCCGCTAGGATCTGTTTTACCAATTGGATGCTGGTTATCAAATTGTAATTCAGCATGTAAACCATTGTGGCAAACTAAGATGCTGTCTGGGTTTAATTTACTGCCAGTGAACCCAATGAGTTGCTCGGGCTCAGCTAGTTGGCTCTGTTCGCCGCTGGCTAAGGTGACGCACAGGGCATCATCACTGAAAGAATACTGTGTAGAACCACTATGTGAGCCGACTTTTAGAGGCAAGATCGTGTCTAAATATTCACGTGCTTTTTGGATAACTTTTGATCCGCGCACGGGATTGTAAGTTTTCCCTGCTTCAGCACCGTCGTCGTTACTAATTACATCTGTACCATAGAGTGCATCGTATAAACTTCCCCAACGCGAATTCACAGCGTTCAGGGCATAACGCGCGTTGTTTATCGGTACAACCAGCTGTGGACCTGCCATTGTTGCAATTTCAGGGTCCACATTAACTGTTTTTATTGCCTCTGCTTTCGGCGCTGCTTTCAAATAACCGATTTCTGTTAGAAATGCTTTATATTCTGTGGGACTAGCATCGCTGTTGCTGGTATGAAACTTATCAATTTGTCGTTGAAGTTCCTCTCTTTCAGCGAGCAAAGCCTTATTCAATGGCATGAGATCGCCTAAAACAGACTCAAAGCCATTCCAGAATGCTTCGGACGATGTTTGTGAGTTTGGCAGTGCGCTACTTTCCACGAAGTCAAGCAGCACCCTGGCGATGGATAATTGCCCTTTTGTCACATAGTCATTGAGTTGCGTTGCTTCTTTAGTTGATAAAGTCATTGTGACAGCCTTCTTTAGTTGGGTGGCTGGAGATGATGTCGACGGCGTCGTTCTCCTTTCTTTTTACCAGTGTAAGGAAAGAAAAGAGTAACTTTTAGTTTATGTAATATATGTTTGCTATAAATATAATGAATGTTGCTTATGTTGGCTCAACTTCATTATTCATTCCATTGGCGACATCGGTGATAAGACGGCGTAACCAAATATGCCCAGCATCATGGTGCAGGAGTGCACTCCAGGCCATTTTTAATGCAATAGGTGGAATATCAAAAGGAGGCTCCACAACCGTAATAGTTGGGTCGTCTTTAAATATTTTTGCTGCTTTACTGGGGAGTGTTGCTATCAAATTTTGCGTCTTAGCTAACTGTAACGCAGCATGGTAGTGGCGAGTAAATACTCGAATATCTCGTTGTTTACCTATCTTAGTTAATTCAGCGTCAACCCAACCCAGTTTTTGAACCTCATTTGGGTCGATGCCCACGCCCACACCAAAACCGGTTTTACTGACCCAAATATGCTGGCCTTTCAAATAAGCGTTTAAATCAAAGTTGTGCTTCATTGGGTGGTCACTACCGATGACGCATGAAAATGAGTCATACCAAATAACTTTCTGGTGAAATGACAATGGCAACTCATCGAAGCGGTTAATAGCCATATCCACTTTACCTTGCTCTACATCGTGGAAAGTCACGTCGCTTGGCGTGATGAGATCAAGGGTAATATTTGGCGCCAAGGTTGCTAGACGACCAATTAGCTCTAGAAGTAAAGTCGATTCGGCATAATCACTGGTCATAATACGAAAGGTACGTACGCTAGTTTCTGGACTGAATTCAACTTCTGGTTGAATAGAAGACTCTAATTTACTGAGAACATCTCTGATCACTGGCTGTAATTCAAGCGCACGTTTGGTTGGGGTCATACCATCACTTGTTCGTACCAAAAGAGGATCTTTAAAAAGATCTCGTAGCCTTTTTAAGCCATTACTCATTGCTGGTTGGGTGATACTCAGTTGATTTGCCGCTTTCGTGACACTGCCTTCTCGTAACAACACATCCAAATATACTAATAGGTTTAAATCAACTTTTGCGATATTCAAAATACTCTTCCATTTCCGATATGAGATGTGATCAGCGCGCTTGCGCTCCACTGCATGAGAGTTTAACAAAACTCAGAGGAGGTAAACACAATTTACTTTGGCTAGTATATAACCATAGCGCGGAGAAAATTGATAATACCTTGGTAGGGTAAGAAGCTAATCACTTGATTTACATCATAGAATTAAGTCGAAATGAAAAAAACGCCCCGAAGGGCGCCTGAACAAGAGTTGGATCATCAAGATAATCTTGATTGTTGTTTTTGATATTAAGTTACAACATCAAACTGGTTCATTGTGTTGTCTTCACCAGAAGCTTTTAAAGCTTGTTCGCCGGAGAAGTATTCTTTGTGAGTGTCACCCAAGTCTGAACCTGCCATCGCTTGGTGTTTAACACAAGCTAAGCCTTGGCGCAGCTCCTGACGTTGCACGCCTTTAACATATGCCAACATTCCTTCTTCACCAAAGTAACCTTTGGCTAGATTGTCCGTAGACAATGCCGCTGTGTGGTAGGTTGGTAATGTAATCAAATGGTGGAAAATACCGGCTTCACGAGCTGCATCTGCTTGGAAGGTACGTACCTTCTCATCCGCTTCAAGTGCAAGTTCTGACTGGTCATAGCTTGCTGACATTAATGCTGAGCGGTCGTAATTACTTAAGTCTTTCCCTTCTTCAGCCCAAGTATCAAATACTTGCTGGCGGAAGTTCAAGGTCCAGTTGAATGAAGGGCTGTTGTTGTAGACTAATTTAGCGTTTGGCGCTTGCTCTCGAATGGCTCTAACCATGTCACCAATTTGACCAACATGAGGCTTCTCGGTCTCTATCCATAGCAAGTCAGCACCGTTTTGTAAGGAGGTTACACAGTCAAGCACTACACGATCGAAGCCAGTGTCGTCTTTAAATTTGTATAAACCGTTCGGTAAGCGTACTGGTTTCACCAACTCACCATTAAGTTTCATCACTGAATCGCCGTTACTTAAATCATCGATTGAATTAACAGGTGTTGTTTCAAGGAAGGCATTATACTGATCTGCTAGATCACCCTCAGACTGTGATACTGGAATTTTTTGTGTCAGGCCTGCACCCAATGAGTCTGTACGAGCTACAATGACTCCGTCATCTACGCCGAGCTCAAGGAAGGCGTAACGCACAGCATTAATTTTAGCTAGAAAATCTTCATGTGGCACAGTTACTTTTCCGTCCTGGTGGCCACATTGCTTAGCGTCAGAAACTTGGTTTTCAATTTGAATGCAGCATGCGCCAGCTTCAATCATTTTCTTAGCAAGTAAATAGGTTGCTTCTTCGTTACCGAAACCGGCGTCGATATCAGCAATGATAGGCACAACATGCGTTTCAAAGTTATCAATTTGAGATTGAATGTCCTTGGTATTGAGTCCTTTTTCGCGAGCATCATCCAACGCATCAAATAACTTACCAAGCTCTCGGGCATCAGCCTGTCTTAAGAACGTATAGAGTTCCTCAATCAAGGCGGGTACTGTTGTTTTTTCATGCATTGATTGGTCTGGAAGAGGACCGAATTCAGAACGAAGCGCAGCAACCATCCAGCCAGACAAATATAAATAGCTCTTGCTCGTTGTGCCTTGGTGCTTTTTCACAGCCAACATTTTTTGTTGACCGATGAAGCCGTGCCAGCAACCGAGTGATTGAGTGTACTTCGAGCTGTCAGCATCGTATTCCGCCATGTCAGCGCGCATAATGCCAGCAGTATATTTGGCTATGTCCAAACCCGTTTTGAATCGATTTTGTGCTTTCATGCGCGCCGCATATTCAGGGCTGATGGCATTCCAAGGTGTCCCTTGTGCATTTTTCAATTCAGTCATTGCTGCTAAGTCTTGTTGATACTGTGACATCTTGTATTCCTCTTGTTGTGCTACCTGCGTTGTTGCGAGTGAGCAGATATTTAATGTTAGTTTCGCTGCTTATTGCGAACGCTGTCATTCATTTCTAATTATTTGGCAAAAATGGTTGTTTGCATTTTTGCTAGCGACGCATTCATCCTATGCTGCAATTGTGAATAAAAAAACAGTATGAAAATGATTCTCGGTATTTATTTTGTGAATGTGGCTTGGCATTGAAATATCAAGCGCTTGATAATTTTCTCTAAGTTGTTGAATAAATGAGTTATTTGAAAAATAGACCCATCATTAAGCTTAGATGCTTAATCTTTGTATTTACTCTTGCATATAATGTGTATAATTTTGAGTAATACTCTGGGCATACCGGCCCGATGTGGCGCTTTTCTCTGCAAAGTGGTGAATGACGCTTCTTTTAATCAAGGTGCTATGTGAGCTAGCACTTCAGCTTTACAAGGTTTGAAGAGATATAATGACGAGTTTCAAGTTTCCCTTATTAACAATAGTGTTAAGTGCAGCACTTTTCTCTGCAGCATGCACTTCTACAAGCAGTGTGTCTGATGCTTCAAGTCAGGTTCAAACACCGAGAAATATTATTATGGTGGTTGCCGATGGCATGGGTCCCGCGTACACAACCGCATATCGTTTATATAAAGACAACCCTGATACTGCTGAAATAGAACCGACAGCTCTTGATGAGTTTCTTGTTGGAACTGCTCGAACATACCCCGCACAGATTTCAGGTTATGTGACTGATTCAGCTGCGAGTGCAACAGCACTGTCGACTGGGCAAAAAACCTACAACGGTGCAATTGCGGTTGACCTCGATAAAAAACCTTTAGAAACCGTCCTTCATCGTGCTAAAAAACTAGGAATGAAAACGGGCGTAGCAGTAACATCACAAATCGTTCATGCAACGCCAGCATCTTATATTGCGCACAATGAATCGAGACGAAACTATGATCAAATCGCCGATTCTTTTCTCGACGACCGCATCGGCAATGAATTAGTTACCGACGTGATGCTTGGCGGTGGCTGGCGTTACTTCATTCGTGATGACCGCAATTTAGTCGATGAATTCAAAGCCTTAGGCTATCAATATGCGGATTCCTATACCGATTTACTTGCTTTGCCAAAAGGCAAACCAACCTTAGGTCTGTTTGCTGATGTAGGCTTGCCAAAGGCCTTGGACGATACCAACAGACAGCGTTTGTCGGTAATGACAGAGGCTGCGATTGCGCACTTGGAAAATGTAAACGGTTATTTTTTACTAGTAGAAGCTAGCCAAGTTGACTGGGCGGGTCACGCTAATGATATCGCTTCTGCGATGGGTGAAATGCAGGACTTAGAACACACGATTATGCTTCTAAAACAGTATGTATTGGCTAATCCTGACACCTTAGTTGTGTTAACCGCTGACCACAGCACTGGCGGTTTAACTATTGGTGCCAAAGGTGAATATCGTTGGAGTCCAGAATTCATTCAAAACATGAAGTCATCTGTTGAAGCCATTGCGAGAGTCATATTAGACAAAGAAGACATGGCAATGTATGTATCTGAACAATTTGGTTTTGAGTTAAATGACGAGGAAAAGAATGCGGTTAGTGTAATAACCTCCGCCTTAGATCAACGAGCTCGTGAAGGCGTATTAAAAACAATCTTAGACAATCGTACTAATACCGGTTGGACAACGTCAGGCCATACTGGCGTTGATGTAGAGATTTATGCATTTGGCGCAGGCGCCGACGCTTTCGAAGGCAATTTAAACAATACAGATATTGCAGAGCGTATCTTTGAATTTCTCGGAAAAGCGCCTGAATAGGCGCTACTACTCGAATGAAATCTTGGCAACACAGCACTTTACTGCTCAAAGTCAGCTTGATTCGTCGTCGATTATTAGTGTAAGAAAACAACGCGTATTTTCTTTTTAAGGAGCTACCAGTTCAGTAAGGACGCTGTCAAAAGGGTTAGTGTATGGTTTAAATCCGTTTTATGTTCAATAAGATATTTTTGACAAGTAAGCGCATATTTCTTTTTTTATTCTTATGCTTTTTCTCATTGAACTTGCTAGCTTCTTCTGCCGATTTTAAAACGACCCAAGTAGATGAGGCGTCAGTTTATCCAATTGAAGTTTACTTTGAGTATTATGAAGATATTCAGAACACGAAGGCATTGGATGATATTCTAATCTTAGAAAATACTGAGTGGCAGGGAACTTCATCAAAGCAAGCTAGTTTCGGTTTTAATTCATCCGCTTATTGGATTAGAAGTTCAGTGTTGAATCAGTCCCAAAGCGTTAAAAACTTCATTTTTGAGATAGACTACTCTCAGCTTGATTCCGTCAATTTCTATGCTCTCAAAGACAGTAAGCTCGTGGCACAATTATCTACTGGCGATATGCTGCCTTTCTATCCGCGAGATATTGATCACCCAAGTAATCTTTTCAAATTCCAACTTGTCCCAGGCGAGAGTTTGCAAATTTTTGCGCGTGTTCAGACACAAGGCTCATTGATCATTCCTGTTAAAGTATGGGAGGAACAATACTTCTTTGAAGCTGCCGCCGCAGCTCAGAATTTTCATTTCTTTTATTTTGGTGCAATGGTTTTCATTATTTTGATTAACTTTGCCGTGTTCGTCACGCTGAGAGAAAGGTTGTATTTTTATTATACCCTTGCTATTTCCGGCTATTTACTTTTTTTCGCTACAAGCAGCGGTCATATTCGACAACTTTTACTGAGTGATTGGCCTGAGTTAAATAGCCGATTATTTTTAATTTCAATGCCATTATTAGCATTGTTTTCAGTTCTTTTTGCTAGAGAGTTTCTTCAATCTGCGAAGTACAGTCCTAAGCTTGATATCGCTCTGAGGAGCATGAGGGCCTTTGAAATCTTTAATCTACTAGTTGCGTTTTTTGCTCCTTACGATCTCGTTGTAAGAGTATCCGCTGTCGGCGCTGTCTTTTTATTTAGTGTGCTCTTACTGGCGGGCCCCATCACTAGTATGGTACGAAAGGGACCTGGTATATTTTTTACAATCGCTTGGTCCTCTTTGACCATCGGTTTCTTTGCTACCTCTGGCCGTACATCGGGCTTTCTGCCTAATACATTCTTTACTGAATATGCAATGCAAATAGGCTCAGTTATTGAGGCGGTCATCTTGACTCTTGCTCTCGCCAGCCGCTTATTTATAGAACGCTCACAAAAAATTAAAGCACAGGCTGAAAGTATAGAGCAAGAAAAGCAGCGTAATATTGCACAAACCTTGCTGACTGAAACCTTATCTAAAGATCCCATAAGTAAGCTTTCCAATCGTAATCGCTTTGAATGGTTGGTCCAAAAAAGCATTGATGCCAATCCCGATGAGCGTTACATACTCGCGGTAGCACAAATCACTCGTTTGGATGACATTACAAGAACCCTGGGCTTATCTAGTACAGAGCGCATTATTTGTAGCATCGCTGAGTCACTAAATACACAACATGCTGAATTGGAAGGAGTGGTGTCTTTTATTAATGACAAAGGCCAAAAAGAGTGTGTTTACCAACTTTCTCGTGACCTATTTGGTTCGTTAATGTACCAAGATGCTTTCGAAAAAAATCCCAAGGCCTTCTATGAGGTACTACGTCGAACAGCAGAACCGATGGAGGTACAAGGCTTACTTATTGATTTAGCACCTATCTACGGAAGTGCTCTCTACCCGCAACATGGTGACAATCCTGCTCAACTGATCAGAAATGCTCTTATTGCTTTGGGGGAAGCGCCAAATTCAAAAGAGATGATGGGCGTTTTTCATGAAGAGCTAGACATTTATGATGAGGATCGTCTCACATTACTGACTCACCTTAGAGAAGCGCTAGATCAAGAACAACTGGTACTGTATTACCAACCAAAGCTAAATGTGAACAGCAATCAGGTCGTTGGTATGGAAGCACTGGTTCGCTGGATTCATCCTACTAGAGGGCTTATTCCTCCTGATGAGTTTATTCCACTGGCAGAGGAATCTGGACTCATCAATCAGTTAACCTTGTGGGCAATTGATAGGGCGATTGTCGATATGAACTCGATTAAACAAGCAGCATACTCTGGTACAGTGTCAATCAATGTCTCGGCAAGAGATATATCAAAAATGAGTTTCGTTGAAGACGTTAAAAAAATACTCAACAGACACTCGGTAGCCGCTGAATCCATTTACCTCGAACTGACTGAAACCGCGGCTATGGAAGATCCAAAAGTAAGTATAGCTAGCTTGACCGCTTTAGCGGAAATGGGAGTAAATATTTCCGTAGATGACTTTGGTACAGGCTATTCTTCATTGTCATATCTGCAGAGACTACCGGCGAAAGAAGTTAAACTAGATCGCTCACTAATCGGAGAAATTCGGTCTTCTGACAGCGCAGCCATTATTGTGAAAGCTTCTATCAATATGGCACAAGCACTCGGTTATGCAATTGTTGCAGAAGGGGTCGAGGATGAGGAAACTAGAGAATACTTGAAAGAATACAATTGTGATACTTATCAAGGCTTTTTGACTTGTAGACCGCTACCACTTGACGACATAAGAAAGTGGCTCAATAAAAACGATTCCACTTGAACGCAATCAACGAAGCTTCAAAAAATGGTACTTAACATACCCTTTGAGGATGAAGCTTCGTTTTACTAGTCGCTAAAAATTATAGCCGTCCTCTTATGGTATCGGCATTCCCTCAACCCAAGGAGCGCCTGATGCCTGCAATGCGGCCTCAAACTTTCTCACGTCATTCGTTAATAAACTCTCAAACTCTCCTTTCAGCACTGCATATTCCTCCTCCGCAATTTCCATGCTTCTTATGTGTGTCGGCGTAGGCCCATAAGTAGAGAAGCTTGTCCCAAATATAGCCACAAACAAGCGACTATTGATTGAAGGTGGGTTTTTTTCTCCGATTTGGTTCTTCGCAGCATTGCCAGAAACCGTTTTATTGATCGCATGCAGCTTTTGACGAATCTGGTGTAATTGTGCATCGAGATCGCCCGGTGAGCTCAATGAGCGAGACAATGCGGTTTCCATATTGGTGAGCTTCATCTCTAAATTTGCAATACTATTATTGAATGCAGAGATAGAGCGTTGCATCGCAGCGATTCGTTGCCAAAACTCTCCAATTTCTGCTGGCTCTTTGCCTGCTAAGGCACCAGAACGTAAACGGCGCACATCAAAGGTCTTGGGCTCGGAAAGTTGGGTGACTTTACTACCTTCCTGTTTACTTAAGCTCACTTCGTACTGACCAGGCAAGGCGAGCATACCAATAGGTTCATCACTAAAGTAGAAGCCGCTACCACCACCAATTGCTGTTGTTGCAGGGAAGGTTAAGTCCCAACTCACACGGTGCATACCTTTTTTACTAGGTGCTTCAAGTCGACGAACCACGTTGCCATCGCTATCTTTGACTGTTAGCCATACTTTGGGGGGATCTTGTGTTACCTCTTTCTGTAAATCTTCCCAATCAGGGAAAGTGAGCGATTTCTTAGCTTTAACTAATTTCTTTTCCTTGTCTTGACGTAGATCTTTTAGGGTTTTTAAATCATCCTTCAAATAATAGGTAAATACAGCGCCAAAATCCGGATTGGGTGCTGTGTAGTAAGCTTCACCTTGAGAGCCTTTCGTATTGTTGAAGTCCAATTTAGGCCTTTCTACGTACCACCATGCAGGGCGTGTATCAAAAAGAATCGCATCTTTTTCCATTTGTTTTTTAGATACACTTCTTAAAGGAGAGTAATCATCAAGAACAAAAAAGCCTCTACCAAAAGAGGCGCCGACGAGATCGTTCTCCCGACGTTGGATTGCAAGATCTCGGAAAGAAATTGTTGGTGTACCGCCTGTTAATTTTAGCCATTGCTCGCCGCTGTTGACACTAAAAAAGACACCAAACTCTGTTGCAAGAAAGAAGAGCTCCTTATTTACATGATCTTGGACTATGCGCCAAGCTAGATGTTTATCAGGTAAATCACCGCTCATATTTTTCCAACTTTTACCGGCATTCGTACTTTTTAGTACGTATGGCGTGAAGTCTCCATACTTATGATTATCTAAAGTAATGTACACTGTATCAGCATCAAAAAGGTCGGCTTTGATATCGTTAACGAAGGCTGTTTTTGGCACATCAGGCAATTTACTGACCGGCACTTTTCGCCAAGATTGCCCACCGTTAAGCGTCACTTGAATTAGGCCATCGTCAGTACCAGCATAGATCACGCCTTCTTTAACTGGTGATTCTGCAAGAGAAGTAATGGTGTTGTAGTTGGACATTGCAAAAATATCCCACGCGTTATCCCAACTTTGGGTGTCGCCCATGATTGGCAAGGTCAACCGGTTTTCGTCTTTGGTTAAGTCGCCAGAAATACGCTGCCAGCTATCCCCTCGATCGTCCGAGCGCCATACATGTTGTGAAGCAAAATACAAACGCGTCGGTGAATGTGGGCTAACCAATATAGGCGCATCCCAATTCCAGCGCTCACTATCTTCGCCTGCTTCCGGTTGTGGTTGGACGTAAACAACTTCCCCTGTGGTTCTGTCTACTCGCATTAAGTTGCCTTGCTGCCATTGCGAATAGAGAATATCTGGGTTACCTGGTTCGGTGGCGGGTTGATGACCGTCGCCAAATACCGTAATAAACCAGTCTCCGTTGTCGATACCATGTCTGTTGTCAGTCCGTGAAGGCCCACCCTGAGTGTTATTGTCTTGGGTGCCGCCATAAATATTATAAAAGGGTTCAGCATCGTCTAAAGCAAGTTTGTAATACTGAGTGATAGGTAGGTTTGAGATATACTTCCAATTATTCGACTGATCAAAGCTTTCGTATAAGCCGCCGTCGGTACCAACTAGCAAATAATTTGGGTCGTCTTCTCGAAATGCCAAGGCGTGATTATCTGAATGCTTATTGTCTTCCTTCATCCGAACAAAGGTCTTGCCGCCATCATGCGAGACTTGCATGCGCACGTCGGCTAAATATATAAGGTCAAACTTATGTGGGCTAGCATACAGTTCTTGGTAATAGTGAGGGCCGGTTCCACCTGAGACGGTATCGGACATCAGTTCCCAATGACTGCCACGGTCGCTTGAACGGTAAACGCCACCTTTTCTTCGCTCAAGCTCGATAGCTGCGTAGAGTACATCTGGGTTTTGTGGTGAAATCGCTAAGCCTATTTTTCCCATATTCGCTTTCGGTAGGCCGCTACTGAGTTTGGTCCAGGTTTTTCCACCATCCTCAGAGCGGTGTAAGCCGGTATCGGGGCCTCCACCGATATAAGCAGCTACGCTGCGGTGTCTTTGCCAGGTGGCCGCGTATAAGCGGTCTGGATTTCTTGGATCTATGGCAATATCAGTGACGCCAGTCCATTTATTGCCACTGAGAGTTAAGGTCCACGTTTCGCCACCGTTTTCTGACATATATAAACCACGTTCACCACCGCTCGACCATAAGGGGCCTTGAGCTGCTACCCAAACAATATTTGAATTCTCTGGGTGAACCACAACTTCTGATATATGTTGGGACTTTAACAGCCCCATGTTTTTCCAAGATTTCCCAGCATCGGTGCTTTTATAGACACCATCGCCAAAACCAACGTGTCGACCACCCACATTTTCACCGCTACCTACCCAGATAGTGCTTGGATTGTTTGGGTCTATGGTAATAGCGCCTATCGAATATACCGCTTCCTGGTCGAATATTGGCGTCCATGTTGTACCCGCATTTTCAGTTTTCCAAACACCACCTGAGCCTACAGCAACATACCATAGGTTCTTATTTGTCGGATGAATGGCAACATCTGCGATGCGGCCGGACATAAAGCCTGGACCAATATTCCTAAATGCCATGTTCGAGAACGTGCTCTCGGAAAACGCAGGTTTATTTTCGTCGCTTTTAGTTTTAGCTGCAAAAGCTAGGGAGTGAAACAGTGATACAAGCAATACAGAGATCGCTATTTGACGCATGATCTTAAACATAACCAATACCTTGATTTGTTTAGTCAACTAGACAACTCACTTAGCGGACCTTGTTTTTAATTATTTTTGATTTTAATTATTTAGGGCTTTGACAAATAGGGCCAGCCACATTTTTTGCCTAGAACAACATTAACCGAGTTTGATAACAAGTACAAATTAGGTGTGCACGGCAAGATCATTTGCTAGTATCAAAACACGTTAATTCAAAAGGAAATGAATATGAACAAATACGCTGGCGTCCTAATCACCGCGCTTATCATCCCTACATTACATGCGCAAACAGCATATGCCGATAGCTTAGAAAGCGAAGGCTCAAAATTACTTTTTGAAGTGCGTAACGCCGAACCCATTGAACGTGTTCATCCTACCTTTCCAACTAAAGCCGCGTTGAGAAAGCAGGAGGGCTGGGTTCGCTTTACCTATGTTATTACTGAAGAAGGGAAAGTGATTGATCCAGTGGTCACCGATTCATCAGGGGAGCGTTTGTTTGAGAAAGAGGCATTGCGAGCGATCAAAAAGTGGAAGTTCACGCCAGCCACCCAGGATGGAAAGCCTATCCAGCAATGTGAACAATCGGTGCAATTTGACTTTAAACTTGATGGTGTAGCTAATGGCGTTCGCCCTAGATTTGCAAGCTTATATAAAAAAGCAAATCAAGCCATGGTAGACAACGACTTAGAAAGTGCCAATGAGTTGGTTACAACTATGGAGAATAGGAAGGTTTGGAATCTGTATGAGAACGCTTGGTTTTGGATGCTAAAGAGTCGTCTAAGCGGCTTAGAAGAAAATGCGGAGGAAGAACTGTCGAATCTTTATCGTGCGAATAGCGGCACGTCAAGTAAACGGTTTTTGGGGGAGAGAAACTACACCTTTAATCTGGAGCGAATATTCATACTAGAATTGCAAAGTCAGAAGTTCATTGCAGCTTACGACACATTCACTACACTACAAGAACAAGACAATGCGAGTGAAAGTATTGCACGTTTACAAATATATTTTGACCGCCTCGATTCACTGTTAAATAGTGATGAGCCTTTGATTCAAGACGCTCGCATAAATGAACGAGGTATCAAGAAGCATAAGCTATATAAAAATAGTTTTGCGGTTGCAGATATCAAAGGTGAGCTTGATATATTGGACATTCGCTGCGACAACAAACGCACAAAATACACTGTTGCCAGTGATACGTTTTGGTCAATTCCAGAGAGTTGGGGCCGATGCAGCGTGCTATTTGAAGGTGATGAAGACACTTCATTTCGTATTATCGAGGCGGATGAACTAGCCAATGTTTCAGTAGCCAGTTAGTTCTAAAAAACCCTCGCCGCTATGAGAGCCAGAAATGTTTACGGCGCCTTCATAATAAGGGAATAAAGCAGGATTCCATTGGTCCTGCTTTTTACTTTCTACAGTAATGTCGATTTCTCTATGTGGTATACGAAGGTGCCAAGAAAGTGGAAACGTTTTATTGCCGACGCGTGTGTTGTTGAGTGCTACTAGTGAAATATCACTTCCTTTCAATGTTTGCGACGACCCATCTGCTTCTATAAAGGTGCCAGTGATGTAGTCATTCTGATTTGCCAAACGCATCTGAAACGCCATTATTTTACTGCCATCATCCAAATGCAAAGACATCCAATCCCAACCTAAGGTGTTCTGGTCTAGTAGTTGTGAGGTCCACTCCTGATCAAACCAAGCTTGACCTTTCACGCGGACTGCTACTGTGTCAATACCGCTCATTTGTACATAGCCTTCAACATCTATAAAAGGCGCACTATAATAATGTGATGCATGTGAAGCTGAACCTGATTTTATGCTGTAGCCCTGATCTCCTTGGAGAATGTAGGGCCCTTTGTTTTTCAGTTGAAGAGAAAGCGACAAAGTGCTGCTGTCTGATGGGCTAACGTTCTGATTTATTTTATCTGGGTCTATTAGTTTAAGGGAGAAGTCTAAATCCGCTGGAAGTAAACCACGCTGCCCAAGGTTATTCTGCCAAAGCCAGTCATCTATGTACAATGCAAAAGGGCTTTGTTTGGTGACTCCTGCGATGCCTAAGCCACCTCGTGCAAACTTTTCAGTAAACCAGTGCTGCTCACCAGAGTGGACAGAGGCATGAGCCATAAAAGTGTGTTCATTTCCCCAAACTTTGCCTTCTTCCGAGGGGATTCTGAAGCGGAACAATGTCCATTGAATATCATATTCAAGACCATTGTCACCGTCTAAATTCGCAGTCAAATACCACCATTCAATGTCAAAGTCATTGTGTGAGCCGTGATCTTGAGGAAACGCTATCTTGTAGTCAGGATTAGCTTTCTTCCCTAGTGATTGTGAGGGAATTTCTGTTTGCACTGCTCGTCCAAAAAGAGGGGTTTGCGCTGCCTTATAAACAGGCTCTGCTAGCTTGGTGTCATCCCTCTCTAATGCAGATGGATAGGTAAAATTGAGCGCTGAACCGATAATCAAAACTGAAACAAAAATTGCGATAGGAATAATAAAGCGGGCTGACTTTTCCGCGTTTTTTGTTGTCCTTCTAGGATTGTGATTCTCAGTCATAGTGGGCCTAATTTACCTGTCTTATGTCGTTAATCAAAGGACGTTTACCTGCTCGTATCAGAGGAACAATGATGACCAAGATAACTACGCACAAGCTTAATGCATACACTTTCGCAATTTTCGCTAAGCTAATAAGTAAGGGGTACGTCCAAGAGAATGCTTGATAATTAATATCAGTGATCAATACCCACGCTAATAAAATGCCGAATGGTGTCGCAAAAATAAGGGCGACTAAACATAGCAATACATATTGAAACAGTGCTAGGAATTGTGTTTTAAAAGCAGATACTCCCAAGCTACGAATCAACATATTCTGTGGGCGAACATCATTCATTATTACTACAATAGCGCAAGCAAGTGAAAGAGCAGCGACTAACAAGGTAACAATATTTAAGCCATCGGTAATAACAAAGGTATCGTCGAATGCTTGCATCGAAAGACGCAGAAGCTCACTGGTTTCTATTATTTGTTTTTCGATATCAATATCATTTTGCAACAAGGATTGAGTAAAGCGGTCAATAGACGCTTCGCTACCTTGAATTGAGTAAATAAAATAAGAGGTGGTAGAAGGATCAAATAGCCTTATTGGCATTAAAACTTGCGCTGAGGGATTTCCAAAATCATAGATGATACCCAGTATATTATATTCGCTGAGCTTACCAGTGCTGGGGTGAGGAATACTGACCTTATCATTTACCTCGTAACCCATACCAAAAGCAAATTGCTGATTAACCAAAATACCGTTCGCATTTTCAAACGCATGCCATAGCTCACTGATATTTTCTTGTGAATACTGTGGAGCAAGTTCATAGAAAGACATGGCTTTTTGAAATCGCTGGGTAGATGGGTAACTGAACTGTTGTATTTCTCGTTTGCCAAATTGAGTGTAGTTTTCAAACCGTTGATGAATGACAAGATCTGATGCTTTTGCAATATCGTCGAGTTCTAGAGCTGTGTTTGAATAAATATAATAATCAGCTGCAAGCCGCTGCTCTAGCCAACTAAAAGTAGCCCCCCGAAAACTATCGACCATCAGGTTCATACCAATATTGCTGGTGGCAGCAATGAAGAATGCACAGCAAGCGATCTTAGTTTTACCAGAGAGTGAGACACTTTGTTTCGTGCTTACTCGCAGTAAAGGCAGAGATTTTGGAATAAGCTTCACAATCTGTCGCAGTGCTAATGGGTAATTAATTAGCAAGATGCAGCACCCTGCAAGTATCACGCAGGCAGTTGCAATGAGTAATAGCCAGAGCGCTTGAACAAAGTTCAACAGTATGATGCCAATTACCGCGAATACTACGAAGCATGCCCACGTCATTTTGTGCCAGAAGGCTTGGCTTTTGGCTTCATCAACTGCCTTGGTTGAACTTAAGTTTTGATTCAATTTTTGCAAGGGTAATAAGCTGGCTGTTATGCAACCGACAAGGCTGATACCAAACACCTGTAAAAACAAAGTGATAAGAGATATCTGACCGTAACCTACTTCAACTTGATATAAGTTTTCTAAGGTTGCCTGCACAGTCGGCGAAGCCAGTTTCGCCAGCTCTAATCCCAATACAATGCCTATTAAACAGGCAATTAAGGTAAGAAAACCAACTTCAGCTAATTGCACCAACATTAATTGCTTTCGTCCAATCCCCAGTTGCCGACATATTTTCAACCAAGGCATACGTGTATGCATCAATAAATTAATCGCATTTACCACGATAAATAAACAGACCACGAACATCAGTAGGGCCATGGCCATTAAGTTCAGGTGAAAACTAGAAGTGAGTTCACTATCTTGCTCACTATTATTCAAAGACTGCAGATTAAGGTGCGAAGGCAAGGCTGCTTTTAACGCATCTAGTCGATTGGCAGGAGCATCGCCAATCAACAGTAAAGCAGATAGTTCAGTTTCTGGATAGAGGCCGTATAAGGCTGCCATGCTCATAATAATGTCATTACCTAAAGAGGCATTTTTATGTGCATATAGCTTTGGCAGTAAACGTCCGTCAGTACTTGTGAATATGGGGCGAGGGCCGCTTAGCTCTTCAGCTTCAGCGCTTAATGAATCTAAGAGCGTAGGGTGAATAATAGCTTGGTTTTGAGACCCTACGTTTCCAAAATCCAGTGCTAAAAGAACCGCGTTTTCATCTTGTTTTTCATAAGCCAGCCGGTGTTCTTTTGAAGCGGACAGGGCGACAGGTCTAGAGAGCTGATTATAAAGGGCAAAAGTATCAATACCTGTATGATCGATACTGCGCCGAGTGAGTCGCTTGCCATCAGCATAAATATGTCGTCTCGTTTGAGCCACCGCGACCAACTCTGTAAACCCAGCCCGCCGTAAACTTGCATAGTCGGTGCGACTGAGTGCTTTCGTATTATCAACACTCACTATTTGATTTCGCACATTTCCAATGAGGAACTGCTCATTGGATTGGTAGCTTTGCTTAGCGCTGTCATTGATAATGAGCACGGCACTCAGTCCTGCAGCCGCAATCAATAGGGAGCTCATTAGCATTGCTAAGCTAAATTTGCTGTGACGGTAACTTGCGAATAGAACTCCTATAAAGGGCCAAGGCATGCGCTTATATCGACCTTAGTACTGCGTTTTCTAAGTACCATTGTTGTTCTGTAAGCTGCGCGACTTTCTCGCTGTGAGTCACCATCAACAGAGCCGTATTTTGTGCTTTGCAGGTCTCAACTAACAGTTGGCTCACGATATCCGAGTTTTTGCTATCTAGGTTACCCGTTGGTTCATCTGCTAGTAAAAGGGGCGGTTTGTGAGCAAGGCCTCTAGCGATCGCAACGCGTTGTTGCTCGCCACCGGAAAGTTGATGGGGTAACTTGTCTCGGTGTTTATATACATCAAGAGATATCAGCAACTCTTTAATAATATGGTCAGTATTGTCGAGACTATTTTGTGATGCTCGTTTCAGAGCACTAATTTGAATGGGTAGCTTCACATTTTCCCAGACTGAAATGCAGTCAATCAAATTGAACTTTTGGAAAATAAGACCGACCTGACGCTTTCGATACTCATCTGCTTGAGCTTCAGTAAAAGAAACAAGATCTTCAAAGCCGGAACTCGTAGAAAGCGTTATCTTGCCACTATCAGGTTTGTCTAATGCAGCCAATAGATGAAGTAATGTGGACTTTCCAGACCCTGAAGCGCCTTGAATACTCAAGGATTCGCCGCGTTCAAAGGACAAACTCAGCTTGTCTAGAATAAGGCGTTTTTCACCTGCGTCAGTATAGCTTTTTGAAATATTTTCTATGTTTATCATTTGCAGCACATACCTCTCGGATTTACTGCTGAAGAAAGCTCTCGACTGGCTCACCCGTGACTGCTGATATCTGTTTGAACAGGTACATCAAGGCAATTATCAACAAGATCATACTCGGTATGACTATGACCGGATAACTGAGCGCAGTCATTCGGCCTAGTTCCTCGGTATAAGCCGTTGTGCCCGGCTCAGAAACTAATATCCATTTTGCTAACAGGTAGTTGAGCACCGACGACAAGAAGAATGAACTAGCAACGATATAGGAGCTGACAGCAACTTTGTTATTAAAGGTCTCTGTCAGCTTTTTTTCTTCCAGAGTGTTATTGAGCTTTGGCCAATTCACCAACTGGTCATTCAGAATAAGCGCTTTGACTAGGGGCTTTTTACTAAATTGCGTAATCAATACAGCAAGGCCAATAAGCCCTGGAATCGCGGCTTCCTTTATAGCGATGTATTCAGCGGGTAATTTTAACAGGCTAATGCCACCAGTCAGTATGACACTTACAATGCCTAAAACAGAAAATGGATTAATTTTCTTTGTCAGTTTTAGATCATAAAATCCAAATGCTAGTGGGAAGGATAGGGCAAACGCTATGCTCCACATGGGGCCCAAGTATTCGTCAGAACTCAGGTAGGTCATCACTAACACTGGTACGGCAATGTTAAAGATTAGATTGCCAAAAAAGCCTGTTTGTGGTGGTTTTTCTACTTCGGTTGTTGACATTAAACGCTGCTTGCCTATTAACAATAAGGCCGGTGATTGTACGAAAAAAACGCCAAGAATGTCACCTTGTATTTGTATCTAATTGTGATGAATAAACCAAAGCGTATATAAATCAACGGTTCTTTAAAGCAATTAGGCTTTGCTGCGTAATAGATACGCAAGCACCAGCCCGGCTAGGAAGCCAAATAAATGCGATTCCCAACTAATATAGGGGTGACTAGGCAACACGCCCCATACCATTCCGCCATAGAAGAAGACGACAACAACAGAAATAGTCATCAAGAATATGCGCTTGCTGAGAAAGCCCGCTAATAAAAGGTAACCAAAATACCCATAGATGATACCACTTGCCCCCAAGTGGAATGAGGGGCGTCCAAATACCCAAACGAGCAGGCCCGTTGCAACCATTAACCAGAGGGTGACTTCAATAAATCGCTTTCCGCCAAATTGCAGCAACAGAACAGAGAAGATAGACAGTGTGACTGCGTTTGAAAAAAAATGAGAAAAATTAGCGTGTAAGAATGGTGCGGTAAAGATAAAGCCTAAATATTCGAGTTCACGAGGGTAAATACTATATTGATTGAAAAAGCGGCCGGTGAGCATGTTCACCGCTTCAATGACTAACAATACACCCATAATGTAGCTAACCCACATAAGTTGTTGTCTGAGCGTTGTAGGGGACTTCGTCATGAATTCATTACCTTGCTAAATATGTACAGTAAATAAGTGAGTGAATAAAACAAAGATCACAAAATAATATGTGGTAAATAACGTGACATATCTTGTGTGATGGGGGATTCATCTTCTCTAATGGAAATGCCAGCAGCTTGATCATTGACCAACCAAGAACCGATTAAGGTATAGCTATTGCCAAATTTAGGCAATGGTGTGAACGCTTGATAAATAAAGCCTTCCTCACCATACGGCCCATCAGAAGAAAGATGCATTTTACCATTTTCAACTATATCTATATTGGCACCTTCGCGAGAAAAAATAGGCTTTCTAACCCACTTTTGATGCGTGTCGACATCATTCATTCTATGTTTATCATGCTCAAAAAATGCAGGTAGCAAGTTCGGGTGGCCTTCAAATTCTTTCCAAAGCGCGGGTAGTAGAGCTTTGTTTGATATGAGTGACTTCCAAATTGGCTCAAGCCACCCCACATTTGATGACAATGCATGAGGCCCGAATTCTTCTCGTTGCATAAATTCCCATGGGTAGAGCTTAAAACAGTGGGAAATAATTTGGTTTTGTCGATCAGTGAGATCACCGCCTTCACCTAAACCAATATCTTCAATGAAGACGAAATAATCGTCGATACCCGCTTCTTTGGCGCAGTCTTGAAGATATTGAACCGTACCTCTATCTTCATCTGTGTCTTTACAACAGGCAAAGTGCATATGTTGTAAGCCATAATATTGCGCAATCACTTTAAATTGGTTCACCAGCTTTTCTTGTAAAGAATTAAACTGGTCAGCGCGTTGGCTGAGCTTATGGTTATCGACATTGTTTTCTAGCCAAAGCCATTGCCAAAAGCCAGACTCATACAAACTAGTGGGAGTGTCTGCGTTGTTTTCTAGCAGTTTTGCGGGAGACTTTCCGTCATATACAAAATCTAATCTAGAGTATAGAGAGGGTTCTTGTGCTTGCCATGAATCGCTAATAGCTTGCCAGTAGTGCTCGGGAATGGCGAACATTGTCATCAGCTCATCACTTTTTACGACCTTGTCGACAACGTGCAAGCACATCTGATGAATTTCTTCAGTAGGTGCCTCTAAGTCACGCTCGATTTGTTCTAAAGTAAATTGATAATAAGCACTCTCATCCCAGTAAGCTTGTCCATACATCGTATGGAAATGAAATCCATAATCCCGCGCCATTTGTTGCCAGTGTTGGCGCGGTTCAATAGGAAATCGAAGCATTTAACCGCCCCAACCCTTACCACTACTTTTACTACCCCAAGATGATTTGGCACGAACTGAGCTGCCAAAGCCACCTCGTTTAATTGTGCGGGTGACCGCAGGTTTCTTTTCAAACGCACTGGGTTTGACTCTTAGTTTACGTTTTCTGCTGTCGCCGAAATCGTAACCATCTGCACTTATCCAATTGTAACGATAAGGAGAATAGCGCGAATATGACGTAAACATAGGTTGGTAATAAGGCCTTGGCGAAAGCATATTGCCAATCATATATCCTGCCATGAGTGGCATAAATATAGAGCTACCAGACTCTTTATAAACAACACATTGATTGGTACCGAATTCATACTCGCAATCATTTTTAGTATTATACTTAGGGGCAGTGCGCGCAGCCTCTTCAAGTGCACCTTGATATGCCGTTTGACATTTTTGTGCCATGTCAGGCAATTGATTGACGCAGTCTTCTACATTCTTGAAGACCAAGGCCTCTTCTTTTCCACCAGAGCAAGCACTCACTAGAATACCCGCAATACCAACGGCTAATGGTTTGATTGAGAAGGATTTACGCATCTTCGACAAATTAATATAACTCGTCCGTTTTTGCGTCAGGTTGTTGGGTTTACTCGTCGTCATAATATTCGACTCCTTAGTAACTCATGCATGCAGCGTTTAACATACCTACTGCCACAGACATCGCGCCCAGCATGATTCCTGCAGATACTTCATTATTTTGGATACGTTCTGCAATTTTCGGCATAAAAGTAAAGCGCAGTAGGGCGAAGGCAACTAATTGTGCAATCAGTGCTACTATTCCCCAAATTGCATAGTCGAGTAAAAACTCGCTATTTGATACCGCGCCAGCCAAAGCAATGCTAAAACCGATCATCGCACCACCGAAACCAATTGCAGCAGCAGTACTTTTTTCTTCTTTTACGAGTTTCCATTCGTCATGTGGCGTCACGAACGCGTAGACGATTTTGAAAACGAAAAATAGGGCGATAGAGATTGCAAAATAGAGTGCGAAATTTTGTAATCCCGCAATAGAGTCGAGTGCTGCTTCCATGTGTGTTCCTTAACCGTTTATTGTTATATCTGAGGGACTTAGATTGAAGCCTGTGCTGATAACAAGGCATCTATCATGATTATTACCGACGATTTTTTCTTCGCCGGAAACTAAAACTGCTTCAACATCATCTTCTGAAATTGATTTTTCATAAAGCATGATGAATTGATCGGTTGTGCTAACGTCACCATCTTCCTCGAAAGTGGTTTCAGTCATCGCCACAGGCGGAGAGATTTCACCGACAGCATCCCAAACACGCTCATAAACATCACCATCAAGTTCATAAACGGGTTGTGAAATGCCATTGTTGAGTAAATCTTGCCACTGACTATCCGAGCCAACGGTCATGGTATCGTAGAAGTACCATAGTTTAACATCGGTAATGTGATTTTCTGTGTCACCACCGTCGGTAATGACTTGCAGAAACGCATCATCATCAGTATAGAATCGGAAAACATTACCACCCGAATCTAAAGCGACTTTTCCAACCGCTTGTATTAAGTGTTTACTTGCAGCACCGTCAATTTTTAGGTGTGGTTGTAAAAGTCGTAACTTCAAGGCATCAAGTTCGAATGAACCACCTAAGTATAGCCCCATGATTTCTGGTGCATCGGGTTTGTGCGAGGTGTCGTCGTCTTTTTTGCCAAATAGCTTTCCAAACATAGTTGACTCCTTGGTACGTAGTTTAGGCGTGGAGTGAATTCCAATCCACGTCGTTAATGCGTTGGTCGGCGATATAGAAAATTTTATCACCCGGCGTAACGACCGCTGAAAAGTCAGGATTGACGGTAATTTGGTTTGCATCTTCCGCTGCTGCATAACCTATAAATGTTGCGTTGTATTGTTTTTTCAAGCCTAAAAATAAGGCTTCAACGCTAACTGGATTTACCATTAAGGGTAAGTCGACTGAGAACTGGGCTTGGCCTTCTTCAACATCAAGTAAATCGTGATGCAATAGACTTGAACCTGGATCGAAAGCTGATTTTGCTAGCATTTCAACAGCGACGCTTGGTGTACACTCTACTTCAGGGCAGTGCTTTTGGAGCAAGCCAACGAGGCTTTCATCTTCAAAGTAAGCAACTTTATGAGCCGAGGGGTTGCGTTTCGAGCAGTAAAGCGCTGTCGTCATGGTGACGTCGTCATAAGGATTATCAATCAAAATGGTTGATGCTGTTTCGATACAAGCTCTGTCCATATCTTCGTCTTGATTGAAAGAGGCAACACGCACAAACTCAATTTCACTTGGGCGAGGGTTTTCAATTTCAGCGCGAACACAAAGCACGATATCCGGGTTTTCCGGCGTATTTTGCTTTTCCTTAATTAATAACTTTAATAGTTGGTCAGTACGCTTCTCGTTCCAACCGATGATTAAAATATGATTAGAGACATTTAACGGTTTCAAACCTCTTGCTCCTCTTTTCCATTGATCACTTACCCAAGATGCGATTCGGCCAATGACCAATGCAAATATACTCAATCCAACTGGGATAACGTAAAGCGCGACAATTAATTTACCGGCGCTTGTTGAAGGCGACATATCACCGTAGCCAACAGTAGATCCCGTTACAATCAGCCAGTAAAAATAGTCATTCGCTTCTAGCAAAGCATGTTCTTCGGCAAGAAACAAAAATACCCAACTGGTGACGGTATAGAATAAGAGTGCCAGTAATAGGGTATACCAGCGCATCTCGGAAAAGTATTTCATGCATAGTTTTTTGAGCTTGACCCAATTTAACATGTATGAAAATTTCCCTTTTTGATTGTTGTATCGTTGATAATATTCAAGGCAGAAAAAAACGGCAATCAAAGATTGCCGTTTTTTGTGTTTTATTTACCTAAGATTCTAGCTAGTTCATCATCAGCTGAGCTTGCGCCGCCTTTAATTCCTGCACCAGCCAAGCGTTTCTCCAAATCATCAGTCGATTCGCTTTGAGCTAACTCTTCAGCTGCTTCCAATTCTGCGTTACGCAGATTTTGCTTCTCTTGGATGCGAGACAAAGACTCAGTTGCTGTTTTCATTTTACTGTTAGCACCTAAGTGGCTTGACGAAACCGCAACTTGGGCACGTTGCACTGACTCAGTTGCTTTAATCATGTCCACTTGTTGCTCCAAACGGCGTAAGTTGTTCTTTGCTGTAGTTATGTTACCAGCAAGCTGCTTTTCCGATTTTGTGAACTGATCTAAGTACGTTTGTTCAGTTTCAAGCTGACCTTTTAACTCTGCTACTCTATGTGCACAATCAAGGGCTAGTTGTCGGTCAGTATCAGCCGCTTTTCTAGCGTGGTCTTCGTACTCTGCAATTGATTTATTAAAGCCGTCAACTTTCTGCTGAGACAGTTTACACTTTGCTAAAATTTGTGTGCGAGCATGATCTGATTTTCTCAATTCATCTTTCGCTTCACGGATCTCTTGCTCAAGAATCTTAATTGCTTGAGTATCAACAACCGCTTGCGCTGCTTCTGTAGCGGTACCTTTAACGGCAGTAAATAATTTTTTCCAAACTGACATGGTAATCTCCGGTTATTAACAATCTAAACTAATTGGTTTTTAAAAAATCTTGGTAAGCATCTAAAAATGCTTCTACGTTTTGAAATAATGTTGAAATCTCTATCAACACACTTTCTTCTTTTGACTGTGAGCTCAGTGAGCCAAATGCCGTGTAATATTGCGAGCCTGCTACATTAGAAATCCCGATAGTTGTTAGTGGGAAAACCATGTGTGTACGCAAAATCTCTTCATTTAAGGCGCTTGGATCTTTCACTTCATCAATAGAAAACAATAATGATTCAACTAAAATCTGTTCTCCGCTAATTGCGAGCCAAGCGTCAATGCCGTCTTCGTTCGCGATTAATAAACAATCCTTTTCGTGTGTAACTACATATCCATCTTGGGTAGAAACGATTTCTGCTAATTGTGATAGCTCCCACGTCATTCATCTTCTCCTAAAAGTGTGTTTTACCATGTCGTCATCTATAATAGACCCTTACTATAATATGAACAACTTGGCTGACCTGCTATTTGAGATTAGTATAGTCATAGGCAATAAAATAAGTCAAATAATATTTTCACATTTGTTTCAAATAATGTTTAAATGTGAATTATAATTTACGAAAGTAACTCATGAGTAGGTGTGTTTATGCAACCCAAAGCAAGTGATTGGCGCAACTTAGTACAGCGTGTATTAAAAACGGAATTGTCAAAGAAAGGCGTCAAATATCAAGACTTAAGTGATAAACTAAAGGCAGTTGGCGTAGAGCAAAGTGCTGACAATTTGCGAAATAAAATAAATAAAGGGATTTTAGGGGCTGATTTGCTCTTACAAATTATGTTTGTGTTGAACATCAAGCAGATTCGTCATGAAGACATTTCTGAGATGTTAAGTGATATAGAATCGAATTGATTCAGTATCAACGTGGGTTATTTAACGAATTTTAGGCAAAAAAATACCCGGCTGAACCGGGCAACAAGCAAGTTTGGGAGAACGTCACTTAATCTTTAACTTGAGTTAAGATTACGCCATTTTTTGCACAATAAAGTATTAAAGCCTACTTGATCGTATCGTGAAATATACGATGACTGGTATGGCCTCCTTGTTAAGCCTTATCATTATTGACTTGTTATTATTATTGAGATTGTATGAAGTTATCAGATTTTTATTTTGAGTTACCAGAGGCATTAATTGCTAAACATCCCGCTGAACAAAGAACACAAAGTCGGCTGCTGCACCTAAATGGCGCTACGGGTAGCGTAGAGCATAAAAGCTTTGTTGATATTTTGGATTTCTTTGAGTCTGGTGACTTAGTTATTTTTAATAATACCAGGGTGATACCTGCCAGATTGCACGGTCAAAAGAGTTCTGGCGGAAAAGTCGAAATTTTAATTGAGCGGATTTTAATTGATGGCAGTGCAATGGCACATATTCGCTCCAGTAAGTCACCAAAGTCAGGTGCGATCATGATTATGGAGGGCGGACTTGAAGTTGAAATGCTGGGTCGTGAGAACGCGCTTTTTCATATTAAATTTTTAAATGAGCGTAATGTCTTTGAATTATTAGAGGAATTTGGGCATATGCCGCTCCCTCCATATATCGACAGGCCAGATGACGAAGCCGATAAGGAACGGTATCAAACAGTATACAATGCAAAGCCAGGTGCCGTTGCTGCACCCACGGCAGGCTTACATTTTGATGATGAAATTCTTAATAAAATCAAAGCCAAAGGTGTTGATTTTGCCTTTGTTACTTTGCATGTCGGTGCGGGGACATTTCAGCCAGTTAGGGTGGACAATATTGAGGAACATCAAATGCATGCTGAATATGCTGAGGTGCCGCAAGAGGTCGTAGATAAAGTGATTGCGACAAAAGCTGCGGGAAAGCGCGTGATTGCAGTAGGAACTACCTCTGTCCGCTCAATTGAGTCTGCGGCTCAATCGGCTAAAGATGCGTTAATACAAGAGTTTATGTCTGACACCAACATCTTTATCTACCCAGGTTACAACTTTAAAGTCATTGACGCGATGTTAACCAATTTCCACTTGCCAGAATCTACATTAATGATGCTGATTAGCGCATTTGCTGGCAGGGATAATGTCATGTCGGCATATCAGCAAGCCATTGACGAAAAGTATCGCTTTTTCAGCTATGGCGATGCCATGCTAATTGAGCGGGCTAAAGGCGATTAAATATTCGCTAGCTAAGGCGAAAAACCTATGAGCCAAGCTATAAACTTTGTTATACTGCGCGCCAAAATTCGTAGCGACTAGCCCGCATGTTTAGCCGCTACGCGAATTCAAACTTCCGCGAGTGAAACGAGGTCGAATACTAGGCCTCTGTAACAATGCGTTGTAGACTCCACCGCTGATTGGCATGGCAACAAGCGTGGGTCAAGAAATTGGGTTATTAAATGAAATTTAATCTCATGGCAACTGACGGCAAAGCTCGTCGCGGCCAACTTGTATTTGATAGAGGGGTAGTAGAAACACCCGCATTCATGCCAGTGGGAACCTACGGAACAGTGAAGGGGATGACACCTGAAGAACTTTCTGACTCCGGTGCTCATATCTGCTTAGGCAACACCTTTCACTTGATGCTTCGTCCTGGTACCAGCATTATTAAACAGCATGGTGACCTGCATGATTTCATGCATTGGGACAAACCCATTTTAACTGATTCAGGCGGCTTTCAAGTTTTCTCCTTGGGTGATTTGCGCAAAATTACCGAAAATGGCGTTACTTTCCGCTCTCCGATCAACGGTGAAAAAATTCTTCTTACACCTGAAAAGTCAATGGAAGTTCAGCGCGACCTTGGTTCGGACATCGTCATGATTTTTGACGAATGTACGCCTTACCCAGCGACCGAGAAAGAAGCGGCTGATTCCATGGAAATGTCTTTAAGATGGGCACAACGCAGTAAAGATGCGCATGGCGATAATCCATCTGCATTATTCGGTATTATCCAAGGTGGCATGTACGAAGATCTGCGGGATATTTCACTGCAGGGTTTGGAAGATATTGGCTTTGACGGGTATGCCATTGGTGGCTTGTCGGTAGGTGAACCAAAAGAAGACATGATTCGCATCATCAATCATACGGCTCCGAAAATTCCAGAAAATAAGCCACGCTACCTGATGGGTGTGGGTAAACCGGAAGATATTGTTGAAGCAGTTCGTCGAGGCATCGACATGTTTGATTGTGTCATGCCAACACGTAATGCGAGAAATGGACATCTGTTCGTGACCGAAGGCATTGTCAAAATTCGCAACGCAGTGCACAAAACAGATACAGGGCCTTTGGACGAAAATTGTGACTGTTACACTTGTAAAAATTATTCTCGGTCATATCTACATCATTTAGACAAGTGCAATGAGATACTTGGCTCAAGGTTAAATACGATTCATAACCTTCGATACTATCAAAGTGTGATGGACGGTTTGCGTAGCGCGATAGCTGCGGGGGAATTAGAGGTTTTTGTCGCTGATTTCTATGAGAAAAAAGGAATGCCAGTACCTGCTCTTGAAGAGTAGGCCGATTGACCACGTCAGTCAGCAGTTCTGAGATAAAGTTTTAAAACAACAATAACAATATAAAAGTAAACGAGGACGTATATGAGCTTTTTAATTTCAAGTGCACATGCACAAGACGCAGCTGCCGCTCAACCTGGTGGCGAATTTGGTATGTTGATCATGCTAGCGGTGTTCGGTTTGATTTTCTATTTCTTACTGTATCGCCCACAGGCGAAGCGCGTAAAAGAACATAAAACATTGGTATCTTCTTTATCAAAAGGTGATGAAGTGCTAACTCAAGGCGGCTTAGTGGGTAAAATCACGAAAGTAAGCGATGACAAAGATTTCATCGAAGTTGCTTTGAACGAAGGGAATAACATTGTGGTACAAAAAACAGCGGTCAGTGCTGTTTTGCCAAAAGGCACAATGAAATCAATTTGAACCATCAACAAAAAATAAAATAGCACTCCGGTGCTATTTTATTTTGTAGGATAACGTTGTGTTAAATCAAACTCCATTTTGGAAATATATACTAGTGCTGTTTGTTGTCGGTTTGACAACGCTTTATGCAGCCCCGAACCTTTACGGCGAAGATCACGCAATACAGATTTCCGCTAGCAAGAATGCGCCGATTGATCAAGAGTTGTCTTTACGAATTGAAAACGCATTACTGGCCGAGAATATCGAAATTAAGCGTATCGATATGGAAAACGACCAACTTCTGGTGCGTCTTTTGGATTCAGACGCTCAGTTAATCGCGCAAGAGCTTATCGATAGAAAATTAGATGACGAATATGTGGTGGCAATGAACCTTGCACCAGATACTCCGGATTGGCTCAAAGCCTTTAACGCTGAACCCATCAAATTAGGTTTAGATTTGCGTGGCGGTGTTCACTTCTTGATGGAAGTTGACATGAATAGCGCAACCACCAAAGCATACGAAGACGTTGAAGGTGACTTCAAAACGCGTTTGCGTGAAGAAGACATTCGCTACCGCTCAATAACAAAAAATACAGATTCTGTTGATATCTTCTTCAGAGATGCTGACACCCTGGATAAAGCGCAATTCTTCTTACGCAACCAATTCGGTAACCTTAGTATTACTGAACGCGATAATTTGATGCTCAGAGCAACGTTTTCTGAAGCTCGATTGCTTGAGATACGCGACGCCGCAGTGAAACAGAACATTACTATCATTCGTAGCCGTATTAACCAACTGGGTGTGGCTGAGCCTTTGGTGCAAAAGCAGGGTGCAGAACGAATCGTAGTGCAGTTGCCGGGTATTCAAGATACTGCAAAAGCAAAAGAAATCTTAAACGCGACAGCAACACTCGAATTTAGAATGGTCGACGATAAAAATGACGTTCGAGATGCCCAGCGCGGCCGAGCGCCAGCAGGCTCGGAATTGTTGTTACACAAAGATGGTCGTCCTTATTTGCTGAAGAAGCAGGTCATGTTAACGGGCTCTCATATTATTGATGCTAATAGTGGTGTTGATGAATATGGTGTGCCAAACGTCAGCATCGACCTTGACTCTAAGGGTGGCGCGAAATGGTCACGAGCAACTAAAGCAAACGTGGGTAAACCGATGGCGACTGTATTCATCGAATACAAGGCGACGGGTGAGCGTGATGCGAATGACAAATTGATCTTTGAGAAGAAAGAAGAAATTATCAGTGTTGCGACTATTCGCGGTCAATTAGGTGCGTCGTTCCAAATTACTGGTTTGGATTCACCTAGCGAAGCGCGTGAACTGTCTTTGCTACTGAGAGCCGGTGCACTTATTGCGCCGATTCAAATAGTTGAAGAGAGAACGGTGGGACCGAGTCTGGGTAAAGAAAACATCGAACTCGGTATGACGGCGATTATTTGGGGCTTGGCCGCAGTGCTCGTTTTCATGCTGATTTACTACAGAGCATTTGGTGTCGTCGCAAACATTGCCCTAGTACTTAACTTGGTGATGATTGTCGGTATCATGTCGATGATACCGGGGGCAACACTTACCTTGCCAGGTATGGCTGGTATTGTACTAACGGTCGGTATGGCGGTTGATGCGAACGTACTAATATTTGAGCGTATCCGAGAGGAGCTGCGAGATGGACGAAGTCCACAGCAATCAATTCACTTTGGCTATGACAGCGCGTTCTCGACCATCTTAGATGCCAACATAACGACCTTCCTTGCCGGTATGATCCTGTTTGCAGTGGGTACCGGACCTATCAAAGGTTTCTCTATTACGTTGATGATTGGTATCGCAACATCAATGTTTACAGCGATTATCGTAACACGTGTGCTAGTAAATAGCGTGTGGGGCGGTAGACGTGTGACTAAGTTAGCGATATAGGAGAGTCACATGGGATTTCAATTATTAAAATTAAAAAGTACTGTTCAATTCATGAAGCTCAGAGTGCCAGCAATGGTACTCTCTACTTTATTGATTATCGGTTCAATAACATCATTAGCCATTAACCAATTAAATTGGGGCTTAGATTTCACTGGTGGTACGCTGATAGAAGTGGGCTATAAAGAAGCCGCCGACTTAGAAGCGATTCGAGCACAAATGGATGCTGGCGGCTACTCTGACGCTGTCGTACAAAACTTTGGTAGCAGTCAAGATGTGCTTATCCGTTTAGCACCACGAGATGGCGTTAAAGCTGTTGAGATTGGTGACGAGGTCATGAAAACACTTCGTGAAGATGGTACTGAAGTCGATATGCGCAGAATAGAGTTTGTTGGACCTAACGTGGGTGAAGAGCTCACCGAGCAAGGTGGTTTGGCGATGTTAGTCGCGTTGATCTGCATATTGATTTACGTTGCGATGCGTTTTGAATATCGTTTTGCTTTGGGTTCAGTTGCTGCTTTAGGGCACGATGTGATTCTGACGCTGGGTTTGTTTTCAATTCTGCAACTAGAGTTCGATTTAACAGTACTCGCGGCTGTGCTTGCGGTAATCGGTTATTCACTCAACGATACTATCGTTGTGTCGGACCGTATTCGCGAAAACTTCCGAAAGATTCGCAACGCTGAACCTGAGGAAATTATCAATATCTCACTGACGCAAACACTTAATCGTACGATTATTACGTCTTTAACGACGATTTTGGTATTGGTTGCCTTGTTCTATAAAGGTGGTGCGTTGATCCATGGTTTTGCGACTGCATTACTATTTGGTGTCGTTATTGGTACTTACTCTTCTGTTTATATCGCGAGTGCCGTTGGCTTAGCTTTAGGTATTAGTAAAGAAGATCTAATGCCGACAGAAGTAGAAAAAGAAGGTGAAGATTTAGATCCTTTGTAAGCTGATAAAGGCGTTAGATATCTGAAACAAAAAAGGGCGGTCAATGCATATTGACCGCCCTTTTTAACTTTATTGAGTTTACTTAAGATGTTTTACTAGGGCTTGCACAACTCTAGGGCTACCAGCAACAATTTCGCCGCTAAGTAATGGATCATTTCCGCCAGCAAAGTCAGTGACCAAACCGCCAGATTCACGCACCAATAATTCACCAGCAGCAATATCCCAAGGTTTAATGCCACGCTCCCAATAACCATCAAAACGTCCAGCAGCAACATAGGCCATATCTAGGGCTGCAGAACCACCACGACGGATATCACCACTTTTGGCGAATATCGCTGTGAAGCTTTTCATGTATTCGTCATACGATTCTTTTGCTTTAAACGGAAATGCGGTTGCTAGGATTGTGCTACCAAGCTCGCGCGCTTGGCTGGCACGTATGCGGTGCCCATTTAATTGTGCGCCATTGCCTCGGCTTGCAGTAAATAATTCGCCACGTAAAGGGTCAAATACAACAGCTTGGTCGAGTCGACCTTTATATTGTAGAGCAATTGAAATGGCAAAATGAGGAATGCCTTTGATGAAATTAGTGGTTCCGTCCAATGGATCGATGATCCATTTAAAATCAGCATCGCCTTCAATTAAACCGCCTTCTTCACCCACAAAGGTATGATCTGGGTAAGACTGTTGAATTTTCGCGATAATCGCTTGCTCTGCTTCTTTGTCGATTTTAGTCACAAAATCGTTCTCGCCTTTCTGTTCTATCTGAAGATCGTCGCCGTTTTCGAAACCACGAGCAATCACATTTCCAGCCGAGCGCGCAGCACGCACAGCAATATTGAGCATAGGATGCATATTAAAACCACCAATTTGTAAAAAGAACGGAAAGCCTGTTGCCATGAATATACATGGACTGGCTAAAAAACGTGCGCATACTAACAGAAAGGTCAACTCAAGTAAACGAAAGCGATGCTACTCACCTAGAAAACTTGAACTAGTTTCAACAGACACGCAACTTCGATGGTGATATACTCTCGCCCCATAAATTTGCACCTCACATAGCGGAATAAACAATCCGAATCCGTGGGTAGTAAAGGCAAATAGACACTCTGTACATTTTTTATATCAAGGTTAATAACGCATGCTTTCTGACATTCGAATCGTCCTCGTTAATACCAGCCATTCAGGTAATATTGGTTCGGCTGCCAGAGCAATGAAAACAATGGGCCTAAGCTCTTTGTATTTAGTTGACCCGGTATCGCCTCCAGACGGAAAATCGAGTGCGTTGGCTGCTGGCGCTGGCGATGTTTTAGCGAATGCGACAACGGTAAAAACCTTGGAAGAAGCGGTGAGTGATTGCGGTTTAGTCGTTGGAACTTCAGCTCGTTCACGCACTTTACCATGGCCGATGCTAACGCCCAGAGAGTGCGGTGAAAAACTGGTTGTAGAATCTGAAAAATATTCTGTGGCCTTAGTGTTTGGACGCGAAAATAATGGCCTAACTAATGAAGAACTTCAGCAATGCCATTTTCATGTTTGTATTCCCGCTAACCCTGATTATAGTTCGTTGAATATCGCGGCAGCAGTACAAACACTGTGCTACGAAATTCGTGTGAATCACCTTGATATTGAGGCGGCAAAATTCCCTCCGTCGGAAGAAGCAGATTACCCTCGCAATGAAGATTTAGAGCGGTTTTATACACATTTAGAGGCCACGCTGAAAGAAACTCAGTTTATAGTGGCGAATCACCCAGGCATCGTTATGACGAAGTTAAGGCGACTATTCAATCGAGCCAGGCCTGAAAAGCAAGAGCTGAACATACTAAGAGGTATTTTATCTTCTATTGATAAAGTGACCGGTAGAGATACAAAGCTCACCGATGACACTGATAAGAGCTCAACAGACAGTTCAGATACAGTTAAGTAAACGAGAAAGCAAACGAATGTTTAGTAGAATTCGCGAAGATATAAAAAGTGTTTTTCACCGTGATCCTGCGGCGAGAAACTCCCTTGAGGTCATTTTCAATTATCCTGGTCTGCACGCTGTGTGGATCCATCGCTTTAGTCATAAGCTATGGACTTGGCGGTTGAATTGGTTGGCCCGTTTTCTATCCAATATTTCCAGATTTTTAACAGGCATTGAGATTCACCCAGGAGCTCAACTCGGTCGTCGTGTATTTATTGATCACGGTATGGGCGTTGTGATTGGTGAAACGGCTATCGTAGGCAATGATGTTACTTTGTATCACGGTGTAACGCTGGGCGGAACGAGTTGGCAAGCAGGCAAACGTCATCCAACGCTAGAAGATAATTCAGTAGTAGGTGCTGGTGCACAGGTACTAGGTCCTATTACGATCGGCAAGAACGCGAGAGTCGGTTCTAACAGCGTTGTCGTTAAAGATGTACCTGCAAACGCAACCTGTGTTGGTATTCCCGGACGAATCATCTTACAACGCGCAGAAGAATCAAGTGATAAACGCGAACATGTGAGTGAAAAACGACAAGCAATTGCAAAGAAATATGGTTTTGATGCTTACGCGGTGAGTGAAGACAACCCCGATCCGGTAGCAAATGCGATGGGCATTATGCTTGAACATGTGCATCAAATGGACACGAAAGTCGAAGAAATGTGTAAAGTCATTCAATCGTTAGGTGGTGACGTTTGCACTGATTCAATTCCTAGACTGGATATAGAAGATTTTGCTGAAACCGGCATATCGCCTGTGTTAAAGAAGGCTGCAGTTGAAGCCTTTGACCCACACATTTAGGTGATATTAGCTGAGATTATAAGGTAGGAATAAATAACCTACTAATTTACTCAGGTATATACTTGACAAAATTACTCAGGTATATACAATTCTCCGCATCATCAATAGCAAATATCAATTGCCATCAGTAGTGTTCAGACACACGCGAACACTTAAGCGGAGCGGGTACATTATGAAGCTAACATCTAAAGGGCGTTATGCAGTAACAGCAATGTTAGATGTTGCTTTGCACTCGAGAAAAGGCCCGGTTCCATTGGCAGATATTTCGGAAAGGCAGGAAATTTCTTTGTCTTATCTAGAGCAATTATTTTCTCGTTTACGTAAAGAGAACTTAGTATCTAGTGTTCGAGGTCCAGGCGGTGGTTATCAGTTAGGTAAAGCACCAAGTGAAATTGCAATTGGCGACGTTATTCGGGCAGTAGATGAGTCGGTCGACGCAACACGGTGTCAAGGACAGTCAGACTGTCAAGGCGGCGAGCGCTGCTTAACTCACACCTTATGGCAAGACTTAAGCGATCGAATTAGTCAATTTTTGAATGGCATAACCATTGGTGAATTGATGACAAAGAATGAAGTAAAAGAAGTAGCTGGCCGTCAAGATTCAAGCAAAACGGCAGCTAAAAATTTAGTTAGCGACATAGAAATCAGTATGCAACTGTAAGCGGAGCGATAATGAGCAATATCAAATTACCCATTTACCTAGACTATTCATCAACGACCCCTGTTGATCCTCGTGTCGCCGAAAAAATGAAAGAATGCCTGACTAATGAAGGTAATTTCGGTAACCCTGCATCACGTTCTCACCAATTTGGTTGGGTTGCAGAAGAAGCGGTGGACATTGCAAGAAATCAAATCGCAGACTTAGTCAATGCGGACCCGAGAGAAATTGTATTTACCTCAGGTGCCACAGAGTCAAACAACTTGGCGATTAAAGGTGCAGCAACGTTTTATCAGAAACGCGGTAAACACATCATTACCTTAAAAACTGAGCACAAAGCTGTATTAGATACAACGCGTCAGTTAGAGCGTGAAGGATTCGAAGTGACCTACATGATGCCTGAGCCGAATGGACTGGTAGATTTAGACAAGCTTCAGGCTGAAATGCGCGATGACACAGTGCTAGTCAGTATCATGCATGTAAACAATGAAATCGGTGTTATTCAAGATATTGAAGCGATTGGTAATATTTGTCGCGAACGTAAGATTGTTTTTCACGTTGATGCTGCACAGAGTACAGGTAAAGTGCCAATCGATTTGCAAGCTTTACCGGTGGATTTAATGTCATTCTCTGCCCATAAAACCTATGGTCCGAAAGGTATTGGTGCATTGTATGTATCACGTAAACCACGAGTACGTATCGAAGCGCAAATTCACGGTGGCGGTCATGAGCGAGGTATGCGTTCTGGAACCTTAGCAACTCATCAAATTGTAGGTATGGGCGAAGCGTTTAGAATTGCCAAAGAAGAAATGGCAACTGAGAATGAACGTGTGAAGATGCTACGTGACAAATTGTACAATGGCGTCAAAGACATTGAAGCTGTTTATTTAAACGGTGATGAAGAACATCGCGTTGCCCACAACTTAAATGTGAGCTTTGCTTACGTTGAGGGCGAGTCCTTGATTATGGCCTTAAAAGACATGGCTGTCTCTTCTGGTTCTGCGTGTACTTCTGCCAGCCTTGAGCCATCTTATGTACTGCGTGCACTTGGCTTAAATGACGAGTTAGCACATAGTTCAATCCGCTTTAGTATTGGTCGCTTCACAACGGAAGAAGAAATTGATTACGTGATTAAAGTGATTCGTAATGCAATCGACAAGCTTCGTGAGATGTCGCCATTATGGGATATGTACAAAGAAGGTATCGACCTAGACTCAGTAGAGTGGACGGCGCACTAAATTAGGAATTGAGGGTTGAATCTCTTGTATTCGACCTAAGTTGAATTGGTATCATTAGATACTTTAGCGAAAATACTACGACGTAACACGTTGATAGTGATGAAGAGGCAATTATTATGGCTTATAGTGAAAAAGTAATCGACCATTATGAAAATCCACGTAACGTGGGCGGTTTTGACAAAAATGACCCTAGTATTGCAACTGGCATGGTTGGCGCACCAGCGTGTGGCGATGTGATGAAGCTGCAATTGAAAGTGGGCGAAAACGGCATTATTGAAGATGCGAAGTTCAAAACCTACGGTTGTGGTTCTGCTATCGCTTCTAGCTCATTAGTGACTGAGTGGGTAAAAGGTAAAAGCATTGATGAAGCTACATCAATTAAAAACACTGACATTGCGGAAGAGCTAGCTTTGCCACCAGTGAAAATTCACTGTTCAATACTCGCTGAAGATGCGATCAAAGCAGCTGTAGCTGACTATAAAACGAAGCACGCGAAGTAAGTTGATATCATTGAGCATTGTGGCTTCGCTGCAATGCTGCAAGCACAAGAACAAGTTAACACGAGGAGCAATTTAGTGGGTATTAAGGTCACTGATGCAGCAGCATCAAGAGCAAAAGCATTTATGGACGGGCGTGGAACAGGTCTAGGATTGCGTTTGGGCGTTAAAACCACTGGTTGTTCTGGCTTAGCCTATGTTCTTGAGTTTGTTGATGAATTGAATCCGGACGACGAAGTATTTGAAGATAACGGTGTTAGAATTGTTATTGACGGTAAAAGTCTAGTCTACCTAGACGGTACCGAGTTAGACTTTGCCAAAGAAGGCTTAAATGAAGGTTTCCAATTCAACAATCCGAATGCTAACGGTGAATGTGGTTGTGGAGAAAGTTTCAACGTTTAAGGCGTGAATACTCATTCCCAGTAAAACGTCATCGCCGGCTTGTTTTCCTGTATCTACCAGATAACAGGAAAACAAGACATAACACGCCAACCATCAAGGTCTTTTTCGCATGAATTACTTTGAGTTATACAATCTTCCAGCACAGTTTGAGATTGATTTAAGCAAGCTCAAACAGCACTATCAAACTCTTCAAAAATTGACTCATCCAGATCGCTTCGCTAGTGCGAGTGAGCAACAAAAACGTATGTATTTAACCAAAAACGCACAGGTCAACGACGCGTATACCGTTCTTCGGTCTCCTGTTAGTCGTGGTGAGCATTTGTTGGGATTACGTGGCATTGAATTGGCGAATGAACAAGAAACCGTTGGTGATGTAAACTTTTTGATGCAACAAATGGAATGGAGAGAAGCGCTTGAAGATGCTGACTCCGTTGATGCACTAAATCAATTGGCCGTTGAAAATAAGAGTGAAGTTGACGCACAAGAAGCGACTATTCGCGCTCTCTTAGAAAAAAATACTGAAAGTGATGATAAACAAGCAGCAGATGAATTGCGTAAAATGAAATTCATGCTAAAACTAGCATCAGAGATCGATGCAAAAATTGACACATTAGAAGCGTAAAGGGTACTAATTTACATGGCTTTATTACAAATCGCGGAGCCCGGGCAAAGTGCTGCTCCGCACGAGCGAAAAATCGGCATTGGTATTGATTTAGGAACGACAAACTCCTTGGTCAGCGCAGTGAGAAGTGGCCAGTGTGTGACGCTTGCTGACGAACAAGGTCGCCACCTTCTGCCTTCGGTCGTACATTATGCAACTGATTCTATTGATGTCGGTTTTCATGCCAGAGACAATTCAAACGCCGATCCTGAAAATACCATTATGTCTGTTAAGCGATTCATGGGGCGTACCTTAGCTGATGTGACTCAGCATTGGCACCAGTTGCCTTATCAGTTTTCGTCAGAAACGACGTCGCCTCGTTTTATCACTCCCAAAGGCGAGTTCAATCCAATCCAAGTATCTTCACATATTCTAAGTGCGCTTAAGACGAGAGCTGAAGCGAGTATGGGAGAGGAAATTACGGGTGCGGTTATCACCGTTCCTGCCTATTTTGATGACGCTCAGCGTCAGGGGACTAAGGATGCCGCGCAGCTTTCCGGCTTGAACGTGTTACGCCTATTGAATGAGCCTACAGCGGCTGCCATCGCTTACGGATTAGATAGCGAAGAAGAAGGCGTTATTGCAGTTTACGATTTAGGTGGCGGTACATTTGATGTATCTATTCTAAGATTGAACAAAGGCGTCTTTGAGGTACTCGCAACCGGCGGTGATTCGGCTCTTGGTGGGGATGATTTCGATCATCTCGTAGCCGATTATGTCTCCAATACTTTGCACTTAGACGACGCTTCCCAAAAGCTAAATCACAGACGTTTGATGAATATAGCCAAACAAGCCAAGGAATGCTTGAGCGATAACACTACGTTTAATGGTGAGCTTCAGCTGCTTCAGGCGTCAGGAGAAACTGTTCAGAGTAATATCACGGTGAGCCTAGAAACGTTTAACGAACTCATTGCAGACTTAGTGAAAAAGACGATCGCTACCTGCAAACGTGCTTTGAAAGACGCAGATGTGTCGATAGATGACGTTAATAATGTGGTCATGGTGGGTGGCTCTACTCGTGTTCCTCTTGTGAGAACTCAGGTTGCTGACTTCTTCGGGAGAGTTCCATTGACTTCTATTGACCCAGATAAGGTCGTTGCGATAGGTGCTGGTATACAAGCCGATATCTTGGTTGGAAACAAACCCGATAGTGACATGTTGCTACTGGACGTTTTGCCATTATCCTTAGGTATTGAAACTATGGGCGGTTTAGTTGAGAAAATTATTCCAAGAAATACCACAATCCCAGTAGCAAAAGCACAAGAATTTACTACGTTTAAAGATGGCCAAACGGCTATGATGGTGCATGTGTTACAAGGTGAACGAGAATTAGTTGAAGATTGTCGCTCCCTCGCCAAGTTTACGCTTACTGGTATTCCGCCGATGGTTGCTGGTGCAGCGCATATCCGAGTTACCTTTCAAGTTGATGCGGATGGTTTGCTTAACGTCACAGCGATGGAAAAATCAACCGGTGTACAAGCAGAGATACAAGTTAAACCTTCCTATGGGTTGGAAGAGTCAGAAATTTTGAGCATGCTTCAGTCAAGCATGCAGAATGCCAAGCATGACATGCAAGCGCGTATGCTCAAAGAGCAACAGGTAGAAGCGAGTAGAGTGCTCGAAGCGATGCAAGGCGCTTTGGCCGAAGACGGAGACGAATTACTCAATGACGAAGAACGAAGCGCGATTGAAGCATCTTTGTTCGCGCTAGTTGATATAGCCAAAGCTGGCGACATTGAAGCGATTAAACAAGCAATAACCAAGGTTGACAAGCTTAGCCAAGATTTTGCTGCAAGAAGAATGGACAAGTCGATTCAAAAAGCGCTGTCTGGTCACTCAGTTGATGATATTTAGATTAGGATAAGAAAACATGCCACAAGTTATATTTTTACCTCATGCCGAATTATGCCCAGATGGTGCAGTACTTGAGGGTGACAAAGGGACATCTGTTCTTGATGTTGCACTGAAGAATGGTATTGGCATCGAGCATGCCTGCGAAAAAGTATGTGCCTGCACAACCTGTCACGTAATCATTCGTGAAGGATTTGACTCTTTAGGTGAAACGGATGAACTGGAAGATGATCTGCTCGACAAAGCATGGGGCTTAGAGCCAGATTCTCGCTTAGGTTGCCAAGCAATCATTCGAGACGAAGACCTAGTGGTTGAAATTCCGAAATACACTATTAATCACGCAAGCGAAGACCATTAAACTGGTATGTTGCGGGTAGACAAGTTCTATTCGCAAATTTTTCACTCATATCGAAGCCAAAGCAATTGACTCCACCTTAAGCTTAAAAGGACCTTCCTGTTTTTGAGTGATCATGATGCCAATTTGAACAATATCCTCCCATGCTAGCGCTTCTACATTTCTTAACTGACGCCCACGCCATACAGGCACAAAATCGTTTAAATCAAAGCTATGCTCGGTTACCTCATTAGCTTTAGTTTGGAAGCCACTAGCATATGAAACGCCATCCAAGTATCGGTTGGTTCTAAAACGAAGTTGATAGTACTGACCATCACCCTTCACTTTTAAAGTGAGTTTGCCTTTCGTTCCAAGTTCAGTGTTAGGCATCTTTTCAGTCGGCGTCCATAATCTTCTCACCGAGGCGAAGCCACCATTGTTATCCAAAGAAAGAGTGCCAGAAAATACCCCATATTGGCCTTCATTTGTCATACTTGAGCGCGAAACACCGCCCATCACCGAGTCATTGACTCTGCGCCACGCTGCAATGTCGTTTTCGCTCTGAAACAATATCTGACTCACCCTTTTTGTGGTCTTAGATGTTTCCATACTCGAAGTTTCCCCTTGCAACGTGTTTTCTGCGCGAGTGTTCTTCGCATTGCTATCAAACGCAAGCGCACCGGCCATTATGATTAAAAACAATAATTTCACTGTGAGTGCCCAATGTCCCTAAAAAACTTTATACTCGAGCTAAGTATTTTAGTTCAGTTTCAGTATCTACTGTATGGTCTTATCACACTGTTCTCGCTGTCTTTTTCCAAGCTTTGGTCACCAAGTGTGCTCACTATCGCTTACAACAAGTAAATGAAATTTAAATGAAGGGGTAGGTTTTTACGTCTATCTTCTTTATAATCGCGCGAATTTTTAAAATATAGCAAACTGGAAGAATTAACCATGGCTTTAGAACGCACTTTTTCAATCATTAAACCTGACGCAGTAGCAAAAAATGTTATCGGCGCTATCTACAACCGTTTCGAATCAGCGGGCTTGCGCATCGTTGCTTCAAAAATGGTTCATATGAGCAAAGAGCAAGCCGAAGGCTTCTATGCAGAACATAGCGAACGTCCTTTCTTCGGCGCTTTAGTAAGCTTCATGACTTCTGGTCCAGTAATGGTTCAAGTTTTAGAAGGCGACAACGCAGTTGTAAAAAATAGAGAAATCATGGGTGCAACTAATCCAGCTGAAGCCGCTGCTGGTACTTTGCGTGCTGATTACGCAGAATCAATTGACGAAAATGCTTGTCACGGTTCTGATGCGCCAGAGTCTGCAGCCCGCGAAATTGCTTACTTCTTCTCTGACGAAGAAATTTGCCCACGCACACGCTAAGCAAACGAAGTGTTATACTAAGGGAGCTTCGGCTCCCTTTTTTAGTTTATCGCTAATTATAGTCGATTAAACTCTGAAATTTTGTCGAATACGTATATCATGGTAATTAAGGGCTCATAGTAGAAACATAGTGATTTGTTTTGCCATACAGCTCGACAGTGATGCAATTAAATTCAAGGTAATAAAATGTCCGCAAGCACCCAAAATGAAGTTATTGAAGCAACAGACAAAAAAGTCAATTTATTGAACTTTGATCGTCAGGGATTGCGTGACTTTTTTGCTTCTATCAATGAAAAGCCATTCAGGGCCGATCAGTTAATGAAGTGGATTTACCAAGCGGGTGAATCTGACTTCGATAAAATGACGAACCTTAATAAAGACCTTCGCGCAAAATTAAAAAGTCGTTGCCATATTGAAGCGCCTGTCATTTCTCAGCATCAACAAGCCTCTGACGGAACAATCAAGTTTGCTCTACTACTGGACGGTGGGCAAGAGGTCGAAACAGTTTGGATCCCAGAAACTGATCGCGCCACACTGTGCGTGTCTTCACAAGTCGGCTGTGCTCTCGAATGTACTTTTTGTTCGACTGCACAACAAGGGTTTAATCGCAACCTGTCGGTAGCGGAAATTATTGGCCAAGTGTGGCGAGTTGCTACCTTTATTGGTTTGTCCAAAGACACCTCTCAACGCCCTATTACGAATGTCGTTATGATGGGAATGGGAGAGCCGCTGCTCAATCTTAAAAATGTTATTCCAGCTATGCGTATTATGTTGGACGATTTTGGGTTTGGCTTGTCAAAACGTCGTGTGACCTTAAGTACTTCTGGCGTAGTTCCTGCTTTAGATATGCTGGGTGACCAAATCGACGTAGCGCTAGCAATATCCTTGCACGCACCAGATAACACTTTGCGTGACGAAATAGTGCCAGTAAATAAAAAATACCCAATTGAGGAGTTTTTAGCGGGTGTTCGTCGCTACTTAGCGAAATCAAAAGCGAACCAAGGCAAAGTCACAGTAGAATATGTGATGTTGAGTCATATTAATGATAGTACTGATCAAGCGCACGAGTTGGCCAAAGTGTTAAAAGATACACCAAGCAAGATTAATTTGATCCCGTTTAATCCTTACCCTGGATCACCTTATACTTGCTCAAGTAATTCAAGAATGGATAGGTTTGCTAAAGTCCTCATGGAATATGGTTTTACTGTTGTAGTCAGAAAAACACGTGGAGATGATATCGATGCAGCTTGTGGCCAGTTGGTGGGTGATGTTGTAGACCGGACTAAAAGATTGTTGAAAAAACAGATGAATGGATTGCCAATTTCGGTAAAAATGACTGAATAAGAAAACAAAGAGATTAACATGTTGAAAAAATTGATCGCAATGTTTGTTGTATGCGCGACCTTAGCGGGCTGTGTATCTGAACCTCGTGACCCTGCCTTTGCGGGCGCCGAAGCAATTAATAACGACGAAGCGGCAAAGACACGCGTCAGTCTTGGACTCACTTATTTAAATAACGGGAATTTTGCGCAAGCGAAAGCTAACCTAGATAAGGCTCTGGAATTCTCTCCCAGATCGGCAAATGCTAACTTTGCGATGGCTTTTTACTACCAGCAAGTTGATGAACTGGGTTTGGCCAATGAATATTACGATCGCGCACTGAAATATGGCCCGGAGAACGCTGATATTATTAACAGTTATGGTGCTTTTTTATGTGAGCAAGGGAAATACGAAAGAGCCAAGTCTTACTTCCTTCGCGCGGTAAATAATAAGAGTTATGTATCAACGGCAGAAACCTATGAGAATCTGGCAATATGCGCCCAAGATCAAGGTCGGTCTGATGAGGCTCTGACTTATTTTCAGTCTGCCTTAAACCATCAACCTACACGCTCAAAGAGTCTTTATTTGCTAGCCCAATTACAGGCTCAAGAAGGGAATTTTGGTGATGCAAAGAAAACCTTATGGAAATATGAACGTGTTTCACAAGTCTCTCCTCAGTCCTTATGGTTAGCCTATGAGATTGCGCAAGGCCTAGGTGACACAAAATCTGCACTGTCTTACGGTGAGATTATGAAGAGTATGTATCCTGACCATCCCAATACAGCACTATTTAAGAAGCAAATGGGTAAATTCCAGCCGGTTGCTACTGTAAAGTCAAAGAGACGCGTTAGCGTTGAGCCAACAGGCCCAGCAGGAACGGCAGATCCTGTACCTAATCAAGTGCAAGTTGAAGATAAGCCAAGTGCAGCAGTGACTCAAGCTGAGGATGGCGCCGCTGAAGTAGTGCAAGTAGAAGAAAAGTCGAACCCAGAGCCACCGAAAAAGAAAGCGATGATATTAGCACCAACCGCGGTTGTTGAGGTGCCGATTACGACAGAAGAGACTGCCGAGTCAGAAGAAGTGGCAGCGCAAGTAGCTACACAAGCAACGCAAAGCCCTAAGGAAGATCTTAAAAATAATGTGGAAAGCACTTCAAGTACTCCTGCCGCAACTGTTCCTGCCATGACTAAGCCAAGCTTAAGTGCTGAGGAAGTAGCAAAACGTGAAGCCGAATTAGAAGCCGCATTTGATAATGCAGAGCAAGCAGTTGAAGAGCCTGCGCAAGTGGTGCCAAGTGAGCCTCTTGCTGAGCTTGAAAAAAGTGAACCAAAGCAGGTGATTACCGATGTCGCTGAAAGTCAAAACGAGACAGCAAGCGAAAGTACGCAAATTGTAGAGAGGGGTGATAGCGATGATGCAGACAAACCTGTTTATCATATAGTCAAACCTAAGGAAAACTTGTATCAAATCTCACTTAGATATAACGTTAAAATGAAGTATCTTATGCAATGGAACAAACTAGACGATGCATCTTCTATCCAAATAGGGACGAAGCTGCGGGTAAAGGACCCAAAATCGAATGACTGATGAAAATAGCAATACACAAGAAGCGGCGACAGAGTCGACAAAAGCTACACCAGGTCAGCAACTGCGCCAAGGCAGAGAAGCCATGGGGCTATCACAACAGCAAGTTGCCGATAGACTTCATTTACGTCTAAACAATATTCAAGATATCGAGAGTGATACTCACAAACCCGGCGTATCAATCACCTTTACGAAAGGCTACGTGCGTATTTATGCCAAATTACTAGGTATGCCATCAGAACCCTTGCTAGAAGCCTTTGATATACTTCACCAAGGGGAAAAACAACCAGCTAAACTGCAGAGTTTTTCTCAACGTGTCGCTAGGCAAGCTAACGACGATAGGTGGATGATGGTCACCTACCTGATTATCTTTCTTGTTTTAGCATCTTTGGTTATTTGGTGGTTCCAACAATCTGAAACCTCGGATAAACCATTTTTAGAACGCTTTTCTTGGTTCACGTCTGCAAGCTCTGAAGACGCTAGCGCGCAAGAGGGGGAATTAGTGGATGTCCTCAGTCGTGAGCAAGAGCCAGCGCTTCCTCCTGCCGATTTACCAGATGAGTTAGAAGTCACCGAGCAAGAAGTTGTGCAGCAAAGTACCGACACAAGTCCAACAACGTCAGATTTCATTTCTGAAGCTGAAGATATAGCAGAACCAATAGTAGACGATGCAGCAGCCCTTGTGACCGAGGGTGTTGAAACTGCGCAAGATCAAATTGAAAAAGTGGCTGATGATTTCAGTAATGATGATCCGGTACTAGATAGTGGTGATATCGCCGTATTTGACTCAAGCGATTATGGCGATTACGAAGTGAACTCTGATGGCACTGTAGACCTTGTTTTTACTTTCTCAGAAGACTGTTGGTTACAGGTGACTGATGCAAATGACGAAGTCATGGCTGTAGGCGTAAAAGTAAAAGGCAGAGTGATGCCAGTCAGCGGCGTACCACCTATTTCAGTGAATATGTGCCCGCCAGAAACCGTAAAAATTAATTTTGCTGGTAAAGACGTCGATCTAAGTGAATATAGACGTGGTGTCCCAGTTAAGTTTGAATTATCTGTAACAGGTGAATAATGTTTTCTGATTCTCCAATTGTTCGTCGTAAATCTACTCGAATCAATGTAGGCAATGTGCCTATTGGCGGTGGCGCTCCTATCGCCGTTCAGTCTATGACCAATACCGAAACAACCGACGTTGCTGCAACAGTTGCGCAAATAAAGCGAATTCAGGCCGTTGGTGGTGAAATTGTGCGTGTATCCGTACCTACGATGGACGCAGCTGAAGCCTTCAAAAAAATACGAGAACAAGTAAATGTGCCATTAGTGGCCGACATTCATTTTGATTACCGTATTGCGCTAAAGGTTGCAGAGTATGGAGTGGACTGCTTGCGCATTAACCCCGGCAATATCGGCAACATGGAAAGAGTGAAGTCTGTTGTAGACTGCGCAAAAGATAAGAATATTCCAATTCGTATTGGCGTAAATGGCGGGTCTTTAGAGAAAGAAATTCAGGAAAAGTATAAAGAACCTACAGCAGAAGCACTTGTTGAATCAGCTATGCGACATGTTGATATTCTGGATAAGCTCAATTTCGACCAATTTAAAGTGAGTGTTAAGGCATCTGATGTCTTTCTTGCTGTAGGCGCTTATCGCTTATTGGCCAAACAGATTCAGCAACCACTCCATCTCGGTATCACCGAAGCTGGTGGCTTCCGTGCAGGAGCGGTTAAAAGCGCAGTAGGTTTAGGCATGCTCTTAGCCGATGGTATTGGTGATACCATCCGTATTTCCTTGGCAGCTGATCCAGTTGAAGAAATCAAAGTTGGTTTCGATATCCTCAAGTCTTTACGCATTCGTTCGCGCGGCATCAATTTTATTGCTTGTCCTAGTTGTTCGCGCCAAGAGTTTGATGTGATATCGACAGTGAATGCCCTCGAGGAACGGGTAGAAGATATTCTTACTCCAATGGACGTATCGATTATCGGTTGTGTGGTGAATGGACCCGGTGAGGCCGAAGTGTCTGATCTAGGTTTAACTGGCGCTCGCAATATGAGTGGTTTTTATCTTGATGGTAAACGCCAAAGAGAGCGATTATCTAATGATGATTTAGTCGATCAGTTGGAAAAACGTATTCGTGCAAAAGCGGCGCAGTTGGATGAGAATAATCGAATTCAGGTAACAAACCTCGCTAAATAGTCCGAATATATTCAATCAATGCGTGTTTGCACGAAAAAAAAGGTGAAAACACGCAAAAACCCCTTATGTATGTTTTACCCCGCCCAACAAAATCCTTATAATGTCGCGCTGATTTCAACAAAATAGAGACGAGCGTGGCAAAGAATATTCAAGCAATCAGAGGTATGAATGACTGCTTACCTTCACAAACTGGAGTTTGGCAATTTGTCGAGGCTAATATACGCCAAGTAGTGGCTAATTACGGATATCAAGAAATCCGCACGCCTATTGTTGAAAGTACGGATTTATTTAAACGTTCTATTGGTGAAGTCACCGATATTGTTGAAAAAGAAATGTATACCTTTGAAGACCGCAATGGGGACAGTTTAACACTGCGACCAGAAGGGACTGCGTGTTGCGTCCGAGCCGGCAATGAACATGGCTTGTTATACAATCAGCAGCAACGCCTTTGGTATATGGGGCCTATGTTTCGTCATGAGCGTCCACAAAAAGGACGGTATCGCCAATTTCACCAATTTGGTGCCGAAGCATATGGTTTTGTTGGTCCAGACATAGATGTTGAAATGATATTAATTGGCGCTCGCTTGTGGAAAGCGTTCGGTATTTCTGACAAAGTCGAGTTACAAATCAACTCTTTGGGTTCTGCTGAGGCAAGAGCCGCTTACAAAGAGGTTCTTGTGGCCTTTTTGCAACAACATCACGACAGTCTAGACGAAGACAGTCAGCGTCGATTGATAAGCAACCCTTTGCGTGTTCTGGATAGCAAGAACCCTGCGGTTCAAGAAATTGTAAAAGATGCGCCAAAGTTGATTGATCATCTCGACGAAGAGTCAAAACAGCATTTTTCACTTTTATGTGAACGATTGGACGATTTAGGTATCCAATACACAGTTAATACACGTTTGGTGCGTGGCCTTGATTATTACAACCGCACAGTTTTCGAATGGGTAACAGACCTGCTCGGCGCACAAGGAACTATTTGTGCAGGCGGACGTTACGATGGCTTGGTTGAGCAATTAGGCGGCAAGGCGAGTCCAGCCGTAGGCTTTGCAATGGGATTAGAAAGGCTGGTTCTGTTGGTAGAGAGTTTAGAAAATCAAAATGTGGCCATTAATCCGGTTGACGTTTATTTAATGACCATAGGCGAACAGGCTGAAGCGAAAGCCAGCAGTTTGTCTGAACAGATAAGAAATGCTGCGCCAACATTGAAAGTACAACAACACTGTGGCGGCGGTAACTTTAAGAAACAAATGAAAAAAGCCCTTGGGTCTGGTGCATCACTTGCCATCATCGTCGGTGACGAAGAGCTGGCAAACAACACCATGACACTTAAGTTTTTAACACAAGATAAAGCACAATCTAGTCTCGATATCTCGGCGTTAGCCTCGCTAACAAGCATGATTTGATGAGTATTGGATTACACTAGTTAATTAATATAAAAAGATAAAAGCAGTAAGCGCAGAGGATTGAAATGGAACGTTACGAAACCGAAGAACAACAAGTAGAAGCGATTAAGAATTTCTGGAAAGAAAACGGCGTCGCGATTGGCGTTGGTATTGTACTTGGTTTAGGTGGCCTAGGTGCTTGGCAGTGGTACGGTAATAAAGTCATTGCTGACAAAGAAGCGCAATCAATCGCGTTTCAAGAAACCTTGGAATCAATTGATAGCGAAAATGGCCTCAATGCCGTAGAAGCATTCGCGAAAGAAAATAGCGACTCTGGCTATTCCGTGCTTGCAAGCTTAATGGCGGCACAAAAAGCGGTAAGCGCTGAGAATTTTGAATCTGCAAAAGTGCATTTGACGATGGCAGTTAGTAACGCGCCAAGCCCTGCGGTAGCAGATCTTGCTAAAATGCGTTTAGCTCGTGTTGAGCATCAATTGGGCGATAGTCAAGCCGCTCTAGCCACGCTTGATTCAGTGGCAAGTGATTCGTATTCAGACCAAGTACAAGAAATAAAAGGGGATATATACGTCGCCTTGAAAGATTTTGACAATGCAAAGGCGGCTTATGATGCGGTGCTAAGTGAACAGCCTCAAAATAGATTAGTTGAAATGAAACTTAGCAATCTAAATTTCGCAGCAACACAAGTGGCTGGTGGTACTAGTGAAGAATAAGTTAATTATTGCAGCTCTAGCGCTGTCATTGTCTGGTTGTGCAACAATTTCTGATTGGTTTGCAGACGACGATGAGCTCGAAATAAGACGTTTAAAACCCATCGAAGCCCAGTTTCAACCCACAATAAAATGGGATGCTCAGGTAGGAGACGGTGTGTATGACTATTTCTCTCGCCTAACACCTGCTGTGGGGTATGGAAAGGTGTTCGTTGCCAGCCGAGATGGTGATGTTGTCGCACTAGACCCTGAAACGGGCAAGCCAGTGTGGGAACAAGATTTTGCGAACTACGACAACTACAGTTTAAAGAAAGCCTTGTTGTGGTATTCGAATCGCGCAGTGTCAGCTAAAATCTCTGGTGGTCTAGTAGTGGCGTATCAGAGTGTCTACTTTGGAACCGAAGACGGTTACGTTTATTCATTAGATGAATCTACGGGTGAATTAAACTGGAAAGTGGGCGTGCAAGGTGAAGTCATTGCTGCACCTGCTGTTGATGCTGGTATCGTGCTGGTAAATACTACGTCAGGCCATTTGATTGCCTTGGATCCTAAAACGGGTGACGAAAAGTGGATAACCGAAACCGACGTACCACCTTTGAGTCTTCGAGGCGTATCTGCACCGGCAGCTGACAGTGGCGGTGCACTCATTGGTACGCCAGCAGGAAAACTTCAGGTTAGCATTATAGAAACAGGCTTAGTGGCTTGGGAGACGCAAATCGCCAGTCCATCAGGTGCGACTGAGTTAGAGCGAATTGTGGATATTGACGTTAAGCCATTGGTGTTTGCTGGTAATGTTTATGTTATCTCCTATAACGGTGCGTTAAGTGCGGTTGAATTGCGCACGGGTCAAGTTGTTTGGACGCGTGAGTATAGTTCTTATCGCAATGTGACATTGGATGGTAACCGTCTATTTGTCGTCGACAAAGATAGCCATGTTTATGCTATTGACCGTCGCAGCGGCGTTGAGCTATGGGCCAATGTAGCGTTAAAATCACGTAATATAACAGCTGCCACGCCGCACGGTGATTATATTGTGGTTGGTGATGAATATGGTTTTGTGCATTGGTTTAGTCAAGATGAAGGCAAATTAGTTGCTCGATTAGAGGTTGGCGAAGACGATGAAGACGAAGGCATTTTTACTGGGCCAGTCAGTGATGACGGTGTACTATATGTGCAAACTAGGGATGGTAAAATAGCGGCGGTTACTCAGCCTTAAGGGCTCGCTGTTTACTTTCTTAGTACTTAGTTTTTAATACGCCAATGGATTGCCGTTGGCGTTTTTTATTTAGGGGCAAAAAATGTTACCTGTTGTGGCCTTAGTAGGGCGACCCAATGTTGGTAAATCTACATTATTTAACCGATTGACGAATACCAGAGATGCTTTGGTTGCTGACTTTCCTGGTTTAACTCGTGACCGTAAATACGGTCCAGCGAAATTCGAAGAGCGCAATTTCATTGTTGTCGATACTGGCGGTATCACTGGCGATGAGGAAGGTATCGACGCTGCTATGGCTGAGCAATCTTTACTAGCAATTGATGAAGCTGACGTCGTTTTATTCTTAGTGGATGCAAGGGCGGGCTTAACACCTGCAGATATTGGCATCGCTGAGCATCTGCGTAAACAGAACAAAGCAATGTACTTGGTAGCGAATAAAGTCGACGGTATCGATGGTGACAGTGAAAGTGCAGACTTTTACAAACTAGGTTTCGCTGAAGTCCTTCAAATTGCTGCTGCCCACGGGCGTGGTGTCTCTCAATTGATGACGCACGTTCTATCACCATTAGCCAAGTCTTTTCCTGACATGGCAATTGTGGAAGAGGTACACGATGAAGAAGAAGACGCTGACGAAAAGCTTGCGCGTTTACAGAATTCCCCGATTAAACTAGCGATTGTCGGTAAGCCGAATGTCGGTAAGTCTACCTTAACAAACCGAATTTTGGGTGAAGAAAGAGTCGTGGTTTATGATCAACCAGGCACCACCCGAGATAGTATTTTTATTCCAATGCAACGAGACGAGCGCGAGTATATTCTGATTGATACTGCTGGCGTACGAAAGCGTAAGAAAGTATCAGAAGTGGTCGAAAAATTTTCGATTGTTAAAACCTTACAAGCAATTGAAGAGTCTAACGTTGTTTTATTAGTTATTGATGCCCGTGAAGGTATTTCTGATCAAGACCTGTCTTTACTTGGTTTTGTTCTTAATTCTGGACGTTCACTGGTATTAGCAGTAAATAAGTGGGATGGACTTGAAAGTCACGTTAAAGATGAAATAAAGCGTGAACTTGATCGCCGCTTGGGCTTTGTCGATTTCGCTCGACTACATTTTATTTCTGCCTTGCATGGCACTGGTGTTGGTCATCTGTTTGAATCTGTTCAAGAGGCGTACTCTTCAGCGACTCAACGTATTAACACGTCTATGTTGACCCAAATAATGGAGATGGCGCAAGACGACCATCAGCCTCCGCTAATCCGCGGTCGTCGTGTGAAAATGAAATACGCGCACGCTGGTGGCTACAATCCGCCTGTTATTGTTATTCACGGTAACCAAGTTCAAGACTTACCAGAGTCGTATAAACGTTACCTAATGAATTATTACCGCAAAGCTCTTAAGACGATGGGTACGCCCATACGAATCGAGTTTAAAGAGGGTGCTAACCCGTTTGAAGGTAAAAAGAATAAGCTAACTTTAGCGCAGGAACGGAAGCGTAAGCGCTTAATGTCTTTCCACAAAAAACGCTAGTATCGAAAGCATCAGTTAAGTTGAGCTGTTAGTGGCTCTCTTAACTGCTGCATGAATGTCGAGACCATAGGTACACTTATTTCTCCTATTGCTTGAGGGATAAGTGAATCAGTGACGTACATGGGGACGTTAGCACTGAATCTCACAATTTTGTCCTCTTTAACATAGGCATACTGGCTAACAAATAGCGGTTCGAATGCTGTTTCTAGTTTCGCTTCAAAAGCGAAAACGTCTACGCCAAACTGCTTGCTCAATGCGTCAACCCGTATTATTTCACTCATTTCCAATGCGTCTTCGCCTAATGCGATGCTGATTGATTTAATATCAGCTTGTTCCTTAGACAGGCTCATACGGAGTTGTTCTTCAATTTGCATTTCCAGCAAGGGATACACATAGATATCTAAGACGGCTAAATCAAAGTCTTTATGAATATAGCGGCTCAACATACCTTCAAATGGGTCTGCGTTTAAGTGTTGCTTGCTTAGTGCAAAGTCGCCTATGTTTCGAGGCAAACTCAATTCATTTATGTAGTCACTCGCGCCCAAGGCTTTGTATAGGGTATATGATTCAAAGGCGTCGGTTTGCGATACACGAACAAGCCATTCTTTAATACCAATTAAAAGAGAGCTCTTTAATTGTTTGCTTGGTTCTGTTTGTTGAGTATCTATTTTAATGAAGTCGATAGGAACGCCTCTCCAGGTCGTCATAAATTCCAATGCTAGATAGGCTCTTTCACTAGAGGTTTTGACTAGAGTGGAAGATATCAGCAAGTCGTAATCGGTACCGCTTAAGTTTGCCAAAAGCGCTTTTATTGAATCGTCAGAACTCGACTGAAGTTGCAACAACACTTGGTCTAAGTCTTCGTTTGCCAATGGGGCGAGGTCACAATGATATTCTCCACTTCTACACTGGGTGATTTTCTCATCACTGGCTTCGGCCAAATAGATGTTGAATAGTGGTTGAGTAGGAGGTGGGGTAGCGTGTGCTTCTGTATTTCCAATTAAGAACAAGGATAGTGAGGCGAGCAAGCAGAAGCTACACTGCTTTAACTTTTTCAGCTTGAAAAGAGCATGTCTCATTATTTCTGTAGCATCCTTGTTATCCAGCACGATACTACAAAATTTGCGTAGTTAGTGCTTGTGGGCCTATATCTTGAACCTCTTATTTCCCCTAGGTTAGCAGATTAAATTTAATAAAAAAAGCCTTAAAAATCATGGTCGTAAAGCGGTCTTTGTGTCGCAAATGTCGCGCAGCTTTTGTTTGGGCTAACGCTTTTCTAGCAACGCGACCCTAGATATCACTTTTCCATCTGCTAATCGTGTTTCAATTATGTCGTCTTTTTGCAAGTCATCGACAGAGCGCACCACTTCTTCATTTTTGAACGAAATGCTGTAACCACGTGAAAGTGTAGAAAGTGGACTGACAGAATTGAGAATATCTGCGATGCGTTGCAATTGTTGACGCTTGTTTTTCAGGGCGTGACCCTGCATCGACATTAGGTCGCGCGACAGCTGTTGTAGCTTGCCTTGCTGATTTTGAATGGCTTTTTCGGGGGATGCATGTTGCAAACGTAAGGCTAGACGTTCAGCTCTGCTATTTGCGGTAGCTAGTGATTGTTCTAGCAACTGAGCCAAACGCATGCTGAGCTTATCACTATGTTGACTTGCCTGTTTAATTTGCACGGCTGGGTGTACATTGGATAAACGAGATTCCAATAGCTTTGTGGTGTAGGAAGCATTTCGAAGATAACTGGCGATTGCAGAGTGCAAACTATATTCATACTGAGCAATCTGCTTCAGCACATGGCTTTTATCTGTGCTTACCAACTCAGCAGCAGCTGAGGGCGTAGGTGCTCGCATATCAGCGACATAGTCTGAGATAGTGATATCTATTTCATGGCCGACAGCGGATACGACAGGGATCTGTGAAGCGTGAATAGCGTAAGCGACAGCCTCTTCATTGAACGCCCATAAATCCTCTAATGAACCGCCACCACGTCCAACAATGAGTATATCAACTTCATCACGTTGATTCGCCACATGTATTTGTTTGGCGATACTCAGGGCCGCAGTTTCACCTTGAACAAGGCTAGGGTAGATGATGACTTCAATACTTGGGTTTCTGCGTTGAAGCACATGCAATATATCGTGCACGGCAGCACCAGTGGCCGAGGTTACAATACCTAAGCGTTGTATATTCTCAGGAATCGGTCTTTTGCTTTCCATCGCGAACAGACCTTCCGCGGATAGCTTAGCTTTTAAAGCCTCAAACGCTTGTTTTAACTGACCCAAGCCCTCTGGTTCCATATGTTCCGCAATAAGCTGATAATCGCCGCGTGCCTCATACAAACTTAGGCTGCCTCGCACTAAAACTTTATCACCCACTTTGGGGGTAAACTTAACGCTCCGATTCGCTCCCTTGAACATTGCAGTTTTTATTTGAGCCTTGCTGTCTTTTAATGTGAAGTACCAGTGACCAGACGCTGCTGCAACATAATTGGAGAGTTCTCCGCTGACCCAAACTTGTCCAATTTCTGACTCTAGAACCTGCCGAGCAAGGCGGTTAAGTTTGGTAACAGAAATAATACTGGGCTGTTTTGGCGCGTTAGAAAACATAAAACTCATTTTTTGTGAAATTGTTTGCGAATTGTAGTTTACCTAAATCTAAAAAAACACTACAATTGCACCGCAATTAACCATTGCCCTAAGGTGTTATTTGCATGTTACGAATTGCTAAAGAAGCGTTAACTTTCGATGACGTTTTACTCGTACCCGGTCACTCGACCGTACTCCCGCACACAGCTGACTTAAAAACGCGATTAACTCGCGGTGTTACGCTGAATATGCCCTTGATTTCTGCTGCCATGGACACGGTAACTGAAGCGCGCTTAGCTATAGCGCTAGCGCAAGAAGGGGGAATCGGTTTTATCCATAAAAACATGACACCTGAAAGCCAAGCTGAACACGTGCTACAAGTTAAAAAGTACGAAAGTGGTGTGGTATCTGATCCTGTCACTGTAAGCCAGAATGAAACGATTGGTAGCACGAAAGCGCTAAGTAAACGATTAGGTTACTCTGGTTTCCCAGTAGTAGATAAAGAAAATAATCTTATCGGCCTGGTGACGGGGCGCGATTTGCGTTTTGAGAACCGCTTAGATCAGCCTATCAGCAAGGTGATGACGCCAAAAGAAAAGCTGGTCACAGTCAAGGAAGATACGAACCCTGACATTGTTATGGACTTGATGCATGAACACCGTATAGAGAAAATCTTGGTTGTTGATGATGCTTTCAAGTTGACTGGCCTTATTACGGTTAAAGATTTCCAAAAAGCGAAAAGCAAGCCAAATGCGTGCAAAGATGCAAAAGGCCGCTTACGTGTGGGCGCCGCTGTCAGTGTTGGTCCAGGCACAGATGAGCGGATAGAGCTTTTAGTCAATGCAGGTGTTGATGTGCTACTAATAGACACTTCGCACGGACATTCTGCAGGGGTGATTGAACGAGTTCAAAAAGTGCGTAACGATTATCCAAATATCCAAATTATTGCTGGTAATGTAGCAACAGCAGAAGGTGCGCTGGCACTTGCTGACGCTGGAGTCGATGCTGTCAAAGTCGGTATTGGCCCTGGGTCTATTTGTACGACACGTATTGTGACTGGTTGCGGAGTGCCACAAATTACCGCAGTGTCTGACGCAGTAGAAGCCTTAAAGGATCGCGATATTCCTGTTATTGCAGATGGTGGTATTCGTTTCTCGGGTGATATTGCAAAAGCCTTAGCGGCTGGTGCTAGCTCAGTGATGGTCGGTAGCATGTTAGCAGGTACAGAAGAAGCACCGGGTGAAGTAGAACTTTATCAGGGTCGTTATTACAAGTCATATCGTGGTATGGGATCGATTGGCGCGATGAATCAAAGTCATGGTAGCTCTGATCGTTATTTCCAAGAGAGTAACAATGCTGAAAAGCTCGTTCCTGAGGGAATTGAAGGTCGTGTTGCCTATAAAGGCCCAATCTCAACGATTATTCATCAGCAACTTGGTGGATTGCGTTCTGCAATGGGTCTCACTGGCTGTGCGACAATTGAAGAGCTTAGAACTAAACCTCAATTTGTAAAAGTGACCGCTGCTGGAATGGGTGAATCTCATGTCCATGATGTAAGCATCACAAAAGAAGCACCAAACTACCGTCTAGGTTAAGCAACTTCGTATTTCTATTAGGCTGGGACCAAAACCTGTGTCTCAGCTTTTTTATTTAGGTAATAAAATGTCCGCAAATATTCATAGTCAAAAAATCCTGATCTTAGATTTTGGGTCTCAATATACCCAACTCATTGCTCGTCGTGTTCGTGAAATCGGCGTTTACTGTGAACTTTGGGCATGGGATGTCACCGAAGATCAAATTCGTAATTTTGAACCTGATGGTATTATCTTATCTGGTGGTCCGGAGTCGGTAACTGAAATGGGCTCGCCGCGGGCTCCACAGTTTGTTTTTAATGCTGGCGTACCAGTATTAGGAATATGTTACGGCATGCAAACCATGGCACATCAAATGGGAGGCGCTGTTCTGGGCTCTGATCTCAGAGAGTTTGGCTATGCGCAAGTAGAAGTCTTGAGTTCATCGACGATCTTCGATGGGTTGTTGGATGAAACGGCTCACAACGGCAATGCGATGCTTGACGTTTGGATGAGTCACGGTGATAAGGTTAGTCAAGTACCGGAAGGTTTCTCGACAATCGCACAAACCCCAAATTGTCCGCATGCGGCTATGGCTAACTTGGACAAACAGTTCTATGGGGTGCAATTTCACCCAGAAGTTACGCATACTAAGCAGGGATTGGAACTCTTACGTCGCTTTGCTTTTGATATTTGTAAATTAGAAGCACTATGGACACCAGCCTCGATCATCGAAGATGCTATTGAGCGGATCAAAGAAAAAGTGGGTAATGATGAGGTTATCTTAGGTCTGTCTGGTGGAGTCGATTCATCAGTGACGGCTATGTTATTACATCGTGCTATTGGTAAAAACCTGACTTGCGTATTTGTTGACAACGGCTTACTTCGATTGAATGAAGGCGCACAGGTAATGGATATGTTTGGGGATAAATTCGGCCTCAACATCATCAAAGTTGACGCTGAAGATCGTTTCTTAGCTGCTTTGGAAGGGGTAGATGAACCTGAGGCAAAACGCAAAGTGATCGGCGGCGAATTTGTTAAAGTGTTTGACGAAGAATCGCATAAACTAGTTAACGCAAAGTGGCTGGGTCAAGGCACTATTTATCCTGATGTTATCGAGTCTGCAGGCTCCGCAACAGGTAAAGCTCACGTGATTAAATCGCACCACAACGTAGGCGGTTTACCTGATGATATGAATATGGGTCTAGTGGAGCCATTGCGAGAACTCTTCAAAGATGAAGTCCGTAAGATTGGCTTAGAGCTTGGTTTACCCTACGACATGCTGTTCCGCCATCCTTTCCCTGGTCCAGGTCTGGGTGTTCGTGTCTTGGGTGAAATTAAGAAAGAATACTGCGACTTATTACGCAGAGCAGATGCTATATTTATCGAAGAACTGGTTGCCGCAGACTTGTATCAAAAGGTCAGTCAGGCATTTACAGTATTCCTTCCTGTTAAGTCTGTAGGCGTTATGGGTGACATGCGTAAATATGATTGGGTGGTTTCATTGCGAGCAGTCGAAACTATCGACTTTATGACGGCACATTGGGCTCACCTTCCTTACGATTTCTTAGGTCGCGTATCAAATCGCATTATCAATGAAGTCGATGGGATCTCCCGTGTGGTCTACGATATTTCTGGTAAGCCACCAGCTACGATTGAGTGGGAATAAGCCTTATTTGGCTTGACGATTTAAAAAATAAATAAAAATTTATTTTATTTAACCCCTTTGGTAATTCTCCTGCGTTAGTGTGTTGAAAGGCATCAAAAACAGGAGAATTGCCATGAACCCACACACACTCACACCCAATACACTTGCTTCTTTTACAATCAATGACGGCACTTCTGCGGTCGGTGGCGCCTTCAGAATATTCGTTGCGATCTTAATTGGTGGCCTTGTAACATTTGCCCTCTTTGTGCTGATGCATAACCTTACCCAAAGTGATGCTAAGCCCCCCATACTAAGCCCAATAGTTGCTTTGGAATCGATTGTTTTCGAAAAAGAAGAGCCGGAAATTAAGAATGAAAAAAAGCTACCCAAACCGCCTAAAGTAATACAACAACCAGAGTTAAAACGCGATCCAATACCTACAGATGCTAAACCACATACAGGTTTTGGTGATCCTATCACAGTGGATATTCCATCAGATGAGTACAAAACTAATTTGAATAATTTCACGATGCAGGGAGAAGCTAGACCGCTAGTTCGTTTTCCACCTGACTATCCTCCAGTTGCTTCTAGAGAAGGTATTGAAGGCTGGGTTGAAATGAGCTTTAGCATTGATACTAGTGGAGCGGTGACAAATGTGGAAGTTACAAATTCAGAACCAAAGCGGATTTTTGATAGAGCAGCAAGAAGAGCTTTGCAGCGTTGGAAATACCAGGCGAAAGTAGTCAACGGTAAAGCTATTGAACAACATGGTTTGAGTGTTATGCTTGAATTTAAGTTATCAGAATAATGTGATTTACCAGCTAACAAGGCACTCAATGAGTATTTCCCTTAATCTCAAATCTCTATTTGGCTATGCGGCAATAGGTGACACTAGTAATGAGTCACTTATGAGCCGCTACGCAGCAAAGAAAGAGAAGCAGATACTAGCTCAGTTGTATGACAATTGTTCACGTGATCTATACCACTTTTTATTGACCCTAAGTGACGCTGATTTAGCGAATGACATTGCCCAGCTTACTTGGCTAAAAGTCATTGATAAAAGTCATCTATACCAAGCATCTGGTAACTTCAAAAGTTGGTTATTTACGCTAGGGCGCAGAACCTTAATAGATGAGTTTCGAAAGTTGCAGCGTTTCGATGAACTTCAAGAGCAACACCTTCCTATCGATGATAAAGCACCTGAACAATCTATAGTTAAAGAGCAGCAAGAATCGGCTTTTGAAGAGCGATTCAAGCAAGCATTAGGTAATTTACCGTTTCTTCAAAAGGAGGCTTTCTGTTTACAACAAGAAGGTTTTTCGCTGAGTGATATTGCTCAAATTACCTATTCAGAGACTGAAACTGTAAAAAGTCGCCTACGTTATGCGAAGTCAAGCTTACGAAAGAGCTTGGAGGTTCAGGATGGCTGATATAAACCGAAAGAATAATAAACAAGATGACGATTTAAATGCTCGCCAAAGGCAAACACGAATCATGAAAAAAAAACCAAACACTGAAGAATCTGAAGTTGAAGAGCAGCTGTCAGCACTGTATCAAGCGCACAAACGTGGTGTCGCTCCACCACATCAGACTCGCCGAGATTTGTTACAAGCGGCAGCGAAAGCAGAAGGACAGCACAACAGTTTGGCACAAGGCTTTGGTACATGGGTGCGTTGGTCAAAGGGTTTGAGCAGTGTCGCGGCGCTTGGCATTCTCGTCATTGTGGTTTGGATAGGACAGTCTAATTCATTTTTGCAGAAGCGCCCTGAGGCCTATGTAAGTGCACAATACAAAACGGTTAATGAGCATATGCTATCAAGCGAAAACCCACTTGCTAGCGATGTCTTAAGAGTGAAATATGATATTGCCTATAGAGAATATTTGGTGGGGCAAGGACGGATAGCGGTACACCATCAAAAGTCAGCAACGTTGATGGTTTCAGAGCAAGGTTGGGAATTAGCAACCTGTGAAAACGAACTGGTTAAAGTGAGTGATGAGCTTCTCTCCATGTTAGCTGAGATTGAACGTATAGACTTAGAATTGGTGAGCGGTGAATCTGTTAATATCATGTACGCGATGGACGGTAGGATCATGAGCATTACACGCGCGAAAGAACCACTGCGCTGCTAGGTTCCTGCCTACGCAGGAATGACCCAAGGGTAGACGCTCACTCTGTCATCCTAACGCACTCTGTCATCCTCACGCAATCTGTCATCCCCGCACAATCTGTCATCCCCGCGAAGGCGGGGACCTAGATGCTCGTCATCCTCACGCAATCTGTCATCCCCGCGAAGGCGGGGATCCGCTATCCCTTAATCAGTTTACTACCGCCTTCGCACGCATATAATGGCTTGGCGCAATTCCGGTCATTTGCTTGAAGCAACGGCTAAAGTGGCTCACGTTTGAAAAACCCAAGTCAAAGGTTACATAGGTAACCGAGTAACCCTGTTGCAACAAAGCTTGCGCTTTCTTTATTCGTAGCTGTTGCTGCAGGTTAGATGGGCTGCATCCCAGTATTTGTTTAAACTTTTGGAAGAACTTAGTTCGACTCATGCAAGCTAATTTGCATAAAGTATCAATACATAAGGGTTTGTGTAGGTTTGCTTCCATGTGCGCTAACGCTTTATTAATGCCATTTTGTTCTGGATTTTGACGGCTAAAATTAACAATGATTTCGCGTGTTTGATGTCGTAATAAACGTGCTGTTAACTCTGAGACAGCTAGGTCACTCAAGAATGACTTGTCTGGATGATTCTCTGTAAAAATATGCACGATACGGCTCAATAACGCCTGTGTTTCTTGATTGTGGGCAGTATGAACCATATGGCTGTTATAGTGCCATTCATCGAATTCCTTAGGCAAGGGCGATATAGAGTTTAAGTGATCACAGACCTTTTGAATTTTTTCGACGGGTATTTCAATCGCAAGGCATGTTGTGGGTGAGTGATGTTGAGCCTCAGGGAAGTCTATTTCTACAAGTTGATCTGGCGCTAGAATGAAAGACTCGTGGGGTAAAAACTCACGATGATAATTATCCTTTTCAAGGTGCATAATTTTCTTTCCCGATATCATGCCGCAATATAGCAGTTGATCAGATTTCAGTTTGACTCGATTGGCACATTCAAAAGTATCGTAAATACTGAGCTCTGCGCTAGAAGATGCAAAGCTAATTTTATTCTCAACCATTGTTTGTGGCTTACTTCTAATGTTCAACAAACTCTCGTTTATCATAGGCACTTCCTTGATTCACTTGCTAATCGCGTCAGGAGTAGTCTATCGGCAAAACACCTCAAGATAGCCAAGTCATAACGCCAGTTTTGCACATTTTCATAATGCGTACTCTAAGATAAATAATCAGCACTCATAGTCAAGTAGACTTTCGGATTAACACTTACTTTACATCTTTGGAATGAATTTTACATTTAACGCTTAAGCAAGCAATAGGAAAAGATTGATATGATTTATGCAAATCCAGGTACTCAGGGTGCTCTCGTCGATTTTAAAAGCCAATATGAAAATTACATTGGTGGGAATTGGGTAAAACCTGTCAAAGGCGAGTACTTTGATAACGTAAGCCCAGTGAATGGTAAGCCATACTGTAAAATTCCAAGATCAAGCGCAGAGGATATAGAACTAGCTCTTGATGCAGCTCATGCAGCAAGGGAGGCATGGGGTAAAACATCTGTAGCGGAACGTTCAAATATATTGTTAAAAATAGCGGACGTCATGGAACAAAACCTTGAAAAGTTAGCTGTCGCTGAGACTTGGGATAATGGTAAGGCGGTAAGAGAGACTTTAAACGCAGATATCCCATTATGTATTGATCACTATCGCTATTTTGCGGGCTGTTTGCGTGCTCAAGAGGGGACTATGGGAGAAATTGATGAACATACAGTTGCTTATCACTTCCATGAACCACTCGGTGTTGTCGGACAAATTATTCCTTGGAACTTCCCGTTATTAATGGCAGCTTGGAAGCTGGGCCCCGCTCTGGCAGCAGGAAATTGTGTCGTATTGAAACCGGCTGAACAAACTCCCGCATCAATTTTGGTGCTTATGGAATTGGTTGGCGATTTGTTACCACCTGGAGTTCTTAATATTGTTAACGGCTACGGGAAGGAAGCTGGAGAAGCGCTCGCAACCAGTAAGCGTATTGCCAAAATAGCGTTTACTGGTTCGACTCCTGTTGGAGGGCATATTTTAAAATGTGCTGCAGAGAACATCATTCCATCGACTGTAGAGTTGGGAGGTAAATCTCCGAATGTATACTTTGCCGATATCATGAATCATGAAGATGATTACTTAAGTAAATGCATAGAAGGTGCTGTTTTAGCTTACTTTAATCAAGGTGAAGTCTGTACTTGTCCGTCTCGACTGCTTATTCAAGAAAGTATCTACGATGAGTTTATCGCTTTGGTGATAGAACGCTGTAAATCGATCAAGCGTGGAAATCCACTGGACGACGAGACAATGGTTGGTGCACAAGCTTCGAAACAACAGTTTGATAAAATTGTTGATTACCTTGAAATAGGCAGAAAAGAAGGTGCTGAAGTGCTCATGGGTGGTGATATTGAAGAATTGAGTGACGATTTGTCCGATGGTTATTATATCAAGCCAACGCTATTCAAAGGCGACAATTCAATGCGTGTATTCCAAGAGGAAATCTTTGGGCCTGTAGTGTCTGTATGTACATTTAAAGACGAGGCTGAAGCACTCGCTATTGCCAACGATACTGAATTTGGCTTGGGAGCAGGCGTTTGGTCTCGCGACATGAACGTTGCTTATCGAATGGGAAGAGGCATTCAGGCAGGAAGAGTGTGGACAAATTGCTATCATATGTACCCAGCACATGCTGCCTTTGGTGGATATAAGAAATCAGGCGTAGGGCGAGAAACTCATAAGATGGCGTTGGAACATTACCAACAAACCAAAAATATGTTGGTGAGCTACGACATCAATCCACTGGGCTTCTTCTAAATACTGTTGATAGGCGATTCTCGTCATCCCCGCGCTATGCCGTCATCCCCGCGCTATGCCGTCATCCCCGCGCTATGCCGTCATCCCCGCGTAGGCGGGGACCTAGATTCCTGCCTTCGCAGGAATGACGGTGTGTTTGAGCATGACGGGGTGTTTCAGCATGACGGGGTGTTTTAGAATGACGCGGTGCTTCAGCAATAACGGCTCGCCGCAAGAGCTAGGAATTCTAATATAGGCTTTCAAACAACTTATAAATTATTATTATTGTCGCGGCTTAGCTTAATAAACTCATCGCTGCGATCATAATCACTTTTCGCTAAACGGTCATATAATACCACGTTTGCTGTAGCGGCCAGGTTCATACTATTCTTTGTTGGAATATAAACCACATGATCAGCAAGTTCGACGATATCTGGAGGAACGGATGCATCCTCTGGACCAAAAATATAGAAAGCGTTATCAGGGTGTTTGAACTCGGGCAATGGAGTTGCACCTTCAACCAGTTCGATGACTACCACCTTTGAACCCTCGGGTTTCATTTTTAATAAGTCATCGACCCCCACAGTGGGAATAATATGCCGCATCTTTTTTGTATCTGCATTGAACTCTTTAGCATAACCAAAACGTTGCCCAGTATAAAAAACAGCACTCGCCCCATAGCAACTGCAGGCGCGCAAAATACTCGCAACGTTAGTCGCAGACTTAGGATTCACTAAACCAATGCTCACGAACCTATCGAGATAATTTTTTTGTGTTTCAGCTTCAATCAAGTTAATAGTGTGCTCGTAGCTCATAATAGTTTTAATTGGATACCTAGACTAATACGCTGTTGATGACGATTATAATCTATTAATGAATCGCCATAACCATTGAAATATTGTAGCAGCCAATCGTAGCGGTCATTGATAGGGTAGGTGAAGTTCAGTTCAACACTCCCCCTGTTTTTTGAGAAAGAAAGGTTATTTGTTAGTTTAGATAATACATTGACATTACCCAGCTGGAAGCCATAACCCAGCTCCATTCGACCAATAAAGTCGGTAATATCTGGATTGTCATCACCGTTTGGATCCAGTTCAAACTCTTTTTCGTCCTCCGGTAACCGGTACCACGTTTTCAAATAATAAAATGAATCAACATCGCTAAAAATAGCCGTCGCATAGAGACGGTTCCAGCTTCTTGATTTCAAACCACTTTGACCATTGGATTGGTGGTTAATACCTACGTTGAATTGATTAAAACGGTAGCCGAGAATGTCCCAGTCAGTTTGCCATTGATAGTATACTTCGGGTTCATAATTGGTTTCCCTGAATGGCTTTGACACATCATCGTTATAAACTTGCCAAAATGAAATCAAGGTCATACCAAAAAAAACACCGCTTACATCATCATCTTGCAAATACAATGGCAAATTAACACTGATTTGATATTTCGCTTCGAACTTGTCTACATTTTCCTCAGTAAGCCCATCAACACTAATAGGGTTGGGCGCTTTTGCATAACTGAATGGCAATAGGTAGTTTTGACGGTATTGAGAGATTGAAAACGGGTTATTATTGGACTCTTTCATTCTATCGACACGCTTGTCTAGGATTGACTCAGTCGTCTGTTTTCCGTCACGTGCATCGGCTACAGCTTTCTTCACCGTATTCATTATCTCTTCAGGTTTACTCGGCGGAGGCGGCGTTTCACTAGTAGCTAGCTTGTCTTGTAGCGCTTCATTATGAATAGTGTGAGCCAAGGAAAGTGGGCTAAACAAAATGCAGGTGAAAAGCATGAACGAACATGTGATGTGTTTCAAAACGAATCCTTTCAATCAATACTGATAAGTGGAATGGATTCGTAATTTTACCCTAGTATTGCTTAAAACTCGATGGTTTGATTCTCTCTGGCACCAAAACAAATCAAATCCATGCCACCCGTATCAATGACTTCGTTGCAATGAGCAATAATTTCATCAATATCATCGTCGGTTCGTTCTGGATCGTGGCTATACAAAGCAAGTTGTTTTACACCGCAAGCCATAGCTAGTTTCACTGCTTCTTCTGCGACACTGTGGCCCCAGCCGGATTTAGCTGGCATATCTGAAACGAGGTACTGCGCGTCATGTATAAGAATGTCAGCGCCTTTTGCGAATGTAACAAAATCCAAAAAGTCGGTTTGTTTTTGATATGGAGGATAAAGCTCGTTGTCGGTGATATAGGCGATTTTGTGGCCATTTTCTTTGATGGTGTAGCAACTACCACCGCCAGGGTGATTCATTTTCATGCGACCGATAAGTGCATTAGAAATGTACCATTCATCGTCTTCTAAGACCGGCCTTGGTTCTACTCTGATATTGGCACCTAAATCATTCCGATGAACAGGAAAGTATGAGCCCGTCATTTGGTCCAACACGGCTTCTGGTTGGTTCAAATCGGTAAGACCAGGAGTAATTAAAATATCTCTATTGGGTTGATAAATAGGAATAAAAAAAGGAAAGCCTTGTATATGGTCCCAATGGTTATGACTCAATAGGATATGAACAGGCGTTGATTTAGCTGCTAACCTTTTGCCGAGATCACGAATACCTGTGCCCGCGTCTAGTACGAGGTCTGTACCATCGCTGAGCTCAACATGGACGCATGCGGTGTTTCCACCATAACGTACAAACTCAGCACCTGGTGCAGGCGTGGAGCCGCGCACTCCACAAAAAGTTAGTTTCATATTTGATCTAGCCTAGGGTTTGAATGTGGTTCAACACCTCACTAATAGTTAGAAGCGTTTTTTCACCAGATTTTCTATTTTTAAATTCTACTTGCTGATTATCTAGATTACGCTCACCAATTACAATGCTGTTAGGTATGCCAATCAATTCCATGTCATTAAACATCACACCTGGGCGTTCCTTGCGATCATCGAACAAGACTTCTATTCCAGCGTCTTGTAGCTGCTTATATAGGTTTTCGGCAGCTTCCATGATTCGATGAGATTTATGCATATTCATCGGGATAATAACGACAGAGAAAGGGGCAATACTCTCAGGCCAAATAATCCCAAACTTATCATTATTCTGTTCAATTGCGGCCGCAACAATACGAGTAACGCCAATACCGTAACAACCCATTTGCAAGACATCATGCTTGCCTGATTCGGTAAGAACGCCACAGTTCATTGCTTTGGAGTACTTGTCACCAAGTTGAAAAATGTGCCCAACTTCAATGCCTTTGCTGATTGATAGCGAGCCTTTGCCATCGGGTGATGGATCGCCAGCGACCACATTTCGTAGGTCTGTCACTTCGTACTCCCCTACATCACGTTGCCAATTGGCGCCGGTGTAGTGTTGTTCATCTGTGTTTGCGCCACACACAAAATCGACGACTCGTTCTGCGCTACGGTCGACAATAATTGGCATATCAAGTTTTACTGGGCCTAAGGAGCCAAAGCCACAACCTAACGTTGCTTTGACCGCTGTTTCATCAGCCATTTGTAAGGGGCTTGCAACTAAGGCTAGTTTTTCTGCCTTAATTTCATTAAGTGAATGGTCGCCACGTAAAATCAAAGCAATAAATTCGTGCTCGCTATGCTCATCTGCTTTTACGATGAGTGTTTTTACAGATTTCTTAATGTCTAAACCGCGTGCTTCAACTAGGGCATTGATGGTTTTTAAATTTGGCGTATCAATGACTTCTAAAGTTTCTGATGGAGTCTGTTCCTCACCAACAGCTAGCGCCTCAGCAAGTTCGACGTTTGCAGCGTAGTCAGAATTATCGCTATGCGCAATATCATCTTCACCTGAGTCGGCAAGCACATGGAATTCGTGAGAAACCGCTCCACCAATAGAGCCTGAATCAGCGATGACTGGGCGATATGCAAGCCCAATACGCTCAAAAATATTGCAGTAAGCTTGATGCATAATTTGATATGTATCATCCAAGCTTTGCGCGTCTATATGGAACGAATAAGCGTCCTTCATAATAAACTCGCGACTGCGCATAATACCGAAGCGAGGGCGAACCTCATCTCTGAATTTGGTTTGTATTTGATACAAGTTAAGAGGCAGTTGCTTGTAGCTACTGACTTCATTTTTAACTAAGTTAGTAATGACTTCTTCATGCGTCGGACCGAGGACAAAGTCGCGTTGATGACGATCTTTAACTCTTAATAGTTCTGGGCCATAATCTTCCCATCTACCCGACTCAACCCACAAATCTGCAGGCTGAACAACTGGCATAGAGACTTCAATTGCACCGGCTTTATTCATTTCATCTCGCACGATTGCAGCCACTTTATTTACTACACGTAGCCCCGTCGGTAACCAATTATACAAACCTGATGCCAGCTTTCTGACCATTCCTGCTCGTAACATTAACTGGTGACTAATCACTTCAGCTTCAGCAGGGGTTTCCTTTTGGGTGGCGAGTAAGTATTGGGAAGTACGCATTTTCTAATTTTACCTTGATATTATGATGCCTGAGCCCGAAGCTCATGAATGTCGAGGAGTTTATCAGCCCCATGGCTTGGTAAAAAGCAGAAAATGCGAATAATGGAATATTAAACAAGCGTGCCGGCTTTATTAAGCGGTTTTGGATAACTTATCTGTTTATTTGCTCTCTTGGCTAAGTGACTTCCTGATAGCATGAGCGTTGAAAGTTTATGTGGCTTTTCCTTCCTTACAGCTGAGCTAGTGGTTTGACAATGAACTAGGTTTAGTCTAAATTTCAAACAGTAAATTCGTCGCGTTTGCTACACGAGCTAGGGTTATTGGCCCAGTGGATGTGTGAATGCTTGAGGTTATTTTATTCAAAAAGGAATTATTTATGAAATTTATCAAAACAAAGTTGGTAGCAGTAGGATTTGCTTTAGCGACTTGTTTTAACGTTGCTGCATCAGACACTGCAGTAAACATCAAATTAAGTGACGCTGCTTCCGTGAAAGGAAGTCAAGACGTCGTTAAGTACTTGTCTAGTTACAAGGACGAATTAGCGGAATACCTGCCCCACGGGCACAGTATAGAAATTAATATAGTCAATATTGAGATACCTGATGATATTGACCGAACTCCAAAGCATAAAACGACAACTTTGCCTCTTGTAAACGATGGTATTTCACAAAATTTCAGTACGAACGGCCGAAACTTAGATATTCCGGGAGGCAAGTTATCGCGACTTCATCGCTTACAATTCGAATATGCTGTTGTCGATGCTGACGGTAACAATGTTGTTCAAGGTAAGAAGAACTTAAAGATAGATTCAATGAAAGCCTCTAATAGAGCTGAACAACCATATATTGAACAGCGCTCAATGTTGACCAATTGGATGAAAAGAACCTTTTCAGAGCAGTCGTAGGGTAATTTCACCTACTCCAAATCTCAGTAACGTGTATAGCGCCATTGAGTGCTTGCCACGTAATATCGTAATTATATAGGCGGATAGTATATGTTTTATTATCCGTCTTACGCTTCCTGTAGGCTGGCCGTGGATCCTGTTCTAACACGTTGATAAGTAGATCTAAAAAGCCAGGTTTGTCGCATTCTATCTCAGACAATTGCTTTTTGAGGCTTTCGTTTACAACGACTTGCGCGAGCTCAGGCGTGGTTTCAGCATAGCCAGAGGAGACACACTCAGTGTTATGGTTTGTCAAATGCGTAGGATTATCTGCATATGTTATATAAGGTTTAATATCGATAATCGGAGTTTGATTGAGTAAGTCCACGCCTTCCACAACCAATTGTTTCTTATTGTTCAATCCTCTGTTTCTTACCAGAGACAAACCAATGGGGTTAGGTCTGAAGGTACTGCGGCTCGCAAAAACACCTATTTTTTCATTGCCTCCTAAACGAGGGGGCCGCACAGTATCACTGAAACCCGCTTCAATGTTTTCGTGAAACAAAAAGCTGAGCCAAAGGTGTGAAAACTGGTCTAAACCTCGACACGCATTTTGTGGATTGATATGTGCTTCGAATTGTATATAGCCTTTGGCTTTACTCAATGCTTGTGATTGCCGAGGGATACCAAATTTTTGACTAAAAGGTGTGGTGATTGACCCAATAGGTCGAACGACTAAGTTTGTCATAATAAACCCGAGTGGAGCGCTTGCTTGGAATCAGTGTTTGCTGCTGTCATAAGCCAATATTTGTTTAAAAAATTGGGCACCTAGTTTTTGAGCGTGACTGATGTTTCTTTCTGGGATTTGTTCTGGGTTAGGGTAACGTTCGAGCGCTTTCTCTAAGCTCTCTTCTCTAATAATATGCAGCATAGGGTAGGGTGAACGATTTGTGTAATGACTTGTATCTTCGGCCGGAGCATCTGCAAACAAATACGATGGATGAAATGTAGCTAGTTGATAGATACCTTCATAATCCTCTCTTTGCAGAAGTTTATTCGCCGTATCGACCAAATCAAGATAGTCAAAAAAGTCATGATATGTGTCGGGTAAAATGAAAAGTGTCGTTTCTACCTGTGAGTTATTATCTAAAAACACAAGCTCATCCAGTAAGGTTTGCAAAGTGTACGCAGTTTCTTCTTCTCGACAACACAGTGTCCGAATAGATTTCTGCTCTCTCTCTTTTTTAGCAAATGGACAAAGGTTTTCGCCGATAATCACTTTGTCGACCCAATGCAAGGTATTTTGAATTACGCGCGCATCATCATTAGTTTGCATCTTATTCAGATATCCCTTTTGCTGCTTTAGCGGCGGCAGAGTGATATTTCACATAAGCTTCCAGCGTGTTTTCGATCAAGCTAGCTACTGTCATTGGGCCAACACCGCCAGGTACGGGTGTTATCCAATCGGCTCGTTCTCTTGCCACATCAAAGTCGACATCGCCAGTAAGCTTCCCGTTATCCAAGCGATTGATGCCAACATCAATGACTATGGCACCTTCTTTTACCCAATCGCCTGGAATAAAATTCGGTTTTCCTACTGCAACGACCAGTAAGTCAGCGCGCTTTACATGTTCTTTTAAAGATTTAGTAAACTTATGGCAGGTTGTCACTGTGCAACCAGCCAATAGCAACTCTAGGCCCATTGGACGTCCAACAATGTTCGACGCCCCAACAATAACGGCATCTAAACCTTTCACAGGACGCTTGGTAGCCTCAATCATTGTCATGATGCCCTTCGGCGTGCACGGTCTTAGCGCAGGCATACGTTGCGCTAGTCGGCCGATGTTATAAGGATGAAATCCGTCAACATCTTTGTGCGGATGAATTCTTTCAAGCACTTTTTCTGCATTCAAACCTGCAGGTAAAGGCAATTGAACCAAAATGCCATCTATTTCGTTGTCTGCATTTAATTCATCGACCAAGGATAGCAGTGAACTTTCGTCTGTGTCAGCAGGTAAGTCGTATGATCTTGAAACGAAACCAACTTCTTCGCACGCTTTGGTTTTGTTGCTTACGTAAACCTTAGACGCCTCGTTATTGCCGACTAACACAACCGCTAAACCAGGCATCCTTTTATTTGCTTCTTTGAGGGTGTCAACGTAAGCGTGTACGTTGTCTCTTACATGTTTGGCAATTTTCTTGCCGTCTATTAAATGCGCGGTCATGTTCATATCTGTCGTGGCTTAACTGGAGGACGTCGATTGTATTAAAAACAGCGCTGAAAATATACTGTCATGTCAGCTTAATGTTCAAAAGCTGACTGCTTTTTAAACAAGTGAAAAAAATCTCAATTTACTCGCAAAAAGTGTTTGACGATAACAGGGCAAGTCGGTAATATGCGCCCCCCGTAGCGGTAGTGTTCTACTGTTACTTTGTTCGGTGAGTGGCGCAGCTTGGTAGCGCACCTGGTTTGGGTCCAGGGGGTCGTAGGTTCGAATCCTATCTCACCGACCATTTGCTTCATGATTCGATGAGCGTCCGTAGCTCAGCTGGATAGAGCACCCGCCTTCTAAGCGGGTGGTCGCAGGTTCGAATCCTGCCGGACGCGCCATGCGAGTCTAAGCAGATGTGGCAATTGTAAGTTTAAGAAACAGTGGTGGGCGTAGCTCAGTTGGTAGAGCTCCGGATTGTGATTCCGGCGGTCGTGGGTTCGAACCCCATCGTCCACCCCACTTTTTCTGCCCAGTTTGAGAGTGTCAGGTCAACGCGACTCTCGAGCCAACGGCAAGCCTTAGGGCAACAGTTTTGCGGGAGTGGTGGAATTGGTAGACACGCTGGATTTAGGTTCCAGTGCTTCACGGCGTGAGAGTTCAAGTCTCTCCTTCCGCACCATCTAAGTGCTTTAACGCACAAAAAAGTAATAATGTCGGTGAGTGGCGCAGCTTGGTAGCGCACCTGGTTTGGGTCCAGGGGGTCGTAGGTTCGAATCCTATCTCACCGACCACTTTTACGATTTTCATATTTACACCACACTCATAAATAATTCTGATAGTCCGTCTCAACGCTACAGCTTTGTCGCGTGTAGAGCTTTTTAGGCCCCTTTATGAAATATAAGCGAATAAACGTTTACACTTTGAAAGACGCTTCAAGCCCATCCATGGGACGCTTGACACTCGACATCTGTCTAGAGCTTAGCGCTTTTAAGGTCCCTTCATAAATATAAGCGAATAAACGTTTACACTTTGAAAGACGCTGCAAGCCCATCCATGGGGCGCTTAACACTCGACATCCATGTCGAGTGATACTTTCAAAGTCCAAACATTTATTCACTTTATTATATTTCATGAAGGGACCTCAAAAGCCCAAAAGCCCTAAGGCACTAACAAAAAGCCTGCAGGCTGTTAGTGCCTTGGGGCTTTTAACCCCGTACTTGAGCTGCTTTTTGGTCGTTTATTGTGCTTAATTCAATTAATTTTCATTAATTGGGTTTAATCGCTCGACTCTATGAGCCGCTCTCTGTATAATTCCGCGTCCTTTTTTAAACTCATGTAGGTTTTGTTTTAAGCCTACATTCGGCAACACTTTGGTTAAACCCAAAAGAGTGTTGAATCATGTAAAGCGCATCGAAGCGCAAGTTGAGGTAGAACAATGCAAGTGTCAGTCGAGACGACTCAAGGTTTAGAACGCCGTCTTACTATTACCGTTTCTGCAGATTCTGTAGATACCGCTGTTAAAGCACGTTTACAACAATTAGCAAAAACACAACGTATTAACGGTTTTCGTCCAGGTAAAGTACCAGTAAGCGTTATCAAAAAACGTTTTGGTCAAGCGGTTCGTCAAGAAGTTGCTGGCGATGTTATGCAGCGTCAATTCTACGAAGCGATCATGAAAGAGAAAATCACTCCGGCAGGTATGCCGACTTTCGATTTGACGAAAGATGTTGATGGTGAAGATTTAGAATTCGTAGCAACGTTTGAAGTTTATCCAGAAGTGAAGGTGAATGGCTTAGACAAAATTAAGGTCGAAAAGCCAGTTGTAGAAATCACTGATAAAGATTTAGATACCATGATGGAAACGCTGCAAAAGCAACACGCATCTTGGAAAGAAGTTAAGCGTAAAGCTAAGAAAGACGACAAAGTAACAATGAACTTTGTTGGTACTATTGACGGCGAAGAGTTTGACGGCGGAAAAGCTGAAGATTTCCCTTTAGAATTGGGTAAAGGCAGAATGATCCCAGGCTTTGAAAAGCCATTGGTAGGTGTTAAGAAGGGTGACGAAGTTGTTTCTGACGTAACTTTCCCTGAAGATTATCACGCTGAAGCACTGAAAGGTAAAGATGCATCATTTGCGATTACCGTGACTAAAGTGGAAGGTCTTGACTTACCAAAAGTTGATGACGAGTTCGCTAAGTTGTTCGGTGTAGAAGAGGGCGGTGTTGACGCACTTAAAGCTGAAGTTAAGAAAAACATGCAGCGCGAACTAGACCAAACTTTGAAAGCAGCCGTAAAAGAAAACGTAATTGCTGGTTTATTAGAGAATAACGAACTAGATTTACCTCAAGCATTAGTTGATCAAGAGATCGACGCGTTGCGTGAACAAGCGAAACAGCGCTTCGAGCAGCAAGGCCAAGGCGGTCAAGTTCCTGAGTTGCCGGCTGATTTGTTCCAAGACAATGCTAAACGCCGTGTAAGCATTGGTTTGTTGCTGGGTGAAGTTATCAAAGACAATAAATTAGAAGCAGACGAAGCGAAGGTAACAGCACTTATCGAATCAGCGGCTTCTGCTTATGAAGACCCGCAAGAAGTAATCGAGTATTACCAGACGAATGCCGAGTTAAAGCAGCAAATGCAGAACCTTGCATTAGAAGAGCAAGCGATTGAAGCGATTCTTGAAAAAGCAAAAGTGAAAGAAGTGAAGAAAGCTTTTGACGAAATCATGAACAAAAACGCCTAAATTGTTCTTCAACAATTGACTTAACAGGCAATGAACTGATTAAATGCTCGGATTATCCGGGCATTTTTTTTATGAAGATTTTTATTTAAGAGAACTATGACAAATATAATAACTGATCCGCAAAGCGCCTTAGTGCCAATGGTTGTTGAGCAAACAGCCCGTGGCGAACGTTCCTATGACATCTATTCTCGTCTTTTGAAAGAGAACGTTATTTTTATGGTCGGGCAGGTTGAAGACCACATGGCGAATTTGATCGTCGCGCAAATGTTATTTTTGGAAGCCGAGAATCCTGAAAAAGATATCTTCTTGTATATTAACTCGCCGGGCGGTTCAGTCACTGCTGGAATGGCAATATACGACACAATGAATTTTATCAAACCCGACGTGAGCACCGTGTGTATTGGACAGGCTGCGAGTATGGGAGCATTCCTGCTGACTGCTGGAGCAAAAGGTAAGCGTTATTGTTTGCCCAACTCTCGCGTAATGATTCATCAGCCTTTGGGTGGTTTCCAAGGTCAGGCATCTGATTTTGAAATTCATGCACGTGAAATCCTGTCTATTAAAGAGAAAATGAATCGTTTAATGTCAGAAAACACCGGGCAGCCTTACGAAAAGGTTGCTAAAGATACTGATCGTGATAACTTCTTAAGTGCTCAAGAGTCAGTTGATTACGGGCTAGTAGACGCCATTATGGCAAACCGTAACGAAGTGTTGAAAAGCTCGGATTAAGCGCCATATAGAATATAGTTGTGATGAGTAGCGCGGAGTTGTATGGCGCTACTTATACTGAAAGCCCAAGTAGGGTATGAAGAAAAGGCAAAGTTTATGAGTGATGACCATGAAAAAGACAGTGATAGTAAATTACTCTATTGCTCGTTCTGTGGTAAAAGCCAGCACGAAGTTCGCAAACTGATTGCGGGCCCAAGCGTATTCATCTGTGATGAATGCGTTGAGTTATGCAACGATATTATCCGCGAAGAAATCAAAGAGATTTCTCCAAAGCAAAAAGCGGATGCCTTGCCGACTCCAAGTGAAATTCACAAACATCTTGACGATTATGTAATCGGTCAAGAGCATGCAAAAAAGGTGTTAGCTGTAGCGGTTTATAATCACTATAAGCGTTTACGCAATAATGATACGCATGAAGGCGTAGAATTGGGTAAAAGTAATATCTTATTAATAGGCCCAACTGGTAGCGGTAAGACTTTGCTTGCTGAAACCCTTGCGCGTCTATTGGACGTTCCATTCACCATGGCAGATGCTACAACCCTAACTGAAGCTGGGTATGTTGGTGAAGACGTTGAGAATATTATTCAAAAGCTGCTGCAAAAGTGTGATTATGATCCTGAAAAAGCGCAGCGCGGAATTGTCTACATCGATGAAATTGATAAAATTTCTCGCAAGTCAGACAATCCATCCATTACTCGTGACGTGTCAGGTGAAGGTGTTCAGCAAGCGTTATTGAAACTTATCGAAGGAACAATTGCGTCAGTACCACCTCAAGGCGGCAGAAAACATCCGCAGCAAGAGTTTTTGCAGGTTGATACTTCAAAAATCCTATTTATTTGTGGTGGAGCATTCGCCGGTTTAGATAAGGTTATTGAGCAACGTGCAGCGAAAGGTGCGGGTATTGGTTTTGGCGCTGAAGTTAAGTCTACAGCTGAGAAGAAGGCCGTGAGCCAACTATTTAAGGAAGTCGAACCCGAAGATTTAGTTAAATACGGTTTGATTCCAGAGTTTATTGGCCGATTACCGGTTGTTACAAGCTTAGAAGAGTTAAATGAAGACGCTTTAATTCAGATCTTGAAAGAGCCAAAGAATGCGATCACCAAACAATATGGTGCATTGTTTGCTCTTGAAAATGCAGAGCTGGAGTTCAGAGATGATGCCTTACACGCTATCGCATCTAAAGCGATGCAGCGTAAAACGGGGGCTCGTGGACTCCGTTCTATTGTCGAAGCCGTGTTACTAGATACTATGTATGACTTACCATCGATGCCGGAAGTTAGCAAAGTAGTGATCGATGAAGCTGTTATTCGTGGCGAATCTAAGCCATTATTGATGTATGAAAGTGGACAAGACAAAAAAGTAGCATCTGAATAGTTAAGTTGCATACTTTGAAGATAATAAAAAGGTCGACTCTGTAATCACAAGTCGGCCTTTTTTTATTCATTTTTGATTTTTTTTGATGTTTTTGTTTTTTTGGTTTGAACTTTGCTGGTAAAGCCCCATATAAACAAGCATGAGTAAACACAAGAGAGAAATATGACAACTGAGCTAACAAATCTCAGAGTAATGCCTATATTGGCCTTACGAGATGTGGTCGTTTATCCACACATGGTGATCCCTTTATTCGTAGGTAGAGAGAAGTCTATCCAATGTTTAGAAGCGGCAATGGAAAACGATAAACAAATATTTTTGGTCGCTCAAAAAGATGCGAGCATTGACGAACCAACAACCGAAGAGATTTACTCCGTCGGCACCATTGCTACCATCCTTCAATTGTTAAAATTGCCTGATGGCACTGTAAAAGTCCTCGTGGAAGGAAATATTCGAGGTAATATTGAGAAATATACCGAAACGGCCCCGTTCTTTACCGGTGAAATTAATGCGCTTGAACCCGAAGTCATTGATGAAGCCGAACAAGAAGTATTGATTCGCTCCTCGGTCTCTCAATTTGAAGGTTATGTAAAGCTCAATAAGAAAATTCCACCAGAAGTATTAACTTCTCTCAATGGCATTGAGGACGCAGCTCGCCTTGCTGACACTATGGCTGCTCATATGCCTTTGAAGCTTGTCGAAAAGCAAAAAGTATTGGAAATGAATTCTATTGTCGAGCGCCTTGAGTACCTTATGGCACTGATGGAAGGTGAGATTGATTTACTTCAGGTCGAGAAGAAAATTAGAACCCGCGTAAAAAAACAGATGGAAAAAAGCCAACGCGAGTATTACCTGAACGAACAAATGAAGGCGATTCAGAAAGAGTTAGGTGAGTTAGATGAAGCACCTGATGAATTCGAGGCGCTTGCTAAGAAGATAGAAGAAGCAAAAATGCCCGCAGACGCGAAGAAGAAAGCGGATGCAGAATTGCAGAAATTGAAAATGATGTCTCCGATGTCTGCTGAGGCTACCGTTGTCCGAAGTTATATCGATTGGTTATCTTCAGTACCTTGGCACAAGCGCAGTGCGGTCAAAAAAGACTTAGGTAAAGCAGAAGCAGTGTTAGACAACGACCATTATGGTCTTGAGAAAGTCAAAGAGCGCATTGTTGAATACCTTGCCGTACAACAACGAGTTAAAAAATTAAAAGGTCCTATTCTTTGTTTAGTTGGTCCTCCTGGCGTGGGTAAAACGTCTTTAGGTCAATCAATTGCCAAAGCAACTGGCCGAAAGTATGTGCGTATGGCTTTGGGTGGCGTTAGAGATGAAGCTGAAATTCGTGGGCATCGACGGACTTATATCGGTTCGTTACCAGGCAAGCTCATCCAGAAGATGTCAAAAGTAGGTGTTAAAAACCCGCTATTCTTACTAGATGAAATCGATAAGATGTCGTCTGACATGCGCGGTGACCCATCTTCTGCATTACTCGAAGTCTTAGATCCAGAGCAGAATGCTAGTTTTAGTGACCACTACTTGGAGGTTGACTACGACTTATCTGATGTGATGTTTGTTGCGACCTCAAACAGTATGAATATTCCCGGTCCTCTATTAGACAGAATGGAAGTGATTCGTCTTGCCGGTTATACCGAAGATGAGAAGCTGAATATTGCGACTCGTCATTTGATTGGTAAGCAAATTTCAAGAAATGGTCTGAAAGAAAAAGAGTTGTTAATTGAAGAGTCAGCCATTATCGGAATTATCCGCTATTATACCCGTGAAGCCGGTGTGCGTAGCTTAGAGCGAGAAATTTCTAAAATTTGTCGAAAAGCGGTGAAGCATATCCTTCTTAACAAAGGGACTAAGCAGGTTGTTGTTAATCAAGAAAACTTGAAAGACTACCTGGGTGTGCAACGTTTTGACTATGGTAAAGCAGACAAGAGCAATCAGGTTGGCCAGGTGACTGGTTTAGCATGGACTCAAGTGGGTGGCGATTTGCTAACAATTGAAACAACATCTGTCGTTGGTAAGGGTAAAACGACCTTTACCGGTAGCTTAGGCGATGTGATGCAAGAATCAATTAAAACAGCCATGACTGTTGTACGTTCGAGAGCTGAAAAGCTGCGAATTAATAGCGACTTCCATGAAAAACGTGATATCCATGTGCATGTTCCTGAAGGGGCTACTCCGAAAGATGGTCCTAGTGCGGGTATTGGTATGTGTACTGCGCTTGTATCATCGCTCACGGGGAATCCGGTTAAGTGCGATGTAGCCATGACGGGTGAGATTACGCTTCGTGGCGAAGTGCTTGCAATCGGTGGTTTAAAAGAGAAACTATTGGCTGCACATCGCGGTGGCATAAAAACGGTTGTTATTCCAAAAGATAACGAGCGTGACTTGGAGGAAATTCCAGCAAACGTCATTGGTGATTTAGATATTCATCCAGTGCAATGGATCGATGAAGTGCTAAGTTTAGCGCTTCAGGAGCCGATTGATAGCGTAGAAGTTTTATCCTAATTTATATTTGGCGGTTGCTGAAAGTTGGCAACTGGCCGAATTTTCGCCAGAAATGGCAAAAAAATTGCGATTTTTTTACTTTTTTTAAATTTTAGGGCTTCACATGCTCTGCAGTTATGCTACCTTTACATCTGTACTCGCTTAAGGCCTTGTCACGAAAGGGATAGCAAGCGATTTACTAGGAAGTTAAAAAATTGTTAATCATTGCTTGAAGTTCTACTTCAAGATTGTTATAACTTTTAGACAATATAATTTTGCATTTAAGCAATATAATAAAAAACAAAGGGGATCATATTGTGAACAAGTCTCAACTAATCGATAACATTGCTGCTAGCGCAGATATTTCTAAAGCTGCTGCAGGTCGTGCATTAGATGCTTTCACTGACGCAGTTACTTCTGCACTTAAAGATGGCGACCAAGTAGCACTTGTCGGTTTCGGTACATTCTCAGTTCGTGAGCGCGCTGCACGTAGCGGCCGTAACCCACAAACTGGTGAGACTATCCAGATTGCTGCTGCTAAAGTACCTTCATTTAAGGCTGGTAAAGCACTAAAAGACGCTGTTAACTAAGAAAAATTAGTTTTACATAGAAAAAGGCGATGGCTAGTCCATCGCCTTTTTTATTTTTATTAAGTAAAAAAGCTTGTAATAGTCGCGTAACACCTTATCTAAAGGTATAATGTCCGCCTCGCGCAGAACGTCAACATCGCGACAGATTAAAGCGCGTTCAGCAGTATTACACATTAGTTTTACAAGGTTGTTTTAACTCATGCTAGAAAGAATCAGAGAAGGGTCACAAGGCCCTTTAGCCATGACGATTGTCGGCTTAATTATTATCAGTTTTGCTGTTACCGGTGTAGGTAGTTACCTCGGTGGCTCAACAAGCGAAGCAGCGGCAACAGTAAATGGCGAAGAAATCACCGTACAAGATGTCGAAGTTGCCTATCAAAACCAGCGTGCTCGAATGGAGCAGCAATTTGGCGAGCAGGTAGCTGCAGCTTTTGCTAACGAAGCTTACCTTGCTGACTTCAAAGGACAAGTCCTTGACCAGCTGATCTCTGAAAAGCTAGTTGAGCAAAAAGCTGAAGAGATGGGCCTGAGAGTGAGTGATGAGCAGATCAAAAACGCTATTTTTGCAATTGATGCTTTTAAAATTGCCGGCCAATTTGACAACGAAACATTTAAAGCAACGATTCAACGCCAAGGCTTCACACCAGCTTCTTTTAGAGACTACATGCGTAAGCAGATGACAACAGAGCAGCTAAGTTCTACTCTTAATTCTTCTAGCTTTAGCCTTGAGCAAGAAGTTGCCAATATTTTGAAACTTCAGCAACAAACGCGCTCTGCGAAAACTATCGTGGTGAAGGCTGCTGATTTTGCGACAGACGTCGAAATTAGTGATGAAGAAATCGATACATATTACCAAGCAAATTTAAGTGATTTCGATACTCAAGAGCAAGTGAAGTTGGCCTATGTGAGTGTTTCTGTAGACGACCTAATTGCTAATGAATCAGTCACCCCTGAAGAAGTACTAAGCAACTACCAAGAAAATATCCGTGCATATCAAACAGATGAAGAACGCAGAGTGTCACACATCCTGATTGAGTTTGGTGATGATGAAGCAGATGCAAAAGCGAAAGCAGAAGAAGTATTGGCTAGCGTGAAAGCTGATGATGCAGACTTTGCTGCGATTGCAGAACAAGAGTCAGCTGATATTGTGAGTGCTGAAGTTGGTGGTGACTTGGACTATATCGTTCGTGGGGATTGGAGTGCTTCTTTTGAAGATGCCGTATTTGCAATCGAAAACACCGGAGATATTAGCCCATTAGTGAAGACTGAGTTCGGTTATCACATAATCAAATTAACCGACTTAAAACCTCAGGTTACAACGCCATTTGAGGACGTTGAAGCTGAAATCACTGAATTTATGCTAAAAGACAAAGCGACCGAGACTTATTTTGGTTTGCAAGAAGCTATTGCAAGTGCTGCTTTCGAATCTCCAGATAGCTTAGAGCGAGTTTCAAACGTAGCAAATAGACCTATTATTGAAACAGCGTTCTTTGCTTCAAATGCTTACCCGGCTTCCGTTGATTATCCACAGGTAGCAAACGTAGCATTCAGTACTGAATTGATTGAAGATGGTTTGAATAGCGAACTACTGACGCTAAACGACGAGAAAATCATGGTCGTTAGAGTTAAAGAGCACAAGCCCCAGCGCACATTGAGCTTAGAAGAAGTCAAAGCAACAATAGTGAGCCGTTTGAGTGCTGAGAAAAGCCAAGAAGCAGCGTTAGCATGGGCTGAAGAAATAAAAGTTTCTTTGTTAGCAGGTGAAGATATTAGTGAGAAATTGAGCGAGAAGTCTATCGATGTGCAGGTAAATGAAAACATTGCTCGTTTCGGTGCCGACGTTCCTCAAGAAGTGTCAAAGGCGATATTCTCATTAGCACCAGTTGATCAGCAGAATATCTCTGTTGTGACACTAAATAACGGCGATATCGGCATTGTTGAACTTGAGTCTGTGACTCCTGTTAACGACGTGGAAGCTGAAGAGTTGACCGCAACTTCTGATGGGTTAGCCAATAACTTTAGTCGCCAGTCATTCGATAACTTCGTTGCTGCTCTATTGAGCGAAGCAGAGATTGAAAAAATCCAGCGTTAATAGGTCGCATGACTAGGCTATAGCCCCTGAATATAAAAATACCGCTCATTTGAAGCGGTATTTTTTTATTTGCCGCAAAGAGCTGAGATAGGCTCATTAAGGCGTGACTAGAGTCGAACTTTGCTCGTATGGAGTTAAAGTCACAACAAAAACATGAGTGTTGCGAATGCTGCCAGTATTGTTGCTGATACAACGATAATATAAATAAAACCTTGCTTACCTTGCCCAAGGCTAAAGCCCCTAGACCGCAAGTAAGCTATCCAGATAATACAAAGCACTATTGGAATTAAAAATAAAAACTTAAACAAGCTTACTCACTCCTTTATGTACACTAAGCCAAGATTAATAAGAGCCTAAAGCGCATCTATCATAACATTATTGAACATCTTTGATGACGTTCAAATTAATCTGTTTTGGCTACTTTTTATTACTTAGAATATTATACGAAAAAGAGTTGTATATGGAGCAAAGATTCCGTTCGTTTATTCTTGAATCTGCATGTCGCCTTCAAATTTCGACGGCATATAGCGTTTACGTTTACTTTTAGTAAGGCGAGTGGAGTCCATAATAATCAAACCATCTACGCAATAGTTAAAGTCGGGGTCAACGTTAAAAGCGGCAAAACAGACCCCCTTATCTTCGCATATATCTGCATATTGCTTTAGTAGCGTAGGTATCGTCGTATTCATATTAGCCAGAACACTTTTGAGTACTTTAAATTCCTCCATGTAGTCATTGCCATGGAAGTCGTATAGGGAGTCAGTACTCGGTATGAAGGGTAATTTAGCGTTCGCAAAGTTCTCGTTGGATGGAAAATATTTACTATAGAACTGAACCAGCAGCGCTAATGCGCTAGCTGGTAGTGCATTTGATATACTCACAGGTCCGAAACAATATCTATATTTAGGATACTTTGTCATAAAAGCGCCTATACCCAACCATAAATAGTCGAGGCTGCGTTTTCCCCAATATTTTGGTTGAACAAAGCTTCTGCCTAGCTCTAATCCCTCTTTGAAGATAGATTGCATCGGTGCTTGGTAATCAAACAAACTTGCAGAATAGAGACCAGTAGGATGTTTCTCTTGTGTTAATACACTTGCATCACCAAGGCGATATGCGCCAGCTATTTCTAAGTCATTGTCGTCCCAGAGAATGAGATGCAAGTAGTGATAATCAAAGGCATCAATGTCTCGGCGACTATTAGAGCCTTCTCCAACAGCACGAAAAGCAATTTCACGCAGTCGACCAATTTCACGCATAATAGGATTCGAACCAGTATGACGGTAAAGCAGAATCTTTTTATTATCTGGCGTTTCCCCTAAGCTTTCACAATCATTAAGAATCGCTTTTCTAAGGTGGCGTCTGTCTTCAGGTAGTGCCAGTGCCGATTGTGTCTTGAACAGACTTGGTTTTTGAGTACCTAAGCGATATACATGCTTTCTGAACAGGTTTACTTGTTCCTTAGCCTGGATATTGCTATGCAAGTATGCTTCAACTGGGATGAGCTCACCGACATGTAGTTTGATGTGCTGATGTTTTTTCTTAAACATCTCCCTTACTAACAAACTCGTTGCGGCGGGTTTGAATAACATGGATACGCCGTAAAATAACGGCGAGTTCTTAGCGTTAATAAACACTGGCAAGATTGGAGAGCGTGTTTGTTTCGCCATGCGAAGAAACCCTTTTTTCCATTTGCTATCGCGAACTCCCTGTGGTCTTAAACGAGAGACTTCGCCTGCAGGAAATATCAAGACCGCACCATCAGAATCTAGGTGCTTATTGATCAGTCTTAGGTTTTGTTTAGCCGTGTTCCCTTGCATATTATTGACAGGCAGTAGAATAGAATGTAGAGGGTTCAATGCCATTAGCATCTCATTCGCCACCACTTTTAGGTCTTTGCGAACGTCACTAATCAGCTTTATTAAGGCTAGGGCGTCAAGTGAGCCAATGGGATGGTTGGCAACAATCACAAGCTTACCTTCACTTGGGATCCTCTCTTTTTCTATATCGCTTACCGAAAAACGGAATGTGAAATAATCGAGTATTTGCTCTACGAAATCGATCCCTTGTAAATGACCGTATTGACGGGCAAAAGCTTGGGCATCGTTCTCATGTAAAAGGTATCGTAGGAATGAGCTCAGAGGTTTGTAAACAGCTGTGTGCTTACGCAAACCGGGATAGTGTTCTTCAATAAGGTGCTCAACAGAAAACATAAATCGCAAAAGAATTGAGTATAGATGATAGGGAGAGTAGTTTGGCTCTATGACGTTTGGGTGACGTTTATTTGAAACAAGTGTGACAAGTGCTGCGCTTGTGGCCTGTGTTTGTGAACCATGACTTTGGAATACAAGGCAAAAAAAAACGCCCATAAGGCGTTTTTCATAATGTTTTACTATCTATCTTCTTACTGCGAGTAGCAGCAGTGGGGTAGATTAAAGAGCGTTAACTTGTGCGTTAAGACGGCTCTTGTGGCGAGCAGCTTTATTCTTATGAATAAGGCCTTTAGTCGCCATGCGGTCAAGCACTGGCACTGCTGCAGTAAATGCTGCTTGAGCAGCTTCTTTATCGCCAGCTTCAATAGCAGCGAGAACTTTCTTTATGCACGTACGAGTCATGGAGCGACGGCTTGCATTATGCTGGCGACGCTTCTCAGCTTGAATTGCACGTTTCTTAGCAGACTTAATGTTAGCCAAGGTGTAACTCCTAAATAAATTCATGTCAAAATTGAGGGTGCGGATTATCCAGTTTTTCAAGCTTACTGTCAATTAAAATGCATGCGAAATGATAAAATAAATGAATTATTGATAGCATAGAATAAAAAATGCGAAGATGTAGTCATTCTCCAGCTTGTTCAATTACTTCTCGAGGCTAAATGTGATGCTTACAGTTGCGGATATTATGACGACCAAAGTCGTTACGCTGAATCAATTAAACACGATGAAAAACGCGCATGATCTGTCCAAGGCAAAAGGGATTCGACACTTACCAATCGTGAATAATGAAACCCAAGAGCTGATGGGAGTGGTAACGCAGAAAGCAATGATTGCGCGGGTAATCAGTATTTTGACGCAATATGGTATCGATGCCCTAAACGAACAAGAGATGAAGACGTTGGCAATAGATATTGCAGATACAGAATTTGTCTCAGTCTACCCAGAGCAAGATGTGCAAGAAGTAGCTACTTTTTTTCTGAACAATAAACATGGTTGCTTACCTTGTATTGATGCAGACAATAAGTTGGTTGGGATTATTAGTTCATCTGATTTTGTAAAACTATCAATTCGATTGCTCGAAAAACAAGCGTAATACTCGGCAAGGCTCAATCATTGAGAGTAATCGTACTCTTAATAACAAATAGGTTAGTGCTCTAAGATGTTGAAATCAGGGATAGTGGTAAGTGCTATGACATTTTTGTCGAGGATACTCGGCTTAGTCAGAGATGTTGTTGTCGCTAATTTTCTTGGTGCTGGTGCGGCAGCTGACGTTTTTTTCTTCGCGAACAAAATTCCTAATTTTTTGAGACGCTTATTTGCCGAAGGCGCATTTGCACAGGCTTTCGTTCCAGTGCTCACCGAGGTGAAGGCAGAGAACGATGAAAAGGCGATGCAAGACTTTGTAGCAAGAGTTTCTGGCACGCTCGGTGCCATTGTTTTTATTACCGCTATCGTGGGCGTTATTTTTTCACCCGTATTAGCCGCGATTTTTGGTGGGGGTTGGTTTTTAGATTATCTCAATGACGGTGATAAAGCCGATAACTTTGTTTTGGCATCGGCGATGCTTAAAATTACTTTTCCGTATATCTTTTTTATTTCGTTAGCGGGTTTGGTAGGTGCGGTGCTAAATACGCTCAATCAATTCGCTGTGGCTGCGTTTACGCCTGTCTTATTGAATATTAGTATTATTATCTGTGCCATTTTTCTTGGTCCTATGCTGGATGAGCCGGCGTTTGCGCTAGCATGGGGAGTCTTCATCGGTGGCATTGTTCAGCTTGGCTTCCAATTACCATTTCTATATCGGGCCGGTTTATTGAAAAGACCAAGATGGGGTTGGAAAGATCCCAAAGTAGTAAAGGTCCGAACCTTAATGATCCCCGCGCTATTCGGTGTCTCAGTAAGCCAAATAAACTTGCTCTTAGATACCTTAATCGCTACTTTTTTGGACCAAGTGGGCTCAATAAGTTGGCTTTATTACAGCGACAGGCTCCTTGAATTCCCATTAGGCTTATTTGGGATCGCAATCGCAACGGTTATCTTACCGACGCTTAGTCGCAACCACGTTGGCAATGATCCTGCCGCATTCAAAAATAACCTAGATTGGGCTTTTAAAATTATCTGTTTACTTGGGATCCCCGCTGCAACGGCATTGGTATTAATTGCTGAACCTCTGTTACTGGTAATATTTCAACGAGGCGAGTTTACTCTGAATGACGCCACAATGGCTTCATATAGCTTGATGGCGTACGGCAGCGGACTATTGAGTTTCATGTTGGTGAAAATATTCGCACCGGCCTTTTACTCACGACAAGACACTAAAACCCCAGTAAAATACGGGATTATCACCATGGTCTGCAATATGGTGTTTAACCTGATTTTAGCGATTCCTTTCGGATATATCGGCCTGGCGATGGCAACAGCCTTGTCAGGGACACTCAACGCCTTGCTACTTTACATCAACTTACATAAAACAGGGGTTTACAGAGTCTCTGCTTCTTCAGCACTTTTTGTGGGTAAGGTGCTTATCACATCACTACTCATGGGAGCAGTTCTTTTTGTGCTTAAACAAAACTTTGAATGGCAAAGCAATGGCTTAGGGCCAAGAGTACGTGATTTAGGTTTACTGATAGGCAGTGGCATAGCAGTGTATGTCCTTGCCCTTTTACTGTTTGGTATTCGACCAGCACAGTTAATCGTTGAAAAAATAAAATAAAATAAACTTAGCTTAGATCGCCTATAAGCATTGGTATTCAGGTGCGGGTCGGCTATAATCGAGCGCTTTAAAATTGTATGCTCAGGCGAGGCGGTTTGGAGTTAATTCGAGGTTTGCACAATGTGCGCGATCATCATCGAGGTTGTGTACTTACAATTGGAAAATTTGATGGCGTGCATAAAGGCCATCAAGCGGTTTTGGTGAACCTTGTCGAAAAAGCAAGAGCACTAGGCCTTCCTGCAAGTGTAATGATATTTGAACCTCAGCCCGAAGAAGTTTTCGCAAAAGATAATGCACCTGCTCGACTCTCGCGTTTCCGCGATAAATATCAAATGTTTAAGGCGTTGGGGATTGACCGTTTAATTTGCGTCAGATTTAACACTGAGTTTGCTAGTATGAGCGCAGACGAATTTGTTTTTGATTTACTAGTGAAGCAGCTTGGTATTCAGTTTTTGGTTGTAGGTGATGATTTTCGATTTGGTAGACAACGGATCGGCGACTTCGCTTTTTTAGAAACGGCAGGCCGGCAACACGATTTTGAGGTTGTTAGCACGGCAAGCTTCAAACTAGCTGAGTGTCGTATAAGCTCCACAGAAATTCGTCAAGCACTGGCGAGTAATCAGTTTGGACTTGCAAAACAGATGCTGGGTCGCGACTTTGCAATAGCAGGGAAAGTAAATCACGGCGATAAGAAAGGACGTACGATAGGGTTTCCTACTGCTAACGTCCTACTTAAACGCTGTAAATCACCAGTCGCAGGTGTATTCGCCGTTAAGGTCCTCATACAAGGCTCGACGTATTACGGCGTTGCGAACATTGGGAACAGACCCACAGTAAATGGCACTCGATCTCAGTTGGAGGTGCACATCTTCGATTTTCATGAAGATTTGTATGGCACTTTGATAGAGGTAGCGGTATTGAAGAAAATTCGAAGCGAAAAACGTTTTGATAATTTCGATGCTCTAAAACAACAAATAGCAAAAGATGCTGAAGCAGCCAAAGAGTTTGTAAGCTTGCTCAGTGAAACAGACAAAACAGAAGCTCATTCTGTCGTACAACAATAAAATAGAAGTGGAAAACCAGATATGACTGATTATAAACCAACGCTAAATTTGCCTGAAACGGCCTTTCCAATGCGTGGTAATTTGGCCAATAAAGAGCCTCAAATGCTGAAAAGCTGGACTGAGAAAAAGCTTTATCAGCAAATCAGAAAAGCAAAAGCTGGTAAAACACCTTTTATCCTGCATGATGGTCCTCCATATGCGAATGGTGATATCCACATTGGCCATGCAGTTAATAAAATTCTAAAAGATATTATCATCAAATCTAAGACGCTTTCCGACTTCGATTCTCCTTATGTGCCTGGTTGGGATTGCCATGGGCTACCGATTGAATTAATGGTAGAGAAAAAAGTCGGTAAACCCGGTAAGAAAGTGTCAGTCGCCGAATTTAGAGAAAAGTGCAGAGCTTACGCTGAGCGTCAAATTGATGGTCAGCGCAAAGACTTTATTCGTCTTGGCGTGCTAGGTGATTGGCAAAACCCGTATAAAACGATGGATTTCAGTTCTGAAGCAAACATCATCCGTGCGTTAGGCGACATCGTTGGATCAGGCCATTTGGAGAAAGGTTTTAAGCCAGTTCATTGGTGCACAGACTGTGGCTCAGCGCTCGCTGAAGCTGAAGTAGAATACAAAGATAAAGTGTCTCCAGCGATTGATGTGAAGTTTAGCTTAGTCGACAGTGCTGCTTATGCAAAAGCAATGAGCGTAGAACAGAGTGTGTTGGATAGTAAAAAAACATCTGTTGTTATTTGGACAACCACGCCTTGGACTATTCCTGCAAACCGCGCAATTAGCCTTCATCCCGAACTAAGTTATGAACTCGTTGAGGTACAACTTGAAAGCGGTAGCGAGCAGTATGTTTTAGCCGCCGACCTAGTTGATGCGTCAATGAAGCGCTACGGTATTGAAGACTATCGCGTTCTTGCCTCGTTTACTGGCGCTGCGCTAGAAAACCTAACAGTTAGTCATCCTCTCAACCCAATAACAGTGCCGTTAATTTTGGGTGAGCACGTAACGACTGAGTCCGGTACGGGTTGTGTCCACACTGCACCCGCTCATGGTGTAGATGACTTCAATGTTGGTAAACAGTATGGCATTGAAGTGTATAACCCCGTTGGCAGCAACGGTGTTTATTTAGATAACACACCGTTGTTCGCTGGCCAGCACGTGTTCAAAGCAAACGACAATATTATCGCTGCCTTAGAAGAGCAAAATGCGTTGGCGCTGAATGTGAAATATGAGCACAGCTATCCGCATTGCTGGCGCCACAAATCGCCTATTATTTTCCGCGCAACACCACAATGGTTTGTCAGTATGGATAAAAACGGCCTGCGTAAACAGTCAATCGAGCAAATTCATCAAACGAAATGGATTCCAGCTTGGGGTGAAAGCCGCATTGAGAGTATGGTTGAAGGGCGACCCGACTGGTGTATTTCTCGCCAACGCACTTGGGGTGTACCAATTGCCTTATTCATTCACGAAGAGACTGGTGAATTGCATCCAAACACTGCAGACATTATCGAAAAAGTAGCACAAGAAGTCGAAACCAAAGGTATTCAAGCTTGGTGGGATATCGATGCAAAAGATCTTATTGGTGATGATGCAGACAATTACGTAAAAGTCACTGATACTCTTGATGTGTGGTTTGATTCGGGTGTGACTCATTACTTTGTCGTTGATAAAAGAGACGATATACCTGCATCAGCCGATTTGTATTTAGAAGGTTCTGACCAACATCGCGGCTGGTTTATGTCATCGTTAATGACATCTACTGCAATTCATGGCCATGCGCCATATAAAGAAGTGCTTACTCATGGTTTTACCGTAGATGCACAAGGTAAAAAGATGTCGAAGTCTGTCGGTAACGTGATTGCTCCTCAAGAGGTCACGAATAAGCTGGGTGCAGATATTTTGCGTCTATGGGCTGGTTCAACAGACTACCGAGGTGAAATGACGGTGTCTGATGAGATTTTAAAACGCTCAGCAGATGCATATCGACGCATTCGAAATACTTGTCGCTTCTTGTTAGCAAATCTCAATGGTTTCAATCCGGAAACGGACATGGTGCCATTTGAAGATATGGTTGCCTTAGACCAATGGGCTGTTTCCAAAGCTGCAGAAGTTCAAAAACAGATTTTGAGTAGTTATGAGCAATACGATACTTTGGTTGTTTGCCAAACCTTAATGCAGTTCTGCTCTATTGAGATGGGTAGTTTCTACCTTGATATCATAAAGGATAGACAATACACCGCTAAAACCGACGGTTTGGCTCGTCGTTCTTGCCAAACTGCGCTTTATCATATTGTGGAAGCCTTGGTTCGTTGGATGGCGCCGGTCATGAGCTTTACCGCTCAAGAAGTTTGGGAAGCCTTGCCGGGTAAACGTGAAGAGTTTGTATTCACCGGAACTTGGTATGAGGGTATGCCAAAAACCGAGCAACAAAATAGTGGTTTCGACAATACGTTTTGGCAATCATTAATGACGATAAAAGCAGAAGTGAACAGTGCTTTAGAAAAAGCGCGGAATGAAAAAGTGATTGGCGGCTCTCTTGAAGCAAAAGTGATTTTGTATGTCACTGAAGAAAAAGCAGAGGCATTAGCAAAGCTAAAAGATGAGTTACGATTTGTATTAATCACTTCAGAGGCTGAAGTAAAAGGATTATCTGAAAAAACTGACACGGCTGTTTCCTTGAGCGATAACGAAGTGTTTGTTGACGTGCTTAAAGCAGATGGTGAAAAATGTTCGAGATGTTGGCACTTCAAAGAAGACGTCGGTTCCGATCCTAAACACCCTGAACTGTGTAACAGATGTATTGATAACGTAGATGGACAAGGGGAAGTGCGCCATTATGCCTAAGTTGTTAACAGAAACGGGCTTGCGCTTTATATGGATATCACTGATTATTTTTATTTTTGATCAGTGGAGCAAGTATGCCGTTGTAGATAGCATGAGCTTATATCAATCAATTGAGATAATGCCATTTTTCAATTTCACTTATGTCCACAACTACGGTGCTGCATTTAGTATCCTATATGATGCTGGTGGATGGCAACGTTACTTTTTAAGCGCTATTGCCTTAGGTGTAAGTGCTTTGATCCTATGGTGGTTGAAAGCAACAACAAAGCAGCAAAAGCTGCTGCCGGTAGCTTTCTCATTCATTTTGGGCGGCGCTTTGGGAAATGTATATGACCGAATGGTGCATGGCTACGTTATTGACTTTCTTGACTTGTATTATGGGACCTATCATTGGCCCGCATTCAACATAGCTGACTCAGCTATTTTCATCGGAGCGGTGCTCCTGATCATAGATATGTTTAAGAACAAAGAGGCTAACGAACTTGACAAATAGCGCACTTATTATTGGTGACAATAGCGAAGTTATTTTGCATTTTGACCTAAAACTAGAAGACGGCTCAGCAGCTGATAGTACCCGTGTTAATAATAAACCAGCCAAAATGGTCATGGGTGACGGAAGCTTGACAAAAAACTTCGAGGACTGCTTAAGAGGCCTGACTATCGGCGATAAGAAGGCTTTTAAACTTGCTGCTGATGATGCGTTTGGTATGCCAAATCCGGATAACATTTATCATGTAGACAGAACTAAGTTCACTGCAGATACACCTGTAGAAGAAGGGATGATAATTGCATTTGCTCAACCCGATGGTAGCGAACTACCTGGCGTGATCAGAAGCGTTGCAGGCCATTCTGTGACGGTCGATTTCAATCACCCATTAGCAGGGCAAGACGTGACATTCGATGTTGAAATTATTGATGTGAAGAACGCTGGAGCTGACTAATATGCATATCCACTTAGCGAATCCAAGAGGCTTTTGTGCCGGTGTTGACCGCGCGATCACTATTGTCGAGCGTGCGCTTGAAATGTTTGGCCCTCCTATTTACGTGCGTCACGAAGTTGTGCACAACAAATTCGTGGTTGACGGCTTAAAAGAGCGCGGTGCGTTATTTGTGGATGAGTTAGCGGAAGTGCCTGATGACACCATTGTGATTTTTTCTGCCCATGGTGTTTCACAAGCGGTCAGAACCGAAGCTGATGCCAGAGGTTTGAAGGTGTTTGATGCGACATGTCCATTGGTAACGAAAGTCCATATGGAAGTGATGCGTGCAAGCAAGCGAGACGCTGAGTGCATATTGATTGGTCATCAAGGCCATCCCGAAGTTGAAGGTACGATGGGACAATATAGCAGTGCCGAAGGCGGCATCTATTTAGTTGAATCTATCGAAGATGTGGCTGAGTTAGAGGTCAAAAATCCAAATGATCTATATTATTGCAGTCAAACAACCTTATCTGTTGACGACACTGCCGACGTAATCACAGCTTTGCGGGAAAAATTCCCACGAATCGATGGTCCTCGCAAAGATGATATTTGCTATGCGACTCAGAACCGTCAAGACTCAGTAAGAGAGCTTGCCTCAGAATGCGACGTGCTATTAGTTGTAGGTGCTCAAAATAGCTCTAACTCTAACCGTCTTCGAGAATTAGCGGAGAAAATGGGGGCGAAGGCATATTTGATTGCTGATGCCAACTGTATTCAAAAGGAATGGTTGGATTCGGTGAGTGAGATTGGCGTAACCGCTGGCGCTTCAGCACCAGAGGTCTTAGTGCAAGGTGTGGTTGATAGACTCATGTCCTGGGGCGCTGTTCAATCGACCGAGAGACCCGGTCGTGAAGAAAGTATTGAATTCGCCGTGCCAAAAGAGCTACGTGTCGTTCAACTTTAAGCAACGAAGCTAAAATCTACCCCGTTGAAGCCCTTTATCAATAAGGGCTTTGCTTTAATACACGTGTAAACAATCCTTAAGTTCAGTAGTTATTTCTTTTTAATACCTTAGACTCATACAAAATAACCAATTCATACCAATGCTGCGTTAAAGTGATGCCATGGAAAAATAGTATGTGAATGAGTATGAAGGCAAGTAATAGACAAGGCAGAAACACAGCTCAAGCGATACGCCAACAGCGCGGGATCGGCATGATTGAAGTGCTCGTCACTCTTTTCATTCTGTCCGTAGGTCTGCTAGGTGTGGCGTCTTTGCAGTTTATCGGCTCGTTCTCTAACGCCGATGCCTTAAATCGTACCCAAGCCGTTTTCATCGCTCAACAGTTTGGGGAGCGCTTAAGCGCAAACGCCATCCCATCAGATATCACTGATGGTTTTGTGGTAGACAACACCTATTTTGATGAAGATATTTATAATTTTGAAAATTTGTCGTGTGTAGGTGGTGGTTTACCCTATGATTGCTATTGCAAAACACATCCGGTGTCGGTACCTAACTGTCAAACAGGCGATTGCACGGCGTCCCAGTTAGCTGAATTTGATGCTCACCAAATGTCTTGCGCAACCGTCATGACAAATCCAAACGCAAGAATCAGTTTGCAGTGTTCACAAGACAAAGACCTTGGAGATACAGACTTATGCACTGCAGGGTCTATTCACGAAGTGATTATTTCATGGCCTGCAAAAAATTGGCAGAACAACAATAAAGTAAAAAATGCGGCTTGCAACGCTTCTACAGGTGACGATAACGATTGTGTCGTAGTGGAGGTTGCACTGTGATTAAACGCTCTAAACAGCAACGAGGGTTTACTCTCGTTGAAATCATGATATCCATGGCGCTCGGCTTAATAATTGCTGGCGCAGTAGTTCAGGTGATGGTTAGTAACCAAGTCACAGAGAAGCTAAACAGAGGTATTGCATCTACCCAAGAAAGTGGTCGATACATCATCAATCGTTTGCGCAGCGAAATGCTCATGGTAGGGCTTTATGACCAATTGAGCCCACAGCTCAATAACGATGTTGATATTGTTAACGAGAATGTTTTCGTCCGCAATAACCCTATCATCCTGCCAGGCAAGTTTGCGGTTCGTAACCAGCTTGGTTCAGTGCAAGGCATTGATGGTGCGAGTGACAAACTGGTTGTCAGTTTGCAAGGCTTTCAGGATTGTCGTGGTTACACCTTAGGATATCCAGACCAAGAAGAGTTTTACGTAGTAAACGAGTACTTTGTCGACGACAATAAATTGAAATGTACAGGTTTTGATGGACGTTACTTAAGAGGCTTAAAAGCAGCCGAGGGGCATAATGCTCATAATTCGGTTACCTTGCTCGACGATGTTGTTAGTTTTCAAGTCACCTACGGTATTACTGATTTAGAAAGTACTCAAGGGTCTGCAATTCCAATTCGATTTATTACTGCTGATGGGATCCAAAACTCAATTAATGACGGTCAATCTATTGTCGCTCTTAGGTTAGCTGTCGTTGTTAAAGGTGATAGTGAAATAACGGTTGATCAAAAGGCCTCATTTAAATTATTAAACGAAGACAGTTTTACAGTCAGTGATAATGGCTTATATAAAGCTTTTGAAACCACAATAACGCTAAGAAATATGAAAAATTTTGTAAGGAGTGGAGCATGAATCAGCAGCGCGGTCTCGTAATGGTATTTGCACTATTAGTGCTAATGTCATTGACAATTCTCGGCGTCGCCTCGGTATCTAGCGGTATGATGCAAACTAAAATGGCGGCATCAATGGAAAGGAAATCCTTTGCTTTCGACGCGGCAGAAGCCGCGTTAGCAGGCGTGGTTTATGAATCAGAAGATGAGTCTTTGTTAGCTGATCCTCTTAAGTCAGATCCTTTATCTGAAGCGCGACAAATAAATGCCTTGGATTTAGCCAATGATGAACTCAGTTGTTTTGATAATGATCGTATAGACCGTTTCATAACGAATGACGGTCTAACGCGAGGCAAAATGCACGTCGACCAAGGTAATTTTCGAACACACCCTACGACCACCAGTTGGTCTAAAAGTGCTTTCATTAGAGAAGAGGCCTGCAGGGGCTCTAGTAACGTCATCGGTGGCAGTAATATTAGCTGTCACGTTTTCTTAGTCAGAGGTTGCGGCCAAATCTCTGGTAGCAATTATGCAGTTGCTAACACGATGAGCGCAGCCGTTTTTGCGCCAGCATCACAGTGAGGTAAGAATCATGTCACTTAAAAGATGGACCAGTTCAGCGAGCGCTTTTTTCCTTACGATTATGGTAAGCATGAGCGCGCTTGGCGACGATCTTGAAATATATCTAGGTACAGGAGGAACATCCAGCACCTACAATCCTAATGTATTATTCATTATGGACACCTCCGGCTCGATGGGCAGTAAAGATGGTACTTCTCAAACCCGAATGCTTCGTGTTCAAAACGCATTGAAAGAAACCTTGCGTTCAGCAACCAATATCAATGCCGGTTTGATGCGTTTTTCTGATTATGGTGGACCAATATTATTTCCGGTAAGAGACATCGATAGTCCAGTAGCGCCAGAACTGATTATTCCTGTTGTTGATGGTAGCGATGACGCATATGAAGTCGATGAAGATGTTAAGCTGACAACGAATCAGCTAGAGCTTACCAAAGGCACCCAAACAGTGCATACAGGTTTGCGTTATCAAGAGCTCATGATCCCTCGTGGTGCGGTTATTACGAATGCATATATTCGTTTTACTTCCAAAGGACTCAATACATCTCAAGCAAGCATGGTTTTCAAAGCTGAGGCGACGGGAGATGCGCAAGCGTTCAAAAACCAAGATAAAGATATTACTAATAGAAGCACCACCGGTGCTGAAGTCACTTGGGACACCGATAATGATTTTCCACTATCAGACGAAGGGATAAACTCACCCGATTTATCTGCGGTTATTCAGGAAGTAGTGAATCGCGGTGATTGGTGTGGGGGGAACGACCTTAACATCATCATTGAAGGTTCAAGTTCGGTTAGCTCCAGTAACCGTAAAGTCAGTGGCTTTGAAGAAGGTATTGGTCGAACACCTCAACTTGTCGTTAACTATGATGAAAGCACGGCAACGGGCTGTATGCGTGAACGTCAAATCTATCAATTATCTACCAATGGTGAGAATGCCGAAGAGCAGTGGAATGGTTATCAATCAACGGGTAGCGAGCTGACTTTCCATAGAAGCTCTAATGCTTATATTGGGCTGCGTTTTTCTGGCGTCAATGTCCCCAAAAACGCAAATATCCTCAACGCATATCTCGAGTTTACTTCTTACAATACCTACACTTCTAGCGGCGCTAGAATGACGATCCAAGGCGTAAATGAAGATCATCCAAACGACTTCAGTCCATATTATCGCTACATGCAGCGTAATAAAAGCAAGACAGCTGCTGTCAACTGGGAAAATATTCCAACTTGGGTTGAAGATAGAGATTACCAAAGCCCTTCGATAAAAAACATCGTGCAAACGACGGTTAATCGCAGCGGATGGAGAACGGGTAATAAGATGATGTTTATCCTATCCGATTTCTCTTATTCAAAACGCGGAGGGTATACTGTTAGCGGGAAACCATCTGGCGCTGCTCGATTGGTTGTTGAGTTTGAGGGTAATGCGACGCCAGGAACGTCTTCCACTGTAAGACAACACTTGGTGAGTAAAGTTGATGAATTGAACGCCAATGGTTACACACCGATTGTAGATACGCTGTATGAATCCGCCCAATACTTCGGAGGCAATGAAGTCTATTGGGGCCGTAAGCGTGGTGAAAGTGGTGTTAACAATAATGTTAGACGTAGCACGAGAGTCAGTCATAGAGCATCATACATTGGTGATGATGCTGTGCGACCATCAGGTTGTACGGAAGATAATTTAAATAGTTGGAACTGTATTCAGGAATATATTCCAGAGGGTGCACAATACATTTCACCTGTCGTCGATTTACAGTGTCAGGTTAACAACCATGTCGTGTTATTATCTGATGGTGAAGCGAATAACAATCACAGTGTTAGCGAAATCCAGTCACTTCTCGGAACCTCTTGTTCAGGAAACGGTGGAGAGAAGTGCGGCGTGGACCTTGTGAAGAACTTAAGTGACGCCAGTGAGTCCGTTATCGATGCCAGAGTTGTTACGCATACGATCGGATTTGCTGCAAACAACAACGCAAATACTTTCCTTAATCAACTTGCATTGCAAGGCGGCGGAGGTTTCTACCAAGCTGACAACAGCGAAGATTTGGTGCAAGCGTTTAAAACGATTCTCAGAAACGTGAAAGATGTGAATGCCACCTTTGTTTCGCCAGGTGTGGCCGTAAACCAATTGAATCGCTTAACCCATAGGGACGAGCTCTATTTCGCTTTGTTTAAGCCATCTGAGGGTTCAAAATGGCCTGGTAATTTGAAGAAGTACAAAATCAGTGGTGATACTGTATTAGATAAGAACGGTACCGATGCGGTAGACAGTGGTTCCGGTTTCTTCAGCGAGAACTCTCATTCATTCTGGTCTGCCAGTCCTGACGGCAACGATGTGCGTTCAGGTGGTGCTGCAAGTCGTTTGGATTTGGTGCGTAAAGTCTATTTCTTTGATGATACAGGTTCAGTCATGATTCCTAAGAACCAGTTGATTGAAACCAACTTGGAAATAGACAACAGCGACTTGAACCTTAATCCGGACGTTGATCCAATCGGCACCAGAGAAACTGTGCTTAAGTGGGCGCGGGGTGTTGACGTTAGAGATGATGACGGCGATGGTTCTGTAATCGATGTAAGAATGGAGATGGGTGATCCTATCCATTCGCAGCCAGTCATCGTGAACTACAGTGCAACTGAAAGTGCTGTATTTGTTGCAACTAACCACGGTTTCTTACACTCATTCAATGCTGAAACGGGTGAAGAGAATTTCTCGATTATTCCTCGAGAATTGCTCAAAAACCTAAATGAATTTTATCGAAATGCCAGTAGCTTTAATCATATCTATGGTCTTGATGGTGACATGGTTTACCGTGAAGTAGAGGGTAAAAAGTACATCTATATCGGCATGCGTAGAGGTGGAAATAACTACTACGTTGTTGATGTGACCGCGAAAGACGATCCGAAGATTGTATTTACAATAAATGGTGGTGAAGGTGACTTCGCTAATATGGGGCAATCATGGTCACGTCCAACGATTACTAAAGTTAGGATCGGCGATGTCGTCAAGAATGTGGTCATTATTGGTGGGGGTTACGATCCAGACCAAGACTCAAAGGCTGAACGCAGCGACGACGTGGTTGGTAACTCTGTGTATATCATCGATGCTGAAAACGGCGATCTACTATGGTCAGCGGGTAAAGAAAATGCCGACCTAGTGTTAACAGATATGAAGTACAGTATCCCAGCCCGTATATCAGTTATCGATCGTGACAACGATGGGTTTGCTGACCACATGTATGTCGCAGATATGGGTGGTCAAATCTTCCGTTTGGACATTTATAATGGTGAAGCGAGAAGTGATTTAGTGTCTGGGCAATTGCTTGCTCAACTCGGTGCTGATGATGCTGAGAATAATAGACGATTCTATTACGCACCTGATGTGTCAGAAATCTCAACGGTTGATGAGCATTATTATGCTGTTGCCATTGGTTCAGGCTTCAGAGCCGGTCCTCTGAATACACAAATTCAAGATAATTTTTACATGATCAAAGATAATGGAGTATTCGTTAGAGATGAGTTTGACAAATTCACCTTCCCAACGACAGCTATCAGCAATAGCAGTTTATATGATGCGACTGATCACCTGCTAACTAGTAAAGATGATGAAGAGCGTGCATTGCAAAACACCATTTTTGCGTCGAAAAGCGGCTGGTTTGTGCGCTTGACGAGTGGTGGCGAAAAAGTGTTAGCTTCGCCATTGATCTTAGACTATCAAGTTTTCTTTACTACTTATTTGCCAGCCAGTGCTAGCACCAGTGCGTGTGCACCACCAACTGGAAATAGTCGTGCTTACTTAGTCAACTTAGTTGACGGTAACGCAGTAGAGGATTTGAATGATAATGACGAACAAGATGCGTCAGATCGATATGCTCAGTTAAAGCAAACAGGCATCGCGCCCGATACAAAGATTCTAATCGAGAATATTGTTAAGCCGGTGGTTTGTTTAGGTGCAGAGTGTGTTTCTGCCGTTATTGAAACTGATGAAGATGGCGAAATTAAATCTTGTGGCTCTGACTTTGAATGTTTAGCACGAAACATCTATGGTAAGTTTGAGCGCGTCCAGAAAAATACTTGGAAAACCGAAGTGGAGCGTCAGTAAATGAAACAAATAGGTCAAAATAGTAAAGGCTTTACCCTAATTGAGCTGATGATTGTAGTCGCAATCATCGGTATCATTAGCGCCATTGCTTATCCTAGTTATCAAGGCATTATCGCGAGCTCGGCTCGAAGTACTGCTCAAGCTGATTTGATGTCATTTGCAACAGCGATGGAGCGGCACAATGCATCGAGCTACACATATAAAGGGGCTGCTGCTGGCGGAGCGAATACGGGTAAACCAACTATTTTTGCCCAGCACAGTCCAAGCTCTGAACCGGCCACGAGCAAAAAGTACGACTTGATTATTGAAACAATGTCAGCGAATGGACTCACGTATCGGTTGAAAGCGACACCTACCTCAGGTGGTGTTGCAGACGGTACGGGTGCTATATATTACTTTAGTGATGGCAGAAAAGCTTGGGATGAGAACAATAACGGTAGCATCGACAGCGATGAGTATTGCTGGAGCTGTTAAGCGCGCTTGATTCAAACAATATGACAAAAAAGGTTTAGGCAAATAGTCTAAACCTTTTTTTTGACTGAAAACAATCGTCATTCTTTCCACTAACTGAATCCGCTAATCCAAGCCTTTTAACGTCTGTTCCGAGTGAGTAAATCAATCGTGTAAGCGACAGCAGCGCTAATCAATCATCGTTGGGACTAGGCACTTCGTCAAGCGATGAAATATGCGCGGCAAGACGATTTAATCGCATCTGTTTAGCGGCAATCATAATCCCTACTAACGATGCTTTTTGTATCGGCTAACACAGTTCGCTTTCGCGCTAAGGGAAGTCTCCTTTCTTCACTAGCGCTTACGATGCGTGTAGTGCAGACCATAATGGCTTATGAATACTGGGCCTAGCTTGTGGTATTTGAAGTGTATTGTATGAGGTGAGTGAATCTGATGAAGGTTTTGTGCATATTGCAGCTTGAATACATGGAGAAGGTGATTTATCAATATCTTTCTATGATTGCAGAGAGTCTGTGGCGAAAGTGACCATTAAACGAATTCAGTAATGAGTGGTCTAGCATTACACAGAATAAAATGAGACGTGATTGAAAGGCGTCTCATTTTTTATCTGTGAAAGTCTTTATGGACAGGTAAGCGCATCGCCAGATGTATCTTCGTGCACGCCATCATTGTCAGTGTCTTTGCTAACGCGAACACGACCTTGTAAAGAAATATTAATTGCCCGAGCGTATTTCACATCTTTGCTATCTGGGCAGAGTATGATGTTGAAATTGCGGTTGGATGCGCCCGTTTCTTGGAACTCGACTTGATTATTCGGACCGTCCATATACGTTGTGTCCGACGTAGGTGAGCTTGCCACTAATAAATCTTCATCATCGTTTCGGTCGCCATCACCATTATCGTCGATGAATACTATCTTTGGATCATCCCAATCGGTCCCACACTCTTTAAAGTCACTGGCAGGGCATAGGATAACAGGTGACTGCTGGTCAATTGCAACGTGTCTAGCATATTGAACGATGCCGCTTATTTCATTTAGCTCACCGGTAATTCTATTTTTGATTAAAAATTCTCGAATGTTAGGCGCGACAACTGTCAATACAATCGCTATGATTGCTAAAGCGATCATCATTTCTAGCAAGGTAACACCTTTCTGTAATGACGTTTGTGATGTAGGTTTGTTAGTTAGCACGTAGACCCCCGAAATTTATACACATTACTATACGCTATTTTCCTTCCTCTTGCGTATACACAATCAGGGGAGGTTAGTCGAGTTTATACCTTGCCGATGTAGTGAAAATGTGAGAATCGAAATAATTGAGAGTGAGAACAATGTTAAAACAAGAAGTCATTAATGAAATGCGTGTACTGCCTGAGATTGATGCGGAGCTTGAGATCCAGCGCCGCACCCAATTTATAAAGAATCAATTAACAGACTCAGGGTTAACAACATTGGTTTTAGGTATCAGCGGTGGGATTGATTCCTGCACTTTAGGTAGGTTAGCGCAGCTTGCGGTAAATGAGCTAAATGAAGAAACTAATGCTGCTTACCGATTTATTGCAGTGCGTTTACCGTATGGTGTGCAAGCAGATGAGCAAGATGCTCAAGCGTCGATAGATTTTATTCAACCTAGTGTGCAGATGACAGCGAACGTCAAGTCAGCAGCCGACGCGATCCACGCTTCAGCCATTGAAGGCCTCAAAGCTGCCGGTGTCGATAGCTTTACTGATACACATTCTGATTTTGTTTTAGGAAATGCCAAAGCCAGAAGTCGAATGGCTATTCAATATGATATTGCCGGTTTAACACAAGGTTTGGTGCTAGGTACTGATCACTCGGCAGAAAATATTACGGGTTTTTACACCAAGTTTGGAGATGGCGCTTGTGACCTTGCTCCTTTATTTGGTTTGAGTAAACGTCAAGTGCGACAACTTGCTCAACACATGGGAGCGCCAGAAAAAGTGATTACTAAAGCGCCTACCGCCGATTTAGAATCATTAACGCCACAAAAATCTGATGAAGATTCTCTAGGCTTAACTTACGATCAAATTGATGATTTTCTTGAGGGCAAGAGTGAAGACACGGTTGCTGATGACAAACTATTAGCTATATACTTAAAAACGCAGCATAAAAGAGTCGCGATCCCGACAGTATACGACAGTGAATAACATAAACTAGGACTGGTTTTACACTATGAAAAAAGTTGAAGCGATAATCAAACCATTTAAGCTTGATGATGTTAGAGAAGCTCTTTCTTCGGTAGGAGTATCTGGTATCACCATGACTGAAGTTAGGGGTTTTGGACGCCAAAAAGGCCACAAAGAATTGTATAGAGGCGCTGAATACAATGTGGACTTCTTACCAAAGGTCAAAATTGAAATGGTTATTCCAGATGCGCTTGCAGAACGTGTTGTAGAAACCATACAGACGCATGCAAAAACTGGCAAAATTGGAGATGGCAAGATATTTGTCTTTGAAGTCGAGCAAGTCATTCGAATACGAACGGGTGAAACAGATGAGGAAGCTATTTAGCTTCCTCTCAATACAGTATTAAGCGCAGTGCAGCCACTTGTGAAGTTTAGTGACTGTGTCCACAACCGCCTTCACCATGCACATGGCCGTGGGCGATTTCATCTGCAGTAGCTGCTCTTACATCAACAACCTCAATGCTAAAAGCCAATGACATACCAGACAATGGATGATTACCGTCTACTGTCACAGTGCTGTCTGTTTTGTCCACGATAAGAACAGATTGCTCACCGTCATCGGTTGTCGCTCTGAAGCTCATACCCACTTCTACGTCCATACCCTCGAACATAGCTGCGGGGACTTCTTGGATCAAATCATCGTGGCGATGACCATATGCTTTTTCCGGGCCCACCTCTAAGTCGAAAGTAGCCCCTTTCTCTTTACCGTAAAGGGCATCTTCTATCCCTTCAATCATAAAATGGCTACCTTGCAAGAAAGCAAGTGGCTCTGCTTCACGAGAAGAGTCGATCACGTCTCCTTCAGTTGTCTTTACAGTGTAATGAAGGCTAACTACGTGGTCTTTTTGAATTTCCATGCTGAGTCCTATTATTCATCTAGAGTGTATGGCAAGGCTTCTACAGTGAAACTTTGCTCAGGATGTTCCTTTAACCTTAACACAGACCCTAAGTCTGTGTCATTCGATAGGACCGCAAGTGCCAGCACATTATCGGTATTTGCCGAACAAGTTGCGGCTTGTAAAAGTGTACCGCCGCTTCGCCAGTTTTCTCCAACTTGTTTCTCAAGTGCTGCACCATTGGCAATGAATGGAAACTGGCTGTTCGTATTGCCTGAAAGTAGGTAAGTCGCTCGCTTATTGCGGCCAAGAAATTTAGTTCGAGCCACCGTTTCTTGCCCCATATAACAGCCTTTATCAAAGTCGATTCCGGCGAGTAACTGAAGATTCAGCATTTGTGGGACAAATTCATTGCTGGTAGCTGAACTGAGCGAGGCGATACCGTCAGCAATCATGGCAAAATTCCAATCATTCTGACCGGCTGCTGACATAAGCCCAGGACAGCTTGACTCTTTTATCACTGCAGTAAAATGTTCGAAACCGGAATGGCTTAGCATTAATAGTAACTTGGGTGTAGACAAATTTATACAGATTGCTATGCCGTTAGCATTTTCCACTTTACTCAAGTGCTCTGTCGCTAACTCAGGAAACAAGTTTTTAGCTAAGGCAATATTATCACTGCCACTTAGCCCAATAAAATTCGGGTGGGAAGGAATATCGTTTATCTCTACTTTCGAAAACACACCGTACTTTTTGAGTTCAGGAAGACTTTTGTCTATGCACTCTTTCGGCATTATTAATTCGTAGCCACCAGCAACACTAACGATCGTGAATACGGACCAAGTTTTACCTTTGAAATCACAATGCGCACCAAACCGAGCATTAGTTTCGTTAACACGGTCGAGGTCTATGGTGAGTTGACCTTGTAAGTATTCCTTCGCCTGTGGGCCTGTGACACTAATTACTGCCATTTCGTCTAGGCTAGCAACAAAATTCTGAGGGTCTGTCATGAATCAATACTCCAATAATTCTGTATTAGTCTTGGGACCTAATGAAAAACATCGTTTGATCCCAAGTGCAGCTATAAATAACTGCTTCTTATGATATCATTAATGGGACTTAAATAAGGTAAAACAATGTTCACAGCAAAAAGATTAGCAAGATTAAAATGGGCTTGTAGACGCGGCATGTTAGAGCTAGATGTTTTGTTTCTGCCGTTCGTGGAGCAGGCGTTTGATGAGTTGAGTGATGGTGAAAAGATGACGTTTGAACGTTTATTGACGTGTGACGATCCTGATTTATTTGCTTGGTTCATGGGGCATCAGAAATGTCACGATCCTGATTTAGCTAGCATGGTTCAAAGAGTACTCAGTAGAGTCAAAGTTTAGGCGAGCAGTTCATTTGGTCGTTTGCATTTACTTTTCACGCTATTCGCCAATAAAGTTATGTAACTACCTACTGCTCTTTATCTTAGCATGTGTGACACTATTGCCGCCTTGGTTTGCCTCGGTTGTAACATCGCCATATCTAAAGCAATTAACACTTTGGGGGCTAGGCTTTGCAGGCGTTTTTTTCTCGGTCTGGCTCTGGCGTGGTCTCTCTAAAAGAACACCTATCCACCTAAAGTGTTGGTTTGAACTAGCAGATGGCGTTCTGACGATACTACAACACCCTAGGGTTAGCCCGGGTTCAGATAGGAGCGACGGTCAAATATATCGTGATTTAGCGTCACAATATAGAATATTACCAAGTTCGCGTGTCAGCCCTTGGCTACTGTTTCTCAAGTTGCAGCTTATCGATAAAGAGTCAACAATGAGTGGAAGCAGAGTCACTAGCGTCAAAGACGTAGTGCTATTACCAAGCAGTGTCAGTAAAAGAACGTATCGCGCACTTGCATGTTGTATTTTTCGTTCGCAGCAAAAGGATAAAGTGTCGAAATGAATATGGGTTTATTACAAGCTGCTTTTTACAAGCCTCCTCAAGCCGCTTCAGAAGAGCTTGCGTTACCCACACAAGTGCGTGAGCAAAAGCATCAAATCAACACCAGGCATTGTGAGAAGTATCACAACTTAGTTGCTTGGAATTCGGGTATCGCATCGGTTATTCACCCAAACTATTTACAGGTACTGACGTTGCCGATGCAGCTTTCAATGATGGTAAATAAACCATTTCCATTTAAACCCATGGGTTTAGTGCATTTGGCAAATGAAATAAAAGTGAATGAGTTGCCGGAACAAAACGCTGAGTTAAACCTGAAAACGAGTTTCGCTGGTCTTCAAGTCCACAAGCGTGGATATGTATTTGCATTGAAAAGTGAAGGCTTTGTTGACGAAGCGCTAGCGATTGAAGCAACATCATTCTATTTAGCAAGAGTTAAACACGACTTAGCGCATGATGAACAAAGCGGTCACATAGCATCGAATCCAGAAACTACACAATTGTTACCGTCATTGAACAACAATGACCACCAAGGGCCATCTTTATCATTTCCGCTAACATTCGAACAAGGCATAGGCAGACGATATGCCAGTGCGTCTGGTGACTACAATCCAATACACTTGAGCCGTTGGAGTGCGAAACTGCTGGGTTTTAGGCGAGCAATAGCGCACGGCATGTATTCAAAAGCTATCTGTATATCGATGCTCGCAAAAAATGACGCCTTTGATTGCAGAACCGCTAGCCCATCTATTTTCGCGGATAAAGCGATTACAACGCAATTTGTTCAACCCATTTACTTGCCAAGCGCAACAGAGATGGAGGTCAGTCAGGCAATCCCCAAAAGTGACGAAATCCAAGGTAATGAACTACCCAGTTTACGTTTTTCGCTCAAATCTCAACAACGCGCTAAAACAAGGTTGCATATATTAGGTGAAGTAAGCACTATTTGAAGCCGTTAGCTTTCTTTTACAATAATTGTCGGTCCTGACTCAGGTAGTAAATTAGGATAGTCTAAGTTGTAATGCAAACCTCTGCTTTCACGGCGCTGCATGGCGCATTCGACAATCAGCTGTGCAACACACACAAGGTTGCGGAGTTCCAGCATGTTATTACTGACTTTAAAGTTACTGTAATACTCATCAATTTCTTGTTTTAAAAGATTGATTCGACGTTTTGCCCGCTCAAGTCGTTTATTTGTGCGCACAATTCCAACGTAATCCCACATAAAAAGTCTCAGTTCATGCCAGTTATGTTGGATAATCACTTGCTCATCCGAATCAATAACGCGACTTTCATCCCAGGCGGGAATCTCTTCATCTAACCAATCACCAGCTAAATGCTGCAATATATGTTTACCGGCAGCGTGTGCAAACACAATACACTCCAAAAGCGAGTTACTCGCCATTCGATTAGCGCCGTGTAAGCCGGTATAGGCGGTTTCACCGATCGCATACACATTATCTAAGTTTGTTCGTGCATCGAAATCAGTGACAACGCCACCGCATGTATAGTGTGCTGCGGGAACAACAGGTATAGGTTGTCTGGTAATATCAATACCCAGAGAGCGACAGCGTCTATAAATATTAGGGAAGTGCTTTTTCACAAAGTCAGTCGACTTGTGACTGATGTCTAAGTACATGCAATCAGCACCTAAGCGCTTCATTTCAAAATCTATCGCCCTAGCGACAATGTCACGTGGTGCTAAATCAGCGCGTGGGTCAAATTTATGCATGAATTTAGTACCATCCTCATGACATAGGAAAGCCCCTTCACCACGCAAGGCCTCGCTGATTAAAAAGTTACCGGCATCAGGGTGATACAAACAGGTAGGGTGGAATTGATTGAATTCCATATTTGCAATTTTACAGCCTGCGCGCCATGCCATTGCGATACCGTCACCACTTGATACATCTGGATTGGACGTGTATTGATAAACCTTACTGCCACCGCCGGTTGCGAGAGTAATAAAACGGGAGCGAATCACTTCAACTTGTTCTTTCTTACGATTCCACACATATGCCCCAACACACTGGCCTTTCTGAGTTTGACTTTTAATAAGGTCTATTGCGTTGTAGCGCTCAAAAAGGTGGATGTTTGGGTGATTGGCGACGCTATCAGAAAGTGTTTCTTGCACTGCAGCACCAGTCGCATCTGCAGCGTGTAAGATGCGTCGATGGCTATGGCCACCTTCACGTGTAAGGTGATATTTTGTTTCTCCGGTAGTACTGGGCTCTTGGTCGAAAGGCACGCCTTTTTCAATTAGCCATTGCATGCTTTCTTTCGCATTGCTGGCGGTAAACGCAACAACGGCTTCATCACAAATCCCAGCGCCAGCATCAAGAGTATCTTTTATATGGCTATCAATTGAATCGGTATCGTCAAATACCGCAGCTATGCCACCTTGAGCGTAGCGCGTACTGCCCTCATCAATATCACTTTTACTGAGTACGATAACATCGCAATGTTCAGCCATTTTTAAGGCTAAACTGAGACCCGCAGCACCACTTCCGACGATTAATAAATCGCAACGATGTTCAATTGTTTGAGACATATAGAAAATTCTAGGTAAAATACACAGATAAATGTCTGGCAATACTAATCTACTAAATAAAAAAAACAACTTTCTATGTTTTCGTTTTATTTTTAATTATTTGTCATTTTAATCGAACTTATCCATAAAGTGTCTGTCTATTACTACACTTGCATGAGCCATAAGTGATTCAGTTTAGGAGTAGTGGCTCGAATGAGCGAGCAGAAAACCGACCAAGAGTTAGTTGAACAAGTACAAAAAGGTAACAAGAACGCATTTAACCTGTTAGTCGTAAGACACCAAAACAAGGTGATGAATATCGTTTCAAGGTACGTAAAAAACAGCGGTGATGTTGCTGACGTTACTCAAGAAGCGTTTATCAAAGCATATCGAGCGTTACCTAATTTCCGAGGGGAAAGTGCTTTTTACACTTGGCTGTACCGAATTGCGGTAAACAGCGCAAAAAATTATTTAACGTCGCAGGGACGAAAGCCGCCTGCGAGTGATGTCGATGCGAGTGAAGCTGATTATTATGATGGTAGTGATGCTTTAAAAGAAAACAATTCACCTGAACGGTCATTATTATCCGATGAACTTCAGGAGAAACTGTTTTCTACCATTGATGGCTTACCGGATGATTTGAAGGCCGCGATAACCTTAAGAGAAATCGAAGGCCTTAGCTATGAAGAAATAGCAACTGTAATGGAGTGTCCTGTGGGAACAGTTCGCTCACGGATTTTTAGAGCGCGAGAAGCAATTGATAAAGTGATATTGCCTCTGGTGCAAACATAAACATCTACAGGTATTTACCGAACGCGGAAACTCGCGTTATGATATCAGTAGTGTTCAAGTAGGAAAGTCTTATATGACGCAACAGCAAGAAAAACTATCAGCATTTTTAGATGGCGAAGGTCATGATAGCGATGTAATTAATGGCTTAACTAGCGATGCTGAACTTGCAGATAAGTGGAAACGATATCACCTCATTCGAGATTGCATGCGCAATGAGATGACCTCGGATCTGAACTTTGACATAAGTGCACAAGTGGCTAGCAAGCTAGAAGGCGAGCTTCCAATGGTAGCACCTAAGCCTAGCTGGAAAGAGCTTCCAGTTGTTGCCTCTGTGATTCCTTTGGTCAAACAAAGCGGCCAACTCGCGGTTGCTGCTTGTGTGACTGCGGTAATGATTTTCAGCTATCAGTCTTATAATCAGCCTGAAGAAAGTCAGCCGTTTTTGACTGCACCAACGAATGGACCTTTGGGTGGTTTAGCACCGGTGAGCTTGTCCTCTAGTAACGGTGTTAATCGTGATGATATGGCTCGACTCCTAGAGCAACAGCGCCAGATAAATGCGCTAATAGAAGATCACCAAAGACAAATTCGCTTGAAAAATGCGGGCAATGCAGAATCTAATCAAGCAAACACAACCGAAGGCGATGAGTTAAGCGAGCAAACGCCCCCTCAGAAATAGTCAATTAAGAAGTGAGCACTATCGATGTTTTATAGGGCAGTGTTAGCAAAAAAGCGAAGCATATTGATTAGCTTCGCTTTTGTTGTCAGTGGTTTAGCTTTTCACACCCTAGCTCACAGTCAAAGTACTGAAGCGAAGCAAAGCCAACATTCCGAAACACAAAATTCTCTCGTTGAAGAAGTCTCTCGCAATGTGTTGAAAGAGGCAGATAGTTTCGATCCTCGTTCGCCAAAAGCATGGCTAGAACGACTTGCCAAACAAACCAAAACTCAAAGTTATGAAGTGTCCTTTGTGCTCAATATTCCTGGCAAAGATGCGCAGCCTTATTTATGGCGTCATGCTGTGTTGGAAGATGAGACGCACATTGAACAATTAAGCCTACTTAATGGTCCTGGTTTCGAACATATTAGGGTCAATAATGTGGTGAGTTTGTTTCAGCCTGGTTACCCACCGTATAGTATTGCGGGCAAAGCGATCGATGGTCCTATTCCATATGCATTGCTATACGAACCAGAGACTCTCGAGCAAGCTTACCAATTTATATTAGTCGGAAGAAACCGAGTTTCAGGCCGTTCAGCGCAACAAATTAGAGTCACTAGTCGAGATAAAACACGCTACGGTTATCAAATCTGGTTGGACGAAGAAACAGGCATGTTACTAAAGCTAAACATGTACGGGTTGAATGGCGAACTTTTGCAACAAATCCAAGTTACCCAGTTAAAGCTAGACGAGAGAATAGCCGATATTTTCAAACAATTACAACGAGATAGCTTACCAAAAGCGATCACCGTTAAAATGCCTCCACAGCGACAGCACGAATGGCGCTTGGCTTTCGTTCCTGTTGGCATGAGAGTAGTGAAACAAGACATACATCAGTTGGCTATTACTGGGCAGGTGGTTGAGTACAGTTTGTTTAGCGATGGATTAGTTAATGTTTCTGTGTATATTCAAGCCGCAAGCGGTGCATTTCAAGAGGACGTTAATTTGAATAGCGGGGCTAATACGGTGCATTCACGAACAAATGGCAAAGTACAAGTGACCGTGGTGGGAGATATCCCCTTAGTGACAGCGCAGTTAATGGCTGAATCCATTGAGGTGATAAACCCTCAATGATTGAAGAAACTGGCATTGTTCGCATAGTCGAAGGTAACACTGTTTGGATAGAGACTACGGTTAAGAGTACCTGTGGTAGCTGCCATGCGAGCGAAAACTGTGGCACCAGTGTAATTGCAAAGGCATTTACAAATAAGCCTGAGTTACTAAAGTTACAAGCACCAGATTCTCTTGTCGTTGGTCAAAGAGTCAAACTGGGCGTCTCAGAGAGCCAATTATTGTCTGCTTCAATGCTTGTTTATATATTGCCACTTTTTGCTTTGATCTTTGCCGTTGTTTTACTACAAAGCCTTTTACCATCAGCGCATGAAATATGGCAAGTAGGCTTAGGTTTTACTGCTATGGCGATGAGTTTCTACGCATTGCGCAGACGTGAATTGAATGGCAAACAGAAACACTTTTCTCCTATTATTCTTGGTGCTGTGAACGAAGACACGGTGACCATGAAAAACGAGATACCACTAAAGAAGCTTTCCTGACTTTACACCTTGAATACGCGCTGAATCAGTCACATACCACCTTTAAATAAACTCCTTGCCAAGAAAATAAGTAACAATGTGTGTGATAGGGTATTAATTATCCTCTAATCGTTCGCATTTGTGCCGATAAAACGGTAAAATCGCGGCTCTATTTTTCGCACAACAGTCCCTGCTCGGGCAGATCCTACAGTAAGTTGAGGATCTCAGATATAAAAGCACGGTCTACTTCAAGGTATTTAGCAAAATTTATGCAACTAAAGAACATTCGCAACTTCAGTATTATTGCGCATATCGATCACGGTAAATCGACGCTTTCTGACCGCTTGATTCAAACATGTGGCGGTCTAACGAATCGTGAGATGTCTGCTCAGGTACTTGATTCAATGGATATTGAGAGAGAGCGTGGAATCACGATCAAAGCGCAAAGCGTTACTTTGTACTACGAAGCGAAGGATGGCGAAAAGTACCAATTGAATTTCATCGACACGCCAGGGCACGTAGATTTTACTTATGAAGTATCGCGATCTTTGGCCGCGTGTGAAGGCGCACTCCTTGTTGTTGATGCAGGGCAGGGTGTAGAAGCGCAAACTTTAGCTAACTGTTATACCGCCATCGATATGGATATGGAAGTTGTGCCTATCCTCAATAAAATTGATTTACCCCAAGCTGAGCCGGAAAGGGTTGCTGAAGAAATAGAAGATATCGTTGGTATTGATGCTATTGACGCCGTCAAGTGCTCGGCAAAAACAGGTGTTGGCATCGAAGATGTCTTAGAAGAGATTGTAAAGAGAATTCCGCCGCCAGAGGGTGATCGTGAAGCTCCCTTAAAAGCACTGATTATTGATTCTTGGTTCGACAATTATCAAGGTGTTGTCTCTTTGGTTCGTATCGTTCAAGGTGAGCTTAATGCCAAAGACAAGATTCAAATTATGTCTAATGGCGTAGTTCACCAAGTTGATAAAGTGGGTATTTTTACACCAAAGCAAACAGATACGGGTACTTTGAAAACCGGTGAAGTTGGCTTCATCATTGCTGGTATTAAAGAAATTCATGGTGCGCCAGTCGGCGATACTATTACCCTTGCGAAAGCACCTGCTGATAAAGCCTTACCGGGCTTTAAAAAGATTAAGCCGCAAGTATATGCTGGCTTGTTCCCAGTCAGCTCTGATGATTACGAAGATTTTAGAGATGCCTTGGCAAAACTCAGCTTAAACGATGCTTCCTTGTTTTATGAACCTGAAAGTTCAGCAGCGCTAGGCTTTGGTTTCCGTATCGGATTCCTTGGTATGTTGCACATGGAGATTATTCAAGAGCGTTTAGAACGAGAATATGACCTGGATCTCATCACAACCGCACCGACCGTGGTTTATGAAGTGAAAACAACGAAAGGTGAAGTCATACAGGTTGATAACCCCTCCAAACTGCCACCTATCAACGATATTGATGAGATGCGTGAGCCTATTGTTACTGCCAACATACTCGTACCACAAGAATACCTCGGAAACGTAATCACGCTATGCGTAGAAAAACGTGGTGTGCAAACAGCGATGACTTACCACGGTAAGCAAGTCGCAATCACCTACGACATTCCAATGGCTGAAGTAGTGCTTGATTTCTTCGATAGACTAAAATCAACCAGCCGCGGTTTTGCGTCACTTGATTACAACTTTAGTCAATTTAAATCAGCTAATATGGTCAGGCTAGATATCCTTATTAATGGTGAACGAGTCGATGCGTTAGCGATCATTACCCATAAGGACAACGCTCAGTATCGTGGACGTGACTTGGTTGAAAAGCTTCGCGAACTGATTCCTCGTCAAATGTTTGATATCGCTATACAAGCGGCGATAGGTACGCATATTGTTGCGAGAAGCACAGTGAAACAGTTACGTAAGAACGTTATTGCTAAATGTTATGGCGGTGATGTTAGTCGTAAGAAAAAACTATTACAAAAACAAAAAGATGGTAAGAAACGAATGAAGCAAGTAGGTAATGTTGAATTGCCGCAGGACGCATTCTTAGCAATTCTAAAGGTGGATAATTAATGGCGAATTATTTTGCAATCTTCTTAGTGGTCATGACGGCTGTTACCGGTCTCATTTGGTTGATTGATGCTATATTTTTTGCGCCAGAAAGAAAGGCAATGGCATTAGAAGAACGACGCGCTGTACTGGGCGACGACACAATCACTAAATTAGAAGGTGAAGAAGCTGATCCACATTTGCCAATGCTGGTAGATAATGCCAAGCAATTCTTCCCTATTTTTGCTTTAGTGATGGTTTTCCGTTCTTTTCTTTATGAACCGTTTCAAATTCCTTCGGGCTCGATGATGCCGACATTATTGGTTGGTGACTTTATTCTAGTTGAAAAATTTAGTTATGGTATCAAGGACCCTGTTTTTAGGACCAAACTCATTGAAACCGGTGAGCCTAGCAGGGGAGACGTTGTCGTTTTCAAATTTCCCGAAGACCCAAGTGTTGACTACATTAAGCGAGTGGTCGGTTTGCCCGGAGATAGAGTCGTCTACAAAGACAAGAAGCTTTTTATTACGCCAGCGTGTGAGCAGAGGCCTTGTCCACAAACTGCGATTGCGCAAGAAGAAGTGGGTAAAACTGACTTTATTGGTCGTTTGAATGGTCGTTTGGTAGAGTACAAAGAAACGCTCGGAGAAAATACGACGGGAATACTCAAAGATCCAAACGAGAGAGACGCAATCAGCCGCTATGAACCAAAACAACCCGGTACTGCCTACAACGAATGGCTTGTTCCGGAAGACCACTACTTTGTTATGGGCGATAATCGCGACAATAGTGAAGACGGACGTTTTTGGGGCTTCGTTCCTGAACAGAATCTGGTTGGTAACGCCGTCTTAATTTGGGTTAGTTTTGAATTTGAGAGACAACCAGAGGACTTTATGCCTACGTGGGTGCCATCAGGTATTAGATTTGAAAGAAGCGGCTCCATTCAATAAGCGCTTACCTATTAAGCGTGCAGGTAAAAACGTATCTTAGAAATCGCCATTAGTAATGGCGATTCCTTGAGTAAGCACAAGAGTTGACATGAATCGATACGATAAACTGAAAGCAGTACTAGACTACACATTCACTGACATGGCATTGTTGGAACAAGCTTTTACGCATCGAAGTGCCGCCAAACAGCATAATGAGAGATTAGAGTTTTTAGGCGATGCAATACTCGGAATGGTGGTTGCAGAGATCCTATATCATCGTTTTCCTGAGCAACCAGAAGGGAAACTCACTCGGATGCGCTCCTCATTAGTTAAAGGCGATACATTAGCGAAAATAGCCAAGGAACATAACTTTGGCGAGTATTTAAAGCTTGGCTCGGGTGAAATGAAAAGCGGTGGACACCGTCGTAGCTCTATACTCGCTGATGCAGTTGAAGCGGTTATTGGGGCTATATTCATCGAAGCTGGGATAGACGCTGCAAAGAATACTATCATTAAGCTGTTTGAATCGAGAGTCGCTGAGCTAGACCCAAATATTCAGATTAAAGACAACAAAACACAGCTCCAAGAGTTTTTGCAATCGCGCCAATTGCCACTCCCTATTTATGAAGTAGTGTCAATTCGCGGTAAAGATCACGCGCAAACCTTTGAGGTTAACTGTACAGTAGAACCTCTGAATTCAAATCAGCTTGGCATCGGTAAAAGCCGTCGCCAAGCCGAACAAAATGCTGCAAAACTAACATTAGAGAAGCTAATAAATGAGTAACACGCATTGCGGTATGATCGCAATCGTCGGTCGCCCAAACGTGGGCAAATCAACGATCTTAAATCAAATTTTGGGGCAGAAGGTGAGTATTACTTCACGCAAGCCGCAAACGACACGCCATCGAATAATGGGGATTGACACCATTGCCGATCGCCAAGCGATTTATGTTGATACACCTGGGTTACACACTGAAGAGAAGCGCGCGATAAATAAACTCATGAATCGTGCTGCATCGAGCTCTTTAGGTGAGGTGTTTTTGGTTCTTTTCGTCGTAGAAGGTACGCGCTGGACTGAGGATGATGAGCTAGTCTTGTCAAAAATAAAACAGGCGAACATCCCGTGCTGGCTGGTGGTCAACAAAACCGATAAAGTCACCGACAAAAATAAGCTAATGGAACAGCTCCAAGTGCTGAGCTCAAAACATGACTTTGACAATGTTATTCCGGTAAGCGCTAAGCAAGCCAAACAGGTTGATAGAGTGCGTCAGTTAGTATTGAAAGCACTTCCGGAAAGTGAGTTTTATTTTCCTGATGATTACATTACCGACCGATCTAGCCGTTTTATGGCCGCTGAAATTATTCGTGAAAAGCTAATGCGATTTACGGGGGATGAATTACCCTATTCTACAACAGTCGAAATAGAACAGTTTAAATTGACCCCCTCCGGTGTGTATCACATTAACGGCTTGATTTTGGTTGAGCGAGAAACTCAAAAACGCATGATCATAGGCAAAGCGGGCAGCCATTTGAAAACGATGGGAGCCGAAGCGCGAAAAGATATGGAAGCGCTGTTCGACAACAAAGTGTTTTTAGAGCTCTGGGTGAAAGTTAAAGCGGGTTGGGCGGATGACGAAAGAGCCTTGCGTTCTCTTGGATATGACGGCGATTTCAAAGCTTAGAAATTCATCCATGAAAGCTTAAAAGAAATTTTCCAGCTTAGGAATGCAGAATGACAAAAGCAATTAGTGACCTGAGAAAAGAATATAAACTAGGAAGGCTAAATGCTGATGCCTTAAGTGAGCATCCGGTCGACCTTTTTCAAACTTGGTTCAATGACGCCTTAGAGGCGGGCTTGCCTGAGCCTAATGCGATGACGGTCGCAACAGTAGATGCAGCAGGTAAACCGAGCCAGCGTATCGTATTACTCAAAGATGTAAGTCGTGACGGTTTTGTGTTTTATACAAACTTGGGCAGCCGCAAAGCTAAAGACTTGAAGTATAATCAACATATTTCTCTTCACTTCCCTTGGTATATTATGGAACGTCAAGTAAGAGTAAATGGCGTTGCAAAACCACTTAGTCGCACTGAAGTGGCGAAATATTTTTTATCCAGACCGACCGACAGTCAAATAGGGGCTTGGGCGTCGCAACAAAGCCAGCCTATTTCAACACGCGAACTATTAGTGACGCAATTCGCACAGATGAAAGAGAAGTTTGCTAAAGGGCAAGTACCTTTACCTGATTTCTGGGGCGGCTTTCGTGTAGAGCCCGAACAAATCGAGTTTTGGCAAGGCGGCGAGCATCGCTTACATGATCGTTTTGAATATACCAAGCAAAGCGATGCAAGCTGGACAACTCAGCGCTTAATGCCTTAGATATCTCTTACCATTTTCTCTGGAGGCATCTTGATAGATAGCCATTGCCATATCGACTTGCCTGCATTTGATCATGATCGCATAGCAGTCTTAAAAGCGGCAGCAAACAGCGGTGTAGAGCGTTTTTTAGTGCCTGGCTTAAGTAACGAGCAATTCACTACACTCTTAGGCTTGCAGCAATTACTACGTGATAGTCACGGCATACCCATCGATATTGCGCTAGGTCTCCACCCGTACTTCTATACGAGTACTTTGGCCAATGGGATAGCGCCTGCGCTAGATTTGTTCGAAGCACATGCCAAGCAGCACCGGCAAGATGTAGTAGCACTTGGTGAAACGGGTATGGATGCGAGCATCAAGTGTGATCTAGACACTCAAGAGACCTTGTTGAGGGCACAGCTATCCGTTGCGAAGGAGCTTCAGTTGCCTGCGATCCTTCATCATCGCCAGTCTCACAATCATTTAATTCGAATACTTAAATCGATGCGATTTTCATATGGTGGGCTTATTCATGCTTTTTCTGGCAGTGCTGAGGTTGCAAAAACCTACCTAGATTTAGGCTTTTTACTGGGAGTAGGCGGAACCATTACTTATCCAAGAGCGAAGAAAACTCGCGCTACGATAAAAAATATACCGCTCGAATATTTAATGCTGGAAACTGATTCGCCAGATATGCCTCTGAACCATTTTCAAGGACAACGAAATACACCAGGGCAACTTCCCTTAGTCGCCGAGGCCTTAGCCGAATTGAAAGACGTTTCTGTCGATACCGTAAAAGAACAAACGACCTTAAATTACCGTCATTTATTTAAGGTGTCAGAGTAACGGTAATTTGCTCTCACTTTATAGAATAAACGCGTCAGAATAATTGCACAGACAGCGGTTAAAAACATAATTAAAGCAGTTTGAATGAGTTGGCTTTTGGTAAAGGCGCGGTGATGCTGAATAATAGAGTCGCGGTCTAGAACTAGTTTCACATATCCAATGGTTTTGCCGTCGTGTACTATATCTTCAACGAATATTAGAGGTGGCTCATTAAGTACTCTAAATTGTTCAATAATACTGTAATCATCATCGAAGCTTTTGATGGTTTTACCATGTTGGTCATATAGGGAAGTGCCCTTCACAAAGCTATCTGTTTCAATGGTATCGACGTAACTCTCTATACTTTCCTCATCTCCAGACTGCATAGGTGAGGCTAACATTCTTGCTGCCTGGGCTGCCAAACTGCGACCTAATTGCTCTGATTCTAAGCTATACCATTCATAAGCATTCTTTGTATACATAAGCCAAAGATTAACAGCAATAATAAGCACACAAACGGCCAATACGAAATTGGAAATACGCTTTAGCATTGAAAATTTGGCTGGTTTCTTGGCGTCCACTGTTTACTCTTATTATTTTCTCAGCTAGCACAATAGGATAAATCAGGCTTTTTGCCAAGACATAGTTTTCTTGCCCTACTGCTTTCGCTATAGTATCGACATTAATATCTAAATCGTTATCGGAATCACTTTGTACGCCACTTCAAAAGAAACTGTAGATACTAGCCTAATTGATACACTCAGTACGCAAACTTTCACACAAATACTACACCGCGAGGAAACGCTGTTTTGGCATCCAGATGATTCAACATTAATTGCCAAGCAACAAACTGATAAGTCCAAACAGAGCAGACTGGTGCTAGCCGCTGCTAGTTTACATTTTGACTCGCTGGCCAACATGTTCGTCGCGCTCGGTATTCACAAACAAACACTGCAAATTGAACTGAACAAATACCACCAAATTTATGATAAAACGGTGATTAACGTCTCATGCGAACTGCCTGAAACACTTCAATGGCGGGAACGTATTGCCGAAGTTAGCCGTCAGTACTTTATGGATATATTCGTTCAAGAAGATGTGAATATTGAATCTAAAGGGCTTGTTGTATTTGATATGGATAGCACACTTATTGAGATGGAATGCATTGATGAAATAGCGAGTTTAGCTGGCGTAGGTGAAGAAGTGGCCGAAGTCACCGAAAAAGCCATGCGTGGTGAGATCGAATTCTCAGAAAGTTTGCATCATCGTGTGAAATGCTTAGAGGGCGTATCCCTTGATGCTTTGTTGAATATCCGCCAGCGCTTGCCTTTCATGCCAGGTTTTACGCTGTTAATTCAAGAGTTAAAAAAACATGACTGGAAAATCGCAATTGCCTCAGGTGGCTTTACCTACTTTGCTGATCACATCAAACAACAGTTTGGCTTTGATTACGCTTTTAGCAACACTTTAGAGTTAGTTGGTGAGCGTTTGAGTGGCAGAGTCAGCGGTGATATTGTCGATGCACAAGCGAAGGCTGATATCTTGGAAAAGCTTGCCACTAATAATAATATCCAGTTGAAGCATACTATTGCGGTAGGGGATGGCGCCAATGATCTATTGATGATGGCAAAAGCCGGCGCCGGAATTGCATTTAAAGCTAAACCTAAGGTGGAAGCGCAAGCCGCAAATGCTATTCGTTTCAGCGGCTTGGAAGGGGTGCTTTACTTACTCGGCTAGTTCACTCGCTGGTTTGACATTCTCGTTATAAGCTTGTGTTCCCCATAACGGCACAGTAGATAAGCTGTGCTTAAAGCTGCCAGACGTTTCTTTGGTTGAATATGACACGTACATTAGGGTTTGAGAACCTGCATCATATACACGTCTGATCTTCATGGTTTTGAAGAAAATACTTTTTGACTTTCTGAATACGACTTCTCCTGATTTAGATTTATCAATTTGCGCTATCATACTCGGCGTAATTTCACCTGTTTGTCTACAAGCGATCGAACTGTCAGAAGGGTCAGCAAGACTTAAGTCAGCTTCAATACTTGCAACGTGACATGTGACACCAGGCACTAAAGGGTCAACTAAAGTGTTGAGCTTAATATCTTGCGTCGTGAAGACGCCAAGGGATATATCACCTACCTCAGACTTATCGCAAGCAGCGAGTCCTCCAACGCAAATTAAGAGTAGACCAAGGCGCTTGTATTTATTCGCCCATGTATTGGAAATCGTTGTGTTTGATGTGCTCATATTTGGTCCATTTAAGTTGTCGTAAAAGCTAATGTAGCATTGACAATCAAGCGCTGAAAGGAACATTTTGTTTGGAGCGTGGAGAGTAAAATAAAAAAGACGATATCCTTACCGTCTTTTTTATTTTGGTGGGTGTTTCCTTATTTAACATCAAATCCTGTTAACTCTTAAGAAGCATTTCTGCTACTGATTGTGTCGCCGTTCTTTGATGTGTTGATTAAATCACGATGAAAAGGGTAAAACCGTATAAAAACAAATAATAAGTATCTTTAGAGATATCAATAAAATACATATAAAACATGGGGTTAAGACTAAAGTATAAATTCAAGCTTGGACTTTAGTATAGAATTTATTGCAGTGATGATGTTTGGGATGAATTAAAATCATTTAAAAACAATGTGTTAGATTTGTAGGGTGAGGTAATGTATTACTTTTGGCGCTTTTGCTACGATTACCTTATTCAGCTCAGTGAATTTCAAATAAATCAGTGTTTTTAGGGGTGAAATTGTTTGAGTAAACGTAGATTGGTGCTTATTTGTGCACTTGATATCGGAATAAAAACTCGTCGGTGATATCGCTCAAGAAGACTTGGCCAGAAATATCCCACATGTACTCCTCAAGTAGCTTCGCTTTATGCACTGCGTAGCGAGTTAAGTAGCTAAGTTCTTGTTCTAAGAGCGACACATCAGGGCGAGCGCTCTTGTTAATAAACACGCTAAACGCAAAAAACTCACCGCGTTCGCGTGCTGCTTTTATAAATTGTAACTTGGAGCGATGTGTTGCTAGTTCATTTTCCCAATGCGCAGTGATCGCATTTTCAATATCATGGTTGCGCGGGTCATAAGCAACATATAGCTCAGCTTGCGTTGGGCGTGAATCGACCCGCAGTGTTCTCAGCGCATCGCGCACAAAAGCATTGCTCTTATGTTTATCTTGAAATAGCCACGAAAGATTCAATTTTGGGCTTGGTCGTTGATGTTTCAGCAAAGCAGCCCAAGCTGCGTTGCGATTTTCAAAAATAACTCTCAGTGGGTAATAGCTGCCCTTCTGTTTACCAATAAATGCACAAAATTCGCTGCTATGTTTTGCATGCAAACATCTTAGTGCATGTCCCATACCCGGCACAGTTTCCTCATTACTGATGGTTTTTAATTTGTCTTTGTTATTCTCGATTAACGCGGTGAAAAATTGTTCTGCCACACTTAACTCGTGTTCCGATATCGCCTCTAAATGGAGTACAAGTTTATCGTAACTGATATGTCTAACTCGATATTTTAAATCTTCAAGTACGAACTGAGTTGTTTTCTTTTGTAATTTGGGAAACGAAACACTCACGCGCGAATTGATGCGTTGTTCATAGGGTAAGTCTAGTTCAATCTTTAAGCCACTGACCGAACAGTCTTCGCTGATGCCGCTTATGGTATCTGAATAAGTGGATAACTCAACGGATGAGCGCAGTTTGTAACGTGTCTCTTTACGCAACTCCTGTTGCTTGTATCGAAAAGATAGTACAGGTTCTGGTGGTTTGTTTCTTGGGTGACCAAATACAGCGAGTTCTTTCACTTTATCACGCTCAAGTTCAATTTTTTGGTAACACTGCTGACCAACTAAGTGCGAAACATCCGAGACGGTTATCATAGTGGTAATGTGTTGCAGTTTGGATTCGAGTCGTGGCGAAATCTTTTTATTTAAACGATCTATTTTTTTATTAATACCGTTGGGAAGTGAGGTCGGTACATGCGCCATTTTTGGATCGACGACATCATAACTCAAACGATAAACTCGCCAGCTAACGCGGCGAGACGCATAACTTAAAAATACGGATTTCAACTCTGGATTTGCGTCTAATTCATTTGTCGTTGCGGAATAGAAGTAGATTTTGCCATCTTTTATATGAGTAAATGCATAAACCCATAGGCTTGACGCTGAGGGATAAGATCCGAACAAGGTGTTTAACCGACTTGAGTTGAGTAAAAAACCGATGTTTTGCTCATCATCCTCGTCAAGCCAGTAATCTAAGATTTCCTTGTTGCTACCATTAACACAGGCAAACTTAGCGACTGGCTCATCTTTGTCTTGTGTATCAATAAACACCGGTAGTCCGGGTGCCGTGCTGCTAAACGCTTGTTCATATATTTTGTTTTCAATCGCAGCAACAACATTGTCAAGATTGACCTTATAACGACGTTTGTTCGTTTTTATGAGCTTTCTTAAATAGTCGTCAAATAAGCTCGGATACCTATTATGATCCCGCTCTAAATGCAGCCGAGCTTGCTCTTCTTGCCCTGTAATCTGGACTAGTTGATACTCAACTGCCGTTTTTCGTAAATCAGAATCAGCACTAAAACCTCGGAATATCACACTCAATGTCGTGTTTTCCTGTAGGGCATGTATCTGACTTGCTTCTTTTAACTTGAGTTTTAAACCGTGCAAACTAATGTCGACTGTCGTTGCAAAAAAGCTCTGATTGTCAGGCAGGAAAACTTCTACAAGAACCACGAAATTCATGCGCTCTTCATAGCGGTGGGCGATATCTAAAAGTGGCTCTGTTTCAGCCAAGTATTGCGTGCCATTCCTGTCGGTCGGTGATACTTGTTCATTGGAGACTAAATGATTAAATACGGAAGTGTGGTGTGATTGTTGTTCAGCTAATGCCAGCACAGCTTCGTATACGCCAAAAGTATATTTGCCATATGCACGCGTCTGTTCTTCAAACAACTTGCTTGATTTAGCATCAAGGTAGTGTGTGATACCTTTATAGGTAACAAACTCACAAGGTTGTGGAACCTTTGAACGCAAGTCCAATACGCGCAGACACGGTTTGGCTAAGCGTTGAATTTCCATTTTGATCAGAAAACGCTTTTCATTGCTGAGGTCTTTCGTAACATCCTCGAACAGGCGCTTGAACGCGGCTTGCTCCAACATGGGGGCTAGCTTATTTATCAATGCTCGATATTCAGAAAGTTCGTTAGACATGTATTCCTAGACTGTAGGCCCTAGATATTATTGTAATTTAGGTTAAGCTCACTGCATAAATAAGCCTGATATTTTTTCTCGCCTTAAATGAGATTATCGGCAATTTACGCTAAAGCTAAACAGATTTTTAGAGTGAATTGAGCTAACATAATAGGCTTTAAATCAAGCGCTAAACGCAAACATACTCCTTGGAAGATAATTAGTAAATGGCAAAAAGAAAAACGGCTTTTGTATGCAATGAATGTGGCTCTGAACACCCACGCTGGCAAGGCCAGTGCAATGATTGTAGAGAATGGAATACGCTTTCAGAGATTGTTATCGAAAACTCGCCAACCAAAGGTGTCCCTACCGGCAGAGGTGGTTACTCTGGCATTACTGCCGCTAAAGTAGAAGTGCTCAATGAGATAGACCTAGCAGCATTACCGCGCTTTTCTTCCGGCTTTAAAGAACTTGACCGAGTATTAGGTGGCGGAATTGTGCCAGGCTCGGCGATGTTAATTGGCGGTTCGCCAGGCGCAGGTAAAAGTACCTTATTATTACAAGTGATGTGCTTGTTAGCGAAAACCAATTCAACGCTGTATGTGACGGGTGAGGAATCATTGCAACAGGTGGCCATGCGCGCCAAAAGACTGCAACTGCCAGATGATAAGCTCAAATTATTAGCCGAGACAAATGTCGACACTATTTGTCAACTGGCGCTCCAGCATAAGCCTTCGATAATGGTTATTGATTCGATTCAAGTGATGCACATGAGTGATATACAGTCTGCCCCTGGTGGTGTGTCACAAGTAAGAGAAAGTGCCGCGGCATTAACTCGTTTTGCTAAGCAGCATCATATTGCAATGTTTTTAGTTGGCCATGTAACAAAAGATGGAAGTCTTGCCGGTCCAAAAGTCCTAGAGCATTGTATTGATTGCTCGATGATGCTGGAAGGTGAAAGTGACAGTCGTTTTCGCACACTGCGCGGCACAAAGAATCGCTTTGGTGCAGTTAACGAACTGGGTGTTTTTGGTATGACCGAGCGGGGTATGAAAGAAGTTTCAAATCCTTCTGCCATTTTTTTAAATAGAGAAGAAGCCTCGTCTCCCGGCAGTATCGTAATGACAATCTGGGAAGGCACAAGGCCTTTGCTGGTTGAAATCCAGGCTTTAGTTGATTATTCACAACTCTCAAATCCACGCAGGGTCGCAGTGGGCTCAGACCAAAACCGTTTAGCGATGTTACTCGCTGTGATGCATCGACATGGCAACGTGCAAATGAACGATCAAGATGTTTTTGTCAACGTAGTGGGCGGTGTCAAAATAAATGAGACTGGCGCTGATTTAGCCTTATTATTGGCCATGGTGTCGAGTTTCCGCAATTACACCTTACAAAAAGAGTTGATTGCCTTTGGGGAAGTCGGTTTATCTGGCGAAATCCGCCCGGTGCCGAATGGTACGGAAAGAATTACAGAGGCCGCAAAACATGGTTTTAAACGCGCAATCGTTCCGAAAGGAAATATGCCAAAACAAAAAATCCCCGGAATCGAAGTGGTTCCCGTGAGTCGCCTGTCAGAAGCGTTGGAAGCCTTATGAGTCAGTCTCCAGTCATTTTCTTCCCTGGGACTTTGTGTGATGAGCGAGTTTTCATGCCGTTATGGTCTGAATTAGCGTTAAACAACAAGGCTTTTGTGCCATTGCAATGGGCAGAAAACTTAGCTCAAATGCAATCTTTGAGCATGGATAGACTCGCCTATTTCGATGAACCAGTGCACTTAGTTGGTTATTCAATGGGGGGGTATATCGCGGCATTAACTGCGATCCAAGAAGCAAATATAGTAAAGGATAAGTCAAAGCGTAAGGTGGCTTCGTTGAGTATGGTCAGCAGTTCAGGAACAGCCTTAGGAAACAGTGAATTGGAACAACGTAAACTGCTACTTCAAAGTATCAAAAAGAAACAGTACAAGGGAATGACGCAAGCACGCATTAACTTTATGCTGCACCAAAATAACGCTGACGACACCGAGCTTTCTTCTACTATTAAAGCAATGTCCGACGACCTAGGGCCAGCTACTTTAGCTACTCAAACTGAAGCCACTAGCGAGCGCAAAAATGTATTAGATGCCTTAGCGAATTTGCAAATTCCAGTTCATTTCATACTCGGTGAGCACGACAAAATTGCTTCACCAAAGCAGTGTTTGTCTCATGCTTCACTTTCTCGTCAAATACAAACTACCGTGATTGAAGGCGCGGGGCATATGCTACCGCTTGAAAAAAGTAAACAATTAGCGCTAGCCTTAAGTAAGACATTTAAAGGCTAAACAAATCGAATAGCACTGACGCCAGAACTTGGTGATTGAACGTAAAAAAGGCCGCGATTGCGGCCTTTTTTCTGTGTTAGCTAATGCTTTTGTATTTTAGACGATGGGGTTCAACCACGTCTTGGCCATAAGTGGCCTTCAGCCATGCTTCGTATTCATTATAGTTACCCTCGTAGAAGTTAATTTTCCCTTCATCACGATAATCCATAATGTGAGTAGCCACTCTGTCTAGGAACCAACGGTCATGCGAAATTACCATGACACAACCTGGGAACTCTAAGATAGCGTTTTCTAGGGCTCGCAAGGTTTCAACATCGAGATCGTTGGTTGGCTCATCGAGTAAGAGTACATTACCGCCCGCTTTTAATAACTTCGCTAGATGAACTCGGTTTCGCTCACCACCAGACAGATCTTTTACAAATTTCTGCTGATCGGTTCCTTTAAAGTTGAAGCGACTGCAGTATGCGCGGCTATTGATTTCAAAGTTACCAATTTTAATGATGTCTTGGCTGTCAGATATTTCATTGAAAACTGTTTGATTGCCATCCATGTGATCACGAAACTGGTCAACACTAGCCAACTGCACACTGTCACCAATATCGATATTTCCTGAATCAGGTGTTTCCTGACCTGTTAGCATGCGGAATAAGGTAGATTTACCTGCACCATTCGGTCCAATAATACCTACAATCCCACCTTTCGGTATTTTAAAACTCAAATCGTCAATCAGGAGGCGATCGCCATATGATTTCTTTAAATTCGTCACTTCAATGACTTTGTCGCCAAGACGTTCGCCTGGTGGAATAAATAATTCATTGGTTTCGTTTCGTTTTTGATAGTCGCCTGTGTTTAACTCTTCGAAACGGCTCATTCTTGCCTTGCTTTTTGCTTGTCTACCTTTAGGGTTACTGCGGACCCATTCTAGTTCTTGTTTAATCGATTTCTGACGAGCATTCTCAGTACGTTCTTCTTGCTGTAATCGAGCGTCTTTTTGCTCCAACCAACTTGAATAGTTACCTTCCCAAGGAATACCTTGGCCACGGTCAAGCTCAAGTATCCAGCCAGCCACATTATCTAAGAAGTACCTATCATGGGTAATAGCGACTACGGTTCCTTCATAGTCATGTAGGAAACGTTCTAACCATGCAACAGATTCAGCGTCCAAGTGGTTTGTTGGCTCATCTAGCAGCAACATTTCGGGTTTTTCTAAGAGCAGGCGACACAAGGCAACTCGGCGCTTTTCACCACCTGAAAGTTTGCTCACATCTGCATCCCAAGGTGGCAAGCGAAGTGCGTCAGCCGCGCGCTCTAGTGCATTCTCTAAATTATGACCATCTTTGGTTTGAATGATCGCTTCCATTTCTCCCTGTTCTTTAGCAAGGGCATCAAAGTCTGCGTCAGGTTCAGCATAGGCGGCATAAATTTCATCAAGACGTTTCAAGGCATGAGCAACATCTGCAACGGCCTCTTCAATGTTGCCACGTACGTCTTTGCTCTCATCGAGCTGAGGCTCTTGTGGTAAGTAACCAATTTTTAGATCGGGTTGAGGGATGGCTTCACCTTCAATTTCGGTATCTAATCCAGCCATGATGCGAAGTAGGGTAGATTTACCTGAACCATTGAGACCTAAAACACCGATTTTTGCTCCTGGGAAGAAGCTAAGGGAGATGTTCTTTAAAATTTGACGATTTGGTGGGACGATTTTCCCCACTCTATGCATACTATATACATATTGAGCCATATTGATTCTCTCTATTGAAAAGTTGTGCTGCATTTATATTGGGGATTGTAAGGACATTACAAACTAAGTGCTAGCAAATATCTGTGATATCATCGCAAAAAATTCAAGCTTCATCAGTAATAAAATAAGAAAAAGGACAACTATGCCAAAGTCTTTCACTTTACAAGCACTTGTAGACCAAATTGGTGGCGAATTACAGGGCGATCCTAACACGACAATTCATAGCATGGGCACATTAGAAGGCGCTAGTTCAGGCCAACTATCTTTTCTATCAAACAGCAAATATAAAACCGTTTTGTCTGAGACTAAAGCCAGCGCTGTTATTCTGAAAGCTGATGATGCCGAGCATTGCCAAGTAGATAAAATTATTCACAGTGATCCTTATGTTGCTTTTGCCAAAGCGGCGCAATTGCTAGATTCAACGCCAGTTCAAGCTGCTGGCATTTCACCTCTAGCTAGCGTTCATGAAACCGCGACTATTGGGAGTAACGCAAGTATCGCAGCGGGCGTTGTCATCGATAAAAATGTTCGCATTGGCGACAATGCGCGAATCGGAGCGAACTCATACATTGGTGAAGAAGCACAGATTGGTGATGATTTGCACTTGCGAGCAAATGTGACCCTTTACCATAGAGTTGACATTGGCAACCGAGTATCCATTCATAGCGGCACAGTCATTGGATCAGATGGATTTGGCTATGCCAATGACAAAGGCACTTGGGTAAAGATCCCACAAACTGGAACGGTAGTGATCGGTGATGATTGTGAGATAGGTGCCAATACTTGTATTGACAGAGGCGCACTCGACAATACCATTATTGGTAGAGACGTGATTATTGATAATTTAGTCCAAATAGCGCACAACGTGACTATTGGAGATCACTCATGTATTTGCGGCGGCACCGGCATTGCTGGTAGCGCCAATATTGGTAAATATGTCGTGGTGGCAGGCACTTGCGTAATTAATGGGCACATCGATATCTGCGATAAAGTACAAATTACTGGCTTTAGTATGGTGACAAAGTCGATTACGGAGCCAGGTGTGTATTCTTCCGGTATGCCAGTACAAAGCAATCGAGATTGGCAACGCAACACGGTCAGATTGAGACAGATCGACAAACTCGTTGATCGAGTGAAAACCTTGGAAAATCTACAAAAGTAGAACAAGCTTAGGTGACAGGCGTTTCAATATTGGTTCGCAAAGGGAATGGACATGCTTGCTTGGATAAAATCACTGCTTACATTATTTTCTTCTTCTCGAAAAGAGATAGCAGAAAGTAGTCCCCCGACAGCTTGGCAGCCAGAATGGACTGAGTTTTTGCTTGCAAAAGTGGCCTTTTATCGCGTCCTTCATGCTGAGGATAGACTGTTGTTCAATCAGCGTGTGCTTCTTTTTCTTAGCACAACAGCGATTGAAGGGGGACAACTTGTGGTTAGCGATAATGATCGTCTGTTGGTAGCAGCGAGCGCAATCATTCCCGTTTGGGGATTTAAGCAGTGGCATTATTTTAACTTGAAAACAGTGTATCTGTTGCCTGCCGCATTTAATGAAAATATAGAATTTGGTCGGCCTGACTCTCTTATTACCGGTATGGTTGGGACTGGTCGAATGGCCAATAAACTCGTCCTCAGCCGTCCTGCTCTGTATCTTGGTTTTGAAAATACCCAAGACAAACAAAATGTGGGTATCCATGAGTTTGTTCATCTTATCGATATGATGGACGGTGAATGTGATGGCTATCCTGAGCGTTTAAAAGCGCATTCATTTTCGATCCCTTGGTTTGAATTAGTCGGTGAGAAAATTGAAGCTATTCACGCACGAAAGAGTAATATTCGTGATTATGGAGCGACCAATAGAGCTGAGTTTTTTGCCGTTGCCTCTGAATACTTTTTTGAGCGACCTAAAATGCTCAAGAAAAAACACCCTCACTTATTTGAAAAGCTAGAAAAATTCTATCAGCAGGATATTTTGCAAATTGAACAAGACTTGCAGCCAAAACGAAATGCGCCTTGCCCCTGCGGCAGCGCGAAGAAGTATAAGCGCTGTTGCCTACCCACAAGTTAGTCAAAGAAACTGAGTCGTAAAACCCACTACGACTGCGCTTTACGTTTAAGTATATTTAATTCCAATAAAGCGCTATACAAGTGCGTCAAAATGCTTAAAATATCGACCTTGAAAAAAGTACCCGCAGTTAAGGCTCAGCAGGAGAACCGCATGCTATCTAGTAACATGAACATAGGCGAATTCGACCCAGAATTAGCAGCCGCAATCGAAAAAGAAAATCAACGTCAAGAACATCACATTGAGTTAATTGCATCAGAAAACTATTGCAGCCCACGTGTTATGGAAGCTCAAGGTTCTCAACTAACGAACAAATATGCTGAAGGTTACCCTGGTAAGCGTTATTACGGTGGTTGTGAGTTTGTCGATATTGCTGAAGATTTGGCGATTGAAAGAGCGAAGCAATTGTTTGATTGTGATTACGCAAACGTTCAGCCTCATTCGGGTTCACAAGCGAACACTGCAGTATTCATGGCACTCATCGAAGCAAATGATACTGTTTTGGGTATGAGCCTTTCAGACGGTGGTCACTTGACCCATGGTTCTCATGTTAACTTTTCGGGTAAAACGTACAATGCGGTTCAGTACGGTTTGCACCCAGAAACAGGTATTATCGATTATGATCAGGTTGAAGCTTTGGCTATCGAACACAAGCCTAAACTTATCATTGGTGGTTTTTCAGCTTACTCTGGTATCGTCGATTGGGCTCGCTTCCGCGAGATAGCGGATAAAGTGGGTGCTTACCTATTGGTTGATATGGCTCACGTTGCTGGTTTAGTCGCAGCAGGTGTTTACCCAAGCCCACTTCCACACGCACATGTAGTTACAACAACGACGCATAAAACCTTAGCGGGTCCTCGCGGTGGTCTCATCTTGTCTGCTTGTGGTGATGAAGCCTTGTACAAAAAGTTCAACAGCTCTGTATTCCCAGGTAACCAAGGCGGGCCTTTGTGTCACGTGATCGCTGCTAAAGCGGTTGCCTTTAAAGAAGCGCTTGAGCCAGAGTTCAAGTCTTATCAACAACAAGTGCTTAAAAATGCAAAAGCAATGGTTGCGGTTATGCAAGAACGTGGATATAACATTGTGTCGAATGGCACTGACAACCATTTATTCTTGTTAGACCTTATTGATAAAGACATCACAGGTAAAGACGCAGATGCTGCTTTGGGCAATGCAAATATTACTGTGAATAAGAATTCAGTGCCAAATGATCCGCGTTCACCATTCGTTACCAGCGGTTTGCGAATCGGGACTCCTGCTATTACACGCAGAGGTTTTATGGAAGCCGAAGCTGGACAAGTCGCAAGCTGGATATGTGATGTTTTAGATAATATGGGTGATGATTCGGTCATTACTAAAGTGAAAGCAGAAGTCGTTGAATTATGTGAACGCTTCCCTGTTTATGCCTAAGTAAAAACACTCGGGTCTTTGTGCGGCACAGTATTGTTTTTATTGCTATAATGCGCACAAGCTAGCTAATTGAAAAACCGGACTAGTCCGGTTTTTCTGTTTTTAAGTCTTAGAGAAACACAAGCTGTTCTCTCTAAGCAGATATTTGGTTGCACCGCTAATTTATGCGGTTAGCAGGGAGTTTATCTACATGTTTTGTCCATTTTGTTCCGCACAGGAAACCAAAGTTATCGATTCGCGTTTAGTTGCAGACGGAGCTCAGGTGCGTAGACGTCGTCAGTGCCTTGAGTGTCATGAGCGCTATACGACCTTCGAAATTGCTGAGCTAGTAATGCCGCGAGTGGTCAAAAGAGATGGTTCAAGAGAGCCATTTAATGAGGATAAACTGCGCGCTGGCTTACAACGAGCCTTAGAAAAAAGGCCAGTAAGCACTGAACAAGTTGAGAACTGTATTGTGAGGATAAAATCCGCTTTACGAGCTACGGGCGAACGAGAAATTAATAGTGAGTTGGTTGGAAGCCTAATTATGGATGCTCTCAAAGAGCTTGATAAAGTCGCCTATGTAAGATTTGCGTCGGTTTATCGCTCCTTTGAAGACATACGTGAATTTGGTGAAGAAATCGCAAAATTAGGTGACTAATGCCCCAGTTTTCTGCAAGTGACGCAAAATGGATGGCGCTAGCAATTCAATTGGCGCGCAAAGGAAGGTTCTCAACAACACCTAATCCTATGGTGGGATGCGTGATAGTGAGTGCCGATGGCGTTCTGTTGGGCAAGGGCTATCATCAAAAAGCAGGTCAGGGACACGCTGAAGTCAATGCCCTTATTGATGCTGGCTTTACACCGCATCAAGGAGCTGCCAGTTCAGCGCAGCAGTCATCAGAGCCGCCTCCAACCGATGGTTCTACTGTCTACGTTACACTTGAACCTTGCAGCCACACTGGCCGCACACCACCTTGTGCAAATGCATTGATTGAAGCAAAAGTTGGGCGTGTTGTCATCGCCAGTATCGACACTAACCCCTTAGTGAAAAATCGAGGCGTCGCGATGTTACGCGAGGCTGGCATTATTGTTGAAACCGGTTTAATGGACACCTTAGCAACAGATATGAATGTCGCCTTCAATTATCGTATGCAACATCATCTACCTTGGGTTTGCGTAAAGCTTGCGTGTAGTTTGGACGGCAGAACTGCCCTAGAGAATGGTAAAAGCAAGTGGATCACTAGTTCAGAATCACGCTTAGATGTGCAGCAGGAAAGAGCCAGTGCTTGTGCTATTTTGAGTGGTGCGGATACAATCATTGCGGATGATCCTCAATTGAACGTGCGCGAAGCTGAATTACAAGAAACCACAAAAACGCGCTTTTCAAAAAGACAAAAGCAGCCTTTGCGAGTGATAATCGATGGTAAGAATCGTTTAAATAGTCGCTACAATCTGTTTAATGATGGCCAAGAGGTCTTAGTATTTAATACTGAACATAACCCACAACTTAAAGAAGCCAATTGTCAGCAAATACAGCTCAATAAGAAAGGCGATTTTGTAGATTTAAAAGAAGTTATGAATAACCTGGCTGCTTTGCAAATTAATCGTATTTGGACGGAAGCCGGGTCCAGCTTGTGCGGCGCGCTATTTGAACAGGGTTTAGTGAATGAATTTGTCTTGTATCAAGCACCCATGTTATTGGGAAATAAAGCGAAGGGTACAATTAATATTCACAGTCTAACCGAGCTCGATGATGCGATCGCTCTAGAGTCATTAGAAATAACTCAGCTTGGAAACGATCTAAAGCGGCGATTTAGAGTTAAAAGCTAGCAAGCAATAGAAGATAAGGATTAGAAATATGTTTACCGGCATTATAGAGGCCTTAGGCACGATTAAGTCTCTGGTTAATCATGGAGATGACATACGCTTGACCGTTGAGACGGGCAAGCTCGATATGAGCGATGTCGCATTAGGTGATAGTATTGCGACAAATGGGGTCTGCCTGACGGTCGTCGACTTTGGTGAACATTATTACAGTGTTGATGTGTCGGCTGAGACAATAAAATATACTGGATTTGCTAACTACTCGAATGGGAGTAAGGTGAATTTAGAAAAAGCCATGCGAGCAGATACGCGCTTTGGTGGGCATATTGTTAGTGGTCACGTTGACGGGGTGGGAGAAGTCATCGAAGTTAATGATCACCAGAGATACGTAGAAGTATGGGTGAAAGCGCCAGATGAGCTTGCAAAATATATCGCCCACAAAGGCTCCATTACGGTAGACGGTGTTAGCCTGACTGTAAATGAAGTCAAGGGAGCCGCATTTATGCTCTGGTTAATCCCACACACTCTGCAAGAAACAATTATAGGTGAGTACAAAAAGGGAACCAAAGTAAACCTAGAAGTAGACGTCGTGGCACGCTACTTAGAACGTTTAATGCTAGGCGATAAAGCGGCGGATGCTGAAAAGTCTGATATCAGCATGTCATTTTTAGCCGAACATGGTTACTTAAAGTAGCGCCATAAACACAAAAAATAACGTACCAAAACACACAACACAAACACGAAGAGAGCAAAGATGGCTTTAAACACAACCCAAGAGATAATTGAAGATATCAAACAAGGTAAAATGGTTATCTTGATGGATGACGAAGATCGCGAAAACGAGGGCGATCTCATCATGGCTGGTGAACATGTTACTCCTGAAGCAATTAACTTCATGGTCACGCACGCCAGAGGCCTAGTTTGTTTACCCATGACAGCTGAGCGCTGCAAATTGCTCAAGTTGCCCTTGATGGTAGACAATAACAATGCTCAATTCTCAACTAACTTTACAGTGTCAATCGAAGCTGCAGAGGGTGTTACAACCGGAATATCTGCCGCAGATAGAGCGCGCACTGTGCTGGCTGCAGTGAGTAAAACAGCTGAAGCAAAAGATATTGTGCAACCCGGTCACATCTTTCCTTTGATTGCTAAAGAAGGTGGCGTCTTAAATCGTGCTGGTCATACTGAAGCCGGTGTCGACTTGGCCAGGTTAGCGGGCTGCGAACCCGCATCTGTCATTGTCGAAATTTTGAATGAAGATGGCACGATGGCGCGCAGACCAGAGTTAGAGGTGTTTGCTAAAAAGCATGATTTGAAAATTGGTACGATTGCCGATTTGATTGAATATCGAAACTTAAACGAAACGACCATAGAAAAGGTGGCCACTTGCCAGCTTCCAACTGCCTATGGCGATTTTGAGCTGATTACCTTTAAAGATGTTATCGATGAGCAAATTCATTTTGCCTTGAAAAAAGGTGACATCAAAGAAGATGAACCAACACTGGTAAGAGTGCATTTACACAACACACTCAGCGATCTTTTAAGTTCTACCAGAGCGGTTAATCGCTCTATGCCCCTATCAGCCTCAATGCAGCGAATTAATGATGAAGGCGGGGTTTTGGTATTGCTAGGTAAGAAAGAAGATATTGTATCGCAAGTTAAACAGTTTCAAGCCGAAGACAATGATGAGGTAGCGCAAGGCAAAGCTTGGCAAGGTTCTTCTCGTACCGTTGGTGTTGGGAGTCAAATCTTAGCCAGCTTAGGGATAAAGAAAATGCGCTTGTTAAGTAAACCAATTAAATATTCGGCACTATCGGGCTTTGGCCTAGAGGTCGTTGAATATGTGTATGATGAAAAATAACCCTTTTTAAACGAATATTTTCCGAGCGACTTATGATATACTTCGCGCCGATTTTTTTGGAGAGCAAAAATGATAGAAATTGAAGGTAACATCCGAGCGACAGGTAAGAAATTTGCAATTGTCGTTGCGCGTTTTAATAGCTTTGTAGTAGAGAGCTTATTAGATGGTGCACTTGACACTTTAGACCGTCATGGCGAAGTGAATACAGATGACATCACTGTTGTTCGTGTACCTGGTGCTTACGAATTACCTATTGTTGCTAAAAAGCTCGCAGAAAAGAAACAATACGACGGTATTATCGCTTTAGGTGCGGTTATACGCGGTGGGACGCCTCATTTCGATTTCGTTGCTGGTGAATGTAATAAAGGCCTTGCTCAAGTATCGCTTGATGCTGGTATTCCAGTAGCGTTTGGTGTCATTACCACCGACAGCATCGAACAAGCTATTGAACGCTCGGGTACCAAAGCCGGAAATAAAGGTTCTGAAGCTGCTTTAAGCGCGCTAGAAATGGTTAACGTTATTAGTGCTATCGAAGAGGCAAAATAAGTGAAACCTGCAGCTCGCCGCAAGGCTAGAGAACTCGCTGTACAAGGCCTGTACGGTTGGCAAATGAGTGGCAATCCAATTGAGCAAATCGAATTAGGTATTGCCACTACAAACGACATGAGCAAAGTCGATATGGACTATTTTCAAGCGCTACTTCGCGGTGTTGCTCAGCGGACTGAAGAACTTGATACAGCCATTAAGCCTTATCTTGGTCGTTTGCCAGAAGAGTTAGACCCAGTTGAGAAAGCCATTTTGCGATTATCCACGCTAGAGTTGTTAGAGCGTTTCGACACACCATTCAAAGTGGTGATCAATGAATCTATCGAACTAGCCAAAACGTTTGGTGCAGAAGAAAGTCACAAATTCATCAATGGTGTTTTAGATAAAGCAGTGAAGACATTAAGAAAAGGCGAAAGAAGCTAAATTTTGAAAGAATTTGACTTAATATCAAATCACTTTTCGAAAGGTGGTTTTCAGCGTAAAGATGTCTTGATCGGTATCGGCGATGATGCTGCTGTCACCAGAGTACCAAGTGGACAGTGTTTAGTGACCACAACGGATACCATGGTTGAAGGTGTACATTTTCTTGCTGGTACTCAACCAGAAGCCATTGCTCATAAACTCGTCGCGGTAAATTTAAGCGATTTATCAGCGATGGGCGCAGAGCCTGCATGGGTGAGTTTGTCTTTATCACTACCACAAATTGATCCAGCATGGATAAAGGCTTTCTCAGAGAAGCTGCACAGTTTGAGTGAATATTTTTCTTTTCAACTAATTGGTGGTGATACTGTCCAAGGCCCTTTGAGTATTACCCTAACAGCCCAAGGTTTTATACCAGAGGACAATCAAATCACTCGTGCTGGCGCGCAGGCGGGTGATTGGATAATGGTTACGGGATGCTTAGGTGATGCAGGCGTCGGTCTTGATATATTGAAAGGTTTGCGCCAAGTGGAAAACCTTGAACAAGCGTCTTACCTAAAGAACCGTCATTGGTATCCTACACCAAGAGTCCTAGCTGGCACTACGATGCGTCGTATTGCAAGCTCATGCATAGATTTGTCAGATGGGCTTGTACAAGACATACAACATATTACAGCGGCCTCTCAAGTAGGTGTTCTTATTCATCTTGATAAACTACCTATTTCAGAAGCCTTGGGTGAAAATGTTGATAATCTGCTTGACGCAATCACTTACGCAGCCACCGCTGGTGATGATTACGAACTCTTATTCACTGTACCGGAAGAACAAAGAGTGAATATAGAAACAGCCCTATCAAGCTATGACATACCCGTGACCTGCATAGGTCAAGTGACCGGAGCAGTAGGTAAAGTTGATCTTAGAATTGATGAAAAGCCTTTTAAGTTTTCTGCCTCGGCAAAAGGTTTTGAGCACTTCTCCTAATGGATAAAGTACTTCGCGCAAGAGTGAGTATGAAAAATCCAGTGCACTTTTTGGCCCTAGGCTTCGGTACAGGTTTAATTCCTTTAATGCCTGGTACTTTCGGGTCATTGGCAGCCATTCCTCTTCTTATCGCTATGGCTTACGTTAATTTGTATGCCTTTATTGGCATCACGATAGTTAGCTTTTTAGTCGGTATTTACCTATGCGGTAAAACGGCGAGAGATATGCGTATGCATGATCATGGCTCTATTGTTTGGGATGAGATCGCCGGAATGATGGTGTGTTTTATTGCGGTGCCAATCTCACCGATTACTCTAGTCTTGGGTTTCGTACTATTTCGCTTTTTTGATATCTTAAAGCCGTGGCCCATTCGTGTGTTTGATAAAAAAGTACATGGTGGGTTTGGTATTATGATTGATGATATCGTCGCAGGGGCTATGGCATGTTTATGCTTGCATGCCATTGTTTATTTCACACCAGTCCCATTAGTTTAGCTTCCTTTTAGTACCTAAAGTCTAGGCTAGAAAGTCTTTTACCTGCGCAACGATACCATCGGAATCAATTTTCAGTTCTTTGTACATCTCTTGCTGAGTGCCTTGCATAACAAACTCATCGGGTAAACCTAATTGTAGTAAGTTTGGTGTGAGCTTGTGTTTAAATAAGGCCTCCGCTACTGCACTGCCAGCGCCTCCAGCAATAGCACCGTCTTCTAAGCTCACTAACAATGTATGTTGCTCAGCCAGTTCTACGAGCATGCTTTCGTCTAAAGGCTTAGCAAAGCGCATATCTACCAAGGTTGCTCCAAGTGCCTTTGCGGCCTCCTTCGCATATGGCATTAGCGTTCCGAAATTCAGGATTGCAACTTTCTCACCGTCGCTGAGTTTCTTGGCTTTTCCAATTTCGATGGCCTCCATTTCACCAGTGGCATCGATACCAGAGCCAGAACCTCGTGGATACCTTACTGCAGCTGGTTGTTGAGCGATATGCCCCGTATACAACATATTTCTGCATTCAAGCTCGTCGGAAGGAGTCATGATGAGCATATTTGGAATACAGCGCAAGAAGCTGATATCAAAGGCTCCCTGATGTGTTGGTCCATCGGCACCTACTAGACCGGCTCTATCAATTGCAAAGAGCACAGGTAGATTTTGCAAAGCCACATCATGAATGAGTTGGTCATATGCTCGTTGAAGGAAAGTAGAGTAAATTGCCACAATAGCGTTCTTACCTTCTCTCGCCATACCGGCAGCTAGAGTCACAGAGTGCTGCTCTGCAATCGCTACATCAAAATACTGTTCAGGGAAGCGCTGAGAAAACTCAACCATACCAGAGCCTTCCCTCATAGCAGGGGTAATTGCCATTAAGTCTGCATCTTTCTCAGCCATCTCACATAACCACTTACCAAAAATGGCTGAGAAGTTAGGTGAGCTAGGTGCTGATTTGGGTAACTTCTGCTCTAGATGATTGAACTTAGGCACGGCGTGCCACTTAATTGGGTCTTGTTCGGCTAACTCATAGCCTTTCCCTTTCTTGGTCACGACATGCAAAATTTTAGGGCCTGACATTTTACGCATGTTTGAAAGTGTATCTACCATGCCCGCAACATCATGTCCGTCAATAGGGCCGAAGTAATTAAAGCCAAGTTCCTCGAAGATCGTACCAGGCACGACCATACCTTTGATATGCTCTTCTGCGCGACTCGCAAACTCTTTGATCGGAGGGACAGTACTTAGCAGCTTCTTGCCACCATCTCTGATGGAATTGAAAAAGTTACCTGTCAGTAAACGAGCCAAATGGCTATTCAGTGCACCGACATTCTCCGAGATAGACATTTCATTGTCGTTCAATATGACAACCATATCTTTAGCGATGTCACCTGCATGATTTAAAGCTTCAAATGCCATCCCTGCGGTTAAAGCGCCATCGCCGATTACTGCGACCACCTTACGTCCTTTGTCCTCTTTTTCTGCGGCTATTGCCATGCCCAAAGCAGCACTAATAGAAGTAGATGAGTGTCCAACAGCAAAAGTATCGTATTCACTCTCAGGCGGCCAAGGAAAGGGGTGTAATCCGCCTTTTTGACGAATGCTTGTCATGCGATCACGGCGACCAGTCAGAATTTTATGGGGATATGCTTGGTGGCCCACATCCCAAATAAGACGATCGAAGGGGGTGTTGTAAACATAATGCAAAGCGACGGTTAATTCGACTGTGCCTAATCCAGACGCGAAATGGCCACTACTTTGACTGACGCTATCAAGCAAATAGCGGCGTAATTCATTGGCTATTTTGGTCAGCGATTCCTTTGGCTGTTTTCTTAGCTCTTCAGGTATGTTCGCTTTTGCCAAATTAGGGTAGTTAGCTAAATCTAGTGTCATGTATGTTTTGTCTTCTGTCGTTACTGCATCAACTTCGCTAATTATAACAGTATTCTGCGAATATTATGTTGCGGCTTTAATGATTATTTTACCTAAAAAGGTGCTTGTTGCGCTAATTATGAAACTAATTGTTTCGAGTCACCAGATAATCGGTAAAAGCGACTAAGTTCTCGGTGTCATATGGCAACGAATGTAAGGCTTGTAGCGCTTCATGATGTAATTTCTGCAGAAAGCTTTGAGAGCCCTCTAAGCCCAAGTGTGACACAAAGGTGTTTTTATCAAGTTCAGAATCCGAACCTTGCGGTTTACCTAAGGTTTCGCTATCTGATACAACATCCAGAATATCATCTTGTACTTGAAATGCTAAACCGATGGTGCGTGCATAACTCTGTAATGTGCTGATGTGCTGAACATCGACATCGGGCGCTAAAGCCGCACCAATAGAAACACATGCTTCTAGTAGAGCCCCTGTTTTCAAACGGTGTAATTCTGTCAGTGCATCTAGTGAGATAGTGTTACCAGTCGCCATTAAGTCGATACTTTGGCCAGCGCACATGCCGTTAAGACCTGAAGCATGAGCGAGAATTCGACTTACTTCCAAACGTTTATTCTCCGCTTTTTCTGAAAGAGGGTGGTTCAACACAATTTCAAAAGCCAAGGTTTGTAAGGCATCACCTGCGAGTATTGCGGTTGCCTCACCAAATTTAATATGGTTTGTTGGCTTGCCTCTTCGTAAAGCATCATCATCCATCGCTGGCAAGTCGTCATGAATAAGTGAATAAGCATGCACGCACTCAATTGCCATGCTCGCAACATCTAAATCATCTTTTTGTGCACCTAGCATATCGCCTACTAAAGTAAGTAGAAGCGGACGCATTCTTTTCCCGCCTGCAAATAAGCTATATTGCATTGCCGCAGATAATTCTTCCGCAATTAAGCACTGCTGAGATATGAACTGGGTCAGTTTATCGTCAATTCTTTGCTGCAATGCTGCTTGAATATCATGAACTTGCATCTGGTTCTATGGCTCTTCAGCTTCAAATTCTTCTAAGCTTTCGCCACCATTCGATTGCATCAATATTTGCACTTTTTGCTCGGCAGCTTTCAATTGCTGCTGGCTTTGCCTGGCAAGTTGAATACCGCGTTCAAATTTCTTCAATGACTCTTCCAGTGGAATGTCACCTTTTTCCATCTCGGTCACAATTTGTTCTAGTTCTAGCATTGCCGCTTCAAACGTTGTTTTTTGTTCAGTCATTGGACTTATTATTTTCCTCTAAAAGCATTGGCAGAACCATAACTGAGGCGGTTTATAAGGTCAACGAGTTTCCACCTATTTGACGATAATTCCATATAAAATGTAGCTTCACACATAAAGCTTTAATGGGAATTGCCGTTAACGCTATAGACAGCTTAAAACTGTTCAAAATACAAAGGTATTAAACTTGATACCGCGATTTTTTAAGTAGGCGGTAGACTTCACATCCGAGTGAATTTCTTCAGATAAACAGCAGGCATTTTAGGAGCGACAGGTGGATTTAGCTACCCTTATAGGCATGATTGGCGCAATTGGCTTTGTCTTAATGGCAATGATCCTTGGCGGTGATTTAGGTATGTTCTTCAATGTACCTTCAGTCTTGATCGTTTTTGGTGGTTCAATTTTCGTTGTTTTATCACAATATCCACTCGCTCAGTTTCTTGGCGCTGGAAAGGTGGCCGGAAAGGCTTTCATGTTCAAAATTCAGAGCCCAGAGGAACTGATCGAAAAGATCGTTGAGATGGCAGATGCTGCTAGAAAAGGCGGCTTTTTAGCATTGGAAGAGGCGCAAATAGATAACTCCTTTATGCAAAAGGGAGTTGACATGTTAGTTGATGGTCACGATGTTGACGTTGTCCGAACGACCATGGGTAAAGATATTATCAACACTTCTGAGCGCCATGATGCTGGCTCTGTTATTTTTAAATCATTGGGCGATGTTGCGCCTGCAATGGGAATGATTGGTACATTGATTGGTCTGGTAGCCATGCTATCAAATATGGATGATCCAAAAGCAATCGGTCCCGCAATGGCTGTTGCATTGTTAACTACCCTTTATGGCGCTTTCTTAGCAAACATCGTATGTTTGCCAATTGCCTTTAAATTAAGTGTCAGAGCGGCTGAAGAAAAGTTGAACCAGAGTCTTATATTGGATGGTATTCTAGGTATTGCTGATGGCCAAAACCCGCGTGTCATTGAAGGTGTACTAAAAGGTTACATCGCCGAAGGTAAGCGTGCTTCTGGAGAGACAGAGTAGTGGATGACGAATGCCCAAAATGTCCCCCCGAAGGGCTACCCGCTTGGATGGGGACGTTTGCTGACTTAATGTCTTTATTGATGTGCTTCTTTGTACTGTTACTTTCATTCTCTGAAATGGACGTGAAGAAGTTTAAACAAATAGCGGGCTCAATGAAGTTTGCTTTTGGTGTGCAAAACAAAATCGAACTAAAAGATATTCCCAAAGGTACCAGTGTGATTGCTATGGAGTTCAGACCAGGCAAGCCCGACCCAACACCAATTGAAACCGTGCAGCAAATTACCCAAGAAATTACAAAGCCAATGCTGAACTTCCAAGATGGCGAGGAAGATAATGCGGGTGGTAGACAGAAACAAAGAGGTACTTTCCGCGGCGGTCAATCGTCACAAACGGCGAATCAGGTTGCGGCAGCTGCAGCGTCAGCTTCCACCAAAGAACAAACCGAACAAAACACAAAGAAAGTGGAAGATCTCCTTCAAAAGGAAATCAAAGATGGTGCTGTGGATGTTGAAAATCTTGGACAGCAGATCGTTATTCGTATTCGTGAAAACGGTTCATTTTCAGCTGGCTCTGCATTCTTGCAACCGCAATTTAAGCCGGTCATACGCAGCATTGGTGAATTACTGGCTGAAATGCCTGGTGAAATAGAAGTTACCGGGCACAGCGACAGCATCAACATTTCTAACGAGTTATACCGTTCTAACTGGGACTTATCTGCACAGCGAGCCGTTGCAGTGGCAGAAGAGTTAAGAAGAGCGCCAGGGTTTGATGAAGCGCGTATGAAAATAGTTGGTAAAGCAGCTACGCAACCAATGGAAGAAGAAGACACTCCTGAGGCCAGAAGCAAAAATCGTCGAGTCGAGATTTCAGTCATGCAAGGCAAACCGAAATATGCTGAGCCTATTTCGGTATTACCTGGCACCGAACCAGAACAGTAAATGTTAAAAAAGCCCTGACTCCAGGGCTATCTATTCACCTATGCGCGATCCAGTTCAGCTCGATAGTGAGGTTTACTCAGCACCAACTGTACTGTACTGATAGCACGCTCTAAAAAACCACCTTCACAATAGTTCAAATAGTACTGCCACATTCTAGCAAAACGTTCATCATAACCATCTGCTTCCAGTGCTTGCTTGTTCTCATTAAATGCGGTGTGCCAATCTCTCAAGGTCTTAGCGTAATCCAAACCAATGTCGTGTAGGTCTCGAATATTCATATCGGTTTTCTTTTTCAAAAACTGATTGATTGCTAATTGAGAAGGTAAAAAGCCACCTGGGAAGATATGCTTTTGAATAAAGTCGACGCTATTTGAGTAACTGTCATAACGACGATCATCGATAGTAATCGCCTGTAACACCATTAAACCTTGCGGTTTAAGAAGGCTAGAACATTTTTCAAAGAAGTTTGGCAGGTAGGCTTTGCCAACCGCTTCAATCATCTCGATCGACACTAATTTGTCGAACTTGCCTTCAAGCAGGCGATAGTCTTTCTTTAGTAGTGTAATTTTGTCTTCTAGTTGTTCTTTCGCTACCCAGTCCTGAGCATAGGCATACTGTTCATCTGAGATAGTGGTGGTTGTGACTCTACAGCCATAGTGTTTTGCCGCGAATATTGCTAAACCGCCCCAACCAGTGCCTATTTCAATAAGGTGGTCGCTGGGTGTTAACTGCAACTTATCACAGATTGATCTCAGTTTATTTTCCTGCGCCTCGGCCAGAGTGGCGTTTGCGTCTGGATAAATAGCTGCAGAATACATCATGGAATCGTCTAAAAACTTAGTGTAAAGCTTATTTCCAAGATCGTAGTGAGCTGAGATGTTTTTCTTCGCTTGGTCTCGGCTATTTCTGCGCATGAAGTGTTGTACTTTCATGACAGGCATCGTTACCCATTTAAACTTATTTTCCCATTCGTCGAGCGTACTTAAATTACGAGCAAAAATTCTGATTACATTGGTCAGGTTTGGCGTTGTCCACCAACCTTCTGTAAAAGTTTCACCAGATGCAACGCTACCACCGAGCAATAATTTTTTGTAGGCACGGGTGTCAATAATATTAACTTCAGCGTGTAAGTCTTGGTCTGGATCGCCACACTGGGCGACCAAGTGTCCATTTTCGGTTAGTGTTAAGTGACCCTCAGGCATATTCTGTAACGCTTTTACAAATAGACTACGGTAGGTCTTGTCCATAAATGACATTGAATCTGAATTGGGAAGTGTTTGTTCACCATGTGACATATTTAATCCTTACCTCATGGGTGCATATAAATTGGTACGCGTTTAAAGAATAGCTTAAGAGCTTGCCAGTAAATGCCAGCGACAGTTTTGATAGTCATGCTGGGAATGGATAACAAGGCGCTACGTAATGTTTGACTGTTTAGTGGTTGCAATTCCATATCTAATGCTGCTTCAAAATGCTTTGTGTCCTTTATACAGGCTAAGTGCAGATTTAGCTTACTTGCGGGCTGTTTGATTCGCCACTGATACTGCATATCCATCGGGTTGAATGGCGAAACGTGAAACGCTTTGTCATTGTTTTCTTGTTTATCGAGGTCTACTAAATAATGGTGACGTTTATTCCAAGGAGTATTGCTCACTTCAGCTAGCATGTGTGTGAAATATCCTTGTTTATTACGTAGATAGTAGAAGTTCACTGGGCTAAAATACCACCCAAATGTTCTTATTTGGCCAAGAAAAAACACCTCACCTTCAAGGTGGCTGCCATGAAGCTCATTCATTCGCTGCAATACGGCTTCTTCAATCGGTAAAGTGGGCTCACCTAAAAAGTCTGGTCGTAAAAACTTAACAGGACTGAACCCTTTTTGCTCGGTTGAAAATCCACGAACTCGCTCATTCAATGTCGGGAGTTCGCTTAGCTTGAGCCAATACAGATAAATACGATAGTTAAAGCGGTGTATTTTTGGCACAAAGCGCTGATGATGCACTATGCCGTGATAAATACCAGACTCTAGCGTTTCGCTCACAGGCTTGCTCCAAACCTTTCGCAAACATCAAGCGCACTGCGTACACCGTCTTCATGAAAGCCGTTATACCAATAAGCGCCGCAAAAATGGATGCCTTCTTTGCCGCAAATTAATTCGCGTTGCTCCTGAGCAGAGACCATAGCAGGGCTAAACTGAGGGTGAGCGTAATGGTACGTACCGAGAATCTTCGCTGGATCAATTGCCGCAGTGTTATTCAGACTGACACAGAACGTGGTATCGCTATTCAGTCTTTGTAAGATATTCATATTGTATGTGATCGCCGCTGGTCTGGTGGATTCAGAAGCAGCCCCCTCTATCTCATAGTTCCAACTAGCCCATGCAAGCGGCCGCTCTGGCAATATACTTGTGTCAGTGTGCATAACGACTTCATTCATAGAGTAGGGGATTTCACTCAACACTGCCGAGTAGCTATCGAGGTCAAGTTCACTGGATGCATCGGAACTTAGAATTTCTAAGGCCTGATCACTGTGACAAGCGAAAACGACTTCATCAAATGTCTGTGCATTTTCACCGCTAGTGACTATAAACTTTCCATCTTTTTGCGATACGCTTTGAACGGGTGAGTTGAGTAAGATTTTATCTTTGAATGATGCTGTCAACGGACCAATATATTCGCTGGAGCCGCCGATGAGCGTGTACCATTGAGGGCGATTAGTAATATTGAGCAGTCCATGGTTATTAAAAAACTTAAGGAAAAAGGCTAATGGAAAATTCGCTGAAGCTTCTAAGCTAGTGGACCAAATTGCAGCGCACATCGGGAGGATGTAATTTTGCGTAAAAACATCACTGAGTTTGTGCTGTTTTATAAAATCAGCAAGCGTTATATTGTCAGTCGACCTTTGATTTTCAATATGAGCTTTGCAAAGTTTATTAAATTTTACAATATCAAGCACTAGACGCCAAAATGCTGGCCTAAATATATTGCGTCGCTGAGCAAACAAACTGTTGATGGTGTTCCCATTGTACTCCATTTTGGTTTTCAGGTTCTTAACACTGAAACTCATTTCGGTCGCTTGAGTTGGAACACCTAGTGTACTGAGTAGCTTTATGAAGTTGGGATAAGTCCAATCGTTGTAGACAATAAACCCTGTATCAATTGCATATTCCTTACCGTCTACTTCGACTTTCTTAGTTGCTGTATGGCCGCCGATATAATCGTTGGCTTCGTATACAGTAATATTATGTTCTTTATTCAATAAATAGGCTGTTGTTAAGCCTGATATCCCAGTGCCAACGATGGCAACGCGCTTTGTCATTATTTTTTGTTCCTAGCTTTCCGTGGTTTCTGTCTCATACCAATGCAGAGTTTACGCTGAACGGATTCAGGTAAAAGGTTTAATAGGCGAACGATAAAACTAAACCGACGCGGGAAATAAACGCTCGACCGAGACTTAAATATCCCATCTAGCATATATTTTGCTGCATCATCAGCAGTTATCACCATTGGCATTGGAAAGTCGTTTTTGTCAGTAAGAGGCGTCTTTACGAAGCCCGGAGATAAAGTTTGTACTTTAATTCCTTTATTTGCTAAATCCACTTCAAAGCTTTTCGCCATGTAGTTCAGCGCTGCTTTACTAGCACCGTATGCTTGGCTGCGTGGAAATGGCAATAGCCTAGCTAAGCTATCAACGAAAACGATTTTATTTCCTTTTTCCAATTTAGGCAGTAGGCCCGCAATCATATTTACAACCCCAAATACGTTTGCATCGAACACGCGTTTGAACATGTCTGGTTCGAGTTCAGGTAAGTCTACGTATTCGCAAGTACCAGCGTTAAGCACAGCAATGTCGCATTTAACATCAGCCAGTGCCTTTTTTGTCTCTTCTTCATTAGTAACGTCGAACTTGCAGGTTTGGATGCAAGGTAATTTCTCAAGCTCAGCAAGCTTGTCTTCGTTTCTTCCACATGCGATGACTTGGTGGCCGGATTGTGCGGCTAGTTTTGCGAGCGCCTCTCCTATACCCGAGGTTGCACCTGTTATTAATATTGTCGTCATTAGCTCAAAGCCCTTTTTATTTTCTTTATTAGTCGACCGATGAGTGGGATATTCTCATACACCATCTGACCCAAGTCGTAATAATCTCGGTGGTAAACGACACGGTCGTCAGCTATTTTTAACATCGTAATACCGTCAACGGCGATTGGCTTTCCCTTGTTCATGCGCGACGATGTGAATACCATTTGCCACGTGACTACATGATTGTTTGTCTTTGTTTCTTGGATTTCATGTATGTTGAATGTGCAGTACTTCGCGTTGTGCAGCAGTTTTGAAAAGTAATCCTCAACCGCGTTGATGCCTTCATGAGCAGCTATTGGGTCGATAAATACAACATCGTTGCTGTAAACGCTGGCAAGCTGTTCTATTTTCATCGACGCTAAATCTGTGTAGAACGATTCAAATTTTTGTATTGCGGTCATGTTGTTCTAAATTTCGAAATGATAGTGATTGTACCCTTCTGTTTACAGTTGAGATCAGGATATTAATTATTTTTAATTTTAAACAATTCGATCTATTTATCCTTCATCCCGTAATGAAAGTGTAGTTCAAATTTATTGAGTTAAGAAAACATTTATGAAAGTTCCATTATTTCCACTGTCATCACATATTCTTCCCGAGGGGAGAATGGCCTTACGCATCTTCGAGCCCAGGTATACTCGCATGGTAAAAGAAGCCTGCGAAAGCAACGGTGGATTCGTGATATGTATGTTGAATGCAAAGGGAGATAAAACGCTCAACACTCATATCTTTCCTACGGGAACGTATTGCAAAGTGATTGATTTTGATGTCCTTGAGGATGGTCTTTTAGGGATTACGGTAGAAGGCCAGTACTGCGTCAGCATAAACGACATTGAAACCGAAAAAGATGAACTCCGAGTGGCGAGTTGCGAGCCGGTGGATGTATGGCAGTGTAACTTTGACATTAATGAACTGAGCCCAATGAATGAGCGACTTGGTGAGATATTTGAAACTTATCAGGAAGTTAGCGGTTTATACGACCAGGTCAAGCTAGACGACCCATTGTGGGTGATTAATCGGTGGTTAGAATTGCTGCCGGTTGATGCAGAACAAAAGCAGCATTTTCTCGCGCAAAAAGACTGCAAAAAGATTGTTGCGTATCTTTCACAGCTAATTGAGTAATCGTAATTACAGCCAACAGAAAGAATTTAATAAGTGATCTTTCTTAATCACGATTCGTATACTACAGTAATCAATACGACAGGACTGAATTGAATGCTAATCGGAATTCCATTGGAAAATAACAAGCCAGACGTTCGAAAGCCTAAAGATTGTGCGGCTGAGATGTCTGCTCACCTAGATACAGTAGCAAAAAAACGATGCAAAGCTTCGTTTGCCAAAGTGTTCGGCTACTTTGCCCCTCGCTTGCGTTCGTATGCCCTCAAACAAATGGGGAACGAGGCAATCGCAATGGAGCTTGTGCAAGATACAATGTCTAACGTTTGGCAAAAGGCACACCTGTTTAACGCAGAGAAAGGTTCTCCATCTACTTGGATTTTTACTATCGCAAGAAACATCCGCTTTGACATGTTGCGTAAATTGCAGAACCGAAAAGAAGATGTATGTTCCGATGATCTGTGGCCAATATTGTGCGAGCAAACAGCAGATCCAAAAGAGACGTCGCTCGAAGAAAAGATAACCTTAGAGCAAGTCGGTGAATTGTTTGATGAGTTGCCAGCGAAGCAGAAAGCAGTCATTGAGGCAATTTATATCGATGGAAAGTCACAACAAGAAGTTGCTGACGAATTAGAAATTCCTTTGGGCACAGTAAAGTCTCGAACAAGACTTGCGCTTCAAAGATTGAAGGACATGTTAGCAACACATGATTAAGTTTCATCCCAGCATCCAGCAACTCAGCCAGTTCGCAGATGGGACACTATCGTCTACTGAAGCACTTATTGTTTCAGCACACTGCGATATGTGTTCTCAATGTCGAAACAAGCTTGAGTTATACATAGAAGCGAATGCAGAAGTGGCGTTTCCCGAAACAATTGACAGCACTGAAAGTGAATTTTCTGGCATGCTAGAGATGATCACTTCTCAGGAAGTTGATGCGGGTATTCAAGTCACTCCTAAGAACCATATCATCGATTTGGATGGAAAGACGTTTGAGTTACCTCGTACCTTAACGCGTTTTGCTGATTCAATCGGGAACTGGTCCCATCTTGTAGGTAAACTATGGCAAGCGCCTGTTGATATCGGTGGTGACACCGTTGCCAACTTCATTTACATGGAGAAGGGCGGGAGCGTACCTGAACATACTCACCGTGGTAGCGAAATGACCCTAGTCATAAATGGTGAGTTCAGTGACGGTATATCAGAATACGACACTGGTGACTTCATGGTCATGAATGGCGAGCACAAGCACAGCCCAAGTACGCAAGCAGATGAAGGCTGTTTGGTATTTAGTATCGTTGATAAACCTCTTCACTTTACTTCGGGTTGGGCTAGATTGATAAATCCATTTAGCCATTTGTTCTTCAAATAATATCTGAAGAATGTTGATCAAAAAAAAACACGTCATTTGACGTGTTTTTTTGTTTGAGAGCCATCATGTTGGTGACGGCTTTTGCTTAATCTAAGAATTCACTATCCGGATAATTTAAACGCAGCGTACGCATCGTGTTTTCTTTAAGTTCGGTAAGGTTTAACTGATCATAACTTGACACCATTACCTCAAGTGCAGGTTGCACTTGACTTGTATCAGGGAAGTTCTCGATCACATATCGACCCCGGTTTGCCGCGGCAACATAGGCTTGGCGACGCATATAGAAACGAGCAACCGCAATCTCATACTTCGCCAAACGGTTTTTGATATGTAACATACGCTCTCTTGCGTCGGCAGCATATTTACTATTTGGGTACTTCTGAATTAATCGACGGAAATCCTCGAACGCTTCTTTTGATTTCGAAGGATCACGGTCATCACGGTCGACGCCAAGTAACTCTTGAAACAAATTGTTATCCAATTCCATGTTTGTGACACCACGCATAAAGTACGCATAGTCAACATCGGCGTGGTTAGGATTCAAGCGTACAAAGCGATCGATCGTTGCTAAGGCTTGGTCAGGCTTTCCACCTTTGTAGTATGAATAGATCAGATCAAGTTGTACTTGGTGTGAGTGTGCACCAAAGGGATACGTCGAATCGATTAGGCCGAGAATTTGAGAAGCTTGGGCAAAGTTGCCTACCGACATACTGTCTCTTGCATCGGTATATAAGGCTTGTACGCCCTGATTAGCAACCGCTTGGATTTGCTCTTCTTCAGATGATGCGCAACCACCTAAAGTAAAAATTGATGCGGCTAATATTGCTACGCCTGTTTTTTTCGTGAATTTCATTGAATTCGATTTACCTTTCTATTTATAACTGAGTTTATAATTCTTGCTCTATCATGGCTAGTTTCAAGTAACTCGCTATGGTCGCATATTCTCTTGCGTCATATTCTACACTAAGCTTTATTTACTGTCTTATTTAAACTCAGGCAGAGTGAATAATTTGTTCTTTTCGCGATTCATGACATTCTCTGGTTATACTCTTGCGCTTGTATTGGTATAATGACCGCTATTCTTAATTAAGCGAAACCTATGCCAGCCAATAATATACAAATTGATCTTTCTGCAGAAGTACCAGAAACGATGTTCGATAAAAGACTAGACCAATGTTTAGCGCTTTTGTTCCCTGAATATTCACGTTCAAAGCTAAAAGAGTGGATTTTAGCTGATTACGTCCTTGTTGATGGCGAAGTAGTCAACACGCCTCGTCTCAAGCTAAAGAGTGGGGAGCTGATCGAAATAAAAGCGACCCAAGAAGTTCAGGTAACGAACACTCCACAAGATATCGATTTAGATATTGTGTTCGAAGATGAGCACATCATAATTATTAACAAACATGCTGGTTTAGTCGTTCACCCAGGTGCTGGTAATCAAGATGGTACATTACTGAATGCTTTATTGGCTAAAGTACCAAATATCGATCAAGTACCTCGGGCTGGGATAGTGCATCGTCTCGACAAAGATACGACTGGTTTAATGGTTGTTGCTAAAACCTTGCCTGCCCAAACTAGCTTAGTTGAACAACTTCAGTCACGAAGCATGGGGCGAGAATATGAAGCTCTCGTCATGGGCACAATGGTCGCAGGTGGCGTGGTAGATGAGCCCATTGGTCGGCACCCGAATAAGCGTACTTCCATGGCTGTGTCTGAAGCGGGGAAAGAAGCAGTTACTCACTACCGTGTTAAAGAAAAGTTTCGTGCCTATACCTATTTACGCTTAAAGCTAGAAAGTGGCAGAACTCACCAAATCCGTGTTCACATGTCACATATTAAGCATCCTTTGGTCGGTGATACTTTATATGGTGGGCGCCCACGTTTACCGAAACATGCCAGTGAATCCTTTGTGAATACGCTTCGTGGATTTAAACGTCAAGCTTTACATGCTGCGCAATTGTCACTCACTCATCCAATCAGCCAGGAAGAAATGACATTTCAAGCGCCACTACCTGAAGATTTTGTCAACTTGCTTGCAGAAGTACGTGAAGACACCAAGATTAATGGTATCGATATATAGTGGAGCTTATTCACGCAGAGTGGCCTTTACGTGACAAAGTCATTTGCTGTAGTACGACAGTAAATGGCGGCGTCAGCAAGGGCCCTTATGCTAGCTTGAACCTTGGGGCCCATGTTGGTGACGATGCAGCCAATGTTACTGAAAATCGTCAACGCCTAAATAGTTACCTTTCAAAACAACTTCCATACATCAAGCCAGTTCATTGGCTGAATCAAACTCACAGTACGAAGTGTGTTTCCTTAGAAGCTTCGTCAAATGACAAGCTTAATATACCGATATCTGCAGATGCAGCATATTCACAGAGTAAAGCGCAGCCTTGTGTCGTAATGACAGCTGACTGCATGGCGATAATGCTAGTAGATGCAGCGGGAACACAAATTGCTGCTGTGCATGCCGGCTGGAGAGGGTTGATTGATGGTGTGATTGAAAACACCTTGGGTCAATTTATATGTCAGAAAGCTGATATTTATGCTTGGTTTGCACCTGCTATTTCCGCTTCGAACTTTGAAGTCGGGCATGATGTTGCGGATTTATTTGGTGCATATCCAGAATCGCTCTCAAGTTGCGACCAAGAAAACAAGTATCTATTAGATTTGCAGCTAGTTGCCAGTCAAAAACTCACAGCCGTTGGTGTCAAGCATCAGTATTTTGCAAATATGTGCACTTATTTAAGCGGCAATCTATTCTCTCATCGCAGAACGACGCACCAAAACTTCAAAGCCTGCGGGCGAATGGCAAACTTGATCGTAATCAAATGATTGACAATTGAATAAGAAATAAACTTGAAAGTTGTCTTATTCGCCACCAAATACTAATCATACAAGTAATGGAGTCATATTATTTATGCGATTAGATAGATTCACTAGTAAGTTTCAAATAGCCATTTCTGATGCGCAAAGTTTAGCGCTTGGTCGTGACCAACAATATATAGAACCGGTACATTTGATGATGGCTTTGCTGAACCAGCAAGGCGGTTCGGTGCGCTCGTTATTTGACCAAGCTGACGTTAACGTTAATAGCTTGCGTTCTTCTCTGTCTGAAGCCATTGAGAGGTTGCCGCAACTTCAGGGGATCGGCGGTGATGTTCAGCTGTCGAATGATTCAATTAAGCTGCTGAACTTGAGCGATAAAATCGCGCAACAGCGCAAAGATGATTACATCACTTCTGAAATATTTGTGTTGGCCTCACTTGAAGATAAAGGCTACTTGGGAACAATCTTCAAAAGCTTGAAGGTAAAAAAAGAAAAAATCGAAGAAGCGATAAATTCAATGCGAAATGGCCAAAAGGTCACGGATCCTAACGCGGAAGATGTTCGTCAAGCACTTGAAAAATACACTAGCGACCTAACTGAGCGCGCTGAACAGGGTCGATTAGATCCTGTCATTGGCCGAGACGATGAAATTCGTCGAACAGTTCAGGTGCTGCAAAGAAGAACTAAAAACAACCCCGTTCTTATTGGTGAGCCAGGTGTAGGTAAAACAGCGATTGTTGAAGGTTTAGCGCAACGTATCATTAATGGTGAAGTGCCGGAAGGCCTAAAAAATAAACGTGTATTGTCCTTAGACATGGGGTCACTGCTGGCTGGCGCTAAATACCGCGGTGAGTTTGAAGAAAGGCTCAAAGCAGTACTAAACGAACTAGCCAAAGAAGAAGGGAAGGTGATTCTTTTCATTGATGAATTGCACACCATGGTCGGCGCTGGCAAAGGTGAAGGGGCAATGGATGCTGGTAATATGCTGAAACCTGCGCTGGCAAGAGGCGAGTTACACTGCGTTGGTGCAACGACTCTTGACGAATATCGTCAATATATTGAAAAAGATGCAGCCCTTGAACGACGCTTTCAAAAAGTACAGGTAGATCAACCATCGGTTGAAGATACGATCGCAATTTTGCGAGGTTTAAAAGAGCGTTATGAACTACATCACTCTGTGGATATCACCGACCCTGCTATTGTTGCAGCAGCGAGCTTGTCAAACCGTTACATTAGCGACAGACAATTGCCTGATAAAGCAATAGATCTTATTGATGAGGCGGCCTCGAGCATTCGATTACAAATTGATTCGAAGCCAGAGGAAATGGATAAGCTCGAGCGTCGTATTATTCAATTGAAACTGGAAGAACAAGCACTGGCGAAGGAAACCGATACTGCATCGCATAAACGCTTGGAAGTGATTGAGTTAGAACGGGAACAGCTTGAACTAAAATTTGCCGAACTAGAAAAATTATGGCGTGCAGAAAAACAAGCAATGCAAGGCACGCAGTTTATAAAGGCTGAGTTGGAGCAGGCTAAGCTTGATTTGGAAGTAGCTCGACGAGCATCCGATTTATCTCGTATGTCCGAGCTACAATACGGAAGGATTCCCGAACTCGAATTAAAGCTTGAACAAGCCAGTGAAGCGGAAACGACTGAAACACTATTGCTCAAGAATAAAGTGACAGAGAATGAAATTGCCGATGTGCTCTCTCGCTGGACTGGCATCCCAGTCAGTAAAATGCTTGAGGGTGAAAAAGATAAATTGATCAACATGGAAGGCAGTATCGGGAAGAGAGTCATTGGACAACAAGAAGCAGTAAAAGCTGTCTCGAATGCAATTAGACGTTCTCGGGCTGGCTTAGCGGACCCAGATAAACCAACGGGTTCATTTTTATTCTTAGGTCCAACAGGTGTGGGCAAGACAGAGTTATGTAAATCATTAGCTAATTTCATGTTTGACACAGAAGACGCAATGGTGCGAATTGATATGTCAGAGTTCATGGAAAAGCATTCTGTTTCTCGTTTGGTCGGTGCACCTCCAGGTTACGTTGGTTATGAAGAGGGCGGTTACTTAACCGAAGCCGTTCGCCGCAAACCATATTCAGTCATCTTGTTGGATGAAGTTGAAAAAGCCCACCCGGATGTATTCAATATTTTGTTACAGGTACTCGACGATGGACGGTTAACAGATGGTCAGGGCCGTACAGTTGATTTTAAGAATACCTTGATCATAATGACCTCAAACTTAGGCTCTGACATTATTCAAAACCATAAAGATGACAGTAGTTACGAGCAAATGAAACAGCAGGTGATGGGAGAAGTGAATAACCATTTCCGTCCTGAGTTTATTAATCGTGTAGACGATATTGTGGTATTCCACTCACTTGGAAAAGACGAAATCAAGTCAATTGCCAAAATCCAATTGTTAGGTTTGCGTCAGCGTTTGCAAGAGATGGGGCTTAAGTTTGAAATTTCTGGCGCCGCATTAGATCTCATTGCTGATGCTGGCTTTGACCCAGTGTTTGGAGCAAGGCCATTAAAACGAGCGATTCAAACACAGATAGAGAATCCCTTAGCGGAAAAACTCTTAAGTGATGGTCTGGCAGATAAGGAAGTGGTGCGTATTGATGTGCTAGATGGACGCTTGTCTATAGTGTAATTTTTGCTAACTTTTGCCTCCATTGACAGAACACTACCGTCATTGGAGGCTTGGTCTTAGCGAATTATTCAGCTCTTCAACTGCTTCAACAATGCGCTTGCTTCCTCTTCGTAGCTAAAGGACTCGAACAACTGTAGTAGGTTTTCGAGTTCGGTTTGGGCATCTGCCTTACGACCTAGCTTCGCTAATGTATAAGCAATATGATAACGAACGTCAGGCGTCGCTGTGTTCATTGCAAAAGACTTACGAAGTAGGCTCAGTGCCTCATCATATTTACCTTGCAATGACAGGGTCCAGCCAAGTGTATCTAAGATGTTTGCGTTATTTGGGCTGAGTACATAGGCTTTGTTAGCTAAGTCGTACGCGGTATTTATTTTATCTTCCTGCAAATAAATGTTGGCTAAGTTGTTCATTACAATAGGTAAAAACGTATAGGAGTTGTTTTTGATTATTTGTGAGTAATGTTGTTTGGCTAGAGTAAACATACCGTTCTTGCTGTAATAATCGCCCAATAGGTTTCTAGCCAAATCAGAACGTTCATCATCTGTTATGATAGATTCAAAAAGTTTAACAAAACGTTCTTCGTTATAGCCTAATTGCGCGAGTTGATAGCTTTTTGCCATGGCTTGGGCGAACAAATTTTGTTTTTCAACCGCGTCCAGATAGTAATTACTAGCTTGTTCCAGCTTCTTTTGGCCAACTAAATAGTCACCCTTGAGCACATCAGTGTCTGCGACAACAGGGAAATCTTGATAGAGCTTTTCTAGCTCTTTGTTTGCCAGTTGCATATCGAATGTTTGAATTAATAACTTTGTGTATTCACGTCGAATGACATATTCATCAGAAGAGATGGAAATGGCACGTTCGATACTCTTTCTAGCGTTTGCAAAGTCATCTGCTCTTTTCTGCAATAACATCAAATCGAGTAACTGAAACGAATTGTCTTTGTATAAGCTGAATAGTGTTAAAAGGTCTTTTCTTGCAGCTGCCAAATTACCTTGAGCGAGGTAAAGATTGGCTCGTTTATCTAGGTACCTTGCATTCAAAAAGCTATTCTTTAAAAGTTGAGTAACTATAGCAATAGCATCTTCATATTGACCTTCTAGTTCATACAATTCTGCAAGCTCCAGCTTCGCTGGGATATAACTACTATCAATTAACAGTATGTTAGATACCTGGTCCTTAGCCTCATCAAAGCGCTCGAGTTGACGAAGTACTCTCGATTTGAGAAGAAGGGTAGTAATATCATTGGGACGCTCCGCCACTAATTTCGATAAAAGAGTAAAAGCATCATCATACTGAGCCTGCCTAAAGCGGATAGAAGCTAAGTTAAAACGAGCAGAGTAGTGTGAATTGTTGCTTTCAAGTATTTCATTTATCGTATTTTCAGCCGTTTCGAGCTTTGCCTCTTTTATATCGATGCTAGCTTGAAGGTTTTTATAATCGTTATTCGCAGGTTGTTTAGCCAAAAGCTTTTCTACAAGTTTTCTGCCTTCGACCAAGCGGTTTGCCTGAATGCTAAGCAGTGTCTTGGATAGCAGCGCCCCCTCAGAATCTTCGCCAATAGAGTCCAGCTCTTTTAGTGCCTCATCTAGTTTTCCTCTAGAGGCTAAGGCTTTCGCTTTTAAAGCGATAAATTCAGGATTACCGGCGAAACTTTTTTCCATCTGGAGGATAAGCCAGTTACATTTGTGATTGGCATCTGCTTGCAAATATATCGTGCATAATTTATTGCCAAAATTTAAGTCTTCTAAAGCGATTTCTTGAAATTTTTCTAAAAGGTTTGCTGCGGTCGTATAGTTTCCTTCTTGGCTATAAATATCAGCAAGTAACAAACTTGCATTTAAATCATTAGGACGTTTCGCGAGATACTTTTCTAAATCTTGGCTAGCAGCTTCGAAGTTGTTGATTGCATAATTAGACATACCGCTGATATAGACCAAACCATCAGCGTCTTGCATTAATTCATCATCAATTAATGATAGGTAGTTGACGAGCTCTTCGAGTTTAACGTTAGCATTGTCAAAATCACCTTTTTGAGTAAGTACCCAGGCACTTAAAAACTGAGCCATCGGGTCATCTGGCGCACTGACTAAAACTCTATCGAGTAAATCACTTGCTTGTTCCAGTTTTCCAGAAGAAAGGTAAGCAGAAATAAGATCTCTCAACACTAAGGGTTGGTTTTCGTCAGCTGCAATAGCACTCTCTAAGGCAATGACATAACGATCGGTATCGCCTAGTATGTTATAAAGTGTTGCTTGAGTACGCAGTGTTTCGGTATTGAATGCATCTTTGCTGAGCGCGTTATCTAATAGCGTTTGAGCTTCATCATAATTTTCTTGCTGAATCTTAAAGCGCGCTGCTGAAACAAGTACGTCAGGATTGTTGCTGATTCTTACCACTTTATCAAACAACTGCGCGGCTTTTTGCGTGTTGCCTAATGCGTTATGACTCTTAGCCTGCAACGTGTTCAATATCGATTCGTTTTCTTGAGTTAAGCCTTTAGCCGACAGCCCTAGTATTGTCTCGTATTGTTTTGTGACCAAAAGGGCGTTAGCGTAATCTACGATGATGAGATTAGCATCAGCACCCGCATCCAAGGACTCCTCGAATTCCAATATAGCGTCTTCGTAATAAAAAGAAATAGCTAGGGCTTTCCCCATCAATATTTTACTAGGAAGGTGACTTGCATCTTTATCTAAGCTGTTTTTCAAATGGATATAGGCAGCATCAAGGTTGCCATTATCAAATGCAGTTTTTGCGTTTTCAAAGTCAGTATTTACTTGAGCTAGCGCTGGAAAACACAAAATCAGAGCGGAAATGATTGGAATAAGTTTCATAGTAGGTACGTCTTTACTCAGGAACAGGCAGATAATGGCAAGATAATATCAAAAAAAAAGGCGGTAAAGACCGCCTTTTTTAAATTTAGTTATTATGTTACTTCTTACGTTTTAACAAGAAGAGCACCCCAGCGCCAAACAATGCTAAGATGCCTGGTGCATTTGCAGGAATGTTAGGTGTATTTTGCTTCACAAAATCTACACCAGCAATTTTGATGTGATCAGTTATATGACCCGCGTTTCTCAGCACAGAGTGAGCTGCACCCACGAGCCAGAATTTTGAATAAACACCCGAGCTTGTAACAGGTAGGACATCCAGGTTTTGGCCGCTGCTACGCACTCGACCGTTTCGTGTGGTATCGGCGTCTAGTAAGTTCCAACCTTGATGAGTAATACTTTCCCATGTGTCAGTTGTGCTAAATGGTAAATTACCTGTGATACTGCCGCCGGTATAAGCCATAATCGATGCGCCAGCGCCACCTTGTGTTCTCGACTCATTAGAGCCATCAGCATCTGTATAAGCGTAGTTCCAGCCAGTATACAAATTACTGATATTCACTTTTTCACTGAATGATAAAAGAACCATGTCATAATCTTGGTTGTTATTATCTACAGAGTGATTAGGTGTATCATCTCTCTCATCGCCATTAATTACGCCCAGGCCCGTGCTGTAGCGTGTTAACTCAACGCTTTGTATGCACAGGTCTTGGCCTTGGCTGTCTTTACAGCTAGAAACGTTGTTGTGTAAAGAGCTAGACCAAGCCGTTATTGACAAGTCTATCCCGTTAACGGAACCGTTTAATTGGTTGTTAGTACCGAAAGGATTGATGTTACCAAAATCCGATGGGCTACTAAAATGACTGTTCGTATCGTTAGATGAAGCTCTGAAATCCCACGCAGGGTCTACAGATGCATATTGGCTAGACGCAAACGATGTTGCTGATATCGACGTTAGTGCGATAAGAAAACCTAATTTTTTTAAAGTCATTTGAATTCCAATTCTCTATTACTACTTTCAAATTTTATTAATATAACCCTATGCAAAATATAAGCCAGTGATAAATTTACTATACTAAACAATAGTTAAGGTGAAATGTTTGTTTCCCTTCTACAGGTGGTGTATAAAAAGCTGACAACTCTGTAGTAAGAAAGTGACGGTAGAATATTAACATAGATTTTGATTACTACGCATTTGCATAACTACGCTTCATTAACGTTGCATTGATATGTATGATAATATTAGCCAGTTAACAATTACGTATTACTTTACTCAGAGGAATAATTGAACGACATGACCGCGAATAAAAGAAAAGGTATTTATCTACTGCCCAATTTGCTAACAACCGCGGGGTTGTTTTCAGGGTTTTATGCGGTTGTTATGTCGATGAATAATCATTTTGAGTCAGCAGCAATAGCGATATTTGTTGCGATGATCTTTGACGGGTTAGATGGCCGAGTCGCCAGAATGACTAATACGCAGAGTGACTTTGGTGCCGAATACGATTCTATGGCAGATATGGTCTCTTTTGGTATGGCACCAGCGTTGGTAGCTTATAATTACGGCTTAGCCGATTTGGGAAAAATTGGTTGGTTAGCAGCATTTGTTTATGTTGCAGGTGCTGCATTGCGACTCGCACGCTTTAACACACAGGTCGGCATCGCAGACAAACGATTCTTCCAAGGCTTGGCGAGTCCGGCAGCTGCTGCCTTAGTTGCTGGAATGGTTTGGGTAGGTATTGATTATGATATCGATGGAAACGACTACGGTGTGATCGTTGCACTTGTGACTGGCCTATCAGGGCTATTAATGGTCAGTAATTTCAAATACAACAGTTTTAAAGAAGTCGAATGGCATGGAAAAGTCCCTTTCGTGGCACTTCTTGTGGTTATGTTGATATTTATTGTTGTTGCAACAGCACCGTCATTAGTTCTTTTTATTGTCTTTATGCTTTACGCAATTGCTGGTCCGGTAAATACATTTAGAACTGTTGATAAAGTCACTCTCGAAGATGTGATCGGAGAGGCAGAGGAAGACGCCGATTTTGACCCAGTAGAAGAGGTTAGCGATGAACCAGATATTAAGGATGATAACAGCAAAGAAAAAATGCCTGTAGATAAAGAAGAAACGGGTAGCAAAAATTAAGACAAATATATCACTTATCTGTGTAAGAAACTTTTAGATCATGTAACCCCTATTTGTGGGGCTACATAAACGATAAAAGAGCCAGGACAAACTACTAAGTTGTCCTGGCTCTTTTGTATCTAACTGAAAAACATGGCTTTAATATTAATTCTTGTGTGTTTTTTAACCTTTGAATGTAAAGTTGTTATACATTGAGTAAATGATAAATAAACTTTGTCTTTAGGCTTGACTCGATGAAAGAAGTCTGTAAAATGCGCGCTCACTTCAACGGAGACATCCAAACGAAAGTTTAGAGACAATGTTGGAGTGGCTAGCAACATTACAATTTGGCTTCGATTTACTAAGGACTTCGGTCAAAAATAAATTGAAATAAAATCGTAAAAAAGCTTGACAATAAATTGGATGTAGGTAGTATACGCATCCCGCTTGAGACGGCACA